>NZ_JBKJRB010000009.1:0-53129 GCF_046594945.1 Gemmatimonas sp. | reverse complement strand
GCGCCCACGCCCGACGAGCCGACCAGCGTCACGTGTGGAGGCGTGAGCCGGGCCAGCTTGGGGTCGAAACGCTGCTGAATCTCTCGCACCATGGCACCCGCTTCGCCAGGAAGCTCTGCCAGTACGAAAATGCCGAAGGACGCCGCCATTCCCGCAATCTAGTCGGTGTACACGCTACCCTCACGGTGGCGCGGTCGACGCGATATGTTCGCCCTATGGGAGCCGCCATGAAGGTCATTCGAGAATACGTGAACGAGATGGAAGCGCTCGTTGCGCGCAGCGTGTTGGAAGCACATCACATTCCGGCTGTGGTGCTCCGCGACGATGCGGGCGGCATGCTCCCCTCGATGCACTTGGTGTATCCCGTACGGCTTGCCGTGCGAGTGGGAGACGCGACGCACGCGCTGCGCATCCTCGATGCCCCCTTCGAGGGCGACGAGTACGTTGACGAGCTCCTCGGTCCCGACGACGCCGCGGGGCATCCGTGACCTTGCGTCCGTGACCTTGCGTCCGTGACCTTACGTCCGTGACCTTGAATCCATGACCGGATGTCCGTGAGCAATCGCTTTGCCGGGCAGGTGATCCTGCTCACCGGCGCCTCGAGTGGGATCGGGGCGGAGTTGGCGCGACAATTCGCCGCCGAAGGGGCGCGGCTGGCGCTCGCCGCGCGCGATGCGGAACGGCTGGAATCGGTGGCCGCCGAGTGCCGAGCGCGGGGCGCCGACGCGCTGGTGGTGCCGGGCGATGTGGGTATCGAGACGGCGTGCGCGTGGATCGTGGAGCGCACCGTGGCGCACTATGGCCGCCTCGACATGTTGGTGAACAATGCCGGACTCGGCTCGAGCGGGCCATTCGAGGAGATCACCGATCTCTCAATCTTCGACACGCTCATGCGGGTGAACTACCTGGGCAGTGTGTGGTGCACGGCGCATGCCCTGCCGCACCTTAAACGGTCGCAGGGACGCATCGTCGCCATGTCGAGCCTGACGGGACTCACCGGCGTCCCCAAACGCACCGCCTACGCTGCCACCAAACATGCGATGGCCGGCTTCTTCGATTCGCTCCGCATCGAGCTCGAGAGCTCCGGTGTGTCGGTCACCGTCATTTATCCCGGTTTCGTCTTTTCCGAGATCAACCAGCGGGCGCTCTCACCCGACGGCACCCCATTCGGCGAGCGCGCCTTTGTGCGACGGAAAGGTGAAACGATGGAGACCGACGAGTGCGGTCGTCTCATTCTCGCGGCGGTGGCTGGGCGCGACCGCGATCTGGTTATGACGTGGCGCGGCAAGATCGGACGGCTGCTCAAGCTGATCGCTCCGAGACTCGTCGACCGGATCGCCCAGCGCGCGATCGAGTCGCGGCAGTAGACAGTCTTGCTGCGGCCTCAAAATCATCTGCGGCCTCGGTGTTCCAGCCGTCTGCGGTCTGTCCGTCTACGCAGCCGTTGGCAGCGCGGCACGATCGCGAACCGCCGGAACACGGAAACTGCGGATTACACCGTACCGCACAGATAAGCCAAGCCATGTGAGGCCCGCCTCAGGCGGCGGGTCGATGCGATGGCTTTTGCTTTTCCACAACAAAGCGCACGCCGTCGCCGAGCCACGGGCAGGCATCGCACCGGCGGAGCAGATCCGTGTTTTTTCCGTGCAATCCGCGGCCTCGGTGTTCCGGCGGTTTGCGGTCTGGCCGATCGCACACCCACCCGTTCATGCGCACGATGGCAGCGCCGAGAGCACGGAGACGTCTGATTCGACGCGTAAGCACGGATATGGCGCTCGGTGCGGCCTCCGGCGCCCGGTCGTCCCCGGCTAGATTCCATGATGGCCGGCGCTCCAGTACTCAGGCTCGACCCCGATAATCCCGACCCCGTGGTGGTCGAGCACGCGGCCGCCCTACTGCGTCGTGGCGGACTCGTCGCCTTTCCCACCGAAACCGTATACGGACTCGGCGCCAACGCGCTCGACCCGATTGCGGTCGCGGCCATTTATACCGCCAAAGGCCGTCCGGCGTGGAATCCGGTAATCGCGCACGTGCCCGATGCTGCCGCGGCCCGCCTCCTCACGCGGCAGTGGCCTCCCGCCGCCGACTGCTTAGCGGCGGCCTTCTGGCCGGGCCCGCTCACCGTGGTGCTCCCCAAGGCAGCACACCTGCCCGACGTGGCTACCGCCGGGCTCGATGCGGTGGCTGTTCGGGTGCCGGCCCATCCCGTCGCGCTCGCCCTCCTCCGCGCGGTCGGCGTGCCCATCGCGGCCCCAAGCGCCAATCGGTTCACCCAGGTCAGTCCCACTACGGCGCAGCATGTGCAGGCGTCGCTGGGCGACCGGGTCGGGCTCATTCTCGACGGCGGTCCGAGTAGGGTGGGCATCGAAAGCACGGTGGTCGACCTCACCGGCCCCGACGCGGTCATCCTGCGGCCAGGCATGATCTCCGCCGCCGATATCGCGCTCGCCCTGCGTGGCTCGGGAGTGGCGGTTCGAAGCGTCACCACCACTGTGCGGCACGACGCCGCCGGAGACGCGCCGGCTCAGCGTTCGCCGGGTATGGCCGATCGACACTATGCGCCGCGGGCCGATGTCTGGTTGTTCGACCCGGAGCAACAGCCCGAGATCGCAGCAGCACTCACCGTCGCCCTCGCGGCGCGGAATCCGGCGACCGGGCGCGTGACGGCGCTCCTGCGTACGACCACGCTTTCTCTGCCGGATGGCACGATCGTCCGCATGCCGGATGAACCGGCCGCGTATGCGCGCGAGCTCTATGCCGCGCTACACGCGGCCGACGCGGCTGATGCATCCCTCATCGTGATCGAGCGTCCCCCGGACGATGATCGCTGGGCTGGCCTCCGCGATCGCCTCGCCCGGGCTAGTCGCTAGACGCTCGGCGCTCGGCGCTCGGCGCTCGGCGCTCGGCGCGAGCCCGACTTCGCTGCTATCTTGCCCGGATGCTACCCATCGATCTTTCCGGCAAGCGCGCCCTCGTCGCGGGCGTCGCCGACGACGGCGGCTTCGGGTTCGCCGTCGCGAAGGCCTTCGCGGAGGCCGGCGCCTCTGTCTGTGTCGCCACGTGGCCGCCTGCGCTCAACATCTTCCTCAATCTGCTCGAACGCGGCAAGATGGATGAGTCCCGTCGTCTGAGCGATGGATCGCTGCTCACCTTCGAGCGCATCTATCCCCTCGACGCCGTCTACGACTCGCTCGACGATGCGCCACCAGACGTGCGCGAATCGAAGCGCTACAAGGATATCGGCGACTTCTCGATCGGCGGTCTCGCCCAGCGCCTGGCGGCCGACTTCGGCGACCAGTCGCTCGACATCGTCTTTCACTCATTGGCCAATGGGCCTGAAGTGAAGAAGCCACTGCTCGAGGTCAGTCGCGCCGGGTATCTCGCCGCCTCCAGCGCGAGCGCGTACTCGCTGGTGTCGATGGTGCAGCGCCTCGCGCCGCTCATGCGTCCAGGCGGCTCGGTCTGCTCACTTACGTACATGGCCAGTGAACGCGCCATTCCCGGCTACGGCGGTGGGATGTCGTCGGCCAAGGCCGCCCTCGAGAGCGACACGCGCGTGCTCTCGTTCGAGGCCGGTCGCAAGTACGGCGTGCGCGTCAACACAATCAGCGCCGGTCCGTATGCGTCGCGAGCGGCCAGTGCGATCGGCATTATCGACAAGATGGTGAAGTACTGCGCAGCGAACTCGCCGCTTCCTCAAGAGCTCACCGCAACCGAAGTCGGCCACACCGCCGCGTTCCTCTCGAGCTCGTTGGCCAGCGGAATCACGGGGTCCACCGTGTACGTGGACAAGGGATACCACGCGATGGGAATGGCCGTGACCATGCCGCTCGGCACAGAGCCGCTCGGCGCGTAGGCCGTGCCCGACCGAGCGCCCCTCCAGCAGGACGACGTTCCACTGCCACCAGGCGGAACGGGGCTCCGCACGCGACTGCTGGGCATGGCGCTGATCGTGTCAACGCCACCACTCTTGGTCAGTCTTCTCACGCCGATGCCGAACAGCGGATGGCGAGGCGTGTTGCTGTTCGGCGGAGCGTTGATCGTGTCGATCACGCTCGCATTGTATTTCGGTACCAAGATCTCCCGACCGGTGCAGGCGCTGATTGAAGACGCGCATGCACTGGCGGTCGGCGTAGCGGGACATCGGTCGCGCATCAGATCCAGCGATGAAATTGGTTCACTCGCGACGGCGCTGAACCAGATGGCTGAAACGGTCGAGCGACGTAGCGCGGCACTCGCCGACAGCGAGCGCCGGTATCGCTTTCTGTTCGACTCCAATCCGCTGCCCATGTGGGCCTGGGACGCGGACACCATGCTCATCCTCGCCGTGAACGAATCCGCCGTCGAGCAGTACGGGTACGATCGCGACACGTTTCTCTCGCTGCGCATTGTCGACCTGCTCGACCCCGTTGAGCACGCACGATTCAGCGGCGCCCGCCTGCCCTTCTCGGAATCGAAGCAGAGCGCCGGTTCTTGGCAACATCGCACCGCGAGCGGTCGACTGCTCGAGATGGAGGTCATCACCACCTCGTCCCGTCGACTCGGACGCGCCAGCTGGCTGTCGGTGGGCATCGATGTTACCGCGCGCCGCGAAGCCGAACGTGCGCTGGCCCGCAGTGAAGAGCAGCTGCGCCAGTCACAGAAAATGGAAGCGATCGGTACCTTCGCCGGCGGCATCTCGCACGACTTCAGCAACCTGCTCACCGGCATGCTGGGCTACTGCGATCTCGCGCTCGCCATGATGTCGGCCGACGATCCCGTACGCCGCGATGTCAGTGAGATCCGCGCGCTCGCCGTGCGTGGTACGGATCTTTCCAAGCAGATTCTTGCCGTCAGTCGCAAGCAGATCGTGCAGGCAACGGTGCTCGACCCGAACTCCGTGATTGCGGGACTCGACCGCCTGCTCCGCCGGCTCA
This sequence comes from Gemmatimonas sp., assembly GCF_046594945.1. Taxonomy (GTDB): domain Bacteria; phylum Gemmatimonadota; class Gemmatimonadetes; order Gemmatimonadales; family Gemmatimonadaceae; genus Gemmatimonas. The sequence continues at coordinate 48,213 of NZ_JBKJRB010000009.1, read as the reverse complement.
TGGGCGAGCACATCGAAGTCACCACCACGCTGGGCGGTGACCTCGGCACCATTCGCATTGACGCCGCACAGCTGGAGCAGGTCATGCTCAGCCTCGCCAGCAACGCACGCGACGCGATGTCCGCCGGCGGCACACTTCGTATTGCCAGCGCGCGTGTGAGCGACAGCGAAGTGCAGTCATTCGGCCTCGACGCCCAGCGCGAGTGGATCGTGATCCGCGTGACTGATACCGGCGTCGGTATGACCGATGCTGTCCGCAAGCACATCTTCGAGCCCTTTTTCACCACCAAGGAGCGCGGCAAGGGCACGGGACTTGGCCTGCCGCTGGCGTACGGCATGATCGATCAATCCGGTGGTGAGATTCGCGTGAGCAGCGCCCCGGGACTCGGCACCACCTTCCATCTGCTGCTGCCTCGCCTCGGCGAGCTCCCCACCGATCTCGCCGTCGAAGAAGACGTACCCGAGGTACTCATGGGCGAGGAAACCGTCCTGCTCACCGAAGACGAAGACAGCGTGCGCACCGTCGCCACGGCGGCCCTCGAACGACGCGGCTATCGCGTGCTGGCGGCGGCCGATGGCGACTCCGCCATTGCGATCTCGCGTGCGTTTCCGGGCCGCATCGACCTGCTCGTGACCGACGTCGTGATGCCCGGCATGAACGGGCGTGAATTGGCCGAGCAGCTCGGGCAAATGCGTCCGGACATGCGCGTACTGTTCGTGTCGGGCTATACCGATGATGCCGTATTGCTCAAGGGTGTGTCGCTCGACGCCCGCACGTTCATGCAGAAACCGTTCACGTCGCTTGAACTCGCACGACGCGTCCGCGTGGTGCTCGATCAATCGCTGCGTGTGAGCTGAGCACGAGCGGCCATGTATTGGATTCTGGTGATCATGGCCGCCATCGCGGCGAGTCTGATCGCGCTCGTCGTTGGTGGGCTTGTCACGCCAGCTCACTATCGCGTCGTACGTCGTATTCGCCTGCAGCGCGGCGCACACGACGTACGCACCCTGCTCGCTGACCTCACGGCGTACGAACAGTGGATGCCGTCACCGACGACCATCGAACGAACGTCATCGACTAACGTGAATGCGGACACCGATCCGAATGTCATCGCGCTGGACCTGACCGACGACGACACGAAGGCGCAGCTACAGTGGGAATGGGATGTGACTGCCGACGCAGTGTCGCGGCCGGCACGCTGCACCGTCACGCTCACGGAACTCGGACGCGTGGGGAATCCCGTGATTCGGTTCTTCGCTGCGTTACGCGGACACGGTGGAAACGCCGAGCGCACGCTGCGCGCGCTGGCGGAGCATTTCGACGCGTTCGGCGTCTCCGTCGAACGCGTCGAAAAGTGACTGCGGCTTCCCAGCCTCTTGTCCGCCATCGCTGACCCCACGCCCCGAGGCGATTCCCATCCGGATCGCTGGCGCATGCTCGGCATACTCACCGTCGCCGAGCTGTTGGGGATGACGTTGTGGTTCGCCGCCAGCGCGGTGTCGGCGCAGTATACCGCGCAGTGGTCGCTCACCGGCAGCGAAGCCGCGTGGCTCACTACGATCGTACAACTGGGCTTTGTGGTTGGCACCGCCGTGTCGGCGCTGCTCAACGTGGCCGATATCGTGCCGGCCCGATGGCTCTTTTCCGTCGCCGCGCTAGTCGGCGCCGCGGCCAACGCGTTGCTGCTCACGTCGGACCAGCTATCGACTGCGCTGGTGTGGCGCTTCGTGACCGGCCTCGCACTCGCCGGCGTGTATCCACCGGCGATGAAGATGATCGCCACCTGGTTTCGCGTCCGACGCGGGCTCGCGGTCGGCACCATCGTAGGCGCCCTCACGGTGGGCAAGGCGATGCCGTATCTCGTGCACGCGATCCCCGGTGCCGGTATCACCCCGGTCGTCCTCAGCGCGACCATCGGCGCATGCGTAGCCGCGTTGCTGGTGTGGTTCGGCTACCGCGAAGGACCGTACCCATTCCCTGCACGGCCGTTCTCGTGGAGTCTGGTGCGCGATGTCGTGCGGACGCCGACGTGGCGCTTGTCCACCGGCGGCTATCTCGGGCATATGTTCGAGCTCTATGCCGCGTGGACGTGGCTGCCCGTGTTCATCGCGGCCAGCATCGCCGTCCGTGATCCCGCGAGTGACCCTGCTGCCGCCGCGCACGCGACATCGTTGGCGTCGGCCATCGCCTTCGCCGCGCTCGCGATCGGCGGCGCCGGCTGTATCTGGGGCGGACTCGTCGCCGACCGGCGTGGGCGCGCCTGGCTCGTGACCCGCGCCATGGCCATCAGCGGCGTTTGCGCGGTGCTGATCGGCTTCGCTTATGGCCGGTCGCTCTGGCTGCTGGTTCCGATCGCGTTGGTGTGGGGATTCTTCGTCATCGCCGACAGCGCGCAATTCTCGGTGCTGGTGACCGAAAGTGTGCCGCCGCATGCGGTGGGCACCGCGCTCACATTGCAAACCTCGCTGGGATTCCTGCTCACGGCGGTCGTGATTCAACTCGTGCCACCACTGGCGGCGTTTGTCGGTTGGCGATGGGCGTTTGCCGCGTTGGCATTGGGTCCGCTGTTCGGGATTGCGGCCATTCAACGGTTGGTACGCCACACGGCGGCCCGCCGCTAGGAACCAGAGGTTCCCGCCACGACCCGCCGCGTGCTTCGCTGCACCAGCGACCACCGAGACCAACTTACATCCCCGTGACTTCTTCCTCGGCGCCGATACGACGCGGGGTCTGCACGTCACCGGCCTTCACTTCGATCGCTGGCAAGCCGTGCTTCTTGAGAATCTCGTCGATCGGCGGTAGCAGTTCTTTGTACGCCTTGCGAAGCTCCACGAGATACACCTCGAGCTCTTTCGACAGCGTGTCGTACACCACTAGCGACTGCTTGGTGGGACGCGCTTCGGTGCTGCCTACCACGCCCGCCAGCGCCGCGATCTGGTTATTCACCTTGATCGGGTAGTTGAGCGGGTCCTGACCGCTCTGGTTCTTCACCTGATAGACCTGCGCTTCCATCTCGCTGATCCTGGTGTCAAGCGTCTTCACCAGCTGCGCATACTGCGCGGAGTCCGCGCCCACTTCCTTCGAACGCGACACCGCTTGGCTCCGCACGTAACGCACGGTCCGTACGGCATCGTTCGCGTCGGTGGTCCGGTCGCGGATCTGCATGAGCATCTTGTACTGCGCCACGAGATCAGCCGCCGTCGCATCGCTCCGCGGGTCCTTCTTCACCAGCAGCTTGGTCTCCGACACCGGCGCACCATCCACCAGCAGACGCACCGAGTAATTGCCGGGAAGCACCAGCGGACCCGTGAGCACGCCGGCCCACATGATCATGCCGTTGAACGTGGTTGCATCGCTCTCGCGCAGATTCCACGAGAACGTGTTCATGCCGACCGTGTTCGTGGGTGCTGCATCGGCGGCCACCGAACGACGACCGCCAGCCGGCGCCACTGCGGCACCCGCACCAGCCGTGTCGCTCGAGAACGTGCGGACCGTGCGACCCGTCGAATCCTTGAACTCGATCGTGACCTTGTTCACCGGCGACTTGAGCCAGTAGTACACGATGGCGCCGTTGGGTGGATTGGCACCAACCGGTGAACCGCTACCGCCGCCCGGGTTGAATCCACCGCTCCAATTGATGCGATACGCCGCACGTGGCGTGAACAGATGCGCCCGTTCGGCCATCGCGGCGGCGCTGAGCTGACGCAGCACGTTGATGTCGTCGATCACCCAAAACGAACGGGCATGCGTCGCCGCGATGAGGTCACCGTCCTTGATCGCCAGATCGTGCACCGGCACGATCGGTAGGTTGCGACGCATCGAGAACCACGTGGCACCGTCGTCGAGCGAGCCGTAGATACCGCGCTCGGTGCCGGCGAACAGCAGCCCGGGGCGCACGGCGTCTTCACGTATCACACGCGTGAATTCGGTGGCCGGGATGCCAGTGGCCTTGCCGCTATTGTCGATGCGCGACCACGTCCGGCCGTAGTCGGCCGTCTTGAACAGGTATGGCTCGTTGTCGTCCATCTGGAAACGGTTCGCGGCCACATACGCGGTGCCGGCGTTGAAGTGCGATGCATCGATGATCGAGATGCGCGCCCATTCCCGTTCCTTCAAGAGCGCCGGCGTCACATTCGTCCACGACGTCCCGCCGTTGCGCGTCACATGTACCGTGCCATCGTCGGTACCGGCCCAGATCACGCCTTTCATCACCGGCGACTCCGAAATCGCGAACACCGTGCCGTACGTTTCCACACCGGTCTGGTCCTTCGTGATCGGGCCGCCCGACGGTCCGAGCGTACGCGGATCGTTGCGTGAGAGATCGGGGCTGATCGCCGTGTAGCTGTCGCCTTCGTTCGTGGTCTTGAAGAGCACGTTCGATCCGACATAGATCGTCTTCGGATCGTGCGGGCTCACCACGACCGGGAACGTCCACTGCATACGGTACTTCGAATCGATGGCCGAGTGTCCCATTGGGTTGAGCGGCCACGGATTGATGTCGCGCGCGAGTCCGGTGCGCATATCCTTGCGCGTGAGGTAGCCGCCGTAGCTGCCGGCGAACACGATGTCCGGATTGTTCGGCAGCGCCGCGATGAAGCCCGACTCACCACCGCCGGCATCCTGCCACAGGTCCATCGTGATGCCACCCGCCGCTCGCGACGGACCACAGAGCGTACTGTTGTCCTGCTGCGCGCCGCAGATCTTGTACGGGAAGTGATTCGTGGTTGTCACGTGATAGAATTGCGCCGTCGCGAAGTCCTGCGCCGTCCACGTCTTCGCCGCGTCGGTGCTCACGTTGGCGCCGCCGTCGTTCGCTTCGATCATGCGGTCGCTGTTGTCGCTCGCAATCCACAAGTTGTGCGAGTCCCCGTGCGGCGTGTTGATGTTGCTCCACGTCTTGCCCGCATCGCGCGAAACCTGGAACTGCACGTTGCTGGCGTATACGACGTCTGGGTTCTTCGGATCAGCGTAAATCTTCGAGTAGTACCACGCGCGCTGACGCAGCTTCCGTTCATCGTTCACGCGCGCCCAGGTGGCACCGCCATCTTCACTGCGGAACACTCCGCCCTCATCGGCTTCGATAAGCGCGTAGATGCGCTGCGTGTTCGCGCCGCTCACACTGAGACCGATGTTGCCCCACATGCCGGCGGGCAGCCCCTTGTTCTTCGTGATCTCGCTCCACGTATCGCCGCCGTCGGTGCTCTTGAACATCCCCGAGCCCTTGCCGCCCGACACCAGCATCCACGGCTTGCGATGCATCTGCCAGAATCCGGCGTACAGCACGTTCGGATTACTAGGATCCATCGCGAGGTCGGCCGCCCCGGTGGAGTCATCGCGGAACAACACCTTTGTCCAGTTCTTGCCGCCATCCTTCGTGCGGAACACGCCGCGCTCGACGTTCGGGCCCCAGGCATGACCCTGCGCCGCCACGTAGGCGATTTCGGGGTTGGTGGGGTGAACCAACAGGCGCGAAATCTGCCGCGTGTCGTTCAATCCGATATTCGTCCACGTCTTGCCGCCGTCGGTTGTCTTCCAGACGCCATCGCCGTGCGACACGTTGCCGCGGATCGTGAATTCGCCGCCGCCCACGTACACCACATCGGGATTGCTCGGCGCCACACCGATGCTCCCGATCGTGCCGCCGAAATATTTGTCCGTCATCGGCGTCCAATTGTCGCCGCCGTCAACCGATTTGAAGACTCCACCACCCACGGTGCCCATCCAGTACTCCTTGGGACGGGCCACACTGCCCCCTACTGCAGCCGAACGACCACCACGAAACGGACCGATCTCGCGCCACTTGATGGCCGACAGCGCACCGGTATCGAAGGGGGCGGCAAGAGGTGAAATCGCCGCAGGACGTGCCGCCGTGCGGGCGACAGGACGCGACGGCTGCGAACCGGCCGACGCACAGGGAATGAGAACGGCGGCAGCGAAAGCCAACCGTGGGCTAAATCGTTTCACGACAATGCTCTCCAGGGGCGTACATGGGGGGGACGGGCAGTCTTACTACGCGCGACTATCATGCTCCGCATTCCGTTGCTCGCAAGACTGGTTCTGCTGACAACCGTGAAGTTCCGACTGCGTCGCAGTGTAACCCACGGCCCATGGCTCATGGCCCACGGCCGAGAGCCGAGAGCTCCTTGCCCCAAGCCTCGGGAGCCGAGAGCCTACAGCCCCGCTGTTCCCCGCAGGCGCGAGGGCTAACGGCTGTCGGCTCCCAGGTTCAAGGCTTTAAGGCTAACGGCTCTCGGCCGTGGGCCGTGGGCCGTGGGCCGTGGGCCATGGGCCATGGGTTCAACACAGCCGCCCAGACGAAACTCCAGCCGCCAGTATTGCGTACGGCGATACCGAAGTGATATCACTTCAATACCATCCCTCCATAAATCGAGGTCCCACACAATGTTTCGCGAAATTCAGGCCCGCCCCTCTCCTGGCATCATGATCGCTGTCCTGATCGCCGTCGGCGTCCTCGCCGGTGGTTTCGTCTTCTTCTCCGGCGCCCGCGGCGAGAACGGCCTCGAAGCCGTGATCGGAGTGGTGATCATGACGCTCGCCTGCATCTGCATGGCGGGGCTGTTTACTGTCGCCCCCAACGAAGGCAAGGTCCTCACGCTCTTCGGGACCTACAAAGGCACCGCCAAGACGCCGGGACTCTGGTTCACCAACCCCTTCATGACCAAGAAGGCCGTCTCGCTGCGGATCCGAAACTTCGAGACCAACAAACTCAAGGTGAACGACGCGCGTTCGAACCCCGTGGAAATTGGGGCGATCGTGGTCTGGAAGGTGATCGATACCGCCGAAGCGTCCTTCGAGGTGAACGACTACGTGCAGTATGTCGCGGTGCAGAGCGAGTCGGCGGTCCGGGCGCTGGCCTCGTCGTACCCGTACGATCACCATGGCGACGACGCGATCGCGCTCTCCACGCATCCCATGGAAGTGTCCAAAGGGTTACTCGAGGCGCTCCACGATCGGCTCGGCAAGGCCGGGGTTGAAGTGCTCGAGGCGCGCATCAGTCATCTGGCGTACGCTCCCGAGATCGCGGCCGCGATGCTGCAGCGGCAGCAAGCGAGTGCCATCGTGGCGGCACGGCAGACGATCGTGGAAGGGGCCGTCGGCATGGTGGAGATGGCGCTCGAGGCGCTGTCCAGCCGCCACATCGTCACGCTCGACGACGAACGCAAAGCCTCGATGGTGAGCAACCTGCTGGTCGTGCTCTGCTCCGATCGTGCCGCGCAGCCGGTGGTCAACACCGGGTCGCTCTACTCCTGATCACGGGAGCGACGTCTCATGGCTGATCGCAAGTCATTCCTGCTTCGCGTGGACCGCGATGTGCTCGACGCGGTGCAGCGTTGGGCCAACGATGACCTGCGCAGTCTCAATGGGCAGATCGAGTTTTTGCTGCGACGCGCGCTCCGGGATGCCGGGCGTGTGTCGAAGCAGGCACCAGCAGAGCTCAACCCCGCGGTCGATGATGTCGACCACGAGTCCTCTTAACTCGCACCGAGTTCCTCAATGTTGCACCTCATCTTCAAGCGCTCGCGTCGCGGCGGCATCATCGCGCTGATCGCGGTCCTGCTTGCCCTCGTGCTCGGCGCGCTACTGGCCACCACCGCCCGGGCGCAGTCGGCGCCCACATACCAGTTCGTGTACCTGCGCAGCATCGATACGCTGGGGACCGAAGTGGTGACGCCGGGACCGTCGTCGATCGTTGGACTGCTCACCATGCGAGACGCGCCGGTTGTCCGCTGGGAACAGCAGCATGCGAACCGCAATCCCGGTCGCCTCACGCTGTCCGTCTTCGCGCCCGGCGCACCGACCACCGGTGTGCCCACGCAGAACATCGTCGTGAACATGGTCGGTGATAGCGCGAAGCTCACGATCTCCGCCAACGGCACCACAAGCGAGCAATCGCTGCTCAGCGCCGGCGGCGCGGTCGCGCTCGTGGGCAACAGCGTGTTACACACTGCGCTCATGGCCGACCACGCGCGCGGCGCGAAGAAGACGTCGCTTCCGGTGTTTCTCACGAATGGTGGCCGCACGATCACCGCCACTGTGAGCGAGCGGGGCGATACCACGGTGTTCTCGATCGCCGGCATGGACGCGCGCATTCTGTGGGACCCGAACGGCGGCCCGCGCGAGATCACGATCCCGGCGCAAAACCTGCGTGTCGTGCGCGCCACGGGTACCGTGAGTGGATCGAATGCATCGAGTGCCACCAGTGCGCCGGCGGTCCTGAATTACAGCGCACCGGCGAACGCGCCGTACACGGCGGAAGACGTCGTGATTCCGACGCGGCGCGGCTACACGCTGGCCGGCACGCTCACGCGACCAAAAGGCGTTGCCAAGGTACCGGTGGTGATCACCATCAGCGGTAGCGGACCACAGGGGCGCGATTCACGACTTCCTGGCCTTTCGGGCTATGCGCCATTCCGCGAAATCGCCGATACGCTTGGTAGGCGTGGCATCGCGGTCTTGCGCTACGACGACCGTGGTGTCGGCGAAAGCGGTGGTGCATCCACGCGCGCCAAAGCTACCAGCGCCGACTTCGCCGACGACGTCACCTCGGTCATCGCGTATCTTCGCACGAGAAAAGATGTGAATGGCACGCGCATCGCCTTAGCCGGCCACAGCGAAGGGGGCTTCATCGCGCCAATGGTCGCCGCGAAGAATCCGTCTGTGCGCGCGATCGCCCTTTTGGCCGGCACCGCCTACAACGGCCGCCGTATCCTGGAATTCCAGAACGAAAACGGTATCAAGTCGTTGGTGCAGCTCACTGAAGTGCAGCGCGACTCGCTGCGCCGTACCGTTCCGCGCGCGCTCGATTCGCTCGCCACCGCAAACCCGTGGATGGGCTATTTCATGAAAACCGATCCTGCGACCGCGCTACGGAACGTGAAGCAGCCCACGCTCGTGTTGCAGGGCGACACCGACCAGCAAGTCACTCCCGAACAAGCCGACTCCATCGCCACCGTCCTCAAGAGCAGCGGCAACTCGCGCGTCACCGTGCGACACTTCCCCGCCACCAACCACCTGTTCCTGGTCGATGCATCCGGCGCGCCGAGCGGCTACACCGCGCTCAAAGACACCAAGCTGCGACGCGACGTACTGGGGGCGTTGGCGGATTGGATGGTCGGAGTGATGCGGTAGGTGGGGAAACTGCCAACCGCGTAGCGGCTAGCTGGAGCGGGGCAGGAAGGAGGAGGCAGGAAATCGCGACCTGCATCCTCCCCCCTGAAACCCTCCCCCCTGCTTCCTAAGCCGTTGGCCGTTGGCCGTTCAGCGACCAGCCGCGCGCACGCGTATTCCTCAAGCCAGCCCGATCGCCACAACGCGATCCGGAGGCCCGTCCCTAAATACGAACCAACCCGCATGCGACACGCTTCATTGTCGATCGCCGCCGCCGGACTCGTGCTCGGCGCCTGCGCCCCGAAGCCGACGCCCGCGCCCACCCCGGCGCCGACGCCGGCCCCCTCCGGGGCTCCTGGTGGTCGCCCCGCTGGCGCCCCCAATCAGGGTGGAGCCCAGGGTGCCGGTCAGCCCGGCGTGCCGGGCGGCGCCAACGCCGCGCCGGATCCCCAGCCGCGCCCCTACGGCACCGTCATCACGCCGCGCGCCGTCACCAAGAGCGGCGTGTTCAAGGTCCATTCCGTCGGCAGCCGTCTCTACTTCGAGATCCCGCGCGCTGAACTCGGCAAGGACTACGTGATCGTCACCACGCTTGCCGGCACACCCGACGAAATCGGCATCCGCGGGACACAGGGCGGCAACAACTTGGTGCGCTTCGAACGTCGCGACAACCGCATCTTCGTGCGCGAAGCCGACTACCGCGACGTGATCGCCGACACCGCGTCATCGCAACGTATGGCGGCCGAACTGATCGGCGTGACGAAGATTCTCGCCGCCCTCAACATCGAAGCCTACGGACCCGACAGCTCGGCCGTCGTTGAAGTGACGCGCATGTTTACCGGTGGGGTGGCCGAATACACCGCGCTCGGTCGACGGGCCACGGTTGACGCCACTCGCTCGTACGTCGAACGCTTCGCCGCCTACTCGCGCAACGTCAATGTCACCGCCGTGCAAAGCTTCACGCCGCAGGGTGGTGCACCCGGTGCTGGCGGTGGTGGCTTTCCCGGTGCGCCCGCCGCCGCGACCGCGCCGACAACCGAGAAGTACACCTTCTCGATCGCCAAGCTGCCCGACGTCCCCATGCAGCCGCGTTTGCTCGACGAACGCGTGGGCTACTTCGGCGTGCAACAGCGTGATTTCTCCGGCGCCACGCAGCGGGTAGAAACCAAGCGCTACATCTCGCGCTGGCGCTTGGAGTGTTCCGACAAGAAGGTCGGCAACCTCTGCGTGCCCAAGAAGCCGATCACGTACTACCTCGACCCCGCCACGCCAGCGTGGATCAAACCGTGGATCAAAAAGGGGATCGAAGACTGGCAGGTGGCCTTCGAGGCGGCCGGCTTCTACAAGGGCATCGTCGCTGCCGACGCGCCGGCCAATGATCCCGACTTCTCCGGTGAAGACGCCACCGTCGCCATGGTGCGCTGGCTGCCGTCGGCTACCGAAAACGCCGTCGGTCCGTCGCTCAAGGATCCGCGCACCGGTGAAATCATCGACGCCGATGTACAGACGTATCTCAACGTCATGAACCTCGGTCGCTCCTGGTACTTCACGCAGGTCGGGCATCTCGACAAACGTGCGCAGAAGTTCCCGTTCCCTGATTCGCTCGCTGGCCGACTGCTCGAGTACGTGACCGCGCACGAAGTGGGACACACGCTTGGCTTCCCGCACAATTTCAAGGCGAGTTCCATGTATCCCCTGGACTCGGTGCGCTCGAAGTCATTCGTGAAGACGATGGGCCACACGCCCACGCTCATGGACTACTCGCGCTTCAACTACGTCGCACAGCCCGAAGATGGGATCGCACTCGACGACCTGATCCCGAAGGTTGGTCCGTACGACAAGTACGCTGTGATGTGGGGCTACTCGCCGATTCCGAACGCCAAAACGCCGGAAGCGGAGAAAGCCACGCTCGACAAATGGTCGAAGATGCAGGACACCATCCCATGGTATCGCTTCGCCAGCGACGCGGGCGGTCAGGGTGCTGACCCGGGTGAGCAGTCAGAAGCCGTTGGTGATGCCGACGCCGTAAAGGCGACAACCCTCGGTGTGAAGAATCTCAAGCGCACCATGGCCATGCTGGAGTCGGCCACGGCCTGGAAGGACGGCGCCACCTACGACGATCTCGAAGAGATCTATGGTCGTACCGTCGGTCAGTGGGCCACCGAAATGGGCCACGTAGCCCGTATCATCGGCGGCGAGTACAAGCAGGAGAAGCTCGTGGGACAGAAGGGGGTCGTGTGGCAGAACGTCGAGCCCAAGCGCCAGCGTGACGCGCTCCAGTTCTTGCTCGACAACGCCTACACCACGCCCACGTGGTTGCTCGACCAAAGCATCACACGCAAGATCGAGTCGAACGGCAGCTTGAGCCGTGTGGGTAATGCGCAGGCGCGCTCACTGGCGTCGGTGGTCAGTAACGATCGCCTCGCCCGCATGATCGAAATGGAAGCGATGGCGAAGTCCAGGAGCGACGTGTATCCAGTGGCCGACATGCTCACCGATCTTCGCCGCGGACTGTGGAAGGAGATCGACACCGGTGCGCCGATCGATGCCTTCCGTCGCCGCTTGCAGCGCCTGTACCTCGAGGCGATGGCGAGCAAGATCAACCCGCCCGCCGCATCGGCTGCCCCGCAGGCGCCGGCTGGTGCCCGTGGCGCCGCCGCGCCCGTCACGACGGCGGATTTCCGTCCGATCCTCAAAAGTGAGATGCGCGCCCTCGACGTCGAGCTGGCCACGGCGATCGCCAAGACGAGCGACCGCATGAGCAAGGCGCATCTCGAAGATGCGCGCGATCAGATCGCCAAGATGCTCGACCCGAAGAACTAACGCATTGGTTCGAATGTGGGGTGTGCGCGGCTCATCGCTACGAGGCCGCGCATACCCCGCGCTCTACGATGGCCTTTGGCGCGCGACCGCGCGTGAAGAGATTGGTGCGACGACTGCCCGCCACATCGCACTGTACGATATTGACCTGGTCGGCGTGCAGCTCGACCAGCATTTGATTGCCGAGCCGCAGCGGAGCCGTACGAGAGGGGGTGGCGATGCGAAAGCACAGCACGTAGGCGTCCTGCAGGCGCTTCACACCGCACGACTGCAGCACGACGTGCACGCCGACGGCACTCGCGATTCCCATCCGCGCCGTCGCGTACGACAGCAGCTCAGGGACGCGCACCGACGAATCGGGGGGAGGCGTCCGTCCGCTGAAACGGGCCACTGACGCCGACAGGTCGTCGGCAAACGCCCGCACGGTGAGCGTATAGCCGTGTGCGTCGGCGGTCACGGTGGTGTGCGTCGTGTGAATGGCATGCGCATGCGCCGTGGATGGCATCCCGAGACTCAACAGGGAGACAACGGCGTACGGTCTCACCGTAACGCGCCGCGCCGCAAGCCACCTCAGCGCCAAGCGGCTCATCGCCAAGCCCTCTAAAACGGAAACCGTTGCCATGCCCACCCCGTTGCGATCAATGTGACACCCAGCGACACGGCGGACAATCGCAGCGCAAACGGATCGCGCGATGGTACCGCAATGGACAATCCGCGATCGAGCACGCGAAACAGCACGGCGGTGGCGGCGAGCACCACAACCTGCCCGGCCTCGATGCCGAGATTGAATCCCAGCAACGGCACCGCGATCGAGTCGAGAAACAAGCTGCGCAGGTATCCCGCAAAGCCAGCCCCGTGCACCAACCCGAACAGCGCCGCGAACAACACGCGGTATCTGGAGAATGTGCCCTGTGCGGCCCGGGCGCGCTGCACGAGGTTTTCGATACCCGTCGCAATAATCGTGAGCGGAATCAGAAACTCGACGAGGCGCGACGGTAGAACGATCACATTGGTGACCGCCAATGCCAGCGTAATCGAGTGTCCGACCGTGAACGCGCTGATCACCCAGAGCACTTGGCGCCAGTCCCGGCCGCGGTAAATCGCGGCCAGCACCAACAGAAAGAGCACGTGATCGAACGCGTCGATAGCCACGATATGCCGAAAGCCAAGAATCGCAAAACTCAGGAGTTCAGAGAACATCTTACCGGCTCGCCGACACAACAGCGGGGGCAGTCGCGATCAACGCTGCATGCGTACGAAGCAGCGGATCTGGCGTTTCGAAGCGCAGCGCCTGAGCCATCATTGCGCGTGCCTCGCCATATCGTCCCGCGCGATATAGTGCCCACGCCGCCAGGTCATAGCCATACACATCGCGGCGCGTCTCCAACTCAACGAGTGCTCGCGTTAGCACAGCGGAAACTTCCTGCTGCTGATCCAGCAAATGTAGGCTCCACGCGCGATCGTACGGTCCACGCTGCGCCGCCGCGACGATGGCCAGTGTCTGCGCATATTCACCAGCCTTGGCACTGTCGCCCCGCTGTGCGTACGCGTTTGACAGCAACCCGAGCGTTGCCGGATCCATCCGCACGGCGATCGCAAGCTCTCCCCACGCGATGACCGCATCGGGCTTCTCCTGCTGTTCGGCCAATCGCGCCATCGCGGCTAACAGTCGTGGATCCTGGTCATCGAGTGCCAGTCCGGCGCGATACGCCTGCGCCGCATCGCGCGCACGACCGGCACGAAGTTCGAGATCACCCACCCGCAAATGAAACCACGTCTTGGTTTCTGTCGAGAGGTCGCGTCGAGCGAGCGCCTCATCGCGCGCCGCGTGCAGCACACGTCGCGACTTTTCCACATGATTGGTGAGCTCGAGCCAACGCGCCAGCCGTGGGGCGATCGACAGGCCTGAGCGCGCGGTCCACACCGTGTTGAACATCGCGGATGCCGTGGAGTCGTCACCGAGCTCCATGGCCACTTCACCAAGCAGCGCGCGATACGCCGGCTGCTCGGGTTCCCATTCGACCAGTTTGCGGGCGACACTCATTGCTTCGGTAAAGCGGTGCTGCGCCAGCAGCGTATTCGTCAGTGTTACCGCCGTCGCGGCATTGCGCCGGGTTCGGGTAGCGAGTGATCGACGGGCGAGTGCTTCGGCTTCGAGATACTCGCTGAACGATCCACTCTCACGCGCCTTCTGCATGTGCAGCGCCGCCAACTGGCCCATGGCTAGGGCACTGATTGGATCGGCCGCCAACGCCTGACCCCATACAACGATCTGGACATCCCGCGCCGCTCGCGCTGCTTCACGCGAGTCGGCCCGAGACGCCCCCACTGATGATGTGGCCGTGCTCGGCGACGGAACGTCGAGATCGACCCGCATTGCGCTTTGATACGCAACGCCGCCGACGCCCGCGATCGTGATACCGATCGCGACCGGCCACATCATCAGCCTCGGATTCATCGCGCGGCTTCTAGGTACGGGAACGCGGTGCCGTACGTACGAACCGACGTGCTGATGTTGTCCGACGTCAGACCAGAGAGCACGGTCGCCGACGGATCCAGCAGGTTGCCGAACGTGGCCGTGAGACCAGCGTCAACGACATCGTCCTTCAGATTGCGACCGCCGTAGCCACTGGCAAGCGCCCAGCTCAACCAACCCGACGTCGAGCCGGCGCGATTCGGGAAAACCATCAGCATGTCCGGCACGAGCACGGCGCCCAGCGTAGTGCCGATCGTGTTGCCACGATTGAACGCATCCGTGAACGCCTTGATCTTGGTGCGGAAGCCATTCGCGATATCGGTCGCCGGCGCGGTCGTGTTGTGCAAGCCGTGATCACGCTTGGCGAAGAACACTTCGCTCACCAACGGATTGCCGAGGCGCTCGACCTGCGAGTACACACGAACAGTGGTTCCAGTGGGTCCAGTCATCGTGTTGTTGTTGACTTCATCACTGCAAGCAGCGAACAACGGAAGGACCACCGCGACGGTGAACAGGCGAGTGGCAATTGAGCGACGCATGCGCAGGACTCCGTGAGAATTGAGAGAAGTGTTCATCGGCTGATCGTGCCCCAGACGCCGAAGCTGGCGGTCGCGGCCGTATTCGACTGCAACAGGGCCTTCGGGAGTTCAATCGCGATGGCAAGCGTATTGAACGGGCGCAGGAAGTCGATGCCGGGGGTGCGGAACGCGGAGGCCGTGGGCGTGGCCGGTCCCGACAATGGGCCGGTCGACGGACGACGATCAGGGACGATGTTGAAAAACTGCTCGAGGTCGATCACAAACGGGTCAGCGCGCACGCCGGTGAACACTTGCGTGCCGGTGGCCGAGCCGCCCATCGAACCCACGGTGCCTGTCACTACTGGTCCAGTCGTGACGAGCGCCGCCTTCGTGCCGGTCATCGTCGGGGCAACCGGTCCACGCACGGTGTACTTCTGCGCGGCGCCAATGCCACCGTCGAAGGTGACCTGGAAAACCAGATCTTCGATAGCGTCGCCACTGTTGTCGACCTTGAGCTGATACAGCAGGTCTGGATCGAACGAGGCGGTCGTACCGGCGATCGGGCTGGACGTCGTCATGATGAGTGCAATGCGATCGGCCGACGAGCCAGGAAACGCATACACATCATTGATGTCCATGCGCGGATTCAGTTCGACTTCCGGCGTGTCTTGATGATCGGATGCGTAGACCGCACCGGCCACACCGATCGAGCCGACGGCGGCGACCAATGCGACCACGCGGGTGGCGCGCCGTGAGAGAAAGGAAATGTCCACAGGAGATCCTGGTTTGGAGAGGAAGCGGGCACAGTCGTGCACTGGCCAACGAGGGATATACGCCGCTCGTCTCCGGCTAGATCCCTTCCGCGCATCGAGATCGTGATGACGGTGGTCAGATCGAGTTGGGGGCGGACGGCCCGAGCAATCCACGGACAGACCGCGGGCGTATCTGGCTCGTGTCCATCCCGTTTGCGTTCCTTGTGCCGGTCGCCCTCATGTCCCGTATACCCGTCGTTCGCTCAGGCGTCTACGCTGTCGTACTCGCGCTGGCGCCGTGGTTTGGCACAACCGAAGTCCACGCCCAACAAGCGCGTGACTCGGTCCGCTCGGACTCCGTAGCGAGCCCAACATTACAAATGGTTCGAATTCGAGGTCGCGCGGACGATCTCGTCGGCGTCGCCACCTCGGCGTCCCAGGGGAGAGTGGGTCGAGCGGACCTGCGATTGCGCCCGCTCCAGCGCGAAGGCGAACTGCTCGAGGCGGTTCCCGGCATGATCCTTACCCAACACAGTGGCGACGGCAAAGCGAATCAGATGGTGGTGCGCGGCTTCAACCTGGATCATGGAACCGACTTCCAGACCCGGCTCGAGTCCATGCCCCTGAACCTCCCCACGCACGGACACGGGCAGGGCTACACCGACCTGAACCCACTCATTCCCGAGTTCGTAGATCACTTGGACTACAAACTCGGTCCCATGTACGCCGACATTGGTGATTTCGGGAGCGCCGGCGGAGCCACGCTGCACCTTACCCGTGCCCTGCCCAAGCCGGTCGCGTCACTGGAGACAGGTGCGTATGGATTCCGACGGGCGGTACTCGGTGCGGGAGTGCAGCGCGGGCGCAGTCAGTGGCTGATCGGCGGCGAGGCCAAACAATACGACGGACCGTGGGAGCAGCCGCAAAAGCTCGGGAAGTTCAGCGGTCTCGCGCGGTGGACGTGGACCGGAAAACGCGATGAGCTCTCCCTCCTTGCCTTGGGATACACCAACGCGTGGCGTGCGTCCGACCAAATCCCCTCCCGCGCCGTCGCCTCGGGCGCGATCGGACGGTTCGGCCGCATCGACCCGACGCTTGGCGGCGAGGCCGCTCGGCAAAGCCTGTCGCTGGCGTGGACGCGAGCTCAGCGACGCGGCAAGCTCTCCGTCGACGCGTACTCAGTGCGACACGATCTCAGCCTCTTCTCGAATTTCACCTATTTTCTCGAGAACGCCGCCGGGGGCGATCAGATCCATCAAACTGACGTCCGCACGCTGAGCGGCGTAAACGCCGAGGTCTCGCGAGTGAGCGTCGTAGCCGGTGTGGCGCACCTGCTGCGCACCGGTGTGCAAGTCCGGTATGACGACATCTCGGTGGGGCTGTATCGGAGCGACCGACGTGTCCCCACCGATACCGTGCGCCGCGACCAGATCGACCAAGGCAGCGTTGGCGGCTATGCCATTCTCGAGTCGCAGTGGCGTCCGCGAATACGGACGGTGCTCGGCCTACGACAGGACGGGTACGGATTCCGCGTGCGGAGCGACGATGATCGGAACAGCGGCTCGCGGTTGGCGACCATCGGGAGTCCAAAAGCGTCGCTCATTTTCTCCCCCGTAAACGGCACCGAGTTATACGTGGGAGCCGGCCTTGGTTTCCACAGCAACGATGCACGTGGCACCACGATTCGGTTCGAGCCGGTCAGCGGAGACTCCGCGTCACAGGTCAGCCCGTTGGTACGTTCGCGCGCCGCGGAACTCGGCCTGCGAACATCGAAGGGGGAGTGGCTGCGCACCACGGCGTCGCTGTGGGCGCTCAATCTCGATAGTGAGTTGCTGTTTATCGGCGACGCCGGCGCCACCGAGGCAACGGGGCGCACGCGTCGCGTCGGCATCACCATGTCGAACTACTGGAAGCCCGTGAGTACGCTCAGCGTCGATACCGACGTGTCCTTCACCCGCGCGCGCTTCGCCGATGTCGCGAGCGACGCCAATCGCATTCCCGGGGCGCTCGAGCGCGTGATCACCGCCGGCGCCACGTGGGAGCCGGTGCGCGGGGTCCATGCCGTGGCACGCGTGCGTCATTTCGGCTCCAGCGCCTTGATCGAAGACAACCGCGTTCGAGGTACACCCACCACGCTGCTCAATTTGAGTGTCGGTGCTACCATCCTCGGCAATCGGCTCACGGCCAGCGTCTTGAATGCCGGAAACGCCCGGGCGAGCGACGTGCAGTACTTCTATGCGTCGCGCCTCTCGGGTGAGGCGCGCGCCGGTGTGGCCGACGTGCACTTCCACCCTGTGGAACCGCGCTCGCTGCGCCTCGGGGTCTCACGCGGCTTCTAAAGCACAGGCCGAGACGCCGACGCCACTCGCCTCGCATCGGACGCTCCCCTAAACTCTAGGGGAGCCCGCCGAATGAGCGGGCGAACCCCTTTTCCGATCAGCTCCAATGCGCTTTCGCTCCCTCCCGCTCGCGGCGGCAGGGCTCGCGCTCGCCGCGTGTCAGCCGGCCAAGAAGCCGACGCCCGCTCCGACGCCTGCCGCCCGTCCCGCCGCCCCCAATGGTACGCCCGCTCCAGGCCAGCCGCCCGCCAGCGGACTTCCCGCCGGACTCGCCGGACTCGCCGGCATCGGGGGTGCAGGGGCTGACCCAACCCCGCGCCCGTACGCCACCGTCATCACGCCGAAAGCCAAGACCAAGACCGGCGTGTTCGGCGTGCACCAGGTCGGTTCGCGCCTGTACTTCGAAATCCCCGCCTCAGAAGTAGGTAAGGACTTCGTCATCACGACTGTACTCGCCGGTACGCCCGCCGGCATCGGCATCAATGGCACGCTCGGCCCCGACCGCGTGATCCGCTTCGAGCGCCGCGACAATCGCATCCTCATTCGCGATATCAACTACAACAACGTCGCAACCGACAGCATGCTGTCCACCCGCCGAGCGATGTCGCTGATCGAGTTCTATCCGATTATTGCCGCGCTCAACGTCGAAGCGTACGGCAAGGACAGCGCAGCGGTCATTGAAGTGACACGCATGTTCACCGGTGGCATCCAGGAGTTTGCCGCCGGCGGACGTCGGGCCGCGGTCGATGCGACGCGCTCCTACATCGAGAAATTCGCGGCCTTCACGCGCAATGTGAACGTGACGGCCACGCAGACGTTTACGCCGCAGGGTGCCGGTGGCATCGCGATTCCGGGCCTCAACCTCGGTGGTGCCCAAGCGACTACCGAAGCGTACACCTTCTCGATCGTGCGTCTCCCCGACGTGCCGATGATGCCGCGCTTCATGGACGCGCGCGTCGGATACTTCGGTCCGTTCAAGACCGACTTCGGCTCGTCCGAACAGCGAGTACTGCCGCGCCGCTACATCTCGCGCTGGCGTCTCGAGTGTTCCGATCAGAAGGTCGGCAATCTCTGCGTGCCCAAGAAGCCCATCACGTACTACGTCGACCCGGCTACGCCAGACTGGCTCAAGCCGTGGATCAAGGCCGGCATCGAAGAGTGGCAGGGCGCGTTCGAGCAGGCGGGCTTCGCCAAGGGCATCGTGGCCGGCATCGTGCCGAACGATCCTGACTTCTCCGGAGAGGACGCGTCGGTCGCGATGGTGCGCTGGCTGCCGTCGCCGGTGGCCAATGCCGTTGGCCCGAGCACGGTCGATCCGCGCACCGGCGAGATCATCGACGCCGACGTACAGATGTATCACAACATCATGGACCTCCAGCGCGAGTGGTACTTCTCACAGGTCGGCCATCTCGACAAGCGTGCGCAGACGTTCCCGTTCCCCGATTCACTCATGGGACGCCTCGTGCAGTTCGTCGCCGCCCACGAAGTCGGCCATACGCTCGGCTTCCCGCACAACATGAAGGGCAGCGCGATGTATCCGGTCGACTCGATTCGCAGCAAGACGTGGATCGCGAAAATGGGGCATTCGCCGAGTATCATGGACTACGCGCGCTTCAACTACGTTGCGCAGCCGGAAGACGGGATCCCGCTCGGCGATCTCGTGCCCAAAGTCGGTCCGTACGACGTGTTTGCCGTGAAATGGGGCTACACGCCGATCGCCAGCGCGCGTAAGCCGGAGGACGAGAAGACCACGCTCGATATGTGGGCTCGCATGCAGGATTCGGTGCCGTGGTATCGCTACGGCGGCGGTCAGGTCGATCCCGGTGAACAGTCTGAGGCGATCGGTGATGCCGATGCGGTGAAATCCACGCGCCTCGGCTTCAAGAACCTTCGTCGCATCGTAGACCTTGTCGTGCCCGCCGCGACAACCGATAAGACGGCCGACTACTCCCTGCTGCGCGCCACCTACGGCGGTGTGCTCAATCAGTGGGCGACCGAAGCGCAGCACGTCACGCGCGTAGTCGGTGGACTCGACAAGCAGGAAAAGGCCGTCAGCCAGAGCGGACCGGTATGGACGATAGTGCCTCGCACGCGTCAGAAGGACGCCATGAAGTTCCTGAACGACGAGGTGTTCACCACTCCGACCGCGATGATCAAGCCGGATATTCTTCGCAAGATCGAGTCGGACGGCAACATCAACCGCGTGAGTGGTGCGCAGGCGCGCACACTGTCGTCGCTGGTGCAGAACGCGAAACTCCAGCGCATGGTGGAGTACGAGGCGATAGCCACGAACAAGGCCCAAGTGTACACGCTGGGTGAGATGCTGACCGATCTTCGGAAAGGTCTTTTCAGCGAGATCTACAGCGGCAAGCCGATCGACGCTTATCGTCGTCGCCTACAGGCCACGTATCTCGAGGCGATGGCGTCCAAGATCAAGCCTCCCGCTCCGACCGCGCAGGACGCGGCCCTCGCCGCGCTTTTTGGACAGGCCATCGTGAACACGCGCGATTTCCGCCCGTTGCTCAAGGACGAGATGCGGACACTGGATCGTGAGCTCGCGGCGGCCGTGGGACGCTCAAACGACCGCACCACCCGCGCCCACCTGCTGGACGCGCGCGATCAGATCAAGGCGATGCTCGACACCGAGAAGTAGTCTCACGGGTGAAGTCGAGGGTCGAAACGGGGCGGTCGCGCAGACAGCGCGGTCGCCCCGTTGACGTTGATTCGTGCAGAGTCTGCAACCGCCAACGGGGCGCGCACGTAAATTTCTCCATATGTCATTGCACGCTGAATCCGCTCCTGGCGATGTCGCCCCGGTCCGATCCGCCTTGCGCGGCCAGTATGAAATCCAGCGGGAGTTGGGCCGAGGCGGCATGGGGATCGTGTTGCTGGCTCGCGACGAGCGGCTCGACCGACTGGTCGCCCTCAAGGTGCTGCCGCCGCAGTTGGCCGAGCAGGCGGAGACCAAGGAGCGATTTCTGCGCGAAGCGCGGATGGCAGCGCAGCTGTCGCATCCCAACATCGTGCCCGTGTACCGGGCCGACGAGATCAACGGCTTCGCGTTTTTCGCGATGGGCTTCGTGGAAGGCGAGACGCTCGGTGAGCGGATACGCGATCGTGGCGCGCTGCCGGCCGCCGATGTGGTCCGGGTGTTGCGCGAAGTCGCGTGGGCACTCGCCTATGCGCACGCCCGTGGCATCGTGCATCGGGACGTCAAGCCTGACAATATTCTGCTCGAGCGCGGCACCGGTCGATCGGTCGTGACCGACTTCGGCATCGCCCGATCGGACTTCAACCCAGCGCTTACGCAGGACGGGTATGTGCTGGGCACCGTGCATTTCATGAGCCCCGAACAGGCCAGCGGCGAACCGCTCGACGGGCGCAGCGACCTCTACGCGCTGGGGTGTATCGGCTTTCTGGCGCTCAGCGGACGACTGCCCTTTGAAGGATCGGCGCCGCAAGCGATTCTGGTGGCTCACGCCACCAAGGAGCCACCGTCGCTCCGATCGGTAGCTCCGTCGGTGCCGCCGGCCTTGGCCGCGGTGATAGATCAGTGTCTGCGCAAAGGGGCCGACGACCGGTTCGCCAACGGCGAGGAGTTGGCCGATGCGCTAGGGAAGGCGCTTCAGGCAGTGGAAAGCGCGGCCCGCGACGAGACCGGTCAAACGGCGCTGTCGAGCGACGATGCCATGCTGATCTGGCGTCGCGCGGCCGAATTGCAGGCGGAAGCGGCGGCCCGGTTGGAGTCGCGCATGCGCGCCGTGAGCGGCACGAAGCAGTTGGTCACGACGTCGATGGCGCCCGCGGGCACGCAAACAGATGCTACAGCATCTGATCAGCGAAGCAACACTACAGCGGCACTACCGACCGACTCGTACCGATTGCGCGACGTAGAGGCGGCGGCAGTTGAAGCGGGCATTTCGCAACGCTATGTCGCGCTCGCCCTCGACGAGCTCCGGGCATCGCCGAACGCGATCCAGCGTGCGCACCCGATGCCCCAATGGAAGGAAACGTTGGCCACGCGACTCTTCGGCACCACCCAACGCACCCTGTCCGTCACCCGACGCTACGCCGCCTCACCTCGCGCCGTACTTCAAGTGTTGGGTCGATCGCTGCAGTCGGTACCTTGGTCGCTGTCGCTTCGCGACACACTGGGGGGACACCCTCTCGATGGTGGCGTTCTAGTGTTCGATCTTCCTGGTATGGTAGACGGCAATTACAAATGGACGTGGACCCGCTACGGCGTGTACGTCCAGGAACTTCGGGTGTCGGTTGCCGCCGCGCCGGGCAGCGCCAAAGCCTGCGAAGTCACCATTCAGGTCGATCTCCGCGAAGGGCTGATGGCCAACATCGCCGGGTGCAGCATCCTTGCCGGCGGCGGCGGGGCCTTCGGCGGAATGATCGGTGCCGTCATTGGGAAGAAGGCGCTGCTGCTGGCAGGCGTCGCGATCGGCGGGCCAGCATTGGCCGGGGCGTTGCTCGCTGGTGTCGCGTTACTGGCGACAGCAGGACCGCTGTATCGCTGGGAGATTCGGAAAACTGAAGCGGAGCTGCAGGCCGCGCTGGCCGCCATCGATGTCGCCATGCGCTCCATCGATATCTTCGGCGACGCACCGCCGCCCCCACCGCCGCGGTCGATCGGCGCGCATGGCGACGTGCTACCGTACTAGCGTCGCCGCTTGCTTTCCCTCATTACTGAGACATCTTTAGGGTATCCCAACCCGAGAGAATCCGATGTCTATCCGTCCCGTGAAGCGAATCGTTCAGGCCCAGCCCACTATGGAAGGCGCCGGCGTGCACCTGCACCGCGCCTTCGGCTTTGGTGAAACGTCCGAAACCGACCCCTTCCTGCTGTTCGACGATTTCCGGAACGACGTGCCTCGGCAGTACCAGGCGGGCTTCCCATGGCACCCGCATCGCGGCATCGAAACGATCACCTACGTGCTCGCCGGCAACGTCGAGCACGCCGACTCGCTGGGCAATCGCGGCATGTTGGGCGCCGGTGATGTGCAGTGGATGACCGCCGGCAGTGGCATCGTGCACCACGAGATGCCCCAGGGTGACGCGCAGGGCCGCATGCACGGCTTCCAGCTGTGGGCCAACCTGCCCTCGTCGCTCAAGATGACCGCGCCGCGCTATCAGGATGTGCAGTCGAAAGAGATCGCCGAGATCGTGGACGATGACGGCACCACGGTGCGCGTAATCTGCGGCGAGTTCTGGGGCAAGCGAGGACCGGTGGACGGCATCGCGGCCGATCCCTGCTATCTCGATGTCCACGTCCCAGCTGGGCGCACAAAGTCGCTACCGGTGGACGCCTATCGCAGTACCTTCGCCTACATTTTTGAGGGGACAGGAACGTTCCGTCATGCCTCCGATCCGATGGGCGTGCTGACGGAACGGACCGCGGGCAATGACGACGACTTGGTGCGGGACATGTCCGGCAATCGGTCGTTGGTGCTCTTCGACAGCGGCGACGAGGTCGTGGTGCGGGCCGGCGAGGAGGGCATTCGCTTCCTGCTGGTCTCCGGCGCTCCGATCAAGGAGCCTGTCGCGTGGTACGGTCCTATCGTGATGAACACTCAGGCAGAGTTGCAGGTCGCCATGCGCGAACTGCAGGCTGGGACGTTCATCAAGCACTAACGGCGCCCTCATGGCGCCCCGATCTCGAACGGAGTCGCCATGACTGCTCGCTTACACTCCTTTGCGTCGTGGCTACTGACGGCGCTCCTGCTGTCGACGGCGCCCACCACGGCCGCTGCCCAGAACGCAGGCAAGCCGTCGGCCGAGCCCAAAAAGAAGATGTGGGAGTTCAACGGCTCGCTTGGCTTTTCGCAGACGAGCGGCAACGCCAACGTCCTTGCCACCAACATCACCAACCGACTCAAGTACAGCGTGGTCGGGTGGTCCGTCGTACAGGACCTTGCGTTCTTCTACGGCGAGGCAAACGAGAAGGTCAACACGAATTTCTGGAACGGTGGTGTGCGCGGCGAGCGCACGGTGGCCGATCGCGTGGCGCTGTTTCTGGCGTCACGCTACGACCGCAACGTAGTGCAAGGCATCAGCAGTCGCTTCCAGCAGGGCTTCGGCGTGACCGTGGCCGCTGTCGACGACAAGCAGACAAAGTTCAACGTCGCGCTGGGCGGCTCGTTCTTTCAACAGACGCTCACCCCGGGCTCGACGGCCAAGGCCGCGCGGGCGTTCCCCGCCGCACGAGCGGCGATGGACTTCCGGCATCGTCTCACCGATCTCGCGTACGTGCAGCAGACGGCCGAATACCTGCCGGCTATCGGTGACAGCATGAGCGCGTATTTCCTGAACACCGAAAGCGCAATCGTAGCACCGATCTCCAAGAAAGTCGGTCTCAAAGTGGGCTACGTGATCCGCTACAACTCCGAGCCGCCGGTGCGGAACAGCGTACAGCTCCGCACCACCGACACGTTCTTCTCGAGTGGACTCACGCTGAGCTTCTAGCGCCGACGACGTTCCGTGTCGTCTGTCTGAGCTTCCCGGCGACTATCGCGGGACTGTTTGGTGTTTTTCCGGTACGATCGGCAGTCTTGGTGTTCCGGCGGTGTTCGATCCGTCCGCTAACACGGGTGCCTGCCGACCGGCACCATCTCCACCGCTGAAACAGGGCGGCCACGGATCGCACGGACACCACACGAATAAGCAGGACGCAGCGGGACGGGCCACTCGATCGCCACCACGACATCGCCTTCCTGTTGTTGAACCAACACACACGCGCCGTCCGATCGAGCCGGCGACGACCGTCGCACCGACGGAGCCGATCCGTGTGGTGTCCGTGTGATCCGCGGTAACGGTATTCCGGCGGTGTTCGATCCGTCCGCTAACCCGGGTGCCTGCCGACCGGCACGATCCTATCCGCCAGAACACCACATCAACCGATCACTCGGACACCGCACGGATGGGCCCGCAGTGAATGCCGCGGTGGGAACCTCGCTGCGTGGTCGGACACTCAATAGCTCATGTCCCTGATAACGGAGACCGCTCGCGGACTCTACTGTGCCGCTGCCGACTGCTATATCGACCCTTGGGCCCCCGTACCGCGCGCGCTCATCACGCATGCACACGGCGATCACCTTACCTGGGGATGTGAGCGCTACCTCGTCGCGCGCGATGGCGAAGGCGTCTCACGCGAACGACTTGGCACGTGGGCAGCAGGCCTCGAATCGATCGCCTACGGCGCGACGCGGGACATCAACGGCGTCACGGTCTCCTTGCATCCCGCTGGCCACATTCTGGGATCGGCGCAGATCCGGCTCGAGCACCAGGGCGAAGTGTGGGTGGCCTCGGGCGACTACAAAACCGACCCCGATCCCACGTGCGCAGCCTGGGAGCCCGTGCGCTGCCACACGTTTATCACCGAGAGTACTTTCGGTCTACCGATCTATCGATGGCCATCGCAACAGCGCGTGTTCGCCGATATCAACGCGTGGTGGGCGCAAAACGCGGGTGACGGGCACGTGTCGCTGTTGTATGGCTATGCGCTGGGGAAAGCACAGCGCATGCTGGCCGGGCTCGATCCAACCATCGGACCGATCCTCACGCATGGTGCCGTAGAGCGCATGACACAGGTGTATCGCGACAGCGGTATTGCGATGCCGAGCACCACCTACGCGCTCACGGCCACTAAATCGGCGGCGACGTCGCGCGCGATCGTGGTCGCGCCACCGAGCGCTGATGGATCGACGTGGGCCCGCCGATTCGGGAGCACGCGCGCCGCCTTTGCGAGTGGATGGATGCGGGTGCGTGGCGCGCGACGTCGACGTGGCGTCGACATGGGATTCACACTCAGTGATCACGTGGATTGGCCGCAGCTCTTGAGCGCTGTTGAGGCCACCGGCGCCGAACGCGTGTGGGTGACGCATGGATTTACCGGCCCCGTCGTGAAATGGCTCACTGACCACGGCCTCGACGCGCAGGCCATCGCCACTCGATACGAAGGTGAGCACGACGATGCCGCGATCGAACCGCTGGTGGTCCAACCGGCGCCGGCCGTCACGCCGTGAATCGATTTGCTGCACTCTACGACGCCATCGATGCCACCACGGCGACCAGTGAGAAGGTCGCCGCACTGGTCACCTACTTTCACGAAGCCCCCGCTCACGATGCGGCATGGGCGGTCTCGTTCCTCGTCGGGCGTAGGCCGAAGCGACTGGTCCGCTCACCTGATCTGCGCGCGTGGGCCGCGCTCGCAGCTGACGTGCCCGCGTGGCTCTTTGAAGAATGTTACGCTCAGGCGGGCGACCTCGCCGAAACGATCTCGCTGTTGGTTCCGGAACGCGACCCCAGCGACAGTGACGAGGAAGGCAACGAGCGCCCGTTCGCGTGGTGGGTGACGGAGCGGCTGCTTCCACTCGCACGGATGGCGCCCAACGCGCAGCGTGATGCGCTCAGCCACGCGTGGCAAGAGCTCACGGGGACTTCGCGGTTCCTTTTCAACAAACTGCTCACCGGATCGTTTCGCGTGGGCGTTTCCGACGGTCTCGTGGTGCGTGCGCTGGCGCAGGTCTCCGGCATCAGCGTCGAATCGATCGCGCATCGACTCATGGGCCAGTGGGAGCCGAGTGAGACGTGGTATACGCAGCTGGTGGCCACGGAAACGACGGACGCCGATTGGAGTCGCCCGTATCCGTTCTATCTCGCCTATCCACTGGAGGCCGAGCTGGAGTCACTCGGCGCGCCCGATCAGTGGCAGCTCGAGTGGAAGTGGGACGGCATCCGCGCGCAGCTCGTGCGACGACGTGGACGCACATTCCTGTGGAGTCGCGGTGAAGAGCTGCTGGCCGATCGCTTTCCCGAAGTGGAGGCGAGTGCGGAGTGGTTGCCCGACGGCACCGTACTCGATGGCGAGCTGTTGGCGTGGCGCGATGGTACACCGCTTCCCTTCAGTGAACTGCAACGACGCATCGGTCGGAAGACCGTCGGCAAGAAATTAGTGGCCGACGTGCCTTGTCATTTGCTCGTATACGACTGCCTCGAATACGAGGGCATCGATGTGCGCGAGCAACCCATGCACGAGCGACGAGTGCTGGCCGCGTCGATTGTGTCGCGCTTGCCTGGCGGGGCGTCGATGGGGTTGTCGCCGGTGCTCGAGACTGCGTCGTGGCAAGCCGCGCACGACGCGCGGGACCTGTCGCGCAGCATGAACGCCGAAGGGCTGATGCTCAAGCGCCGCTCGTCGGCGTATGGTGTGGGACGGAAGGTCGGCGACTGGTGGAAGTGGAAGGTGAATCCACTCACGGTGGACGCGGTGCTGGTATACGCGCAAGCCGGGCACGGCCGGCGCGCCGGGCTGTACACCGACTACACCTTTGCTATTTGGGATGGCGACACGTTGGTACCCTTCGCCAAGGCGTACTCGGGGCTCACTGATATCGAAATTCGCGAGGTAGATGCGTTCATTCGTCGGAACACGGTCGAGAAGTTCGGACCAGTGCGCACGGTGAAGCCAGAACTGGTCTTTGAACTCGCGTTCGAAGGCATTCAGCGCAGCACGCGTCATAAGAGCGGCATTGCCGTGCGCTTTCCCCGGATCGTGCGCCGGCGCAAAGATAAGCCGGTCAGCGAGGCCGATACACTGGAAACGGTGAAGGCGCTGCTGTGACACCGGCGATCGCCACGATGGACGCATGGCCAGACGCGCAGTCGCGTGTACACGCGTGGTTCGCCTCGCGTGGGTGGAGCCCGTTCGAGTTCCAACGTGAGGTATGGAGCGCGTATGCTTGCGGGGAGTCGGGGCTCATTCACGCCGCCACCGGTACGGGTAAGACGTACGCCGCGTGGATGGGGCCCGTGCTCGAAGCACTCGCTGAGCCGGTGCGCCCGCGATCGGTGCGCAAGCGCAGTGATGCTGCGCCGTTACGCGTGTTGTGGATCACACCGCTGCGCGCGCTGGCGGCCGACACCGAACAGGCGCTGCGCGAGCCCATCGAAGCACTGGGATTACCTTGGACGATCGAGTCGCGCACCGGCGATAGCTCGGCCGCAACGCGCGCCCGCCAGCGCACGCGATTGCCGTCGGCGCTGGTCACGACGCCGGAGTCACTCTCGCTGCTGCTCTGCCGCAAGGATCACGAAGCGATCTTCGCCGATGTCCGCTGCGTTGTGGTCGACGAGTGGCACGAGTTGCTCTCCACCAAACGCGGTGCCCAGGTGGAACTTGCGCTCGCGCGCCTACGACGCATCTGCCCACAACTGCGCACGTGGGGCGTATCGGCTACGCTCGGCAATCTCGACACGGCCGCCGACACGCTCCTTGGCTACGACGCAAACGGACAGTCGCGGCCGCGACGCCTCGTGCGCGGCGTCGTTCCAAAAAACACACACATCGAGGCGGTGACACCCGGCGAGATGGACCGCTTTCCGTGGGCTGGCCATCTCAACACCAAACTGTTGCCGCAGGTCATGGAGCGACTGGAGGCCGCGCAAAGCGCGATCGTGTTCACCAACACCCGCTCACAGTGCGAGATCTGGTTTCAATCGATCATCGCCGCCAACCCCGCCTGGTTTGAGTTCACGGCAATCCATCATGGCTCGCTCTCGCGCGCCCAACGCGAAGATGTCGAGGACGGTCTCAAGACAGGGCGCTATCGCGTCGTAGTCGCCACCAGCTCGCTCGACCTCGGCGTCGACTTCTCCCCGGTCGACTTGGTCATGCAGATCGGCAGCCCCAAAGGCGTGGCGCGATTGATGCAACGCGCCGGTCGATCGGGCCATTCGCCGGGTCGGGTGTCGCACATTCTCTGCGTGCCCACGCACGCCTTCGAACTGGTGGAAGTCGCCGCCGCGCGAGATGCGATCGCTGCCGGCTCGATCGAGAGTCGTGATCCACTCGACCGACCGCTCGACCTGCTCGCGCAACATCTGGTCACGCTGGCGCTCGGCGGCGGCTTTACTCGCGACGACGTGCTGGTCGAGTTGCGCAGCACGCGCGCGTACCAACTGCTCACCGAGTCGGAACTCGACTGGGTTATCGACTTCGTGACCCGCGGCGGCGATGCGCTGAAGGCCTATCCAGAGTTCGCGCGAGTGCAGCTCGTGAACGGGCGGTACGAGGTCACCGACCGTCGAGTTGCGCTACGACACGTGCTGAATATCGGCACCATCGTCAGCGACGCCGCCATCGCCGTGCGCTATCTGACAGGCGGCCGACTGGGTACGGTCGAAGAAAGCTTCGTTTCGCGGCTCTCTCCCGGAGACAAGTTCATTTTCGCCGGTACGCCGTTGGAGTTTGTGCGATTGCGCGACCTCACCGCGTGGGTGCGCCGAGCCAAGGGAATTTCGGGCGCTATTCCGCGCTGGCAGGGCGCGCGCATGCCGCTCAGCACCGAACTCTCGCACGCCGTACGCCTCAAGCTCGAGGAGGCGCGCCAAGGCGTTTTTAGTGGCCACGAGATGGAATCGGTGAGGCCGGTGCTCACCCTGCAGGCGGAACGCAGCATCATTCCTCGTCCCGACGAACTTCTCATCGAGCGCTGCGAAACACGCGACGGCTTTCACCTGTTTGTGTATCCGTTTGAAGGACGTCTCGTGCACGAGGGTTTGGCGGCCCTCTTCGCCTATCGCATGGCGCAACTCGCGCCGACAACATTCTCGTTTTCCTGCAACGACTACGGCTTTGAACTTCTCACCGCCGAACCGGCACCGCTGGAGGACGCACTGGAGTCGGGATTGCTCTCGACCGACCACTTGCTGCACGACATTACGCAGAGTCTGAACGCCGCCGAGCTGGCGCGGCGACAGTTTCGGGAGATCGCGCGCGTGGCGGGACTGATTTTCTCCGGCTATCCCGGTCAATCCAAGTCAGTCAAGCAGATGCAAGCATCGAGTAGTCTCTTGTACGATGTGTTCGTGAACTATGATCCTGACAACTTGCTTATTCATCAGGCACGCCGTGAAGTACTGGAGCGGCAGCTTGAGTCGAGCCGACTCGGTCGTGTGCTCGCTCGTCTGTCGGACAGCACAGTGCGGGTGATTGACGTGGAGCGACCTACGCCGCTGGCGTTTCCGCTGCTGGTGGACTCCACGCGTTCCCGTGTGTCGTCGGAGAAGTTGGCGGATCGGGTACGCCGCATGACGGTGTCCGCCGAGAAGTCTACGCGTTCGGGCAAGGCGATGGAGTTTCGTGCGCACGATGGACGCGCCACAAAGGTAGTGAAGTGACAGCCGGCGCGATGCCGGCCGGTGCTGTCACGCACACCGTGGCGGGCGAACAGCTGGTGCTCTTGCCCGACCGGGCGATCTGGCTTCCGGGGCGCGATATGGTAGTCGTGGCCGACCTGCACTGGGGCAAGGCCGCCGCGTTTCGGGCGGCGTTTGTGCCGGTTCCCAGTGGCACCACGGCCAGCGATCTGGCGCGGCTCAGTCGAGTGTTGCACGAGACCGCCGCGACATCACTGGTGGTGTTGGGCGACCTGCTGCACGCGCGCGCCGGTCGTCATGCCGACACCTTGGCTACGATTACGGCGTGGCGTGAGGCGCATGCAACGGTCGACATCACCCTCGTACGTGGCAATCACGATACCCACGCCGGCGACCCGCCCGCGGCGCTTCGCATCGCCTGTGTTGACGCACCCTACGCCATCGGTTCGCTCATTGGCGTACACGAACCGGAGGAGCACCCCAACGGCTACGTGCTCGCCGGACATCTGCACCCCTGCGTGTCGGTATACGGCCGCGGTCGACAGCACATTCGGCTCGCCGCGTTTGTCTTCGGTCCCCGCGTCGGCGTGCTTCCTGCCTTCTCCAGCTTCACCGGCACCGGCATGTACGAGCGATCGGATCAGGATACGCTGTTCGTGATTGCTGACCGTGACGTGATCGCGGTTTAGCGCCTCACCGCATGGCACAAGGAGATGTCACGTGGATAGCGGCCTCACGTCTTGCGCGTTACTCTTCCGCCTCCATAAGGAGACTCCAATGCCGGTTGAATCGTTTGTTAGTGTGCGCGCGCAGCCGCGTGTATTGGCGCGCGTTCGCACCATCTCATCGAATTGCGTGCTACTGAGCGCGTTCGGCTGTGGCATCTTGACCGCTAATGACACCTGTGTCGGCTCTCCGGCGTCTGCGGTCACCGTGACCATTACGGACGCGCTCACTGGACGTCCACCAAGCACCACCGTCTCGCTTATGCTGGAAGAAGGCATGGTCAGCGTCGGGTCCACCTCGCAAGAGAGCGCTGACCCGCTTCGTATCTCTTCGACTGGAACGGGTCGCGCAGGGACTTTTCGGGTGACGGTACGTGCTGCCGGCTACGCTGATGTTGTGAACCCTAACGTTGTTGTTCCGACGACGGGCCGGTGTGAAGCCGTGCAGACGCAGTCATTAACCGTTGCGCTCGTTCGTTTGCCGTAGTCCCGCCGCCGCGGATTCAGCGGCTCAACATCTTGAATGGATTTGCCCACCGGCGATCGAGTAGTCGAGCGTATTATCCGTGAGTAATCCGTGTCGATCAGCGGTCAGGCCTTTTGTTGAATTGCTCGTTGTCACCGCGTGGAGTGGTGTGATATACAGGAACAGCTGGACTGCGGATTGGCGCGAATGACCGCCAATTGAACCGCTCAACGGTTTTCACTTCTGTGCCCAACGGCGATCGTGTGGTCGGGCGCGTTTTTCGTGAGTGATCCATATTGTTTAGCGGTTCTTCCGCACGTTCGAACGGCACCACAAGCAATGGAACGGTCAGCGGCGAATCGCCACCCGCCACACCCACCACATCAGCAGCGGCTGCAACGGTAAGCGGACCCACAGTCCGGCGATATATCCAGCTGACGCGTTGGCGGCGCGAGCCTCATTCAGCATGTGGATATTGGCCGGCAGCACCGCGGCCAGCAGCGCGATCAGGCCCCACGCGGCGGCGACGCGTGTGGCGGGGATGAGTAATCCGATCGCACCAGCAATTTCGAAGGCTCCGCTCACGTACGTAGCGAGGCGCGCGTTGGGTATCCACGGCGGCATGATGCGATCAAAAAAGCCAGGCATCACGAAATGCAGTCCGCCGGCGATGAAGAACAGCGCGGCCGGACCGAGAACTGCGAGAGGAAACATCCGCCTATCGCGCAGGTGCAGCGTACCAGAGCACGGCGAAGTAGTGGCAAATACTGCCACCCATCACGAACAGATGCCACACCGGGTGGGTCCACGCCCGGCGACGATCTACGTAGAAAATCACGCCACCAGTATAGCACAAACCACCAGCGATCAAGAGCATCAGCCCTGCGTGATCCATCGAGGCCATCAGCGGTTTGATCGCAATGATGATCACCCAGCCCATCGCCACATAGATCGCCGTCGACAACTTCGCCATCGCGCCGCTGCCAAAGAGCACCTTGAACAGTATACCAAGCGCGGCCAGCGTCCATACGATGCCGAACAGCGTCCAGCCCCACGTGCCACGCAGTACGCCAAGCGTAAACGGGGTGTAGGTGCCGGCGATGAGCAGATAAATCGCGGCGTGGTCGACCACGCGCAACCGCTGCTTGATCGTGGGATGCGGGATCGCGTGATACAGCGTACTCGCCGCATACAATGCGATCAGGGTAGCGCCGAAGACACTGGCACCGATTACCGTCACGCGCTCGCCGCGGCTCAGTGCGGCGAGAATCAGGATGGGCATCCCGATCAGACTGAGCACGAGGCCAACGCCGTGCGTCACGGCGTTGGCGAGCTCCTCGCGGAGACTGACTACTCGATCCGAAGGCATACGATGAAATCTAATCGAATCGAGTTGCCGCAATCGTCGCCCTACTTGGCCGGCGCGAGCGAAGTCAGCAGTCGCTCCACGAAGCCATTCACCGACGCATTCGTGTCGATCCAGCGCACCACGGCGACGACATCATTCACCGGATCCACATAGATGATGTTATTCCCGGCGCCTACATGCACGAAGGCTTGCGGTGGCGCGGCCGGGACATACTTGCGGTCGGTGTTCACGAACCAGTTCATGTACCCATACGTCGGTTGCGCCGGCGTTGGCGTGAGCGCCTTCGCGACCCACGCTTCGGACAGCAGCTGCTTGCTGCCCCACACACCACGGCGCTGCGTGAGTAAGCCGAAGCGCGCCATGTCCCAGGCGTTGATCATCATGCCACCACCCCAGTGGCCGCCACCGCTCACCGATTGCACCATCTTGCCGTCGAGCACGATCCACGAGTTGTCGTAGCCGTACCAGCGCCACGTATTCGACGCGCCGATCGGCTCCATGATCTTGGTCCGCAGCACTTCCGGCAGCGGCTCACGCCACACCTGCAGCGCCGCCAACGCCAGCACATTCACGCGGGTGTCGTTGTACTCATACGCCGAACCCGGCTCCACCCGCGGGCGCGTGGTCCAACTATTCACCGGCTGCGCCGGACGATCGGCCCATTCCGGCTTGCCCCACAACGTGCCTTCCCAGTCACTCACCTGACGCAGCAAGTGATCCCACGTGAGACGCCTGTTGTGCGGACTGTCGAAAGGACGGAGCCACTTCGCGTCGCCTGGCCAGTCGGCACCGAGTCCCGTGCCGTTCGGATACGCACGCAGAATGGGCGGCATCACCTGTGACACCGTGTCGTCTACACTGCGAATACGACCCGCATCGAACGCCAGGCCCACCACCGTGCTCAAGAAACTCTTGGTCACGCTGTTCGCGATCTCGACCGCGTTGGGATCGCCCCACGTGGCCACGACATAGCCTTTGCGCACAATCACGCCGGTGGCACCACCACGCGGGGCCAACGGTCCGATCGCGGCCCCGAAGGGCTCGCGACCAAACGTTTGGTAGTGATTGAGCTCGAGATCGCGCGGAGTCTTGCTCTCTTTCTCAATCGCGTACGCAATCGCACCGGCAAGCTTCACCGAGTCCATCCCCATCGCACTCGGCGATCGACGCTCCCAAGCCCCCGCCGGCGGTACATACCGCGCCGCGACAGCGCGCCCCTTCTGCGCAGACAGTGGCATCGCCAGCCCACTCACCAGCGCCGTAACACCCACCACTCGAAACCCAACACTCAAAACTGTAGTCATGCAATCGGTCCTTTCTTCTTCGCGGCGCCGATCACGCCCGGCACGTTGCTCCTCTGCAACAGGGCGTTGAAGGCGTTCACGTCCACCGTCTCCACCTGCTCCACTTCCGCCTTGAGCGCCTGCCACAGCTTCTCGAGCTCCACCAGTCGATCCTTGACCGGCTGCGTGAGTTCGCTGTTGCCTTCCACCTGACCCAGCAAGAAGCCGTATTGGCCGTTGATGCCGTTCGCGTAGTTGATAATGTCCTGCCCGTTGCCAGCCTTGGTCGTCATGCGCGGATCGAGCTTGCCCAGCTTGTCGGTGAGTGTGCGGCCGGCCTTGGCGATCGTGTCCGGTGCGCTCGTTTCCTTGGCGCGCGTGACGTAGCCCTGTACCTGCGTCTTCAAATCACGCACCCGCAACACCGCCTCGTGAATCTCGTTGATGCGGCTCGACAGGAGATTCGCCACCGAATCACGTTCGGCCACCACCCGCGCCGGCACGTCGAGCCGCGGATCCTGCTTCACCTCCAGCTTCTGCGTGAGCACCGTGCTGCCCATCGTGAGCCGCACCGTGTACAGCCCCGGCACCACGCGCGCGCCACCGTCTCCCGGTGCGCCGAACAGCAACACGCCAGCGAGGCGCGCGGGGGCGGCACGACGCAGGTTCCAGTTGAACGTGTTGAGCCCCGGCTTCACGGTGAACTTGTTGATCGAGTCGCCCTTCGTGGCGAACGAGCGCACGACCGTGTTCTTCGCATCCACGAACTCGAGCAGCAACGAGGCGGCCGTATCGGGCACCACGCCCACGCGGAAACTCACCACGGCGCCGTTCGGCGGATTCTTGCCCACATTACGCGGCGTGCCGAAGCCACCTCCGCCGCCGGCCAGCACGGCGGCGCGCGGCGCGTACAAATGCATCGCCGCCTTCTCGATCGCATCCGCGCGCTGACGCAGCACCGAGAGGTCGTCGAGAATCCAGAATGCACGACCTTCGGTGGCTGCGATCAGATCGCCGTGCTTCACCTGAAGGTCCGTGACCGGCACAACGGGGAAGTTGCCGCGGAATGGCAGCCACTGCGCACCGGCATCGTACGACACGTACACGCCCGTTTCCGTACCCGCAAACAGCAGACCCTTCCGTTCGGTGTCCTCACGCACCACACGCACCGGCTCATCGTCGCGCAACCCCTTCACGATCCGCGTGAACGTGGCGCCATAATCCTTCGATACAAAGATGTGCGGCGTGGGGTCGCCCAGGCGATCCCTGCGGAATGACACGTAGAGCGTGCCCGCATCGTGCGGCGAGATCGCAATCTCGTTCACCAGCCCATCACCCCACGCCGCCGGCGTGATGTTCGTCCACGTCTTGCTTCCGTCGCGCGTGCGCTGAATCAAGCCGTCGTCGGTGCCCACATACATCGTGTTCGCATCGTGCGGAGACTCTTCGATCACCACGATCGTGGCATACACTTCGCCGCCCGCGCCTTCGTTGGTGATCGGACCACCGCCCCAACCCTGACGCGTTTTGTCGTTGCGCGTGAGATCGCCAGAAATCGGCGTCCAGCTTTGTCCGCGCGTGGTCGTCTTGAACAGCACGTTGCCACCATGGTACACGACCTTGTCGTCGTGCATCGACACTTCGATCGGCGCCGTCCAGTTGAAGCGATACTTCGTCTTGTCGGTGGGCTCCGTGAGATTCATCTCGGGCCACGGCATGATCGTGCGCGACAATCCATTCGTCGCATCCATCTCGTCGATGAGACCCTGATAGCAGCCGCCGTAGATGTAGCGCGGGTTCTTCGCGCTCACGCCCATGTTGGCGCTCTCGCAGCCGGGCCCTTCGGTCCACTCGCGAATCCCGATGCTGCCACCGTCGCTCTTCGACTGGATGATCACCGAACTGTTGTCCTGCTGACCGCCGTACAGCTTGTACGGAAAACCGTCGTCGACCGCCACATGATAGAACTGCGACGTGGGCTGATTGTCCTGCGTACTCCAGCTCTTGCCGCCATCCAGCGAAATCGACGCGCCGCCATCGTTGGCGTTGATCAGGTAATTCGGATTGGTCGGATTGATCCACAGCTGGTGGTTGTCGCCATGCGTGGCCGATACACTGGCAAACGTGCGACCCCCATCGATCGACTTCATCACCGGCGCGTTCATCACCCACACCACATCGGCGTTCTTGGGATCGGCCGTGACGTTCATGTAGTACCACGAGCGCGTCTGAATCAGGCGGTCGCCCGACATCTGCCGCCATGTCTTGCCGGCATCGTCACTGCGGAACAGTCCCCCGTTCTCCGCTTCCACAATTGCGAACACCCGATCAGGATTGGCCGGCGACACCGACACGCCGATCTTGCCCACGAGCTTGGGCAGTCCTTCCTGGGCGCGCTTCCACGTATCGCCGCCGTCCACCGACTTCCAGATACCGCTGCCCGCGCCACCGCTGCGCACCATCCACGGTGTGCGCTGATGATCCCACATCGCGGCGTACAGGATGCGCGGGTTGGTTGCATCCATCGACAGGTCGCTCGCGCCACTGAAGGCGTTGTCGCCCTTCAGCAGCTGCGTCCACGTCTTGCCACCATCGGTCGTGCGGTAAATGCCGCGGTCACTCGTGCCCTTCCAGCGATCGCCCTGCACCGCGACGTACACCACGTCGGGATTGCTGGGATGCACGCGCACGGCCGAGATCTGTCGCGAGGACGTCAGTCCGATATGCGTCCAGGTGCGGCCCTGATCCGTGCTCTTGTACATGCCGTCGCCGTACGTCGACGATTGACCACGGATCGCGTGCTCACCCATGCCCACATAGATCACGTTCTCGTCGCTGGGTGCCACCGCGATCGCACCCACCGACCCCGTCTTGAGGAACCCGTCGGAGATGTTGCGCCAGCTGTTGCCGGCGTCGTCAGTGCGCCACAACCCACCGCCGGTGTAGCCCGCGAAGTAGACGAGCGGCTGCGACGGCACTCCCACGGCGGCCACCGAGCGGCCCCCGCGAAACGGGCCGATGTTGCGCCACGAGATCGCCGTGAAGGTGGTCGAGTCGAACGCCGAGAGTCCGGCAGCGGCTCGCGACGCTTGTGCGCGTGCGACCGACGGAGCGACCACGGTCTGGAACAGGACGCCGCAGGCGAGCGGAGTCAGAAGGGCGGAATAACGCAGCAGAAAACGCATCGGAAAACGCCTGGCAGGGGTGGAATTAGGACCATGAAAAGTTATCACCGGCCGATACTCCCTGGAGCATGCTTTCACCTCGCTTCCGCTTCCGGCGCACCGCCGATTTTACCGCCCTCCGCCTCGGACGGGCGGTGCTCGGCTACCTCGCGTTGATCACGTCGATCATCACGATGGCGCCGTTCCGCTTTCAGTGGACACCGGCGCACGGCCTGACCAACATATGGAACTGGTCAGACCTGGCCATGAACGTGTTGATGTTCGTGCCGTTCGGCTTCGTGTACCAGCTCACGCGGCCCCGCGGAGCGCCGCCCGATTGGCCGCGGGTCGTGGTGCTCGGCGCCGCTCTGAGTGGCAGTATCGAGACGCTGCAGCTCTTCTCGCCCACACGGTTTACGTCGCTGTTGGACCTGGCCACTAACACGGCCGGCGCCGCGATCGGGGCGTGGGCGTTCGCCCGGCTGGCACGGCGCGTGGAAGACGACACCGCCGTGCAGTCGCTGGCCCTCGAGCTGCCGCTCATGGGGCTGGTCTATCAGCTCATTCCCCTCTGCTGGCTGATCGGACTGGGCAGCGAAGGCGGTGTGCGCCGGATTTTCGTGTTACCAGTAGCCGCCTTTGCCGGCGCGATTCTGGGCACCGTGCACGCCGCCTATCTCGCTCCCCAGCGACATCAGGATCGGCGATGGCTGGTCGCGATGGCGCTGGGCTGGGTGATCGTGGCCGTGGTCCCGGGTGCGCGCGGCGACATCGACCTGATCTGCGCCGGTGCCACGCTGACCATTGGAGTCGCGCTCCTGCGCGGCATCGCGACGACTCGCGACCGCGCCGTCGATGTGCACCGCCGCTTTGAACTACCCACGCTGCGGCTCGTGCTACCGCTCTTCGCGGCATATCTGGCGCTCTCGTCGCTTTGGCCACTGGATGCGGCGATGCCGGTGTGGCAGTGGACCGTGGCGCTTGCGCCGTCGCAGGTGGAGCTCACACAGCCGGTCGTGTACCGACTGCTTGAGCACGTCGCCGCCTTCACGCTCGTCGGCTACGTCATCGCCGAGTTCCACGGCCGCGACGCGCGCGGACTGCGAGCAGCGGCACCGAGAGTGGCACTGTGGGCCGGGGGGATTTCGTTGCTACTGGAACTTGCGCGCGGGTGGTATCCGGACACGGGAGCGAGTGTGTTGCTCTGGATCTTCACCGTGGTCGCAGCGTTGTTCGGCGGCTGGCTGTATCTGCTGCAGCGCGATCACGTACGTGCACTGGTGGACCGGCGACGGTTGCTGGCGTCGCTGGCGGAGACGAAGCCGATGGTGGCGCACGCGGCGTAGGGGTGGATTTCTCCTGTGCGCCTTCCACCATCAGAAATATTCCAAAAGATCGGGAACTGATCACACGGAGCAACAGAGAATAAGAGAAAAGAAGGCTACTCAAGTTGTCTCGTTCTCTTTCCCTCCTTTTCTCTTTTTCACGGTGTCATCAGTTCAGCTTCCGTCCGTCATACACGCCAAGCGTCCGCAGGCCATTACGTTCGTGAGGTGAAACTTCTCGACTCCCCTCGCACCTGGCTCAAGCGGCGACTCGCCGCGTTCCATTGGACAACGTGGCTCGCGCTCGCGCTCGGCATCTGGGCTCTACCACGCCTGCTGCCGCACGTGGGTGCCCTCGTGAACGTCACCGCGCGCGATCGCACCGCGCCGACCTTCGCCGTACGCACACTCACCGACTCCACGATCACGTCACAGTCACTCCGCGGGCGCGTGGTGCTCGTGAATGTGTGGGCCACATGGTGCATACCATGCCGCGCGGAGATGCCACTGCTGGAGGCCACGTGGAACCGCCACAAAGCGGCCGGTCTCCTCATACTTGGTGCCTCGGTCGATAAAGGCGATCCGCGAACGGTTCGCGATTTCATCTCCGAGCGCCGCATCAGCTATCCCATCGCCATCGTAGGATCCGACGTGATCGCCGAGCTGGGCGGTGTGCGCGGCTATCCCACATCGATCCTCATCGGACGCGATGGTCGTGTACGACATCGCGTGATGGGGCCGATAGGGCCGCTGTCGCTGGAACCAGCGATACGGCGTGCGCTGGCGGAGCGATAGCGCGTAACCTCCAACACGAAATGCTTCGGTTTGCTTGACGAATCGAAGTCGGGCCGGCATCGTAATCATGCGTAAAGGTTATCTCACCAGTAGCAGCGGAAGGGTAAATGCGCTTCGGCTTCTCACGAGTGATCATGGCAGTAATTGTTGTGGCAGGTACGCCGAGGATGGCAACCTCGGCGTTACCAATCAAATGCGCTCCGTCCAACGATGGGTGCCTACTTGCCGGTTGGGGTGGCGGCCCTGACCCATCCGCGTCCAAGGCTGACTGCTACAGCTATTGGGTCGAATAGCGATGACCGCGCTCGCGTCGTACCTATCGGTATCGGTTGCGCTCGCGTCGTTGTTTTGGAGTGATCACTCGGTCACCGACGTGCATCTTTTACCGTCGCGACGCTATGTCTCGCTGACAGTTCGCATAGACACGCTGCGCGATGGCGCGCGCGATGACACCCTCGCTCGCCCACTGTTGCTGGCAGCTGATGACCGTCGTGTTTACTACTACGACTATGGCGACGGTCGTCTCAGCGCGATCGATACGACTGGAAAGTTGCTCTGGCGTGCCGGACGGCGCGGTCAGGGTCCCAACGAGTGGGCGAATCCCACATCCATCCTCGCCGTCCAAGGCGGAGGCGTCGCGGTCGTCGATGGCGCGTCCGCACGGTTCACCCGCGTCGATGCCAACGGCCGGTTTACCCGTCTCGTCACAACGGCGGACATACCGCAGCGACTGGCGCGTGGGTCAGGCTCTACGCTCATCGCCTTTGGAGGCCAGAACGGGCGGCCCACCGCCACGCGACTGGATTCCGCGTTCACGCCCATCCGCTCGATCCGCTGGACCGGTTGGCCCGACTCCGCGTCGGGTCTCGCCACACAATTGCGCGTGGCGTCGGGGGCCAATGGGCGCGTAGCGGCTGTCAGTACGGTGACGAGTCGAATCTTTCCGCTACGTTCATCCATGAGCTTCGACTCCGGTGCCGATGGCCTCGACGCCCGACCACTCCCTCCGCGCGTACCCCTCGCCGGCGACAACGGACTCGTCGTGGCGGGGATGCCTGCCGGTACCAAGCCCGCCATCCGCGACGTGGCGATTGTCGGCGCAAATCTGTTCATCATCCCGGCGGGAGAAGCGTTCGATGGACGCACACTCGACGTCTACGACGCCGCCTCGGGACGATATCGGGCGAGTATTCGCATACCCATCGGGTTGAATGTTTTGAACGGACGCACCAGCGATCTCATTGCCGTCTCGCTCGAGGAGTTCCCGGCCATCGTTCGGCTGCGCTGGGACAGCGCGGCGTTAGAGCGTGCGCTACGCTGACCGTAGTCCGCTGCACTACCGATACCCCTGCGCCTGCAATTCAAACAACTCGGCGTAGCGCCCCTTCCGCGCCAGCAACTCTTCGTGCGTGCCCATCGAGTCCACCGCGCCCTCATTCAGCACCAGAATCCGATCCGCCATGCGCACGCTCGAGAAACGATGTGAAATCAGCATGCTGGTGCGCCCGGCGCTCAACGCCTTGAAGCGCTGAAACACTTCGAACTCCGCCCGCGCATCGAGCGCCGCCGTAGGTTCGTCCAGCACCAGGAGCTGTGCATCACGCATGTACGCCCGGGCAATCGCCAGCTTTTGCCACTCGCCGCCCGATAGCTCCACACCGGTGGAGAACCGTTTGCCGATCGGCTGGTCGTACTTCGCCGGCAGCCGTGCAATCATCTCCGCCGCCAAGCTCTGCTCGGCCGATTGCACAATGCGCGCTGTGTCGTCGCGCTCGTCGATCCGCCCCACCGCGATGTTCTCACCGGCGGTAAGGCTGTAGCGCACAAAGTCCTGAAAGATTACGCCCACATTGGCCCGCAGCGCCGTGAGGTCGTACTCGCGCAGATCGTGCCCGTCCAACAGAATGCGCCCTTCACTGGGTTCATACAGGCGCGCTAGCAGCTTCACGATGGTTGTCTTGCCGGCGCCGTTCTCGCCCACTAATGCCAGTGTTTCGCCAGCGTGCAATGTGAACGACAAGTGACGCACCGCCCATCGCTCGGTACCGGGGTACTGGAAACCCACGTCCTGAAATTCAAAGCCGATGGCGATAGGCGTGGGCATCGCGCGTGCATTGGCCGGCGAACGAATACGCGACGTAATCGTGAAGAATGAGAAGAGATCGTCGAGATACAGTGCCTGACTGGCCGTGCTCGAGAATCCCACCAGCAAGCTCGCAAGCAAGTCACCCAGCCGACGGAACGATCCCGCGAGGAACGTCAGATCTCCTATGCTGAACTGACCCGTCAGCGTGCGCCACGCGATGTAACCGTACGCCGTGTAGTAGCCGGCGGTACCAATGGCAGTGAGCAGTCCCATCCAACTCTCACGCTTGATAGCGAGCGCACGATTGGCCCGGTACACATCGAGGGAGATGTCGCGAAAGCGGCCGATCAGGAAGCGATTCAATCCGAAGATCTTCACTTCCTTCGCGGTCTCCACACTCGCACCCGTTTGCCGAAGATACTCCAGCACGCGGCGCTGTTGCGTGCGCGACCATTGCAGTGCGTACTCCAGGGCATTGAAGTGCGCCTCACCGACAAAGGCCGGCACGAGTGCCACCAGCAGCAGCACGATCAGCCACGGCGCGTACATCACCAGGCCGGCCGCAAAGCTGATGATCGTGATCAGCGTCTGCACCTGCCCGAACAGCTGCCCCATCACGCCCAGCCCCTGAAACGTCTGCGTGCGCGCCCGCTCCAGTCGATCTTGCACTTCGCTGTCCTCGAACTGTTCGAGATCGAGCGTGGCGGAGTGCTCCATGAGGCGGATGGTCGTGCTGATCGAGAACTTGATCCCGAGAATGCGATCCACCAACGATCCCGCGCGCGACAAGGCGTCGGCGCCGATGGCCAGCGCGAATTCAAGCAGGATCAGCTGCATCGTGCGATCCAGCAGTCCGCTGGCCACCCACGCATTCCACGTGTCGGGATGCCCGGGCAGCGCCGCCGTGTGGATCACCTCGTCGATGATCAGCTTGCCTACGTAGAGCGTACTCACCGGCAGTAGCGAGCGGATGAGCCGGATGCTGATGGTCGCTATTGTGAGCGGCGCGCTGGTCCCCCACACGAGCAGGAAGAGCGGCCCGACGTGCCTGAGTGCGCCGAGCCGTTCGCGGAATGACTTGATCGGTGGGGGAGACTGTCGGGGGCGGGCCATCCGGTGAATCTGGGTGGGCACCCCCGCGCCGGCCATCGCGGCCATTGGATAACTTTCCTGTATGCACCGATCCTCGTCGTCTGCACTCTGCCTCGGCCGTCGCGTGGTACTGGGCGGTACGCTCGGCGCCCTCGCCGCCTGCAATACAGGCATCGGCGCGCGCACGGGTGTCATCGCGCGCCCAACCGCCACACGCGTCCCGATACAGTTCGACGGGCGCTTCGACGATTGGACCGCCGTGCCGTTGTGGTCACAGGCGGCGTCATCGTCCGGCCCGCTTCAGCAGGCGTGGGCGACCGATGATCCGCAGTGGTGGTACCTGTCGTTCTCGGTACGCGACAGTGTCAGCCACTCCACCATGCCCGGTACACTGCACGTCTTGATCGATGCCGACGACAACGCGCACACGGGCGGCATGGTGTTTGACGCGGCGACCGGTCTGGCCGGTGTTGACGTTTCGCTCGACCTGTCGCGAGCGGACAAGGCGCAGGGGGACGGCGTCGGTGTCGGCGCGGCGCTGCGCACGGTGGAAGTATCGGGCCTCGGCGCCTATCGCAGTGCGTACGAGTTGGGCGTGGTGGCGTTCCCCACGTGGAGTGCGACGCGTTTCGAGCTCCGCATCGCCCGTGGCGGCGCGCTCGATGGCTTCGCGCGGCTCGGGGCCACGGTCCGTGCCCGCTTGGTCTTCGAATCACCGGGCGGCACCGTCGCCGCGCTGCCGACCGCGCGCTATGTCTTCGCCACTGCCCGAGACACGAGTGTCAC
The DNA here is from genome assembly GCF_046594945.1 of Gemmatimonas sp. Classification (GTDB taxonomy): domain Bacteria; phylum Gemmatimonadota; class Gemmatimonadetes; order Gemmatimonadales; family Gemmatimonadaceae; genus Gemmatimonas. The sequence continues at coordinate 4,923 of NZ_JBKJRB010000009.1, read as the reverse complement.
TACCACCATCGTGTCGGCTATTCCGGCGAAAGCCACGGGCTCCGTGCGGGTGGCGCAGTGGAATGTTTCCGAAGGGTCCTTCCGGTCGCCCGCCAATCACGCCAAGCTGTTGGCGGCGGTGCAGCCCGACGTGATCTTGCTCGACGAGGCCTACGCGGAAACCTCCAACGCCACGCTCACCGACTTCTTCGCACGGCCCGAGCTGGCTGCACTCGGTCGCTGGCGCTTCGTGTATTCCCGCACTGGTGGTCGACAGCACACGGTGGTCGCCACGCGCGATCGTGATATCCGTCAAGCGGCGTCGATGGTGCGCGTGGAGTATCCAGCCGGCGTGCTCGACAGCGTTCGCGCCACGGCACCGAGCGCGGCCCAGCATCTGTTCGACATCGAAGCGCAGGCGCAATTGTCGAGCACTGGCGCCTGGATCACAATCGACGGTATTGCAACGCTGTTCGTGCCGCTCGACTTGCAGAGTGGCGGCTTCTTTCGTAGCCCGCAGGATCAGCTGCGGGTGCTGCAGAGCCGTGCGATCCGCGCGCACATTCAGCGCGAGTTCGCGTCGCGCGCCACGCGGGGAGCACTCGTGATTGCCGGTGACTTCAACGCGATCGGATCCCACGAGTCGGTTTACACGCTGCAGCAGGGGCTCGATGTGGACGCCTCCGACCTCACGCTCAGCGATTCGTGGCGGCTGAGTGAGCGCTCGCTCGCGACATGGACCGATCCGAAGGTCGGGCAGTTTCTCCCCGGGCGTCTGGATCTCACGCTGTATTCTGACGCGGTGTTCGAGCGCACCGGCGGATTCACCTTCTCGAGTCTCGATCTCACGCCCGCGGTCGCCGCCGCGCTTGGTATCACCCGGGAGACATCGGCCATGACCGCGGATCACCTGATCGTGGTGACCGACCTGCGCCGGAAGCGGTAAAGCGCACGCGGTCGCCCAGTTGGCTATCTTGCACCACGCCCGGGATGCACCCGGGCGGAACCATGATGAGCGGATGAGGCAGGTATGTCGCGGGCGTTTCTACGAGATGATGCGGAAGGCGAAATGCCCCGCCGCAATTACCACCTGCCGGAGCGCAGTGACGTCGGCTACGATCGCGCCTGCGCTCGGGCATTGCTCGAGGCGGCTCGGGTGAACGAGACCCAGCTCGCCGAACGTGCCACCGGTTACTACTGGGGTGAGCCGCTGCTCATGCCGTTCGTCGAGGAATTGCGTGTCGAAGCGGAGCAGCAGGGCGACGACCGACTCGAACAGCTGGCCCGCCGTTTTCTGGCGTAGCCGCGACGATCGGTGCACGCCGCGGCACTCGCGCACCAGCACGAAGCATCCACGACGAGTGGGACACCTACATCACGTTCGACGTGACATAGGTGACGTCGTCATGACGCCTTCGCGGCCTTCGCAGCGTCGAGCTGCGCCTGCATGCGCTTACGGAAGCGCTCGAGAATCAGGCGACCCATCTCCGTTTCCTTCGACACCCACTCGGCATTGCGGAACGCGATCGGGTTCACCTGCGCGCGATACTCCGCGAGCCACGGTTCGATGCGCGAGAAGATCAACAGGCCTTCGCCGTTGCTCTCGAGCATGAAGTCGGCGTGCATCACGCCATGGCGCGCCATGGCGTACGTCATCTCCCAGTACGACGTGCACTGACGGAAGGCCGCGTTGAGCGGATGATCGCCCTTCGTTACCGCGATTACGTCCTCGAAGCTCGTGGGCAGAAACTTGGCGATGACCTGCGTACGCGATTCGCGCATGACGTCTTCACGACGAAGCTCGTACAACTTGAGTACGAGTTCCGCATCATGATGGTCCGGATATTCTTTGAGAGGCACGGTGTGCTCGGCAAACGGGGAAATTCGGCCAGCGCGGAGGGGCAGCGCGCAGCGAGTCACGGAGTATTGCCGGCGGTTGTAGGCTTGGCAAGCGAGCGACCCGGCGAGACCTGTGGCGTTCAGCGAAAACGAAGCCGTACGACGCGCTCGACGCCATCAGTGTCGGTGGCGACGGTCGTCAACGTGTTGCCGCTGATAGACGGATGTCCGTTGAACATGTCGATCGCTCGTGGCCATTCCGCGACGGCGATGAGTCGGCCGGCTGAATCGTATACGTCGGCTTCGCGTGGACGGCCATCGGCGACGGCGCGCTCAACCCAGAGACGTCCATCCTTTGCGTACGTGAGTCCAACGATTGGTGACTTGGCCGACGGCACGCCAAACGGCAGATCCACCTGCAATTCCGAGATCGAGCTATCGGCCTTGACGCGCTCCCTCGCCGACAAGGGTACGGCGGGCACCGTGCGCAACAGGGTCCGGAGGCGTGTTCCCCGTTCGTCGAAGATCCTTACCTCATAGCGTGACGTCACGACATCGGCGCGTAGGCCGCCCGGACCGTACTGGCGAATCCACTGCGGCCCGAACGGCTGCCAGAAGTATCGCTGCGACGTGCCGACGTGATTCCCCTTCGCATCCTTCTCGACGCGCGTGACTTTGTGTACGCCGGCAGATGCTCCCGGTGGCACATCCAACGTGTCGCTGCGCGTGATCGCACCGCTCGCGTTGCGACCCACGCGAACCGGGCGGAAACTGGTGGTCGATGGGTCGAACCAGCTCGTCTCGTCAATGATCAATCCGCTGGGGTCGAAGGTGATCGGTAAGCGACTTCCACCGGTGAACGAGGTCAGCGGCACGTTCTTCACGCCGCGTACCGGCGTCGCCGATACATCGATGCCGAGCATGCGAGCGTTGCCCTCATCGCGCGCCCAGAGGAGTCGATCAGGGCCGAACGCGATCGTGGCAAGCCGTTTGAACTCCAAGGGGCCGGATCCATTACGACCGATACGTGCCACCGACGCCCCGGTCGACGAGAACACGCGAATCTGTTGATCCTGCGCGTCGGCCACAAACACACGTCCCGTGGCATCGACCGCGAGTCCGGAAATCCGACCGAAGCTCGCATTGTCGTCGGCATCGGCGCCTCCAATGGTCAACTCGATCGTACCGCGCCATCGCGGAGGCAAGACACGCTGCGCGGATGCCCGCGCGAGGGGGGTCGTCAGGCCCACCAGCAACACAACGGCACGGACACATACGAAACGAAGGTTGGGCATTGGACGGAACGTGGGACAGTCGAACGTGGAATGCCGCGCGGTGGGCTACCTTAGCGCGCCGACATTCGTCGGCGCAACATGCGCGTCACGCCACCGAGCCAATTCAGGGCGCGGCGCCGGCTCCCGCTCCAGAAAGCACGGGCATCACATGCGGCTCCCACTGCTGCAATGTTACTCGCAACCGCCACGCCGCGTTATCGGCAGCGGGCGACTCCGGATCGAGTGAGGCTGACGTGACCACGAATCCCGGCAGCGAGGCCATCTTGCCGCTAGGCAGCCGCTTGTGCCACGAGCCGTCGTTCAATGGCACATCGTCGGTGAAACGGCCATCGGAGGCGCGGCCGTACACGCGCATCGGATCGAGGCGCAGGCTGGCCCCGTTGGCGCGACGATCCACGGTGATCGCCGTCAACCAAGCGCGCCCCGCGTACTCCATGACGACGCCCACCTGTACTTGCCGCGTGGTTTCACGCGAGGCCATCAGCCGCGCCACGAAGTTCGTTGCCACTTGGCGACGCTGCGAGGCGAGCACCACCGGCAGCGTACGTTGCACGGTACCATCGGCGCCGGTGAGCATCTCCTCACCGGCCGTCGGCGACTGCCAGTCGGCCGCCGTTCCAAGAATCACCCGGAGCGGCACGCCAACGGCGAGCGACTTATCGGGGTGAAGGACGGTGAGCTGCACATCAAGGCTCACCGGTCGTGTAATCGGAATCTGAGTCACGATGAAAGGTACTCGACCGCAAGCTCCCGATGTCGCCAACGTGTGCACAAGTCACGCGCCGCCTCGTCCCACAGGGGAAATTGGAAGACAAATCCGTCCTCGAGCAGGCGTCCGGGTACCACTCGGCGGCTCTTGAGCACCCGCTCGGTCTCGGTTTTCAGGAAGATGGCCCCGATCTCGAGCATCCAGGCCATGGCCGGCAAGCCCACGCGCGTGCCCCAGGCCTCGCGCAGGGTGCGCATGAATGCCGCATTGGGCAGCGGCCCGGGGGAGGCCAGGTTGATCGCGCCGGCCAGATGCTCGCGCGCGATGATCCAGTCCAGCGCCCGCACAAAGTCGATGTCGTGAATCCACGACAGGAACTGGTGCCCGTTGCCCGAGGTGCCGCCGAGCCCCCCGCGCACGAGGCCCAACAGCGTGTCGAACACACCCTCTGCATCGGGGCTCATGATCATGCTCGATCGCAGCAACACCAGTCGCGTCTCGGGCCGCGCGAACGCCGTTGCCGCGCGCTCCCAGGCGGTGGCCACGGCAACGCTGAAGCGCCACGCATCGGGCGCATCGGGCGCATCGGGCGCATCGGGCGCATCCGCTTCGCTGCCGCCAACGATTCCCGTCGCTTCGTCGTTCGGCGCGTCGTAGCGGTGCGCGTAGATCGTGGCCGTGCTCGATTGCAGCCACAATGCCGGCGGGCGCGACGAGATCGTAATAGCCTCGCCCAGTGCCCGTGTGGATTCGACGCGCGACGGCAAAATCGCCGTTCGATTCGCCGGCGTGTAGCGACAATTCACGCTGCGTCCCGCGAGGTTGATCAGTCCATCGGCCCCCTCGAGCTCCTGTACCCACTCCCCGCGCGACCGCGCGTCCCAGCGCACCGTCCGCCACGGGGCACGGTACGGCTGCCGACTCAATACCACGACCTCGACGCCGCGTGCATGAAACGTGCGCGCCAAGATCGTCCCGACCTGGCCCAATGCTGTTCGGTTACTGACGAGGCCGCAACGTCGTGCGTGGTGCCGTCAGGCGGCGTACGGCACGTGCGTCTCGTGGAACAGGTGCTGAATGAATTGCCGTGGCGTCTGGCGG
>NZ_JBKJRB010000157.1:0-21742 GCF_046594945.1 Gemmatimonas sp. | reverse complement strand
CCGGCTTCAGCACCTTGATGGCTACCTGACGATCGTGCTTCAGATCATCGGCAAGATACACCGTGGCCATGCCGCCCGCGCCGAGGGCGCGCTCGAGGCGGTAGCGGTCCGCCAGCGCGGCGGCGAGGCGATCGTTGATCACGGAAATCGGGGTCAGGAGATCATGGCACCGTGAACGCTGGTCAGTGCAGCGGCTTCACGGAAAGCGCTCAGGGGGCCTGGCTGGGTGCGAGCAACGTACGCCACAGCCCTAACGCGCGCGAGTCACCACGTGCGTCACACTGTCGCCAGCGCGCCGCTGTAGCCGTAAGTTCCGCCGACGAACAGCGACATCCTCCGGCGACTGACCACCTCCCTTGCCGATCGGTACGACGTGGACGGTGAAGTCGGTGCCGGCGGTATGGCGACCGTGTACCGGGCAACCGACGTGAAGCACGGACGCGATGTCGCCATTAAGGTGCTCCATCCCGACCTCGGTGCCGCCCTTGGCGGCGAACGGTTCCTGACCGAAATCCGCACGACGGCGCGGTTGCAGCATCCGCATATTCTCCCGCTGCTCGATTCCGGCGAAGCGGACACCCTGCTGTACTACGTGATGCCGCTGGTACGCGGCGAAACGCTGCGGGCGCGCTTGGAGCGCGAGCGGCAGCTGCCGATCGACGATGCGCTGCGCATCGCGCGCGAAGTCGCCGATGCGCTGCAGCACGCGCATGGGCAAGGCATCATCCATCGCGACATCAAGCCGGAGAACATCCTGGTACAGGACGGGCACGCGCTCGTCGCCGATTTCGGCATCGCGCTTGCCGTGCAGAGTGCCGGCGGCGCGCGCATGACGCAGACCGGCCTTTCGCTCGGCACGCCGCAGTACATGAGCCCCGAGCAGGTGATGGGCGAACGCACCATCGACGCGCGGAGCGACGTCTACGCGCTCGGCGCGATGACCTATGAGATGATTGCGGGCGACGCGCCTTTTACCGGCAGCACGGTGCAGGCCATCGTCGCGAAAGTCCTCAGCAGCGAGCCTGAACGGCTGTCGGTGGTGCGCCAGACGGTGCCGCCTCACGTCGAAGCAGCAGTGCTCACCGCGCTGGCCAAGTTGCCGGCCGACCGCTTCGCAAGCGCGGCCGACTTCAGCGCGGCATTGGGCAACGCCAGCTTCGTCAGCCAAGGGGGAAGTGCCGAATCACCCATCGCGGCGTCCCGCAGCCGCCGACGCGCCAGTGCCATCGTTGGCGCCTTCGCGATCGCTGCGGTCGCGGTGGGGGCCGTGGGATGGCTCCGTCCCATGCCGTCGCCGAGTGTGCTGCGCTACGACATGCAGCTGCCGCCGGTCTTCACCGGCGCGGCCGGCCGTGAGCAGGTGCCGATGCCCGCCCCCGACGGGTCATTTATCGTCTTCTACGGTCCGCGCGTCGGTGGACTGGTGGGCACACAGCTCTGGCTCAAGCGCCGCGAGAGTCGGTCCGCCGTGCCGATCGCCGGCACCGTGGACGCTCAGGCATTCACGCTCTCGCCCGACGGCGCGTGGCTCGCGTTGGTGGCGAGCAACAAGGTCGTGAAGGTACCGGTGGCAGGTGGAGCGTCAGTCACCCTCGTCGATGCGGAGTCGGATGGATACTCCGCCATCGCCTGGCTCGACAACGCAACGATCGTGTACACGCGCGCTCGCGCGCCCGATCTCGCGCCCGCCACTGTGGCGTCGAACGGGGGCCCCTCACTGGCCGCGTTTGCGAGCGACTCGGTGCGTTCGGCGGTGGTCGCCGGCATACCAGGAACCGCTGCGGTGCTCTTCTATCGCTGCTCCGTCACCCGCTCGGCGTGCGACCTCTGGGCCGGCGATATCGGGACGAAGAAGACGGCGTTCCTGCTCAAGGGAGTGAGTGCGGCGCGCTACGCAGAGACCGGCCACCTCGTGTACGCGCAGGACGGGCGACTAATGGCGGACGCGTTCGACAAGCGTGCATTCACCTTGGGCGGTCAGCCGACCGTGCTCGCTGACAGCATCTCGGGTGGCGACTTGCCCTTCGACCTGTCCCGGTCGGGATCGCTCGTGACCGCGCCTGTGACCGACGGCGGATCCGCCGCCTACGAGATGGTGTGGGTCGATCGGAGCGGACGCGCCACGCCGGTGGACAGCGCATGGACGTTCGACATCACGCGCTATGTCGGCGACCACGGCTGGTCGCTGTCGCCCGATGACTCGCGCCTGGCGATCGGGCTCTACACCGATGCGGGTGATGACATCTGGGTCAAGCAACTTTCGCGCGGACCGCTTTCGCGCATCACCTTCGACGTGGTGCCAGAAATGCGTTCGAAGTGGAGCGCCGATGGCCTGTTCATCTCGTTCATCTCCGCCCGACCCGGCGTTCTCAAGCACCGCGCTGACGGCCTTGGCAGCGATTCATTGCTACTCCCGGGTGTCGTTGACGAAGCGGTCCTCTCACGCGACGGTAGCTGGCTGCTGCTACGCGCCGGCTCACTCGGCGCCGTGTCGGGCGGCCGCGACGTGACGGGCGTGCGCATCGGTGCCGACACCACGCGCGTGCCGCTTATCGTTACGCGGTTCGATGAGGAAGCGATTGCGCTCTCCCCCGATGGCCGATGGCTGGCGTATCAGTCCGACGAGACGGGGCGTACGGAGGTGTTCGTGCGCCCCTTTCCCAACACGAGTGCCTTCAAGCACCAAGTGTCGAACGGCGGTGGCACCGCGCCCCTGTGGTCGCGCGACGGGCGCGAACTGTTTTTCGTGAGCGCGGGCGCTAACATGATGGCAGCGCGGGTCACCCCCGGTTCCTCGGTCACGATCGCGGCGCCGGTGCCGCTCTTCCACATTGCCGACGATCTGCTCCAGGTGGAATATGCGTTTTACACGCCCTGGGATGTGGCGCGCGATGGCGCGTACGTCGTCAAGATCGCGCGTGTGTCCCCGTTCAATCTTGGCCAGCGCCTGCGCCGTAAAATCGTAGTGGCAAATGGTGAGCTGGCCGATACGTCTGATGATCGGGCTTCGCGTCTCCCATCCTGCCGGCACCGGTATAAAATGATCGGGGCAGCCAGTTCGACATTGATGGACAGCTCATCCTTGAGCCGCGGAATGGCCCGCAGCAGCGCATCCGACTCGGGGAGCATCACGAGATCGATGTCACGCGTCATGGCGCGCCAGCCCACAAGCACCGCGCTGGCACCGCCAACGAGATACACGGTCGTGGGTTCGGTTGCCGCCTGCGCGAGCGCGGTGAGGAAGCGCTCGATGCGCGCGATGTCAGCCGGCTCGCGCATACGATCGCTGCGCAACTGGCACGGTTCTGGTAAAGCTCACCAGTCGGCGAATGAGGGCGTTGTAACGTGCATGCGCGCCGTCGCCATACTCCGCAATCAAACCGTCGAACAGCCGCTCCTCAGGATGCGGCAGCGGCGATGGAAGACGAATGCCCAGCAGCTGCAGTCGGGGCGCGGCGATGGACACGAGTAACGCGTTGACGGAATCGGTGCACTCGGCCAGATCACAAATACCACCAAGGATGATCTCGAAGCCGGGCGCGTCAAACAGACGAAGCTGCTCGGCCATGCGTTCGAATGCATGGAGGCATCGACGTCCCTCACGGCGGGCCACCATGCCGCGGGCCTGCTCGGCCGAGAGCGTCCGACGGCTCCGTGTGCCGCCGCGTCGTCCGATCTCGGCGAGATACTGTCGAACCTTGGGGTCCATTTAAATGAAGTTATCCGGCTTACGATGTTAAGTCAATGATATAGAGAGGTTTACCAAATGAAAGCTCCGTGCGATTCGTACCGGAATACACCGGAGCTGGCGATACGCCGCCATCGTCCCTCACAGCTCAGGGCACTGGCGATCTCGGACCACCGCGCGTCCTTGCAGTCGTAGCCAACCAACGCGGCCCGTGCTGTCGCGCAAGAGTTCCACCGACTGTCCCCGTGACGAGGCGTCGTGGCGAGGGGCACTGGTGCTCCTGACCGATGCGGGGACCGCGTCGGCGGCCGCGTCGGGGGCCGCGTCGGGGGCCGAGCAGCTCGTCGCGATGCTGGTGGACTACGGAAACGCCCGCACGGTTGGTGCGACGACAATGGGCGTGGGAGACGCGCGACGATCGCGGAGAATGTGCGCGAAAGCTTGCGCGAAAGCCTGCGCGCGCCGTAGATCGGCCGTGCGTGTTGCGAGCAGGGCAGGGGTCGTGTTGAGCAAGTCGCTCAACGCGACCAGCGGTCCGTCATACGCGCGTGCCTTCGGTCAACACCGCGCGCCGTCCCCACTGGTGAACATAAATGCGCATCCCTCAAGCGTGGCACTCGCGCCGCCCACGGCACCGGCTGGGCGAGCACGATCGCGGAGGTAGCGTTCTGGGATGCCGAGTCCGACGACCGTTCCGAGCGAACCACGACCTTGAATCCGCGCACGCGGATCGTCGTGGTGTCCATCCTTGCGTTGCTGCTCGCCATCGATGCGTAGCGCGTGATTCGCGAAGCGCCCGACAGTGCGGGCCTGTTTGGCGGCATCACGCTCGGCGTGCATGAACTCGGACACTTCCTGTGGAGTCCGTTCGGCGAATTCATGGCGGTCGCGGGCGGCAGCATAACACAGCTCATCGCACCACGTGCCGCCTGTCTCGTGTTACGACGCCAAGACGACCGGCTCGGTGCGCTCGTTCCGCTGTTCTGGCTGAGCAGCAGTCTTGGTGCGCTCGCGCCGTACATCGCAGATGCGCGCGACATGGCGCTCGATCTCGTAAGCCCGGGAGACGGCGACATCATTCACGACTGGAACTATCTGCTCGAGCGGCTCGAGCTGCTACCGATGGATCACGCGTTGGCCGACGCCTGCCGCGCTACCGCGTGGCTCGTGCTGTTGTGCGCGTCGGTGCTCTTCATGGTTCGCCTGCGGTCCGAATGGAAGGTGACTGCTACGGAATAACGGCACCGCGCTGCTGCCACGCGCGCCGACTACTGCTCCCGACGCATCGACTGCGGTTGACCGTACGTGATCGAGCGCCATGTCCACTCCATCTGACCGAAGCGGAAGCGCGACAGCCAGAACGCGCTGAATGCCATCTGCAGCGCGATGGTACACACCGCCCAGAGCCAAAGCCACGTCGCGCCTATGCGCCCGGCGAGGGTCAGTCCGAACCCGGAGAAGGCGAGGGTAGCAAGGACGGCCTGCGGCAGGTAGTTCGTGAGCGCCATTTTCCCCTGCGGAACCAAGAGCAGCATCACACGCTGCGCTGTGTCGCTTATCCGTGTTGATTCGGCGTGATCCGTGGTCTCCGTGGTCTGGCCGTTGCCGTTACGACGTGGCGGACACGGCCCCGACGTCACACGGAGACGCGAACAGTAACAGCGGGAACACGGATGGACAGAAACAGCACCGACACGCATCGATACGCACCGAGCAGCACCCGTCGCCAAGACGAGTGACTGACCCGTGAATCACCGCATGCGCCGGGTGTGCGGTGTCACCGTAGGGCGACCACGGTCGATGCCTTGGGCACGCGCCGAACCCGCAGTCGCCCCCAAGCGGAGGGCGGCCGTGCGCCGCCACCGCCCTCGTCGACCGAAGCCGCCCCTGCGCATTCGCCACCTGTTCCAACAAAACCACGGGCGTGACGCGACCGCATCGCGTCTACGCACCAATTACCGGCCTCGTCAGTAAAAGGGCGTTGCCAGCGTGTACGCTTGATTGACCACCGTGGGCAGATAGACGATGATCGGCAGAAAAACGCAGATCGCCGCCCATCGGACCCAACGTGCGTCATCGAGATGGCGAAGGCGAATGAGGACCATGCCCATCAGCGCGTAAAAGAGCAGGATGTCGCCAAACCAGAGCAGCAGGATGTGCGACAGGCCTATCAGCATCAGCACGCGTAAGCGACGCCTGAACAGCGGGAGCGGATCACGGCCTCGCTCCTCGCCACGCTGCATCTGCAGCGCCAATCCGAGGCCAAAGAGCAGTGAGAAAATCGAGTAGAACTTGCCTTCGACGAACGTGTGCATCAGGAACGTGGCCGCGTGGTCGGTGGGCAACTAGAACTTCCCTACAACGCGAAGCCTCGTAGCGCGTCGAGCAGTTCGATGCGCGACCGCGGGGGCGCGGGCATCGGGGCCGCCTGCACATCCGCTGCGCACGCCCACCGCTTGTAACTTCGGTTAGTGACGCCGTCACGGTAGTACCCGGCACATCGGCCGTGCACCACCGATGTTCGATCCGGTAGAGGTTGCCTTGGGATGGTGATCGACGAGGGTGCCGACCAACAGAACCTGCCGAGAGATTGCTGCGCGCACATCGTTCCAGTTGATGACCAGCGGCAGCGGCAAGCGCTGAGCAAATCACCTCGTTGGCTTTCGTGTGGGTGAACCTTGGCCGACTCCTCTGAGAATCCGCCTCACCCCGACGAGCCGTCTATCGTTGACTCGTTCTCTGCGTTCTCTGCGCCCCCGCGTCCTCTGCGTGATCGGTTCAACCGCGTGTCCGCCAGCGGGTGATCGGTGCAGCAGCCGCTCGACGGCGGCGATGCTCGGGTCGCTCGAGAACGGATCACGCCGAGCAACGGAGCACGCCGAGCACGCCGAGAGGTATCTCGGTGCGGCCGATGCTTCAGCGGACCATGCCGCCCGCGGAAACGGACCGAATTGTCAACCGCCTCACCGCCGATTCACGCGGACACACCACCGGCGCTTGCGCCGACAGCCACCCACTCGAAAGCCCGAAGCGCCCCTCTTTTTTCGAGGTGGAATCGACCGCGACCGGCGACGCGCACGGCATCGGGCTCTTCGCACAGAAGAAGTTCGGCGCATCACCCTTCTACGGTCAAATCAGTGCCAGTCTGAATCGCACGCGCTTCACCGGCACGGACGGCACGGCACGAACGGGAGCGTTTGATTCGCCGGTCACGACGAACGCGGTCGTGGGATGGCGCCCGAAATCGCGTTGGGAAGTGGCAACACGTTTGCGCGGCGCATCCGGATTGCCGTACACTCCCCTCGTGAACAGTGGAGCGCTCGCTGGGACGTTGGACTTCATGCATTACAACTCACGTCGCGTCGAGACATTCATCGCGACCCACTTGCGGGTAGATCGCCGATTCATCATGGGGCGTAGGCAGTTGATCGCCTTCCTCGATCTGCAGAATTTCACGAATCGGCAGAACCAGCAGGCGCCGCAGTGGGATCCGAGAATGCGCACGGTAAAAGACAACACGAACATTGGGCTCCTTCCTCGCTTGGCCTGAATTTCGAGTTCTGAGACTTCCCGCATCGTTCATCTTTCGACGTACGGATCCGAACCCTCAAGAACCTCAAGCGGTCGTGGCCTACCTACGGAGATACACGATGCGGAGAACGATGGTGAAGGCGACGATGTGCGGCGTAGCGATGCTCACGCTGGCGTCGGCATCGCACGCGCAACGGCAGGTGGCAGGTGTCATCACCGATCCCGCCGACCCGAGATTCATCACGGCGCAGACGCGAAAGCAGGGCGGACCGATGCCGGCCGAGCAGCTGGCGCTGGTCTTCGATCACCTCGATCACGCGCTCAAGGTCTTTCCCACCGGGAAGCGGATCGAGGGCGTGACGAAACTGCGCTTCACGACGAAGGCGCCGATTCGCACCCTGATCCTCGACCTGTATCCGAAATACACCATCACGTCGATCGCCATCGACGGTAAAGTCGTTTCGCCGTCGGCCTACTCGAATCCGGAAGGTCAGCTCCGTATCACGCTGCCGGCACCGTACGCGGCTGGCGCGACGTTCACGGCGGAGGTGATCTACGCCGGCACCCCGCCACTCGCCAAGCGGCCGCCGTGGGAAGGCGGCACCACATGGGCCACCACGCCAGATGGCAAGCAGCCGTGGATCGATACGTCGCTCTGGGGTGGCGGCTGCGATCTGCTATACCCGTGTCTCGATCACCCCACGCTTAAGCCGGCGACGACCGATCTGCACTACACCGTGCCGACTGGTCTCATGGCGCCCGGCAACGGCTTTCTCGTGAGCACCGTGGAGAAGGATGGCTGGACGACATGGAACTGGCAGGCGCGCAGCGTGCACACGTACGGCTCCGTGCTCAACGTCGGCCCGTACAAAGTGCTGGAAGGTGAATACAAGAGCCGCTTCGGCAACGTGATCCCGCTCCGCCTGTATTACATCCCTGAAGAAGAACAGGAAGCGACGGAGCTGTTCTCCGAGTTTCCGCAGACGCTCGATTTCTGGGAGAACGTGATCGGGCCGTATCCCTGGGCCGACCAGAAAATGGGCGTCGTTCGCGTGCCCTTCTCCGGATTGGAAAACCAGACGCTCATCGGGCACAGTGGTCCGTACGTCAAGACCGAGTTCGGGTGGGATTTTCTGCTGAACCACGAGTTCGCGCACGAGTGGTTTGCCAACCAACTCTCCAACGCCAACTACGACGACCTCTGGCTCCACGAGGGACTCGGCTCTTACGCGCAGCCGCTTCTGGCCGAGTATCTCGGCGGCGAGCTCGATTACATGGCGCAGCTTCGGTCGCAGCGAAACGGCATTCGCAACGAGCAACCACTCGTTTCCGGCCGCGAGCGCTCGGAGAAGGAGGTGTATGCCGACCCGAGTGGGCCTCGCGGCGACATCTATCCCAAGGGCAGCTGGGTCGCGCACACGCTGCGCAAACTCATCGGCGACGAAGCATTCTTCACGTCAATTCGCACATTGACGTACGGCCGTCCCGATCCACTACCCGGCAACTTTACGCCGCAGTTCGGCACCACACAGGGCTTTCTGCAGATCGTGAATCGCGTGACGGGCAAAGATTACCAGTGGTTCTTCAACGTGTACCTGTATCAGGCGGCGCTGCCCAAGGTCGTGACGACGCACGAGAACGGGCTGCTCACGGTGCGCTGGGACGTGCCGGCGAAGCTGCCGTTCCCCATGCCGCTCGACGTTCGTGTTGACGGCAAGATCGTCACGCTCCCAATGACCGACGGGACCGGTGAAACGCCCGCGGCCAGACTGGCCAGCGTCACGATCGATCCGACTTCGAAGATCCTTCGTCAGTTGGACGCCGTGGACAAGCTTCAGGCGTGGCAGGCCGCACGCGCGGCGGCCGGCCGACGGCAATAGGCATGGCCCGCCGGTTTTCACGTTCGCCACAGTGACGATGAGCGCCGCGTAGTGACCGAGCTTCGCCATTCTACGTTTCACTTCGGCATACCCGCCGCGAGCTTTTCGCCTGATGTCATCAGGTTTGCAATACGATCCCTCTTGGTGAATGGGGTACTGAGAAAACGTTCGACGGTGGAGTTGAACAGCTCGGGAGCGTCGAATGGCACCATGTGGGTGCTGTTCGGAAGGATCGCGAGCTGTGCGTTCGGCAGGTGGCGAAAGATTCCGACCGTGTGTTCGGTGCGGACGACATCGTGGTCGCCGGCCATCACCAGTGTCGGAGCCGTGATGCGCTCGAGCAATGTTGGATCAATATTCGGCTCCTTCACCATCATGCCTGCCACCTTCTGGGCGCGCTTCCCCTCCGGGGTGTTCTTCACGCTGTCTGGCGTCGAGGCTATCACCATATTGATCAGCTCCTCCGACTCCGGATAAAAGGCATCTGAGGAAAAGTTCAGGTTCGCCGCCATCGACACGATCTTCTTGACTTTGGTTGGGTGTCTGACACCGAGGAGGAGGGCTTCGATGCCTCCGTCACTCCAGCCAATGACATGAACCGAATCGAGCTTCAGATGATCAATCAGCGCGGCCAGGTCGTCCGTCATTTTCTCATACGTGATGGGACCGTCGCTGTCAGAGGAGCGCCCGTGATCCCGGCTGTCCATCGCGATCACCTTGTAGCGCGTCTTGAAGAACTCAATCTGCGCCGCCATGGTACCGATGCTTAGTCCGTTCCCATGCACGAGCAGCAATGGCTGGCCGTCCCCATATGTCTCGTAGTAGAGCGTCACGCCATCATGCACGAACGTTCCGCTGGCGGGTGCGTTTGCCCCGTATGGGATGGCGGCGACTGCGGCGCCGGCCGCCTCCACCGGAGTTTCTGCCGGCTGGGTGCATGCCGCTCCAAGAAGAAGCACTGCGCCAACTGATGCTGCGCGAAACCGCAAGATCATCATGACTCCCTGTAGCTGTGGACGTGCCTATGTCTCGCGAGACTGCGTGAACGATACCCACGCGAAGAACAGCATGAAGATCAAATCATTGGCGCCGTAAATACTGAAGAACGCACCGGCGAAGAA
Source organism: Gemmatimonas sp. (assembly GCF_046594945.1). GTDB lineage: Bacteria > Gemmatimonadota > Gemmatimonadetes > Gemmatimonadales > Gemmatimonadaceae > Gemmatimonas. The sequence continues at coordinate 11,522 of NZ_JBKJRB010000157.1, read as the reverse complement.
GTCCTCTGCATATGTCCGCGAGAGGCTGTTCGTAGGTATGCCAAACCCCACACCACGATCATCAGCAGTCCAAAGTTGGACATGACCGCTGGATCAGCGCTGTTTATTGCACTGCTCGTGAAAGCACGCGAGAACAGTAAAACGCCGCCAATATTGAGAAAGCCGGCGGCAATGAGACCGTTCCGAATAAAAGTTTTGTTCACACGCATCCCTCGGGCGTTTAGCTGAATGGCGCCTCTTGTGGAATGTACGCCCGTCGGCGGAAACTCGAGTACTCGTTCCCCGGACGGACTCGACGGCGCCCCGTCCAGCCCGCAGATTGCTCAGGTGACAACCATTCAAGCACGCCTCGCCGCCGCCATCGCCGACCGCTATCGGGTCGAGCGCGAACTCGGCGCCGGTGGCATGGCCACGGTGTACCTCGCGCACGATCTCAAGCACGAGCGCGACGTCGCAATCAAAGTCTTGCATCCCGACTTGGGCGCGGCGCTTGGCGCCGAACGTTTCCTGGCCGAAATCAAGACGACGGCGAAGTTGCAGCATCCGCACATTCTGCCGCTGCTCGACTCTGGAGCCGCAAACGGACTGCTGTACTACGTTATGCCCTACGTACGCGGTGAAACGCTGCGCGCCCGCCTGACGAAGGAGGGCCAACTGCCGGTCGACGAAGCGGTGCGCATTGCCCGGGAGACGGCGAGCGCGCTCGAACATGCGCACCGGCAGGGCATCGTGCACCGCGACATCAAGCCGGAAAACATCCTGTTGCAGGATGGCGCCGCGCTGGTTGCTGATTTCGGCATCGCGCTGGCCGTGCAGAGTGCTGGCGGGGAGCGCCTGACGCAGACGGGCCTCTCGCTGGGTACACCGCAGTACATGAGCCCTGAACAGGCGACGGGCGAACGTACTATCGATGCGCGCAGTGATGTGTACGCGCTGGGCGCGGTGACCTATGAAATGCTGGCCGGTGAGCCGCCATTCTCGGGTCCCACCGTGCAGGCCGTTGTGGCGCGCTTGTTGTCAGAAACGCCGCGTTCCATTTCGGCGCAGCGCAAAGCGGTGCCGCTGCACGTGGAGGCGGCCGTCATGCGTGCGCTCGAGAAGCTGCCGGCCGATCGGTTCGCGCAAGCCGCCGCGTTCGCAACAGCGCTCGAGGCATCGTCGCCCGGCACGCTGTTGGGGGTCACGTCGCGCGCGCGCCCCACGACGCACCGCCGCTGGCTGACCGGCGCGCTCGTCGCCACCGCCGCTGCTGGAATAGCACTCTCGGGCTGGTGGCTTGGGCAACGGTCGTCCGGTGCGAGTGGCAATGACCGTCGCCTCGTGGCCGATCTGACGATGAACGGGAGACTCGGAAAAATTGCCGTCGAGCTTTCTCCGAACGGACGAATGGTGGGCATTGTGGGGCTCGACTCGAACGGGGCGAGCGTCATTCGTGTGCGCGACCTCTCCAGCGATTCGGCGCATATTGTGCCGGGCTCTCAAGGGGTGAACAGTTTCGCGTTTTCTCCTGACAACAAGTCACTGGTTTTCTCGGGCACAAACGGCGCATTCCGGCGCATGCCCGTGGAAGGTGGGCCCAGTACGGAAATCGCAAAGCCGAACCCTTTCAACACCTCGCTGCACTGGGGCGCTGATGATTGGGTGTACTTCACGCAAAACAGTGGAGCGCTCTCGCGAGTTCGCGCGTCCGGAGGCGCATTGGAATCGCTCACCTCCCTTGATAGCGCGCGAAAGGAGTTCAGCCACTGGGCTCCACATCTGCTGCCCGGCGGCAAGACGCTGCTCTTCTTCAGCTACGCGTTCCCAGCCGATTCGTCGCGCGTTGAGGTCGTCGATCTCTCTACGCGTCGGCGGCAGACGCTGATAGGCAACGCGCTCTTCCCTCGGTATGTGGACGGTGGATATCTGACATTCATCCGAGATGGCATCGTGATGGCCGTACGGTTCGATGTTGGCGCCCTTCGCGTGGAGGGGACACCCGTATCCATCCTTACCGACGTGGCGTCGGATCACTCGCTCGGCGTGTCCGGGTATGCGATTTCCGCCGACGGTACACTCGTGTTTCTCCGGCAATCCGACGTGGAGATGCCGCAGCTGGTACGCGAGATCGGACGTGACGGACGTGACGGCGAGCTACTGACGGCCACCGGCCGTTGGGCCGAACCGCGCCTCTCTCCCGACGGGCGCTATCTCGCGCTCTCTCAGCTCGGGCGCACCGTCCAGATTTGGCTCCTCGATCGCAGCCGCCGAGTGTTCAGTCAATTGACCCGCGGCGCCGGCGCGAGCTTTTCGCCGAACTGGACCGCTGACAGCCGGTCGCTCATACACATCGCGGAAACGCCGGTCTATGACGTGGTGCGAACGCCTCTCGATGGATCGGCGGTCGATACGCTGTTGCGGAGCGCTGCCGACAAGGTGCCCACCAGCGTCGGACCAGACGGGCTCTCGTGGGCGTTCAATAGCCAGGCGCAAATCTTCGTGCGTAGCGGCGACGATGCCCCCCGTGCCATTGCCGTCAACGGCAACGCGCGCTCCCATGCCTCCATTTCGCCCGACGGCAAGTGGATCGCTTACGCGGAGCGCGCGGCGACGGATGGGGCCGAGGTGTACGTGCAAAGCATGACCGGTCCCGCACGTCGGCAGGTATCATCCGGCGGCGGCACGCAGCCTCGCTGGACCAAAGGTGGACGTGAACTGGTGTATCGGCGAAATGACGCCGTGTTCGCATCCCCGCTCGATCCTGCCACCGGCGAACCGGGGATTTCGGTTGAACTATTCCGTCGGCCAGCGGCCGGTTCGCTGTACAACAACAGCACGTTGGGCTTTGACGTCTCGCCCGACGGTCAGCGGTTCTTCCTCGTCATTCCGCAGCCAAACGGGCGAGCGTCCACGTTGGCGTTGGTGCTGAATTGGACGCGTGATCTCGAACGGGTGCTGTCGCGGTAGGGACGGCGGAGCCTCATTCCGGTGACGCTACCGCAAGTGGACCCGAAATGATGCTCTCAACGCTGGCTCAGGTGGCAAGTTCCGCGGTAGGTCACGACGTGCGTTCGGCGGTCTACTCAGCTCACTTTGGCGCATCGGCTAGGAACTTCGCGCTGCAACATGGCGCCGTATGCGCTGCGGAACGCCCAAGTCAAGCTGCGAGCGGAGCGAGCCAGCATAGCTCGCTCGCCAGCATCAGCGACTCGTTGAGGCCGCGATCTCTCCTGCAGGCGACCGGCACCCGCATGAGAATGCTGCACGCTATTTCCCGACGCCTGGCAGGTCACCAGTCGTGACGGCTGAACCCAACAAGCCATGCCGGCCGCTTTCAGAGGCGTTGCCGTTGCCGCTGCATCGCGATTCACGAAAGTCCCGCCTTTCGCAACCCGTCCATGAGCGCCGCAACCAGCGGAGGCTCGTACCACATCAGCATCATCTCCTCACCCGTCGTCGCAAAGTCCGACTACTGCGAGAGCAGCGTGTCGAGCGCCTGCCGCGCCATCAAATCACCGAGCTGCCCGCACGCCGCCGCGATGAACATGTTGTTCCAGAAGATCTCCGGCGCATTGAGGCCCAGCAGCACGTCGGCCGCCGCGCGATAGTGGCCCTGACGGTACTCGTTGACCCCGAGAATGGTCTCGTACCAGCGCGGGTGGTGGGGATTGCGCTCGATAGCCTCGCGGATCAGCGCCACGCCGCGATCCCAGCGCCCGGTGAAGCAGAGCAGGAAAAATGCTTCGTTGCTCCCGTTGCGCGGGTTGAGTGCGATCGCCCGCTCGGCGGCGGCGAGACACGCCGTCGTCTCCCGGCGGAAGCAGAGCGCCACCGCGAGCGCCTGAAAGGCAAGGTGATTGGCGGGAGCCAGGTCACCGCACGCCAGCACGCCGAAGTGATCTCCACAGGTCGAGACGATTCGCGCCACGAGGTCATCCTGCGTTTCGAAGGCCGCATCGGTGGAGGCGTCCCGATCGTACGTGTCGGCCCAGAGCGGCACACCCGTTGCGAGGTCCGTCAACTGCACCGTCACGCGCAGTCGGGATCCTCCCTAACGCCAATACTGTCCAGTTACGATCACGATTGCCGTGACCCGTACTTCGTGGGCCTGTGTCGGACGACGACGTGCATGGCGGATCGTCCGTCGCGCGTCGCCGCGTCCGTGCGCGGCCCAGCACATTCAACGGGTGCCGTTGCTGTTGGTCGGCGAAGAGTCGTGCCAATCCGCGGTACAGCGGTACGTCAACGGTCGCAGAAAGCAACACCATCGCGGATCACCGCGAACAACACACGGATCGTCCGTCGCACAACGAGGCGTCCGTCCGCCGCGCAGCACATTCCATTGTTGCCGTTGCTGTTGATCAGCGAAGAGTCGTGCCAATCCGCGGTACAGCGGTACGTCAACGGTCGCAGAACGCAACACTATCGAGGATCACCGCGAACAACACCCGGCTCGTCGTTGCTGCGTATTCGCGAACCCCCCTGCCAATCGGCGGTAAAGCGCCCTCTTGTCCCGCTCACCCGGTCGCCGCCTCAGCCAAGACGTTGCCGGCCGGTGTCGGACGACGAGGTGGATGGCGGATCGACCGCGCGGATGTGAGTGGCGGCGGCGATCACCATAGCTGGACAGTGTTGTCCCTAACGCAGGCTTCCTTCGATCACGTAGCGCGCGCCCTGCGCATCGCCGGCGCGTCCCTCGCTACGCCTTGATCCCTGCCTTGATCCCTGCCTTGATCCCTGCCTTGATCCCTGCCTTGATCCCTGCGCGGCAGGTGCGGCGACGACGCGAAGCCATGGAAAGCGCAGCAGCCCCGTCAGAATCCCCTCGGTCAGGCCATCGGCGAACATCGCGAGCGCGTCGTTGCCCACCGGATGCCGGAAGGGGAGCACCGCGAGCCGGAACTCATCCACCGTGGAGGCAGGCGAGACTGCCGAGCAACGTCGACGGCGAGCGCCGCCACGAAAGCCTGCGCGGTGGCGAATCGATCACTCGGTGAACGCGCCATCACCGTCTGTAAGGCCGTCTCCACGGTGCGAGGGACGCTCTCCCGAAGCGTCGAGACGCGTGGCACCGGATCCCGGAAGCGCTTCGCGATGATTGCCTGCGCCGTGGCGCCGGTATACGGCGGCTCACCCGCGAGCATCTCGTACAGCACGCATCCCAACGCATACCGGTCGCCTCTCCCATCCACCTCGTCGCCCACGGATTGCTCAGGGCTCATGTACATCGGAAAGCCGACGGCCATACCGGGTTGCGTGAGAATGGTGGCGCCCGCAGCAGAAAGCGCCCGCGCAATGCCGAAGTCCGCGACCATTCGGGCAATGCGGCGTGCATCATCCAGCGGCAGCTGCCGCTCGCGCGTGAGCCGGTCGCGCAGGCTCTCTCCTTCCACGAATGGCATGACGTAACACAGCAATGCGTCGCCATCAGGGCCGGTCACCTGCCCGCTGTCGTACAGCGGAAGGATGTGGGGATGGCGCAGGCTCGCAGTGGTCATGATCTCACGCTGAAACCGTTCGACGCCAACCGATGCCGACAACTCGGGTTTGAGCACCTTGAGCGCGACGCGGCGCCCGTGCTTCAGGTCGAGCGCGCGATACACGGTCGCCATGCCGCCTTCGCCGATCTGCTGCTCGACGCGGTAGCGTGCGGCGAACAGCGGGTCGGGCTGATCGAAATCTCGAGGCACGTGGCGAATGGGGCGGAAGGCAGCGGTTGGAGGTTTAGCGGATCAAATAGAGCGGCGTCCGGCGGCCGCTGTCGCGCGGGGAAACCCCGGGCTATCGTCATGATCAATCACGCCGCAATCATCCCGTCACCGAGCCGTCGCCATGAAACTCCATCACCGCAAATTCCTCGTCGGGGTCCTCGTATGCGTGCCGGCGATCGCTCACGCACAGGCGCCCGCGTCTGCCGATCAGTCGGCGATACGCGCAGCGCGCGCACGCTCCAACGCCGCCATCGCTGCCCACGACACCGCCGCGATCGCGCGCGAATGGCTCCCCACCATGAGCGTGCTGAATTCGCGCAGCGTCCTCAACGTCGACCGTGAAGCGAATGTGCGAAGCATGGCGGAGACTTTCGCTCGGCGCCCCGACACGAAGTTCGTGCGAACGCCCACGTCGATCGATATCAATCAGCGCTGGGACGTCGCGGCCGAGCGCGGAAACTGGGTGGGCACGTGGACCGAGCGGGATGGTCTGCTGCGCATCAGCGGTACGTATCAGGCACAGTGGCGCCGTGTAGATGGAACGTGGAAGCTTCAGGGGGAGCTATTTGTGCCGCTCACGTGCGTCGGCGGCGCGTACTGCGCGACCCGTCCGTAACGCGCGTTGGGCGGCCGACGTGCACGTGGCTACGGCCGTCGCTCGGCCGCCCGCTCCCGCTCCAGCACCAACCCCGCCGCCGTGCCTCGCTTGAACCCCTTCCAGTAGTTGTGCGTGGCCAGTGGCTCGCCGTCGCGGTCTGTCGCGTACACCCCGTCCTTTCCATTGGGCACCACGTCTAAATAAGCGAGCTTGCTGCTGTCGCCTTTCAGCCGCGCGTCGAAGTGCGCAGTGATGAAATGGGCCAAAATGTTGTTCATGCGACGCGTATCCCACATCGGGTCGGCGTAGTGGGTGAACGGGAATGACTTGAGCGTCGGTGAGTAGGCGTAGCTTTCAGTGGGTGCAGGAATTGGTGCAGCGGCGTTGTGTCCCGCACCAACGAATGTGAGCAGATAACGCTCGGCGTTCACCGCGCCACGAAACAGCGCCCGGGTGCCGTTCTCATAGCCGGATACGTTGTCGGCGCTGCCGGCCACAAAGAGCGTGGGCGTGCGAATGCCGGTCAAGCCCGCCGCATCCCAAAAGCCCGCCTGCATGCCCCACGGACCAATCGCCACCGCAGCCTTGATGCGCACATCACCACCACCGCGTTGATACATCAGATTGTCGGCGCTCCGCTCCAGGAGCAGGTTGTTGGGCGGCGCGCCGGGCAGTGTGGCTGCCGCGGTGCGAAAGCCACCACCGATGGTATTCACCACACCGTATCCGCCCATGGAATAGCCAATGATGCCACTCCGACTCGCATCGACACGACCAGCCAGGAAGCTCCGCGACGTGGGAGCACCAAGTTCGGCAATCGATTGCAACACGAACAGTTGATCGAGCGGGCGATTATACAGCGTGCTGGCAAACGCCTCGGCATTGTCGTACGTGCTCTCGGTGTGATCGATGGAGACGACCACATAGCCCTTGCTGGCCAGGTTTTCGCCGAGATGACTGAGCAGGTAGCGATTGCCCGGATATCCGTGCGAGATGATGAGCAGCGGAAACGGTGCGTCGCCATCACGCGGTGTGGCATCGCGCTGGGCTTGGCCGAAGAGCGAAATGGTGACCGACGGATCGCGCATGATCACACGGTATTCCCCCAGGCGCGCTAAGCTCGTGGCGGCCGCCGGGTACCACACTTCGAGAGTGAGTGAGCGATCGTATCGCGCCGTGGTGTCGCCCGCGGTGGTGTGCAGCACATCCCGGCGGTTGCGATCGGTCACGGTGATCGTGCGTACGCCGATCGGGTATGCCCCAAAGGTGGCCAACTCCGGGGCCATCGGTGTCACGACATCAATGCGGTTGTCGAGTGGAGGAACGCGAACGCTGTCGACGCGCCTGGCCGCGGTACGGGGCGTGCGCGTGTCCTGTGCGAGGGCGCCGTTGGCCAAGCCACAGACCAGCGCGGCCGCGACCAGCACGTGGCGTAGGAACGGTGAACGATCAGCGCTCATCGCGGCGTGCTCCCGCCATGCGTGAGCGCGGGCAACTGCGGCCCGTTCACCACGGTCAGCGTACAGCGGGTCGGGCTGGTCGAATTCTCGAGGCACGTGGAAAATGGGGCGGAAGGCAGCGGTTGGCGGCGTCGCCGGTCAAATAGAGCCGCGTCCGGCGGCTGCCGCAATTACGGGAGGCGTGAGCCGTTTTCTCGCGCCGCACCCACCAGCACGAATGCCATCACGCAGGGTGTCGCATGGTTGTTGCGCCACGCGTGTCGTGTGCCATTCTGCACAACGCAGTCGCCCTGCTTCAAATGCACTGTCGCACCGTCATCGACTTCCAGCGTGATCTCGCCGGAGATGACAACACCATAGTCGACCGAGTCGGTGGTATGCATCCCCGAGTCTTGCCGTTCCATCGCTTCGGCGAGACCTGGGGCCTTGATCAGATACTCCCGGCGAAATGCCTCTTGATCGAACGCACGATCGCTGGCACCCGGGAACTGCACAATCCGAAAGCGCGTACCGCCGGGGTCCGGTACGAACGATTTCATGGTTGTTGTGAGGTCGACCGGTGCGATCGGCAAGGTGGGAATCGCGTCGGTCGCCCACACCTCTACCAAGGCCAGCCCCGGAAGGGTTTCCGTGGTGACAACGCGCGGCGACACCCCGTTCTGTACGATGATCGCCTTTCCGGCGCCGGTCCTCCCCGTCACCACCCGGCGCAACGTGGTGATCGATTCGCTTTGGCTCCACGAATCATCGATCTTACGCGCGCATGCGGTCAACCATGTCAACACCCCAAGGCCTACGAAGCTTCGACGCGTTGGGGTTTGTATTGCATGTTGCATAACGACTCCTCAAACTGGCTCTTCTGTGTTTCCTGCGGGTGACTCACGGCAATAAGGCTCGCCGTGGCGCTACTGCGCATATTCTCGCCGGGAATCGATCATCCTGCCATTTCCCACTGGCAAACAGGGATTTCCGACGCAAACTTGCCTCACACGCTCGCTCACCCCAGAAAAGCCTCAGTGACTGCATCCCCCCCCTCCTCCGACCCGCTCTCCCACATCCGTAGCGCGCTGGCCGATCGCTACCGCGTGGAGCGCGAACTCGGGGCTGGCGGCATGGCGACGGTGTATCTCGCGCACGATCTGCGGCACGATCGTGATGTGGCGATCAAGGTGCTGCATCCGGACCTTGGCGTCGCACTCGGCGTTGAGCGATTCCTCGCCGAGATCCGCACCACCGCGCGCCTGCAGCATCCGCACATCGTGCCGGTATTCGATTCCGGCCACGTCGGCGACACCTTGTACTTCGTGATGCCCTTGGTGGAAGGCGAGACGCTCCGTGCGCGCATCGCTCGCGAACGGCGACTGCCTGTTTCCGAAGCAGTGCGCATCGTGCGCGAGGTTGCGGACGCGCTGGACTTCGCGCACACCCAAGGAATTCTGCACCGCGACCTGAAGCCGGAGAACATCCTGCTGAGCCGCGGCCACGCCGTGCTGGCCGACTTCGGCATCGCCGCGAGCATGCGCGCGCCGGAAGACCAGCGCCTGACGCGCGTTGGAACCTCTCTCGGTACACCCGCTTACATGAGCCCGGAACAGGCGACCGCGGATCGTGACCTCGGCCCTGAGTCAGACGTGTACGCGCTCAGCACCATCCTGTTTGAGTTGCTCACCGGCGAGCTGCCATTCACGGGCGCCACGTTCGAGGCAATGATCGTGCAACGCTACACGCACGACGCGCCGCGGTGCGTGAGCCGCCGCGTCGATACACCGCCCGCGTGCGACGCCGCCATCGCCCGCGCCCTCTCTCGAGAGCCGGCAGACCGCTTCGCATCGGCGCGTGCGTTCGCCGCCGCATTGGGTGAGCCACAAGCCGCGTCACCGAACGCGCCGGGAGAGCAGGCGTCACTGGCGGTGCTGCCGTTCACGAACCTGAGTCCCGACGCCGAGAATGGCTACTTCGCTGATGGGTTGACCGAGGAGGTCATCATCGCGCTGTCGAAGGTGCGCGCGCTCCGCGTCTGCTCGCGCAGCACCGTCATGCCGTACCGTGACCGCACTGGTACGCCCGGCGACATCGCCCGCGAGCTGGGTGTGTCGCACCTGCTCCAAGGCAGCGTGCGCAAAGCGGGCAATCGTCTGCGGGTCACGGCCTCGCTGCTCGATGCCAGCCGCGACGCCGCGTTGTGGGCCGAGCGATTCGATGGGTCGCTCGACGACGTCTTCGACATGCAGGACCGCGTGGCCGAGGCCATCGTGTCGGCGCTGTCGCTGACGCTGTCGGCCGAGGAGCGGGCGCGCCTCGCCGAACACCCCATTGCCGACGCAGCGGCGTACGACGCGTACCTTCGCGCGCGCGAGGGGATGAACGCGTGGACCGCGACCGGCTTGCAGCGGGCGCTCGAATACCTCGACGAGGCGGCGCGTCTGGCACCGGACAATCTGTTCGTACTGCGCGGTGCCGGGCGCGCTTGCTGGGCGGCGGTCAACAATAGTTTGAGCAGCGATCTCACGCTGCTCGACGACGCGCTGCGGCACGCCGAGACCATTAACCGGATCTCGGCCGGCTCGCCATTCGCCGCTGAAATCCGCGGACTCGTGGCCGCGCTCCGCGGCGACGTCGCGACCGCGGTGCGCGAACTTGGACTGGCCTACGAGGCCATGCCGGAGGACGTCGATATCGGCTTCTGGTATGGCGCGTTTCTCATTTTCGGCGATCGCGTCGAGGCTGGGCTCGCCGTCGCACGCGACGTCAAGCGCCTCGACCCCGGGCATCCGCTGGTGTCGATGATGGAAAGCGCCGGCGAGTGGATGAGCGGGCGAGTCGCCAGCGCGCTGGCGCGATTGGAGCAGGGGCCTGGCTCAGCACCACCGAGTATCTGGTTTCTGCTGCAGGGACTCGTCGGCCTTGCTGCCGGCGATCATACCCATGCGTTGCGCGCCTTGGACCGCGCGGCGGCCGAGCCGGCCGACGCGATGACGGCGCTGGCATCATTTCTGGCCGCTGCCACGCGCGGCAACCGCGTGGCCGCCGCGGCGATCCTCACGCCCGAGCTCGAGGCCACGCTCTGGCAGGACTTCTCCTACACGGAATACGCCGCCGAAGGGTTCGCGCTGCTCGACGACGTGGCCGGTATCCAGAAGTGGCTGTCGCGGGCGGCCCATTTGGGGGCGAGCTACTATCGCGGGTTGTCGCAGCACCATGCACTGTGGCGCGTATGGCTGGTGCATCCCGACGTGGCGCCGATCTTTGCGCATATTCGTCGCAATTCGGAGCACGTCGCCACTATTCCGCTCGCGCCGCGTGTACGGGCGCTCGTGCCCCACGTCGCACTGGTCGGGGCCACCACGTGAACGACTCCCAGCAGCGCCTCACGATCGCCCTCGCGGACCGTTATCGCATCGAGCGGGAACTCGGCGCCGGCGGCATGGCCACCGTGTACCTCGCGCACGACATCAAGCATCAGCGCGATGTGGCGATCAAGGTGTTGCATCCCGACTTGGGTGCAGCGCTCGGCGGTGAACGCTTTTTAAGCGAGATCCGCACGACCGCGCGATTGCAACATCCGCACATTCTTCCGCTGCTCGACAGCGGCGAAGCCGACGGTCTGCTGTACTACGTCATGCCACTGGTCACCGGCGAGACGTTGCGTGCGCGCATGGAACGTGAAAGACAACTGCCCATCGCCGAGGCCGTGCGCGTCGCGCGCGAAGTGGCGAGTGCGCTCGACTACGCGCATCGGCACAACGTGATTCATCGCGACATCAAGCCCGAGAA
>NZ_JBKJRB010000078.1:0-5544 GCF_046594945.1 Gemmatimonas sp. | reverse complement strand
CGGCACGACAGCATACAGCGTATCGTCGGCCACCAGCGCATCGGGTGGCAAGGACACCAGCAGCGCCACCGCATCATCGGGGGCGCTGCTGGTGTCCTTGCCACCCGATGCGCTGGTGGCCGACGATACGCTGTATGCTGTCGTGCCGCGCGACGACGCCGTCCGCGTGGCGCTGGTGTCGCCGTCGGAAGGGGCGGCCAGCGAAGCCCTGTTCCTGGAGCGCGCCCTGTCGATCGGTGCCGCGCCCTTCATTCAGATTGATCGGTTGGCCTCAGCGCCGGTGAGCCGCGAAGCGCTGGCGCGCACCAGCCTGGTACTTTTCTGGGATATGCTGCCGGCAGCGTCGTCGGTGGCCGCGCTACAGGACTATACGACCAACGGCGGCGGCGTCGTGATTGCCGCTGGTGCGCGACTGGCGGCGCAACGCGGCGACAACTTGCCGCTGCTCCCGGTGCGCATGAGCGGACTGACCGATCGGCTGGCCGATCGTGGCGGCACATTGCGCGACGTGCGCATCGAGCATCCGCTTTTCACCCCGTTCCGCGAAGTACCCGATGCCTTGAGCGCCGTGCGCTTCCTGCGCTATCCGCGGGTCGACATCGCCGGCGCGGTCGATGTGCTGGCGCGCTTCGACGATGGACTCCCGGCCGTGGTCGAGCAGCGCATCGGTGAAGGCCGTCTCGTGGTGTTAGCGATTCCACTCGATGCGCAGCGCAGTGATTTTCCGCTCCAGCCCGCGTTCCTGCCCTTCGTGCGACAACTGGTACTGCACACCTCGGGACGCGATGCCGTTCCGCTCTGGCGTTCCACGAGCGAAAGCTGGGCGCTGGCGCCGTCGGTAAACGATCCGGTGGTGCGCGCTCCCGATGGCGCGTTGCTGCGCCCGCGGCCAGACTCGATGGGCGCCGCCGTGCCGCTGGCGGACGCTGGCCTGTACGAAGCATTCGCGGTCACGGCCACTGGCACCGCCGTGGGTCGTGTCGCCGCCAATGCTCCGGCCAGCGAATCTGAACTCACGCCGATGGACACCACCGAGCTGTTGCTTGGCGTACGAGACGCCGAGCCCGGCACGATGGCGTCAAACGCGCCGCCCACGACGGCGGAGCTCGAGCGACGCCAGAACCCGTGGCGGATATTGTTGATCATCGTCGCGTTGGCGCTGGTTCTCGAAACGATCATGGCTACGCGCGGCTGGCGTGCCGTGGCGCGACGTGTCCGTCCGATCAGTCCGTTGTCCACGTCCTTGTCAACGTCCGCGTCCGCTTCCGACCGGAGCCCCGCATGAGTCCCGACCGTCAGCTGCTGAACACCCTCGGCGGGCTTCGCCGTCAGTGGCGTCAACGCATTCTCCTCGAGTCGCTGGTCTGGGTCGCTGCGGCCGTGCTGCTGGCGGTGTTGGCCACGATGCTCGTGCTCTCACTGTTCAGTGGTGACGGTCGAGCTCCGATCATCGCACGGGTGGTCGGCTACACGCTGATCGCGGCGGCGTTCATGCGCGGACTCGTGCTGCCGCTCATGAAACGCGCCAGCGATGCGCGGTTCGCGTTGTACGTGGAAGAGCGGGCACCGCAACTCAAACAAACACTCATCACCGCCGTGCAGGAAGCGCATGTGCCGGTGAGCCAGCGACAGTCGAGTGCGCTGTCGGCGCGATTGATGTCGCGAGCCGGTGCGGCCATCGCGCCGCTGCAGCAACGCGCAGTACTGGAACGTCCGCGCATGGTGCGCGCTGGGCAGATGCTGGGTGGTGTGGTGGCCGTTGCCGTGCTGATGCTCGTGGCGGGCCCGGCGCGTGTGCGTGAAGGCGCCACGCTGCTGTTCGTGCCGTTCGGCACGGCGGAAGCGGCGGTGCCGGTGCGTGCGCTCGTGATTGAGCCCGGCAACGTGGCGGTGCCGCGTGGCGGCGCGATTGAAGTGCATGCCGCGCTGGCCGGCTTTGCCGCCGACGGCGCCGAGCTGGTGTTCCGCGCCGATTCAGCAAGTGAGTGGCAGCGACTCCCAATGAGCCCCGACGCCGATTCGTCGCGTTTCCGTTCGCGGCTGTTCGACATCACGAAGCCGACCGAATATTACGTGGAGTCGGCTGACGTACGGTCGCCGACGTACACGCTCACGGTGAACGATCTGCCGGCCGTGTCGACCGTATCACTCGACCTGAACTTCCCGCCGTACAGCGGTCTGCCCGCTGAACATGTGGAAGACGGCGGCGATGTGGCCGCGATCGTGGGCACCACGGTGGTCGTGCACGCCAAGGTCACGCGCGCAGTGGCCAGTGGCAAGCTGCGCTTCGACGACGGCACGACCGCGCCGATGCCGATCGAAGGTGATAGTGCCGTGGCCGGTCGCTTCCGTGTCGCGAAGAGCGGGTTCTATCATGTGGATCTGATCACCACCGATGGCACGACGGTGGCCGGCTCGGTGGAGTATGTGATCGACGCGATTCCCGATCGCGGACCGCGCGTCACGATCGAGGAGCCGGGGCGCGACACGAAAGCGTCCAATACCGACGAAGTCACGGTGGCCGTGCAGGCCAGCGACGACCTCGGCGTCGTCGCGCTCGAACTGCGCTATCGTGTGAACGGTGGTGCAGAAAAGCGCATCGTGATGCAGGACAGCACGACGCGCCGTCCCCGTGATGCGCGCGCGGCGCACACGTTGTTTCTGGAAGAGATGTCGTTGGTGCCCGGTGACCTCGTGGCGTACCACGCCGTGGCCAAGGACGGATCGGGCCACACGGGCAGCAGCGATGTGTACTTCCTCGAGGTACGCCCGTTCTCGAAGGACTATCGTCAGGCCGAACAGCAGGGCGGTGGCGGTGGAGGTGGCGGTCCGCCGGGAGAGTCGCCCGAAGGGTTCGTGGCGCGACAAAAGGAAGTGGTGGCCGGCACCTTCAACTGGCTGCGCGACAGCAGCACCACCGTGGCCAAGAAGCGTCGCGAAGACATCACCACACTCACGATTGCCGAAGGACGGTTACGCGAAGAAGTGACCAAGTTAGCGAATAGTTTGAAGGAGCGCGGTTTGGCGGCGGGTGATACGATGTTCGCCAAGATCCGGGTGGAAACCGAAGCGGCGGCGACCACGATGAAGTTGGCCGAAGACCAGTTGGGTCGTGGCCGTGGCACCGACGCGCTTCCGCTTGAACAGAAGGCGTTACAGCATCTGCAGCGCGCCGAAGCGCTGTACCGCGAAGTGCAGGTGCAGATGGGTGGCGGCGGTGGTGGCGGAGGCGGTGGTGGTGGTGGACAGAAAGCCGAAGACCTCGCTGACCTATTCGAACTCGAGAACGACAAGCTTCGCAATCAGTACGAAGCGGTGCAGCAGCAATCACAATCGCAGCAGAGTGCGAGCCAAGCGGTCGACGAAACGCTCGAGAAGCTGCGCCAACTCGCGCAGCGTCAGCAGCAGGAAAACGAGCGCATGCAGCGTCAGGCGGAAGCCATGCGGCAGCGATTAGGTCAAGAACAGAGCGGTGGTGCGGCGGGGAGCAGTAGCGGCGCGGCGGGCAGCAGTGGCCGTCAAGGGCAACAGGGCGGGCAGCAGGGCGCGCAGGGACAGCAAGCCAACAGTGGGGCGCAGCGTGAGTTGGCGCGTCAGGCCGAAGAAGAGGCGCGCCGGTTGGAACGGCTGTCTCGCGAGCAGAACAATCCGGAGCTTGGCAATGCGGCGCAGCGACTGCAGCAGGCGGCCGATGCGATGCGTCGCGCGTCGAGTGGGTCGGCGGCGCAAGGCAATGCGGCGCTGGAAGCGCTGAATCGCGCGGCGCGCAATCTCGAGGGCACTCGGTCGAACGAGCTCAATCGTGGCGTACAACAGTTGGCCGAGCGCGCGCGTGATTTGGAAGCGCGTCAGCAGGAGATCGCGGACGGTGTGAAGTCAATGCAGGGCGCGACGCCCAACACGCGCAACGAACAGCAGCGCAAGTTGGGCGAAGAGAAAGACGCGTTGGGCAACGACGTGCGCAAACTCGAAGCCGACGCTGATCGATTGGCGCGTGAAGCGCGTCGTGATCAGCCCAAGGCGGCGGGCAAGTTGGGCGAAGCGGCGGAAAGCATGCGCGACACGCGCGTGGCGGACAAGATCGACTTCAGCAAGCAGGTGATGCGCGGTGGGTCGGCCGAGTACGCGTCGCAGTTTGAGGGACAGATCGGCGAGAATCTCAAGGACGTGGCCGAGCGGCTGCGGGCGGCCACGGGGGCGATGTCGGGCGAGTCGGCGGCGCGCACGCAGGAGAAGACGCTGGAGCGCACGCGAGCGCTGGTGGAGGGTTTGGAGTCGCTGCGGGACCGCGTGGCCGACAAGCAAGGCCAGCAGGGGGGCCGGCAGGGTCCACCAGGGCAGCAGAATGGTCAGAAAGGGGGAGAGGGCCAACCGGGGCAGCAAGGCCAGCAGGGCGGCCAGCAAGGGCAAGGCGAGGGCCAGGGCCAGCAGCAAGGTCAAGGTCAGGGTCAAGGTCAGGGTCAAGCGCCGCAGGGCGGCAGTCAGGCCAACGGCGGACGCGGTGGCAATGCGAACGGGGCTGCGCGGGCTGGCGGCATGCCGACGGGGCAGAACGACGGCCAGATGTCCCCCGGCAACAACAGCGGCGGCATGATGCCGGCCGGCACGCCGGAGCAGTTTGCGCGCGAGTTCCGACTGCGGCGCGAGAACGCCGAGGGGCTCCCCCGCGAGGCGGCGGCCCAGGGCGTGGATACGCGTGAGCTGGACCGGGCTATCGAAGGCTTGCGTCAGCTCGAGAACGGCCGCGCGTTCGGCGATCCGAAGGGCATGGAGCAGCTGCAGGGGGCAATGCTGGAGCGCCTCAAGAACTTCGAGTTCGCGCTCTATCGCTCAGTGGGATTGGGCGCCGAGGGTCGTCCGGCCGCCGGGGCCCGCGCCGCGGCGCCGGCTGAGTATCGTGCGCTGGTCGAAGAGTACTACCGCGTGCTGGCGGGGTCGAAGCGGCGGCCGTAAGCCTGCGATCTATCGACACGAGAATCGTGTCACACAATTTTCGTGTTACGAGGACTGTCACGGCCACGCTCGAAGACGACGTCGCCTGCTGGGCCAGAGTCCACGCGGCCGAGCTCGACATCAGTGCCGCGAATGCTCGGCGACAGGCGCCGTCGCGTCACCTACGCGACCGAAATACGGCAGTTCTTCGTGCGTGAGCACCGTCCCATCAATGCCGACGGTTCGGTATACCCTTCGCGCGACATGTTGCACGACCGCACCGCTCGTCGTTGATACCAACGTGCTGGCGCATGCAGTCGATGCCGGCGCTGGTAAACGGCACTCCGCGGCGCGCGACTGGATGACCACGCTTTGAGAGCGGGAGACCGGTCGGATCAGCATCCACGTGCTTCAAGAGTTCTACGGCACGGTAATGCGCAAACTGCGTCCTGGCATGTTGCCCGCCCACGCGCAACGAGAAGTCCGAGCGCTGCTGCCGTGGGCGACGATTGAGATCAACCCTGCGCTCCTCGAGCGCGCGTGATTCGTCGAGTCGCGCGATGGGCTCTCGTGGTGGGATGCCCTCATCGTTGGCAGTGATCAATCCGTGTC
>NZ_JBKJRB010000158.1:0-9951 GCF_046594945.1 Gemmatimonas sp. | reverse complement strand
GTGGGCACCCGGCTGGCGTTCGATGCCGCCAAAGGGCGCCTCTGGGTGGTGTGCCGTAGCTGCGACCGGTGGAATCTCTCGCCGCTCGAGGAGCGCTGGGAGGCCATCGAGGCCATGGAGCGCCGCTTCCGGGACAGCCGGTTGCGAGTCAGCACCGACAACGTGGGACTGGCCCGGCTCAAGGAGGGCGTCGACCTCATTCGCATTGGGCAGCCACAGCGTCCGGAGATGGCGGCGTGGCGATATGGCGACCAATTCGGGCGGCGTCGGAACCGGCAGATGCTGATCACCGGCACCGTCGTCGGCAGCGCCGTGGCCGTCGTGGGTGGTATCATGGCGCTGGGGGTGGGCGTGGGTGGCTTCGCCGGCGTCTACGCGAACCCCGGCATCTGGGACGCGCTCGTGAACGGACGGCAGAGTGTGTCGATCGGCAAGATCGCGCTGCCCGATGGTCAGCTGGTTGACGTGCAGCGCAAGCACGCGCGCATGAGCGCCCTCGAACGTGGTGCCGAGGGTGGCCCGCTGCATCTGCGATTGGAGTCGGTGGCGGGAACGCACCTGCTGCTCGGCGATGCCGCCATGAAAGCGGCGGCGCGACTGCTGCCGACGGTGAATCGCTTCGGCGGCTCGCGTACGCAGGTGCAGGAGGCCGTGTCGCTGCTCGAAGAAATCGGTGATCCGTCGCGCGTGCTCACTTCGGTGCAGCAACGCGTAGGCGCTACCGCGAGCGATACGCAATGGGGTGTCGGCAAGGGACACAAGCGAAACCACGTGCATAAGCTCCCCGGTACCCTCCACACGCTCACGCCGCGCGATCGACTCGCGCTCGAGATGGCGCTGCACGAGGAAAGCGAACGGCGCGCGATGGATGGTGAACTCGCCGCGCTCGAACTCGCGTGGGCCGAGGCCGAGGAGATCGCGAAGATCGCCGACGACATGTTCCTGCCGGCGTCGATGAACGATCAGCTCGAAAAACTACGGGATCGCTGATGTACTCCACGTGCATCCACTGCCGGAAGTCGCTTGGCGCCAACGAGGCGATCGGAGCGCTGCCCATCGGGCGCCGCATCGTGTTCGATGCGCGCCATGGTCGGCTCGAGGTGGTGTGTCGCGCGTGCGAGCGCTGAAACCTCACGCCGTTCGACGAGCGATGGGAAGCCATCGAGCAGAGTGAACGCGCCGTTCGTGATGCAGCGGTGCGCGTGAGTACCGCCCACCTCGGACTCGCGCGCCTGGCCAATGGCACGGAACTCGTGCGCATCGGTGAACCGCAGCAGCCCGAATTTGCGGCGTGGCGCTACGGAGATCAATTCGGACGGCGCCGTGTGAAGGCAATCGCCACAGGTGTCGGGGTGACGGCCGCCGCCGGTTTGATCGTAAGTGGTGCCGTAACCAGTGGCATCGGGCTCGCCGCCCGCGCGCCACTGGTGCCCGTCGCGAATATGATAAGTCTGTTGTCTGCCGTGGGGATGGCGCAGAAGCCGATCGACCATCCCGACGGCGGCCGCTTCGTGCCCATCGGCAACCCGCGCATCGTGCCCACCGATCGTGCCCAGCGATCGTGCCGCCGGATGGGCCATCGATATCGGATACGCCGCGCGCTATCACGGCCCTGATCCGACCGTACAGAACGGTGGCTACTAAGGGATGATGCGTCGGCAGGACGGCAAGAATGAACTCGGTCGAGTGCAGCTGCACGGTGCTGACGCGATCCCCTTGCTGCGTCGCCTCAGGCCGCTCATCAATCGTGGCGGCGCGCGTCGCACCGTGATCACCGACGGCGTCTCGCGCATCGAGCACGCGGGCGGCCCTGAGCGCTTCGGCAAATGGGCCGCCGGTATGCGCCGCGAATGGGCCGCCAAGAGTACCTACGGCGACACCGGCGATCTCTCAGCGATCCCGGTAGCCGCGCGCCTCGCCTTCGAAATGGCGATCAACGACGACGCCGAACGTCAAGCGCTCGATGGAGAACTGGCGTCATTCGAACGCGCGTGGGCCGAGGACGAGGGCATCGCCAAGATTGCCGATGCCTTGCTGCTTCCGGCGTCCATCACGGCGCAGTTCGATCGGATCAAGAAACCGTAGTCGGCGAGCGTTCTACGTATCCCGCACCGCTCGCAGCAAGGCCCGCACCGGAGCCGCATCCGCGCCGTGCACGGCGAGCGGTTGCGCCAGCAATTCGTAGCGCCCGACCGGCACGCGATCGAGCGCGAGATTCTCCAGCACGAAGGCGCCGCCACCAAAGATCACATGGTGTACCGGCAACTCCGTGCTCGACCGACGATCGACACTCGGCGCATCCACGCCCCACAGCGTCAGCCCGTGCTGCACCAGCCACGTCGCCGCATCGGCAGTCAACGCCGGCCACGTGTCTGGAAACACACCAGCCGCCACGGAGTGCCCAGTACGTACAATCACGCGTGACGGCACGTGCGCACCCAATAGCGATTGCAACAGCGGAATCGTGATGTCGCGCGCCGCATCGAAATGCGCCGGCAACGCCACGAACTGCACTTCACCGACGAACACGGAGGCCGGTAACGACTCCGACGCCGGCCACGACGACTGCACATGCAACGGCGCATCGGCGTGCGTGCCCACATGCGCACTCGTGGACAGCACGCCAAGGTTCACACTACTGCCGTTCTCACGTCGGCACGTCCACCCGCACGAGAACCCCACGTCGTCCGGCCACGGCGGCGTGCTGACAGAAAACGGGATACTGATGTCGTAGAACATGACTACTCCATACCCCCGCCTCCGTACCCCCTACTTCGCTTTCCCATAGAACTGCGACCGCACCGCCCACAGCTCCGGGAAAAACCGATGGCTCACCGTGCGCGACAGATACTTCGCACCAAGCGTGCCGCCCGTGCCGAAGGTGCCGGGGCCGATGATACGCTCCACCAACTGCACGTGCAGGAAGCGCCACCGGGCGAATCGCTGCTCGAACTCCAAGAGCCCCTCCACCAGCAGGAACAGCGGCGTCGGGCCAGGGCCCATGTACAACTCGGCGAGGTCCATCTTCTCGTGTTCAATCAGCGCCAGCACCAACGACTGCAGCACGGGACGCGCCAGCGCCTCCTTCACTACCGCGGGCGGCTCTCCGTGCTCCGTGATCGCGGCCAGAAAATGCGGGTCGCGCAAGCCGGCGGTCGCTTCGATCGCGCGGAACTGCGCACTCTGTGAGCCACTGCTTGAACCCAGGTAGCCACGAAACTGCGCGAAGCGTTGTGGCGGCAGCGTATCGAGTGCCGTGAGCTGTTGCGCGACGATTTCGGTGAGCACATTCACGCGCTGCACCGCCAGCAGCGCTCGCATCGTATCGAACGCTTCGAGCGCCGTGATCATCGTGTCCATTTCGTGGCGCAGCACTTTGAACCACAGTTCACTCGCCTGATGCACCACGATGAACAGCAATTCGTCGGGATGCTCCGGCGACGATTGGAGTGTTTGGAGTTCCAGCAGCTCAGGCAAGCGCAGGTAGCTGCCATAGTCGATGCCGGACGCGCCGTGGCCGTGAGCGCCGTGGCCGTGAGCGCCGTGTGGCGATTGATCGGGGGCTGCTGCACTCATGGACGGTGCTGTCGGAGGGGAGACGTACTCAGAACGTGGCGACGCCAAGTGTCGTGACGTCGTCGATCTGCATGGTTTCGTCGGTGTAGAATGGCTCGCCGTACTGCACGCGGATCAGCGAGCCGTAGTGCGCCGCCTGATGCGTGACGATGTCGTACAGCGGCTCTCCATTCGGATACACTTCGCCGGCTTGCGTCGTCCCGTCGAACTGGGAGCCGTAACACTTGATCGCGTCGAGTTTGCGCGCGAACTGCGCACTGATGTCGACCACGAACGACGGCTTCATGACGTCCTCACGGTACGTCACCACGTGCAGCAGTTTGAACGGACGAAATGCAGGATCACTCCCAGGCTGGTACTTCGCAAGGCCACTCAAAAAGCAGGCGTCGCGCGCCAGCTCGGTGGTGCGGCGATGGTCGGGATGCCGACCGCGCGGTGCCGGAATGATCACGACCCGTGGACGTAGCCGACGCAGTACCTGCACCAACCGGCCGCGCGTCTCGTCGGTGTTGCTGATCCCGGCGTCGGGCAGCTCGAGATTCTCACGCACCTGCAGCCCCATCACGCGGGCGCCGGCGGCGGCCTCGGCGGCACGGAGCTCGGCGGAACCCTTCGTGCCCATCTCGCCCTGGGTGAGATCGAGCACACCCACCCGATGGCCAGCGTCGACCGCCTTGATCAGCGTGCCGCCGCAGGTGAGTTCAGCGTCGTCGCGATGCGGCGCAATACAGAGGAGATCGAGTGCCAGCATGAACTGACGCTACCCGATCACCGAGCTGACGGCAACCGCGGATCAGCCCCGTCGTTCGTCGGCGCGACGGATGAACCCTGTCAGCCCGCTCGCGTGAGGTACCGCGCCACCTGACCGGCAATCTGCTGACCGCTGGCCACGCAATCGCCCACCGACACGCCGTTCCGGTAATTGCCCGCCAGGTAGAGCCCGGGATTGCTCAGCTCCATCTCATTGGCCGCATCCTTCACGGCCTGATAGCCCACCGTGTACTGTGGAATCGCGCGCGGCCAGTACACATGCTTGGCGAAGATCGGTTCCCCGCGCACGCCTAACAGCTGGCGGAGGTCGATCAGCACGCGCTCCACCAGCAGGTCGGTGTCCTCGCGAGCGCGCTCCGGCATGCGGGTTCCACCCACGAAACAGGTGATCGCCACATGGCCCTCGGGGGCCCGCGCGGGGAACAGCGACGAACTGAACAGTGCACCGAGAATGCTGCGCTTCTCCTTCGAAGGGATCAACATGCCGAAGCCGTCCAGCGCGTGTGTCACCGCGGCCCGTTCGAAGCCCAGCGTCAGCGCACTCATTGGCGGATATTCCACGTGCTCCACCAGCGTGGCATGCCTCCGCAGCTCTGCCGGAAGCTCCATCGCCGCCAGTACGTGCGCCGGTGTCGCCATGACGACCGCATCGACCGTTCGCGAGCGCGAGGCCCCGTCCTGTCCCGCGTCCACGACCCAGTGGCCTTCGTTGCGGTGCAGCAGGCGAACGGGGCATCCGAGGCGCAGTGTGCCCACCAGCGACGCTTCAAGCGCGTCGGTAAGGGTCTGCATCCCATCCACAAAGGAAATCAGTCTGGCACGCGTCGGTGCCGCCGCCGACAGTGGCTCGTCGTCTAACGCCGGCACGCTGTCCGGCCCATTCGCGGGCGCCGTGGGCATTCGTCCACGCGTGGCCATGAGACCGGCCGACAGCGATCCATACTTCCGCTCGAGATCGAACACTCGCGGGAAGGCGTGCATCATGCTCAGCGTTTCCGTATCACCCGCGAAGATTCCCGAAATGAACGGATCCACGGCATAGTCAAGCACCTCGTGCCCCAGTCGTCGCCGCACGAATGACGCCACCGATTCGTCAGCATCGGTGGCGCGGGTGCGCACCAGCGGTTCCAGCAGCACGCGCAGCTTTGCCTTCAGCGAGAAGAGTCGAGTGCCGAACATGGCGGGCGGCGTCATCGGGAACGACTGCAACATGCCGTTACGCACGATGTAGCGGCGGTTGGCGTTGGGATTCGCTTCCACGACGTCGTCCTGCAAGTCGAGTTGCGCAATCAGCGCTTCAACCGGGGCCGATGTCACGAAGGAATTGGGGCCATGCTCCGCCAGAAAGCCATCGGTGTGCGACGTGCGAATGGCACCGCCGGCATGACCGCTAGCTTCATACAGAGTGACATTCACCCCGCGTCGCCGTAATGCATACGCGGCGACGAGTCCGGTGATGCCGGCTCCTACGACCGCGACCGACCGATGGTCGCCGGGGGTCTGTTCGGAAGGCGGCACGATGTCGCGATGGTCAGCGAGGACTGGCATGAATCATTCTCCGGCGACGGCCGTGACCCAGTCGCGGGGCTCCAGCATCCGCACCAGTCGAGCCTCGAAGGAATCGGGGGTGTAGCGTGGGGCATACTGCCACATCGCCAGCGGCGGCAAACTCATGAGGACGCTCTCTACGCGCGCGTTCGTCTGCAAGCCGAAGATCGTTCCACGATCATGCACGAGGTTGAACTCCACGTAGCGACCGCGACGCACCAGCTGGAACTCGCGCTCCGCTCCGTTGAACGCTTCGTCTCGGCGACGATCCACGATCGGCTCATACGCGTTCCGCAATACGCGGGCCACGTCGCTCACGAACGCCTGTACGCCCTCGTGGTCGATGCCGTGCGATGCGTCGTCGGGACGCAGATGATCAAAGAAGATGCCACCGATACCGCGCGCTTCATTCTCGCGATGCACGTTCACGAAATACTCGTCGCACCACTGTTTGAAATCCGGATAAAACCGCGTGTGATGGCGATCGGCCATGTCGCGCAGCGCGCGGTGGAACGTCACACCGTCTTCCACATGCGGATAGAACGGCGTGAGATCCGTACCGCCGCCAAACCAACTGTCCGTCAGATGGCCGTGCTCGTCGGTCAGCTCGAAATAGCGAACGTTGAGATGCACCGTGGGGATCTTCGGACTACGCGGGTGCACCACCAAGCTGACGCCCGTCGCAAAAAAATGCGTCGCGCCGGTTGCCGCGCCCTGTCCACCAAGTCGCCGAGCCGCAAGCTCAGGCAGTTCGCCCATCACGGCCGAGCGGTTGATGCCGGCCTTCTCGAACGTGACGCCATCGCTCATCACGCGGGCCACACCACCACCGCCGCCTGGACGCTCCCAGCGGTCTTCCGCGAACGTTCCACCACGATCGAGACGACCGAAGAACGAGGTCAGTTCGTCATGCAATCCGGCGATCCACCGGGTGGCGTCCGCGCGACGCGTCGCCACCACCGGGGCCGCGCTTGGCACGTCCGTGGGGAACACCGCCGCGCTCATCGCCGCTCCGCCAGCTGGTTCGTCCACGCTGCCGGCTGCGTCTGCGCGATCGAGATCTCCTCGTCTGTCCATTTCCACTCCTTCACGGCCTCGATAAACGCGCGCGCGTGATCGGGTGAGACATCCGGGAGGATCCCGTGTCCGAGATTCGCAATGTGCCCGATCGGACCGAACGCTCGGATCATCGCATGTGTGCGACGTCGAATGTCGGCCGGCGGACCATACAACGCGCACGGATCGAGATTGCCCTGCATCGCCACCCGGAACGGATCGAGCTGGCGACGCGCATCCATCGGCGATGTGTGCCAGTCCACCCCGATCGCGTCGGCATTCGTGGCCGCCGCGATCTCCGCCAGCGCCCAACCGGCGCCCGGCGCAAACACGATCACCGGCGCACCCGCTTCACGCGCCTTCTGCGCGCACCGCGCGAGATACGGCAGCGCAAAGGTGCGGAACTCCTCGGGACCGAGGGCGCCCGCCCACGATTCGAACAGCTGCACCACCTGCGCGCCGGCTCCGACTTGAGCCACGAGATAGTCTCCCACGGCATCAGCAATCTTGCCGAGCAACGCGTGCGCCATCTCGGGGTTTTCGTACAGCATGCGCTTGGCGACGGCGAACTGCTTGGTGCCTTTCCCCTCCACCATGTATGCCGCCAGCGTCCACGGCGAGCCGGCGAATCCGATCAGCGGGACTTTGCCATCGATTTCGCGCCGGGCCAGCTTCAATGCGTCGAGGACGTACTTGAGATGCTCCGGCGGATCGATCGCGTGCAGCTGGTCGAGATCCTTCAGCGAGCGGAGCGGGGAAGGGAACTGCGGGCCAACGCCTTCATCGAGCGTAAGGTGCATGCCCATCGCTTCCGGGATCACCAGGATATCGCTGAAGATGATCGCCGCATCCACACCGACCAGATCCAGTGGCTGCAGCGTGACTTCGACGGCAAGTTCGGGCGTCCGGCACATGGTGAGGAAGTCCGACTTCGCGCGGACCGCGCGATACTGTGGCAAATACCGTCCTGCCTGACGCATCATCCACACCGGCGGGCGCTCCACGGCTTCACGCCGAAGTGCACGCAGGAGCAGATCATTCGTCGGCGACGACGGGACGGGCGTAGCACTCACGTGAACTGCTCCGGGGAAAGAATCAGCGACGAACGACGTTCGCGGGGCGCCACGTGCTGCACAGGGGCGTGCGGCGCGGGCGGTTGCTCTACGACAGGCGGGGGGGCGACGGCGCGCGGTGTCCGGATGGTGCGGGGCTCCGGGGCCGTCGCCGGTGAGAACATTTCGAGCAGCATCAGCGCCTGCGCGTCGAGCGGTTCGCCGCGCTGCACGGCACGCCGCAGCGCCGCCATGGGGCCCGCCAGCAGCTTGGCCACGATACGCGACGCGGCCCGCTCGGCGACGCCAGCGTCCTTCGACGCGAACGCGACTTCCCGGCGCGCCACATCCTCGAGCGCCGCCCGTAGTGGCCTGATCGCGTCGCGGGCCGGCATGTTTGCGATCCAGTCCATGAACGATGCGATCTCGTCCTCGCAGATACCGTTCGCCAACGGGACCGCGTCGCGGCGCATCGTCTCGGCGGTGAGAATCGGCTGGTGCAGCGTGTCGAGATCGACCAGCGTAATGCCGGGCTGCTCCGTGACGCGCGCGTCGATGTTGCGCGGGAGACTGAGATCCATGAGCAGTAGGGCGTACCCCACGGCCGCACAGGCCTCGCGCGCGTGCTGTAGTCCGCCCGCCGTCAGCACCGGGACTTCGCTGCCCGTGGCCACGATGACCACATCCGCCATCGCCGCTTCCACATGCCGCGTCTCGAACGGGGCGGCCCGACCACCGACAAACTTCGCCAGCTCCTGCGCGGTCTCGAACGTGCGGTTCACGATCACCAGATCGCGCGCGCCAAGCTTGTGCAGCTGCTTGGTAGCCCGAGCGCCAGTCTTGCCGGCACCTACCACGAGACAGCGCGCATTCTCAAGATTGCCGAAACGCTGGTTGGCCGTGATCGCCGCTTCGGCTCCGACCGAATTGCGGCCAGCGGCCAATGAAGTCTCGGTCTGCACGCGCTTCCCCGCGCGCAGAGCCGTTTCGAACAGGCGATGCAAGACCGGACCGGCCGAATGCCCGCGCGACGCACGCTTGTACGCGGCCTTCAGCTGCCCCAGAATCTGTCCATCGCCGAGCACCTGCGATTCGAGTCCGGCGGCGATACGCACCACATGACGCGCCGCGTCCTCGCCGAAGCGGCGTGTAGCCGTCTGCAACAGCTCATCACCTTCAAGTCGCGTGCGCATCCATCGACGCGCCAGCGTTTGCACGGCTCGGTCGACGACCTTCGGTTCGTCGCTGTCCACCCATGCGTACAACTCGGTTCGGTTGCAAGTGGAGATCAGCGCCGCTTCGGTGACAATTTCGCTTCTGGCCGTACGATACAACTGCGTGAGACGTTCTTCCGACAGGTGGAAGCGCTCACGAGTGGCGACGTCGGCCAGACGAAAATCGATCGCAATCGAAATCAGCATCGGAGTGCGGACTCGGGGGTGGTGCTCACGCGGTCGCGAGACCGGTCAAATGCGCGAGATTCTTGAAGAAGATTCTCACATGGGCGAGTGGCTTGGCCTTCACCAGCTGCTTGTTCATGTAGCCGTCAAAGGTGAGTTCCTGCACATCGCGGTCACGACAGATCGCCACGAAACGCTCGCGACGGTTGTCGTTACGATACCAGAATGTTTGCATGATGTCGAGCACCGCGAACACCGGTCCGTGCAGGCGCATGAAGCGCCGACGTGCTCGGCGCAATGCTTTCGGATTGCCGGTCACCAAGGCGTCCAACACCGCGTCAGCGGCAAAGCGACCGCCGGTCATCGCGTAGAAAATCCCTTCTCCACTGGCTGGTGCAACCACACCGGCCGCGTCCCCCGCCAAGACCACGTCGCGGCCGTTATCCCATTGCGGCAGCGGCTTGATCGGGATCGGCGCCCCTTCCTTTCGGATCGTCTCCAGCGTGTCGAGGCCAGTTTCCCGACGCAGCTTGGCGACCGCATCTTTG
>NZ_JBKJRB010000011.1:0-4291 GCF_046594945.1 Gemmatimonas sp. | reverse complement strand
CGCTGGCGGACCGCTACCGCCTCGAGCGCGCCCTCGGCGCGGGCGGCATGGCCACGGTGTATCTTGCCGATGATCTGAAGCACGATCGTCAGGTAGCCATCAAGGTGCTGAAGCCGGGGCTCGCCGCCGTGCTGGGCGCCGAGCGCTTCGTGCAGGAAATCAAGACCACGGCACAGCTGCAGCATCCGCATATCCTGCCGCTTTTCGATTCAGGTGAGGCCGCCGGGTTCCTGTATTACGTCATGCCCTATATCGAGGGCGAGACGATCCGCGAAGCACTCAATCGCGAGACGCAGCTGGGAATTGAGGAGGGTGTGCGCATCTGCATGCAGATCGCCGACGCGCTCGATTATGCGCATCGGCGGGGCATTATTCATCGTGACATCAAGCCTGAGAACATCCTGCTGCACGATGGGCGGCCGATGGTGATGGACTTCGGTATCGCGCTCGCCGTCAGCGCGGCCGCCGGCGGACGCATGACGGAGACGGGGCTCTCGCTCGGCACACCGCACTACATGAGCCCCGAGCAGGCCACGGCCGACCGCACGATCAGCGCGCGCTCCGATGTGTATTCGCTGGCGAGTGTGCTGTATGAGATGCTGACGGGTGAACCGCCGCACATGGGCACGTCGGCGCAGCAGATCATCATGAAGATCATCGCCGAGCCGGTGAAGCCGGCGACCGAGTTGCGTAAGTCGATCCCGCTGCATGTGGCGGCCGCACTCTCGATGGCGCTGGAGAAATTGCCTGCCGATCGATTCGAGTCGGCGAAGGCGTTTTCGGAGGCGCTCGCCAATCCCGACTTCCGCACGGCGTCGCAAACGGCAGCAGGCGCCGTAGCGATCGCGCCGCGCCGTCGCTGGTACGCGTCGCCGGTGCCGTACGCGGCGGCGTTGCTGCTTTCGCTCGCAGCTCTCGGCTGGCAGGCAGCACAAGTCTATTCCGCTGACGCGTCGCCGGTTCGCTTTGTCGTCAGACCACCACCCGATGGCCTCGGTGCTGATCGCAATTTAGCCGCCTCGATTTCAGCTGACGGTCGTCGGATTGCCTTCCAAGCGCGCGTCGGCAACACGCGGCGCCTTCATGTGCAGGATCTTACGGCGCTTGACGCAAAGCCGCTGCCGGGTACCGAGGAAGCACGCTACTTCGCGCTTTCACCGGACGGTCGCTCGCTCGTGTTTCAGCCCGCTGCCGGGGGCCTGCGCCGCGTCGCGATCGAGGCGGGAACGGTGACTGACATGCCGCTTCCAGCCAACAAAGGCAAGTTGCTCCCGAGCGGTGTCAGATTTAACGGTGACACGCTGGTGGTGTCGCTCGGTATCAGCGGCGCCGTGTTGATTCCCTCTGGCGGCGGGCCGATACATGCCATCGCCATCACGTTAAACGGGCGTCCCTGCGAGTGCGCCCGACGCGTCGCAATCGGGCCCGACGGCAAGCAGCTGTTCATGGCTGGCCCGTCGTTGTACGTGGTGCCGATCGAGGGCGGTGAGGTGCGCGACCTCGGGGTCCCGGCGGAGTTGGTTGTTGGCATACGGAACAACCTCCTCTTGTATCTCACGGCAGACGGCGTGCTCATGGCCGCGCCACTCGATGTGCGGTCGCTCACGCTCGGGCCGTCAAAGGCAGTGGAAGCGCAGATCACACCGAACTCGAGCCCGGTGCTCGCCGAAAACGGCACGCTCGTGATGTTCCAGGGCGCGTCGGAATCCCGTCTTGAGCTGATCGACGAACGCGGAACAGGCAGGCCCGTGATTGACTCTTCCACCGATCCCCGCGCCGTACAGTTCCCGCGCTTTTCGCCGGATGGAAAGC
This sequence comes from Gemmatimonas sp., assembly GCF_046594945.1. Lineage (GTDB taxonomy): Bacteria > Gemmatimonadota > Gemmatimonadetes > Gemmatimonadales > Gemmatimonadaceae > Gemmatimonas. The sequence continues at coordinate 2,479 of NZ_JBKJRB010000011.1, read as the reverse complement.
GCATCGCGGTGACGACTGCCGACCGGCGCGATGGCGCGCTCAATGCCGTGAGTATCATCGACATCGCCTCCGGCACGATCACGCCACTCACCAGTGGGTTCTCAGCGGATAGGCCGGAGTGGTCTCCCGATGGCCAGCGCGTCCTCTTCCGCCGTTTCGGGACCGGGAGCGAGTCGATTTGGTGGCAACGCTTCGACCGGAGTGAGGCCGCTTCGGCGCTGCAGCAGCCGACCGGGGACCAGCTCTTCGTCGCCGAGGGACTGCTGTCACCGAATGGCGAGCACCTGCTCTTTCGCACGCTCAGCGACAAGACTGGGCGCGACATCTGGTATCGCGCGATGCGTGGTGACACGACGTCGAAACCGTTCGAGCTGACATCCGCCGATGAGGTGATGCCGCGATTCTCCCCCGACGGTCGGTGGGTGGCCTACACCTCGAACGAGACGGGCGCGCCGGAAGTGTTTGTGCGCCCTTTCCCGGGGCCGGGTGGTCGCACGCAGATCTCGACAAATGGCGGATCCGAACCCGTCTGGGCCCCCGACGGCACGCGCCTGTTCTACGTAAGCGGTGCCGACTTCATGGCGGCCTCACTCAGCACCGGCGGAGAACTAGCCGTCCGGTCCCGCTCGCGGCTCTTCGGCGTCGACTTCGTGCCGGGCGCCATTCATGCGAACTACGACGTCGCACACGACGGTCAGCACTTTCTCATGAGCCGCTCAACCGGACGGCCAGCCGAACTTACCGTGGTGCTTCACTGGTTGGCCAACGTGCAACGCCGCATGGTGCGCGGAGCATCGGAATAGCGCGGTCGAAACAGCCAGCCGTGGGCTGGCTCAAATCCTCTCACCGTCAAAACGCTTGTGACCTTCGCTCCCGTGCCTCGCGCCGCCATGCGCCTGCTCCGCGCCACGTTGCTGCTGCTGTGCGCGGCGCCCCATGCCGGCGCGCAATCGTTCGACATCATGGAGGCGACGATCCCCTCGGTACACGCGGCGATGCAGGCGCGGCGTCTGACCTGTCGCCAGCTGGTCCAGGCCTATCTCGACCGCATCGTGGCGTACGACCAAGCGGGACCGGCCCTGAACGCGATTCAGACGCTGAACCCGCGCGCCCTGCTCGAGGCCGACTCACTCGACGCCGTATTGCGGGCGAAGCAGCCACGCGGCCCGTTGCATTGTGTGCCGGTGCTGCTCAAGGATCAGATCGAAACGCGGGACATGCCGACGAGCTACGGATCGGCGCTGTTCAAGGACTTCGTGCCGAAGCGAGATGCCACCGCCGTGCAGCGGCTCGAACGCGCGGGCGCGATCATCATCGCGAAGACGACGATGGGCGAGTTCGCGCAGCGCTTCGTCAGCTCCTCGGCGGGCATCATTCGCAACGCCTACGATCCCACGCGCAATCCGAGCGGCTCCTCCGGCGGGTCGGCCAGCGCGGCCGCGGCGAACTTCGGCCTGGTGGCGATCGGTGAGGACACCGGCGGCTCCATTCGTGGTCCGGCGGCAGTGAGCAACCTCGTCGGCCTGCGGCCCACCCTGCCGCTGGTGAGTCGCTTCGGCATGCTCCCCGCCAACCCCACGCAGGATACCATGGGGCCGATGACGCGCACCGTCGCCGATGCGGCGCGGGTGCTCGATGTGATCGCGGGGTACGATCCCGACGATCCGGTCACCGCGTACGCCGTCGGGCATGTGCCGGCCACGTACACGACCACGCTCACGACGGACGCGCTGCGCGGGGCGCGCATCGGCGTGCTGCGCATCTCACGTGACAGCATCGGGAGGCCCACCGCCGACAGTCTTGCGTCGCGCGACACGGCCTCGCAGGCGACCGCCGCTCGGCGCGATTCCACCGCGCGCGCGAATGCGATCGAATATGCGAAGGTGCGGCCGCTCTTCGAGAAGGCACTCGCCGACCTGCGCGCGCAGGGGGCGGTTCTCGTCGACTCGCTCACCACGCCGACGGTGCGTGGCGCATCACTCAGCAACGACTACGAGACTGAGGAGGCGACCGACGCCTACTTCGCACAGCATCCGAATGCGCCGGTGAAGACACTCAAGGAGATCCTGCTCGTCGGTGGGGTGAATCCGTGGCGTGCGCGCTCGATGATCGCGTATGTCGGACGCCGCACCGCCGAGGCGGGCTATGGTGCGGTCATGCAATCGCGCGAGGCGATGCGGGTGGCGATGCTCAAGCTCATGGCCGACCGTCAGCTCGATGCGGTGGTGTATGCGACGTATGACGCGCCGCCGACCGTTATCGCGGCCGATGTGCTCACCAACCCCCGTCCCGTCGACGGCTACGGACTCGGCGACAACCGGTCGCTCAGCCCGACGCTGGCGTGGCCTGCCATCACGGTTCCGATGGGCTTCACCAGCGACGCACTTCCGGCGGGCCTCGAGTTCCTCGGTCGTCCCTGGAGCGAGCCGCGACTCTTCGGCTTCGCGTACGCGTACGAACAGGCCACCAGACACCGGCG
>NZ_JBKJRB010000099.1:0-4683 GCF_046594945.1 Gemmatimonas sp. | reverse complement strand
TCTGGAACCTGCTTCAGAAGCGACTGGGTCGCGTGGGAGGCATTCACCAATCTGCTCGATGGAACAGGACCGCCGAAATCATCCGACAGCTGAGTTTGCTCGATCACTCGTCGTTCGAGTTCCGATATCCAGTCACCAAGAAGGGCGAAGCGACTGCCTCTACGAACGGGGTTCGAATCGATCTTGACCAATTTAGAGATGTTCTCAAGGAGCTTCGCTTCATGCTCGACTCGACGAGTGCGTGGCTGTTCGAGCTTCCCGATGGTGACACGCCGTAGTCCGCTCGCTAACGGAGCGTTGACGCTGTAGAATTAGTCGATTTTTGGCATGCGTCCGCGTTACTCCTGCGCCGCGGTCAGCGCCTCACGCTTGCGCACGCGGAATATTCGAAAAGAGAGCCCTGCTGACGCCCAGTGGCGCCGTAACGCGCGCAATACCGCCCCGTTGTTACGCCGCGTAACCCGCGTTCGCCAGTTTCTCGATATTCTGCACGAGACAATAGAGCGTCCATTGGCCATTCACTTTCGCGCAGCCGCGCAGCGTGAAGCGATCGAGTCGCTTGTTCGCGCGAAGATTGCCGAACACCGGCTCCACGGTCGCGAAGCGTTGCCCGTAAACCTCGCGTCCTGCTGGCGTATCGATCCGTGCCTGCATGCGCGCGGTGTACGTGGGTTCGTCCGTGTCGGTGCGGCCGTGGAAGAACGGACGTTGCGCACCGGCGTGGTATCCGGCGTGCGGAGGCACTGCGCGCGCAGTGGGCACGGTCCGCAGTCACGCTTCGTGCCACGAAAGTGGGCACCGAGGTAGTCCTTCGTTTTCCGATTGCCCCCGCTGCGGTACAAGGACTTGCCGGCGGGACAGACACACGTGCGGGCCTCGGCGTCGTACGTGAAGTCGGCGGTGGTGAACACCGCGGGCGTCGTAGTCGTCGCGGTCTTGTTGTGCAGCGTCGGCGGGCCCTGCTGATGACGCGATTGCGTCGCGAAGCGCTCATCGCGTTTCCGCATATCACGATCGGCGATCAACGCATCGACGTGCATCGCGTCGAGCTGGCGCAGATTTGCCTCACTATGGTAGCCCGAGTCGGCGGTGATCACGGTGGTCGCCGCGCGCATCGGCTGCACCGCCTCGACGATCGGCAGCAGCAGCTCCGTTTCCGACCCGGTGCCGTGCGCTTGTGCGACCACGATGATTTGATGCGCCGCGTCGACGACCGCGACGCCCGTGTACCCTTGAATGACGCCTTTGCTGGTCGCCATCTTCGCACTCTCATTGTCGGTGCGATTGCTCTTCCGCACGCTGCCCGACGCGCCACGCCGATCGTCCGGATGCGTGGCGAGCCATTCGCGTAGGTGGTTCGCATCGCGCGTCAGCCGCTCGCGGCGCTGTTGGGCCTTCGCGGCGAGCGTCGGCTCCACGTCCGCCGCGTCATTCGCGCGATGCCGTTCGAGCATGGCTGTGGCGGCCGCTTCAAGTTTGGTCGCCTGTCGCTCAAAGTCGGCGCGGGTCCCGCTCCGCTGTTTCGATGCGTTGCTCGGCAGCTTCACCCCGTCGATCGCAAACATCTCGCGGCCGATCAAGCCCTGCTGGTCGCACACCGCGAGCACCGCCGCGAAGATCGGCGCGAGATCGGCGCCCAGCGTGCTGACGAAGTGGGCGATGGTGGTGAAGTGGGGCCGCGTATCGCCGCACAGCGCGATGAAGGTGATGTGCTCCTCACAAGCGCGGGCGATCGCTCGGCTGCTGACGATGCCGCGCGCGTAGGCGAACAACACGACCTGCAGCAACGTCGTCGGCGGGTAGGCGGGGGCGCCGGTCTCGTCGTTCTTGTAGCGCGCGTCGAGATGGGACAGATCGATCACGCCCGTCACCAAATGGTGCAGCGCATGCTCGAACGTGCCAGGCAGCAACTGGGCGGCTAGGTCCACGGCCAGGAACTTCGGATTCGTGTCGATGTACTTGTAGCGCGCCATCACCAGCCTCGACGAAAGGGCCCTCGCACCGCAGATTCTCTCCGGGGCGAACACCGTCGAGTGGGCCGAGTTCCGTTTCCACATTCGCAGCGTTCGGGACTTATCCTACAGCCTCGTTAGATGTGCCAACGCAGAAACCTCGTCCGCGACGCATGCCAGGCCTCAAGCTCAAATCAACAGACAGAGGGTAAAGTGCTTTTCGTCCTTGGTTTATTTGCCATCAATACGCTCGCGACCCAGCCGAATAGATGTGTCGCTGCCGAGGTTCCGCATCGTGCTAGTACGGTTGAACGACCAGCCAGACTGTTGAATTCATCCGCCCTCGACGGGCGGTTCAGCGAGTTGCAGGTGTCGCGAGCAGCGCCATCCGATGTTGCCGCAATGAGACAGCTTATTCCTGGGGTCAAATGGCAAGCCACCCCACGCATACCTATCGCGGACAACGACAACCTTGTCGGCTTCGTGGTGGACAGGACGGGCGTCGTGGTCGCATGCTCGATTCGCCTTCGACTTCCGCTATCTGACTCCGCGAGCGTTGTCTCGCTCATATCCCGTTTGCGGTTTAGTCCGGCACAGATCGCCAACGAGAACGTCGCGCAGCTGTACGTGGCGCGGCTGCGTCGCTGACAGGGCATCTAACGAAACGTTGCTGCTGGCAGCGCCAGGCGTTAGCTGGGCTGATCACGAGCATAACGCTTGACGTTAATAGCGCGGTGCGTTACTATACCTGATGATTGTCAGCTTCTCGGACCGCGACACCGGAAGACTCTTCGATCGCCAACCGGTTCGGCGGTTTCCGGCCGTGTTGCGGAGCGTGATGCTGCGGAAGCTGCTATTGCTCGACGCCGCCGTGGCGCTCGAGGAACTCCGGGTGCCGCCCGGGAATCGACTTGAGAAGCTGAAAGGCGATCGCGCGGGCCAGCACAGCATTCGTGTCAATCAGCAGTGGCGGGTGTGCTTTCGTTGGCGAGATGGTGCGGCGCACGACGTCGCCATCGTGGACTATCACTGAGCCTCATATGGCAACTAAACTCGCTCCGATCCACCCTGGCGAGATCCTGCTGGCGGAGTTCTTAGAGCCGCTCGCGCTCTCGCAATATCGACTGGCGCACGATGTGTCCGTCCCGCCGCGCCGCATCAATGAGATCGTGCATGGGAAGCGCGCCATTACCGCCGATACGGCGCTTCGTCTCGGGCGCTATTTTGGGACGTCGGCGCAGTTTTGGCTGAATCTGCAGACGCGGTATGATCTCGAGATCGAGCGCGATCGCCTCGGTCCGCGACTCGGTGCAGAAGTCACGGTGTACGCCGCCGCCAGCTAACCTTGCTTGCTGCAGGCGGGCGATTTGGAAGCTCGCTGCGCTCGCGAGTTATTTGACCGCCCGCTGCAGAAGCCAGCGTTGAGGCTGTAGAAAAACCCGAATTTCGCAGCGCGCGAGCGTGCGCGGTGATGCGAAAAAGCACGCGCAGTATTTTCAACAACCCATTCGGGCATTTCGGCGAGGAAATTCGGTCGTCTTGTGGCTGTACGTGCGCTTCGCGGCGTGGTTTCTCACGCCGCATACCCGGTGTGCGCCAGCTTTTCGATGTGGTGCACGAGGCAACAGAGCAGCCACTGGCCGTTGACTTTCGTCCGGCCGCGCAGCGTGAAGCGATCGAGCTGCTTGTTGTAGCGCAGGTTCGCAAACACCGGCTCGACGGTGGCGAACCGACGGCCGTACTGTTCGCGCCCCTCGGGCGTATCGAGCCGTTGCTGCATCCGCCTCGTGTGCGTCTCGGTCTCTGCGGCGTCTTCGCGCCCACGAAAGAACGCGACGTTGCGAGCAACAGTAGTCTCCGGTGTGCGCAGACACTGCGCACGCAGCGCACAGGGGGCACAATCACGCGGTGACCCCTGAAAGTGTTCCCCGACGTACCCGTTCGTGACGTTGTGCGCCCCTCGGCGGTTCAGCGGCTTCCCGGTGGGACACACACACGTACGCGCCTCAGCGTCGTACGTGAAATCACTCGGCGTAAACACGGGCACGGGCTTCTTCGTGTTGCCCGATGTGTCATGCAACGGATGCGGTGCCGTCGTATGGTGCTCGCGATCGGCGCACCGGTCGTCGCGCTTCCGCATGTCGGGGTCTGCGATCAGCGCCGTGACCTGGCGCGCCGCGAGCGCGGCAAGATTCGCCTCACTGTGATAGCCCGCATCGGCCGTGAGCACGGTATCGCTCGTGCGGAGCGCCGCGAGCGCCTCCACGACCGGCAGCAGCAGCTCTTGCTCGGAGCCCGTGCCATGGGCTGGCGCGTCGACAATGATCTGATGTTTCGCATCGACGGCCGCCACACCCGTGTAGCCCTGCACGACGCCCTTGTCGGTCGTCATTTTCGCGCGCTCGTGGTCGGTGCGATTGCTCTTGCGCACCCCGCCCGTCGGCCCGTGGCGATCCGTCGGATGCGTCGCCAACCATGCGCGCAAGTGCTCGGCATCTTTCGTCAGCCGCGCGACGCGCGCGGTGGTCTTCGCCGCGACGTCGGGCTCGAGCTCCTGTGCGTCTGTCGCACGGTGCCGGTCGAGCATCGTCTTGGCGGCGGCTTCCAACTTCTCGGCCCGCTGCGTGAACTCGGCGCGCGTCCCACTCCGATGCTTCGACGCATTGCTCGGCAGCTTCACGCCATCGATCGCGAACATCTCGCGTCCGATCAGGCCCTGGCCGTCGCACAC
>NZ_JBKJRB010000082.1:0-45051 GCF_046594945.1 Gemmatimonas sp. | reverse complement strand
GCTAACGCCGAGCGGCTAACGCCGAGCGGCTAACGCCGAGCGGCTAACGCCGAGCGGCTAACGCCACACCCTACCTAGCCGTATGGTCCACTGAGACTACGTACACCACACATACTTTTTCGTCGGCTCGCATTCAGGACCGGCATGTTGACGGAGCACACACGCTATGACGGCCAGACGCCCTCTCATCGCATTTGCAGTTTTTGGCCTGCTGGCGGGAGCGTCCTCGCTTGCGTCTGCCCAGAGCGGTATGGCAGGCATGGACCACCGCATGCACCGAATGGGGCCTGAGATCGTGATCCCCAAGGGAGCGCGGTACACCAAGGCCGACGTCGAATTCATGCAGGGGATGATCGCCCATCACGCGCAGGCCATCGTGATGTCGAAGCTGGCCGAAGCGAACGGCGCAAATCCGCAGGTGCTCAAGCTCTCGCGGAAGATCGATCAGTCGCAGGTGCCGGAGATTCACATCATGCAGGATTGGCTTCGCCGGTATGGCCAGTTCGCGCCGGACACCGCCTCGTGGCACGACATGCGAATGGACGGCATGCTGTCGGACGAAGAAATCAAGGAGCTCAGCACGTCACAAGGCGTCGCCTTCGATCGAGCGTTCCTCGTCGGCATGATCAAGCACCACGCGGGCGCGATCAAGATGGTCGACGATCTCTTCAAGTCGCCGGGCTCCGGTCAGGAAGTGGATGCCAACGTGTTCGCCAATGACGTCGTGACGGCGCAGACCGCGGAAATCGGTATCATGCGTCGCCTGCTCGCCCAGCTCCCTCCGAAGTAATTCCGAAGTAACTCAGAAGTACCGCGCCCGCCGAGGGCGTTCCCCGTGCCTTTCCTACCACTGGAGTATGTCCTGATGCGCGTGATGCGTGGCTTGATCCTGCTATTGGCAACTGCCGTCGTACCGACTCTCGCGTCGGCGCAGACGTACCCGACCAAAACAGATCCCCGGAACAATCTCAAACCCGGGCGGCTCGACGCGGGCGTGGCGGCGAGCAACATGAAGCTCCTCTCGTTCTCACCGAAGCCAGCCCAGTTCGACACGGCCCGCGGCCTCACGTTCGTCAACTCCGACTTGGCCTTCGGTACCCATTTCGTCTACCAGGCCAACTTCGCCGGCTTCACGATCTGGGATATCACCGATCCGGCTAAACCGAGCATTACCTCCGTCGTCCAGTGCATCACGTCGCAAGGTGACCCGTCGATTTACGGAAACCTGCTCTTCATTTCCGCCGAGGGCGCGGGCAACCGCAATGATTGCGGCAGCGGCGGCGTGCAGGACCCGAAGGATCACATGGCTGGCGTGCGCATCTTCGACGTGAGCAATCCGAAGGCGCCCAAGCTCGTGAAGAACGTGCAGACGTGCAAAGGCTCGCACACGCATACCATTGTGCCCAGCCCCACCGATCCCAACATCATTTATCTCTACGTCTCGGGGCAGCAGGCGGCCCGACCGGAGACCGAACTCGCCGGATGCAAGAACGGCACGGATGCGGCCGACCCGACGAACTCGCTGTTTCAGCTCGACATCATCAAGGTGGCGCTGAATCGTCCGGAGCAGGCTCGCGTGATTCCAGGCGCGCGCATCTTCACGGGCCTCGAAGAAGGCGGGGAGTGCAAGCAGTTCTGCGCGCCCGCCGACGCCCGCCGCGCAGCGGGCGGTCGCGCGCGCCCCGCGGCCGATCCGGCCATGCCCACCGGCCCGCGCAATTGCCACGACGTGACGGCGTACCCGGCGCTCCACTTGCTGGCCGCCTCCTGCTCGACGCACTCCATCGTGGTGGACATCTCGAACCCTGAGAAGCCGGTGCGCCTCGACGCGCTGACCGACACGAACAACTTCCAAGGGCGGCATACGGCGGCGTTCAGTAACGACGGCAAGAAGCTGATCCAGACCGACGAATGGGGCGGCGGCACGGGCCCGATGTGCCAGGCGTCCAGCATGATCGAGCTGGGTGGCAACACCATTATCTCACTCGACGCGAAGAAGAAGCAGGCGCAGCACGCGTACTTCAAGCTGCCGTCGGCGCAGGCCGCCGAAGAGAACTGTGTGTCGCACAACGGCGGCATCATTCCCGTGCCAGGTCGCGATCTGTACGTGCAGGGCTGGTACCAGGGTGGCGTGAACGTCATGGACTTCACCGACCAGGACAAGGCGTTTGAAATCGCCTACTTCGATCGTGGGCCGATCGATCCGCCGAAGCCGGTGGACGTGCCCTCAGCCGCGGCGGCCGCGCAGGCGGCGGGCGTACGCGGTGGCGGTAACACCATTGGCGGGTCGTGGGGAGCGTACTACTGGAACGGCTTGATCTTCTCGTCCGAACTCGACCGCGGCATGGACATCTACGAGCTCACCCCGAGCGCACAGTTGTCGGCCAACGAGATCGCGGCGGCGAAGCTGGTAACCTTTACGGAGTACAATCCGCAGAGCCAGCCGAAGATGACGTGGCCGCCGGCCTTCGTGGTCGTGCGCTCGTACGTCGACCAGCTGGTGCGCGGCAACGGTCTCGCGCTTGATCGCACCTCGGCGATTTTCGCCGCCCTCGACGCGGCTGAGATGAAATCCGGCCCAGCGCGCGCGGCCGCACTGAAGGCGCTTGCGTTGCAGGTCGATGGTGATGTGAAGAGCGCCAAGGATGGTGCTCGCGTGCGCACGATGGCGGGCGAAATCAGACGGTTGGCGACGGCGTCGAAGTAATAGCGCGCCCGCGGGGGCGCCGCTGACCCCGCGGGGCACCGCAGCGCACGCGGACGTGGTGCGTGGGCACGTGTTCCGCAGCAGAGCGAGTATTCGGGGCGTATATAAGCGGTATCCGCTGCACGCTCGGTCTGTTTTCTCGCCTTTCGACGCGCCCGCCTCCTCCCGTGTCCAAGTCTCGCGGCAATAATCTGGTCGCCCTCGGTTCGGCGGCCGTACTGATCATCTACACCGCCGGCTTCGCCAAGACGAAGCCGGCGGCCGATCGCATGGCGGCGGACAGCGCCGAGCGCCGTCCGCGCAGTGCATCGCGGGCGGGGGCGGTCGGGGCGCGTACGGCGGCGGGTGAGTCGGGAGCGGCCACGGTATCGGCCATGACGGCGTCGTCGGTGACGGAGTTGCCGGCCGCCGTCGTGGCGCCGGCGACGAGTGGGGCCACTGAATCGGCGGCGTTGGCAACGAAAACCGCGGCCACGACTGCATCGATAACTGCAGCGACATCGGCGGCGTCGGCGGTAATGCCTGTGGTGGTGAATTCGTCCACTGTGACGCAGGCAACTGCGAGTCCGGTCGCGATCGCGGAAGCTGCGCCGCCGCCAGTCACGGCGAGTGTGTCCGTGCCCGCACCGGCGGCGGCTTCCTTAGCGCCGGTCGCGACACCGAGCGTGACGCCTCCGAGTGTAGGTGTGAAGGCGGAGCCAGCGCCGACTGCTGCCGCGCCTTCGGCGCCTGTGTCGACGCCGGCGCCCGCCGCGGCACCGTCGGCACCGCCGGTTCCCGCACCCGCCGCCAAACCCGCCGGAAAAACGTCGTACAAAGACGGTGTATATCTCGGTCGCGGCACGTCGAGACATGGCGACATTGAAGCGATGGTCGAGGTGCGCGACGGACGTATTGCGAACGCGGTGATTTCGCAGTGCCTCACGCGCTATTCCTGCTCGTGGATCGCCGTGCTTCTGCCGCAGGTGGTGGCGCGTCAATCGGCCGAAGTGGACTACGTGTCGGGCGCTACGGTAAGCTCCGACGCGTTCTACTACGCGGTTACACAGGCGCTCGCCCAGGCGAAGTGAGTCGCGCGGCGCTCAATGAACTCGGCGTGAGCGCGCCAATCTCCTCGCGCCCTCGCATGGGCACGGTCGTGACGATCGAAGTGGTGGGACACGATCGCAGTCAGCGCGCCCGACGCGCCCGCGATCTCGCCATCGAGCGTGCGTTCGCGTGGTTCGATCGCGTGGAGTCGGTCTGTTCACGCTTTGACGCCAGCAGTGAGTTACGACGACTGTGTGCCACACCGGGCGTTGATGTCGTGGTGTCGCCGATGCTGTTCGAAGCGGTGCGGTTCGCGATCGCGGTGGCTGAGGAAACGCACGGGGCGTTCGACCCCACCGTCGGCGCGCGCATGGAAGCCCGCGGGTTCAATCGGGACTACCGAGACGGCAGCGTCGTGACAACGGCAGTGAACGCCGAGTTGCCGGTGTCGTTCCGGCATGTGCTGTTGAACGAATCGGCCCGAACGATTCGCGTGGAGCGTCCGTTGTTGCTCGACTTGGGCGCTGTGGCCAAGGGGCTTGCGATCGACATGGCGGCGCAGGAGCTGCGGCCGCTCGTGAATTTCGCGATCGACGCGGGCGGTGACTTGTATCTGGCCGGGCACAATGCCGATAGCGCGCCGTGGACGGTGGGCATTCGCGATCCGCGCGACGCGCAGGCGTTGCTCACGCGCGTGTCGCTCAGTGACGCTGCACTCTGTACGTCGGGAGATTATGAACGTCGCGTGTTGGAAAGCGATTCACACGGCACAACCGGCGACGATTCACGTGAACATCACGTGCTCGACCCGACCACCGGCCGCTCACCGCGCGACGTGATCAGCGTGTCGGTGATCGCGCCCACGGCAATGGTGGCCGATGCACTCGGCACCGCCGCCTTCGTGCTCGGGTGCGACGAGGGTGTCGCGCTCCTCGAACATCATGGACTTCGCGCGTGCGTCGTAGACGCGCAGCTGGTCCGTCACACAACGCAGGATTGGATCGATGTCTGAGGTTGTCGCAACGATGTCGCCGATGCCGTTCACGTCGCTTACGAAGTTCTTCAAGACACCGAAGGGCCTGCTGGTGATCGCGCTCGCGTTGTTGATTCCGCTGGCGGCCACGGCCAGCGGGTTCGCCGTCGTTGCGCCGGGCGTTGCTGCCGCCGCCGTCGCCGCGATGTTGATCGATGCACCGATCCTGCGCTATCGCGACAAGGCATGGTCGTTCCCGAGCGGCGCGTTGCTCACGGGCCTGTTGGTGGCGATGGTCCTCAGCCCATTTGGCTCATGGAAGATCGCCGCCATGACCGCCGCCATCGGGGTGCTCAGCAAATACGTGGCACGCGGCCGTTCGGCCAACGTGTTCAACCCGGCCGCGCTGGCGCTCGTGATCAGCTACTTCGCCTTCGACACTGGGCAGAGCTGGTGGGGGGCGCTCCCCGAGTTGCCGATCGTGGCCCTGGCCGCGCTGTTCATCACAGGCGTTTTCATCACCGATCGCGTGAACAAGATGCCGGCGGTGCTGGCGTTTCTTGGCGTGCACTTTCTGTTGTTCACGCTCACGGCCTTCGTGGGGGATCCAGCGCGCGTGGCCGAGCTGTACCGGGAACCCGACCTGCACGCGGCGCTGTTCTTCGCGTTCTTCATGGTGACGGATCCGCCTACCTCACCGCCCAAGGCGCGCGATCAGATCGTGTTCGGCGTGATCACGGCAGTGGTGTCGTATCTGGTGTTCGAGCTGGTGGGTGCGGTGTACTTCCTGTTGGCGGGCCTGCTGGTCGCCAATGGGTGGGAAGCGTGGCGGCGACATCGGGTGCGGGCACGGCGAACTGCGAAGTAGGGGGTGGGGAGTATGGGGTCAGGAGCGCGCCCTACTCCCGACTCCCTACTGCCGACTCCCGACTCCCTACTGCCTACACAGCGGCGCCGGCCCGAGCACCGCGTCCGCCCGCATCGGCACCACCGTGAACTGCTGCACACGCGCCGGTTCGGTCGGCGCCAGCGTGATGCCCACGCTCAGTGCACCGTTGGCACACTGCATGCGCCACACGCCGCGCAGCGCGTTTTCGGCCCACAGCTGCCCCACCGCCTTGCAGTTGCCACCCACCGCGTTCGACATCTTTTCGATGGCAGCGGCGCGGCGCGGACCGGACTCGTCGAGAAACAGATTCATGGCGGCGATGCTATCGGCCAGCGGTTGCTTCCACTCCTGCACCAAACGCGTGGCCTGTTCCTGCATGGCGAGCAGCACCGGTGTCGGCTGCGGCTCGCGCGGCTTGAGGCCACCACTTCGGGCGAGAATTTCGAACGACTGGTCGATCACGCCCGTCCAGCCCGTGTACGTGAGATTGCCAAGGGCGACGATGCCGACACCGTACTCGGGGAGCCAGCGCATCTGTGAGCCGAAGCCTGGCAAGCCACCTGAGTGCGACACGATATGCGCGAACAGACAGTTCGATGCCGATCGGAGTCCGTACGCATAACCGCCAGCGTTCAGGGACAGCACACCGGCCGCGTTGCGCGCGGCCGTGGCTCCGCCAAAGCGCGCGATCTGTTGCATCTCACGCAGCGATGACCGCTTGAGCACCCGCGACTCGGCGCCATCGCGTGCCGGCCACGCGTCGAGCATGAGCGCGACCCAACGACTCAGATCTGCACTCGATGTAAGCATGCCGCCCATCGCACCGAACGAGCCGTCGGGCAGCGCGGCTTCCTCGAGCCATGCGCCGTCCTGTAACCGATAGCCGTGCGCGAGGCGGTCGGCGGGCACGTCGCGCGCTTCCATCGTGGTGGAGGTCATGCCGAGCGGGCGCAGCACGCGCTGCTGGATATAGCGCGCGTAGGGCATGCCGCTCACGTTCTGCACAATGCGGCCAAGAATCGCAAAACCGAAGTTCGAGTACTCGTACGCCGTGCCCGGTGCCGTCGAGAACGGGATCCCGGCTTTGATCATCGCCGAGAGCTGCGCATCGGTGGCGGCCAGTTGCTGATCGCCCCACGGATTGTCTTCGGGGAATCCGGCGGAGTGTGACATCAGATGCCGGATCGTGATGCGCGGCGCATCGCTCGTGGCGTAGCGCATCGCCTTGAGCTCCGGCACATACCGCTCGGCCGGATCCTCGAGCGACAGTTTCCCGGCGTCACGCAGCTGCAAAATAGCGAGCGAGGTGAAGCTCTTCGTCATCGAGGCAATACGGAACACCGAGCTGGTATCGACCGCACTCTTGCTTGGCACCTCGCGCAGTCCCAGGGCTGCGACATGGAGCAGCTTGCCGTCGACAATCACGCCGTACGCGATGCCCGGTACGCGCGAGTTCGTTGCGAAGGTGCGCATCACGCTGTCGATCTGCGGTAGCGCGGCGCGGAGCTTCGTGACGCGAGCGGGATCGGAGAAGCGCGCCGGCGGAGCGATGCTGGATTGCGCGGCGACATTCGCCACGGCGGTCGCGGAGAGCAACGCGGTGACGACAGCACGCACGACGAGGGACGGCGAAGAGCGGCGCATCAGGATTCCGGCTGCAGGTGAGTACGACTGCGGTAACGGGGAGTCTAGTGCTCCGTGCGGGGCGGGGTAATGCATCCCAGCGACAGGCCGTGCGTTGTTCCAGACGTGACCCCTTGCCATCTCCCCACCGCTGCTCGGCACACTATGGCCATGCCCGCGCTCATGCCCCGTATCTGGACTGCCGCCGAAGTACAGGCGCTACCAGACAATCCGACCAACCGGTACGAATGCGTGGACGGGGAGCTTCTAGTGAGCCCTTCGCCCCGTCTCATTCACCAATCGGCTCTCACGGCGCTCTGGAGCATACTGGAGCAGCTCGTTCGTTCCGGCGGACTAGGCGCCGCGTTCGTCGCGCCGTCGGAGTGGGTTCTGGATCGCAAGACCTTGCTGCAGCCTGACCTTTACGTGGTGCCGCTGGTCGACGGTCGTCGCCCGCGTACCGATGAGGAACGCGGCCACCCGTTGCTGTTCATCGAGATCCTGTCGCCGAGCACCGCTCGCTTCGATCGCGTCATTAAGCGCGGCCGCTACCAGCGCGCGAACATCGAGTACTGGATTGTGGACCTCGACTCGCGCCTGATCGAGCGGTGGCTGCCGGGAGACGAGCGTCCAAGCATCCACGCCGAGCGATTGGAGTGGCAACCCGCGAATGCCGATGCGCCCTTCATGATTGAGCTGGAGCCGTTCTTCACCGAGGTACTTGGCCCCGCCTGACGCGTCGGTGCGTTCAAGGGGGCCGCGTCCTTGAACGCTCCTCAGGATCCCGGCTGCAGGTTCAGGACGACTTCAAGGCTTCGAGATTCGGATTCAGCGTGATCGTGCCGGCTGGGGTTCAACTGCCCCAACGGCGTGACATACGGCGTATCCGTACGCTGATCGAAAGGTTGGTCAACTTCCGCTCTCGCTTCTGCAACGCAGCGATCTGGCGTGCGAAGATCTGTCTCGCCCGCTCCGTATACCATGCATCCATCGTGCGCTTTACCGCTGACACCGACTCCACGCGCTCAACACGTACAACGATGCCACCTGCGGTAACGCGAACGCTCGGTGCTCCCGCTTGAACGCGAAGGACATACTGCCGACCGAGATACAAGTGCGTTTCACCCGAGACATAGCGGCGCGGCGCGGGCAGCGGATGTAGTTCCCCGAATGTCCGCAGCTGCTTGGCAATCCACGAGCGCTTGGCGCCAACGCGTCGCTCGATCTCCTCGAGCGATTTGTGCTTGGGGGCCCTCTCCGCGACGCGCAGGTTCGGATGCACCGTGATCGTCAGGTCACGACGGGCTTGGACCGTCAATTCATACTGAATACGGTGCTTCCCCCATGTGAGCCCCTTACGCAACATAGTCTCGGTCACTTCGCCTCATGCCGCGCTGCCAAGCGGAGAGACTCTTCCATCAGCGCGTCAATCTCATCGATCGGCAGTGACAGGTCGTACCGCTTCTTTAGCTCGAATAGTAGATCCTCAACCTCGGTGCGCATCCGGTTCTGCACATCAGTGTTCTCAGTCCAATTGACGACCCGTAACTCATCAATCGCTTCATCGATGGAAACGGCGGCCTCCTCGCTCATCGCTTTCACGAGTTCGGGATCGGTCGAATATCGCGCGGCTCAGGTATTCGGCATCGCTCAGTCGCTGCGCACGCCACTCGGCGATCGCCTGCTCCAAGAGTTCGGAGAACCGGCGATAGAAGGCGGGGTCGTCCATGCGCTCGCGAATGGTCTTCGCGGTGCGGCTGGCAATGGTGTCAGCCTTCGACGCCGTACCATTTATCAATTGCACTTCCTTCGCGAACGCTTCCCGGTCGAAGATGTCAACGAGGCCCGTGATCCGCTCAACGTCGCCGGTGCCAACGTGCCGGTCGATCAGTCGTTGGATCTTCGGCTCATACACGCCGAAGTCGATCGACTCCGCATATCGACGTCGCACCGACTGCCGAAGGGCGAGGAAGTACTGCCGATCCCGCCTGTACTCGTCGATCTTCTCGGTGGCGGTGTTCTCGAGAAAGTGCAGGCTACCGAGCGCCACGTCTGAGGTGCGGGAGTAGGCGCTGAGGCACTCATAGAAATCCTGGCGAATGGCCTCGTCGGCGAGCAGGCGCTCGTACGCCTCCTGATCGCGCTTGTTGCCCACGGTCTTGAACACCCCGCGCAAGTCAGCGCTTCGTTGGGGGAGCTTTCGTACCTCTGCCGACACGTCGGTGATCGTACCGTTTGGGTCGCCAGGCGAAAATCCCGCCATCGATCCGTACAGATCCAGCACCTCGCTCAGTCTGTGCAGCACGCCTGCGTAGTCGACGACGTATCCAAAGTCCTTGCCGGGATACGCACGGTTCACACGGGCGATCGCCTTCTTGTGTTTCGGCGGCATGATTTTGTGCTTTATGTCGATTCGCTTTTCGTTTTCCATTCTCAGTGAGATCGATGCTTCTCGAAGCTTCGTGAGATGTGTTGGCGGACCTCGTGTCTGAACGCCTCTTGTATCGGAGCGACGCAAGCCGATTCGTTCCGCAATTGGTTGGCCCGCATGGCTTTGCGGTATTCGTCCCCGCTTCCGAGCTGGTGCCTCTCTTGGGCCGTCCGGACCTTCGTCCGCGAGTGGGCGCGGTCGAGACGCTCGGCACCGACGTCGTCAGAAAAATCAGGTAACCTTTCAATTAGCCGCTATCTAACCTTGCAATCAGCCGCGCAGCAGAGTTGCGATTAGCCGCATGCCAGACCCGGCCGCTTATCTCTGATTCGCCGAAGCTCGGCTGCTCGAAGCCCTCGCCGACTCGCCGGCCGTGCTCGTGCATGGCCCGCGACAATCGGGCAAGACCACCCTCGCCCGAACAGTGGGGAACCGGCTGGGCTACGCGTACCTCACGTGTGACGACGACACGGTCCGTGAGGCGGCGCGGTCGGACCCGGCGGGCTTCGTGGCGGATCTCCCGGCGCACGCGATTCTCGACGAAGTCCAACGGGTCCCTGAACTCTTCACCACACTCAAGTCGGCGATCGATCGCGACCGCGCGCCGGGCCGCTTCATTCTCACGAGCTCGGCAAATGTGCTGCTCCTACCCCGGCTGTCGGATTCGCTGGCCGGACGCATGGACGTCCTGCGATTGCATCCCCTCGCCCAAGCGGAGATCGAGCGGAAGGAGCCACGGTTTCTCGAGCGGCTGTTCACGGGAGAGTTCCGGGCGCCACCGAAGCAGCGGCTCGCGTTTGGCCTGCTCGACCGCGTCGTGGCTGGTGGATATCCCGCCGCACTCGCGCGATCGACCGCGCGGCGTCGGGCGACCTGGTACCTGAACTATCTACACGCGCTGGTGCAGCGTGATGTGCGCGATATGTCGCGCATCAGTTCACTCGACGTGCCGCCGCGGCTGCTGGCCGTAGCCGCCGCACACACCGCGCAGTTGCTGAACGTGGCGGGACTCTCCGCGCCGTTTCAGCTCTCACGGCCAACCATCAATGACTACATCACGCTGCTCGAGCGGGTCTTCCTGCTCGACCGATTGCCGCCGTGGCATTCCAACCGCCTGAGCCGACTCGTGAAGACGCCGAAGCTGCACGTCGGGGACACCGGACTGGCGTGCGCGCTGCTGGAGATGGACGCCGATGCGCTGCGGGCCGACCGCAGTACGCTCGGGCATCTGCTGGAAACATTCGTCTATCAAGAATTGCGACGTCAGGGAAGCTGGTCCGACGCACCGTTGACGTTCTTTCACTTCCGCGACCGGGATGGTGTCGAGGTGGACATGGTCATCGAGCGCGGTGCGCGCGAACTGGCTGGCGTCGAGGTGAAGGCGGCCGCGACCGTCACCGCCGCCGACTTCGGCGGGCTGCGGAAGCTCCAAGAGGTCACGGGAACGCGTTTTTGCTGCGGCGTCGTACTGTACGACGGAGAGACGACCGCGTCATTCGGCGACGGCATGTATGCCGTCCCGATACGCAGCCTCTGGGAAACAACGTGACCGGCTCCTTCGAACCCGTCGTCGAAGACGCCGCGAGAGCGCGCATCAGGATCCCGGCCGAAGGTTCAGGACGACTTCGAGGCCAAGGAGACGAAGCAGTTGTGCGGTGTCGATAAAAATCATGCTGGAGCCGTCGGGCGACATTGTCCAGTTGCGGACATAGCCACGGTTGTAGATCGTGCGCTCGCCGCCGAGCGTCGGTTTCCCGTCAGGCCCCGTGGAGAACGACAGCCCGACAAATGCGCCTTTGCCATTGTAGAAGTGCAGCGTGCGCCCATCGCCGCTCCACACCGGAAGTCGTCCACCGCTACCCGACACCGCCGTGCGCGAGGTTGGCGTGGGAAACGGGCTCACGAACACCTGGTCCACGCCCGAGACGTTCGCCGTATACGCGAGCCAGCGTCCGTCGGGTGATATGGCTGGCGACTCCTCACGCGCCGTCGTGTTGGCATAGGGTTGCACCGGACCACCAACGCTGCGCCGAAACACGCCGATGTCGATACTCGAGGAGCGGGGCGTAGCGGTTCCGGACACCGCGATCCAGTCGCCGTTCATCGAGATCTCTGCCACCCCAGACCAATTCGTGATCGGCGGCAACACTACGGCGCTGCCACTGCCGTCTGAAGCCCGCACCGAGAATGTTGTCGGCTCGCGCGAGAGATACACAATGCTGTCGTCGCGCGCGGTGAAGGCCGGCAGGCGCCCGTAGTCGTCTCCCGAAACCGTCTGCGCGACGCCCCGGGCGAGGTCCTGCGTAACGATCGTCCAATTCTGGAAGCCGGTCCGCAATGGCATCACGATTCGCTGTCCATCGCTTGAGAACGCGGCGCTCCCCACGACGACCGAGCCGTTGCTCGCGATGCGAATGGGCGTATTGACGCCGCTGCGCCGGATGGTGACACTGGTGTTCTGGGTCCACCCTCCTCCAAAGCCACTGGTCCGCTGGGCAAGCACCAACGTGCCGTTCGGCGCGACCGCATACTCGGCGTGTGCGAGAATGGGTGAGCGCAGCACGTTACCGTCGGCAATCTTGACCGCCGGCCCCGTGGTATCGCCTTTCACCGGGTCGAAAGGGAAGGCTAATAGCGCGCCTTCGCGGTTCACCAGCAGCCGTTTCCACGCCGGAACGTAGGTCGGCGTCGCGCCGAGCATCAGTTGCCGTGGTGTCGTGGAACCGGTCGGGAGCCAGTACACCGCGGGCACACGCCCCAGCGCGGCATAAGCGAAGAGTATACCGTGTCCGCCCTCCACGGCCGATGGGCCAATCGGCTGTCGCTCGAGGGAGTCGGCATTCAAAACGGTTGAGAGCTGCGAGGTCTGCAGGTCCGCGCCGTGAATGGTGGTGCCGACGGTCACGAGCACGCGCTCGTTCGAGAGCCACGTGGTGCCACTCACAAAGCCGGTGGGCAACTGCGCGATCTGCACCGCCGCCCCTCCGCGTAATGGCATACGAAAGAGCCGCTGGTTGGCCACGAACAGCAACTGCTGTCCGTCCGGCGAAATCGACAGTGAGGTCGCGCCTTCAGTGCCCGGGAGCACCGTCGACGAGAGCGAGCCAAGCTCGCGTATCAGCAGTCGCTGCGGCGGCGCACCCGCTGTCGAATCTATGGGAACTGTTCGAGCTTGATAAACCAGCGAACGGCCGTCCGGCGACAGCACCATCATCTGCCCGCAGCACACCGCCTGCAGTTCGAGCGAATCCGGCGCCGTGACGAGGAATCGCACTGGCTTCTCGGTAGCGCGCGATGCGATGGCGCTGCCGGCAACACTCTTCGCGCCGATCACACCGAGCAGCGCACCGGCGGCGAGTCCGCCGACCCACGGCAACGCGCGCCGGACCGCTGAGGGGCGACTCGTGCCCTTCGCCGCCAGACGCGCGCCACTCACTGAACGTATCGTACCGGTGCCGTCGCTGAGCGCCGACGCGAAACGCTCGGCACTGGGATGTCGGTCGGCCGGCAACTTCTCGAGCGCCGTGGAGACCGCATCCCATACGTGGTCGGGCACGCTCTTGCGTAGATCGGTGAGCGGCACCGGCTCACTCGCCAACACCTTGGCCACGATCGCTTGCATCGTCGGGCCGGTGAACGGCGGCTCGCCTGCCAGCATCTCGTATGTCACCACGCCGAGCGCGAATATATCCGCGCGCGCATCGACTGTTCGCTCACCCATTGCCTGCTCGGGCGCCATGTACTGCGGCGTGCCGAGCGAGAGTCCGGTTTGCGTCATCCGCTGACCGCCGGCTTCCGTGACGGCCAGCGCAATGCCGAAGTCGGCAACCATGGGCCGACCGTCGTGCAGCAGAATATTCTCCGGCTTCACATCGCGGTGCACGACGCCACGCTTGTGCGCGTAGTCGAGCGCGCTGGCCACGTCCTGTGCAATGCGAACGGCGTCGGCCACGGGCAACTGCCGTTCGCGGTCAATGCGCGCCCGGAGCGTTTCCCCTTCCACGAAGGGCATGACATAAAACACCAGTCCGTTGGCGCTTCCTGAGTCGAAGAGCGGCAGGATGTGCGGGTGCTGCAGCCCGGCCGTGAGTTCGATTTCCTTGAGAAACCGCTCGGTGCCCAGCACGGCCGACAGTTCCGGGTGCAACACCTTGATCGCTACCTGCCGATGGTGCCGCTCGTCTTGGGCCAGATACACGGTGGCCATGCCGCCGGCCCCGAGCTCGCGCTCGAGGCGGTAGCGACCGGCCAGCGCGGTTTCGAGGCGCGCGTGGACGTCGGATGAATTCACGAAGTCGGAGCTGGGGGTATCACCACCCCAAAGTACGGTTCCGTGCCGAGAATGCGCGAGTGTGCGCTACTTGCCCTGCGTCTTCTCCCAGAGCGCCGGGTACTGCTTCTTGAGCGCGTCGATCTTGGGGAGGTCGTTGTACACGATGTACGGCTGGTCGGTGTGGCTGTACAGGTAATTCTGATGATACGACTCGGCGTCGTAAAACTTCGGCAGCGACGCGACCTGCGTCACGATCGGACGTGAAAACGTCTTGGCCTGCGCGAGCTGCGCGATCACGGTCGTGGCGCTCTTCTGCTGCTCGGCGTTGGTAAAAAAGATGGCCGAACGGTACTGCGTGCCCACGTCGGGCCCCTGACGGTTGAGCTCCGTGGGGTTGTGGGCCACGGTGAAGAACACGGCCAGCAGCGTTTCGTACGATACGACGGCCGGGTCGAAGGTCACCTTTACCACTTCCGCGTGTCCGGTGCGGCCACTGCTGACTGATTCGTAGTCGGGGTTCACCACCGTACCACCGGCATAGCCAGACACCACCGTCTTCACGCCCTTCACGTGCTCGAACACCGCTTCCACGCCCCAGAAGCAGCCACCGGCGAAGACGGCGGTCTGTAACGCAGTGGCGTGTGCGTTCGGAGTAAACGACAGGGTGGCAACGAGTGCCGCCGCGATGACTGAGCGAAACATTTCACGTCTCCTGAGTGGAAAACCTGCCCGGACGCCGGCAACGGGATGCAGCACATAGCCGGAATCGGGGCGGGAAGTTCCCGCTGCGTCGAGGATTGCCGCCGCCGTCTGCCGCCGCGCGAACCACCCACGATAATGGGGGCGCCGACAAAGTCGGTGTAGAACGGTGGGGACTGTCTCGAGGCGATCCACACGGGATTCGCTTCACGGAGCTACCGTACCGAGCATGAAGCTCCCCGCGAAACTCGTCCGCCATTTCCCGGCAGTAATTCAGGAGCGGGGAGAGGCATACGTGGCCGCTGGTTCAGTGAAGATCACGAGCACCACCGGCTACCGCGTCCTGGCGCTGGCGCACGGGACGGCCACCTACGCCCTCGACCTCTCAGCGCGACCCGGACAGCTGTCGCTTGCCTGCACGTGCCCGTATGCCGCTGAGCAGGGCTGTTGCAAGCACTTGTGGGCGCTGCTGCGGGTGACAAACAGCAGCGGGAAGTTGTCCAGGCTGCTCGATATTGTGGGCGCAGCCGGCAAGTACCGTTTCGCCGTATCGGCTGCACCGGACGACGGGGACGACGACGAAGACGGGTCGTCCGACGACGATTTGTACGATTACTTCGACGATGACGAACTCGACGACGAGTTGGACGATGCGTTGATCGACCTGCTGGTTGGCGACGCGCCAGCTAGTGTCGTGCCCCGCGGCGCCGCCGGGCGCCAGCCGAAGCCGCGTTGGCCAGGGCCACCCCCGCCGGCGTGGGTAGACATCGTGCAGCAGTCGTTGTGGCAGATGCAGGCCATGAAGGCGTCTCAGCCACCCGTCGCGCGCACGGAGGTTTGGCCCGCCGACCGTCGCCTCGTGTACATCATCGATCTCGACGCCTCCGCCCATGTATCGGGTCTCAAGATCGAGCTCGGTACCGAGAAGCGCGATCGCCACGGTGTGTGGAGCACCGCCAAGCGGTTCCAATATTCGCATGGCGTTTGGCTCAATGCGCCCGACGCCGTCGACCGCCAGATCGCCGAGATGCTGCTGGGCTCTGCCGACTTGCGCGGAGTGACCGGCTTGCCGACCGGTGGTTTCTTCGTGCGTCCGCGGGCCTTCGCCACGACGCTCCGGCTGATGTGCGAAACGGGTCGTGTCCGCACGCGAAGCGCGAGAGCCGAGTTGCACGATCGCCCGCTGCACTGGGACGATGGTGCGCCGTGGCGGTTTCGTCTGCGCATCACACGGTCGTCGGATGGCGATCACCAACTGTCGGGCCTGTTCTATCGGGGGGATGACGAGCACGACGTTTCGGCGCCGCAGTGGGTGCATTCTGCCGGCGTGATGCTGACGGCGGATGCGGTCGCCGCTTTCGATCATGAGGGAGCGTTCCCGCTGGTAGCGGCGTTGCGCACTGCTGTGACGCTGCCCCTTGGTCAAGATCCGTCGGATTTCCTGGAGCAGGTGCACCGACTGCCGCACATCCCGACGCTGGAGCTTCCGCCAGGCGAGGCGCTGAGTAGTAGCGACATGGTCCCCACGCCGTGCCTGACGATCACCAGTGGCACTCCGTCGTGGCGCGCGACGCTGCCACAGCTCGCGCTCCGCTTCCGCTATGGCGCTGTCACGGTCGATGCCGCAGAGACGGTGTCCGCCGTCTTTGATCGGACGGCACGGCTGGTGTACCGCCGTCAGGAAAACGCGGAGCTACAGGCGCGCGAGCGATTGCGGGCGCTCGGTGTGCGCGCCGAGTGGAACTACACCGCCAAGGCCAATAGCCTCGTGGTCTCGACGTCGAACCTCACGCCGATGGTGCGCGCGCTGGTTACGGAAGGGTGGGAGGTAAGTGCGAACGGCATCGCCTATCGCCAAGCGGGGCAAATTCGCGCCGCCGTGCGATCGGGTGTGGATTGGTTCGACCTGTCAGGGACGGTGTCCTACGGTGACATCGACGTGTCGCTGGCCGCCGTGCTCGATGCGCAGCAGAAGCACGATGGCCTGGTACCGCTGGCCGATGGCGCGATGGGATTGGTGCCGGCCGAGGCGCTGGAGCGCATGGGCGTACTGCTTGGCGCCGGGACACGTATCGATGGTGCGATTCGCTATCGACGATCGCAATTGGCGCTGCTGGATGTGCTGTTGGATGCGCTGCCCGATGTAGATGTCGATGCTGCGCTGCACCGTGCACGTGGCGAGCTGGCGGCGTTCCGGAGTATCGCCGCCGCCGATGCGACGGATGGTTTTGTCGGTACGCTGCGGCACTATCAGCGCGAGGGGTTGGGTTGGTTCGACTTCCTCCGGCGCTTCGAGCTCGGTGGCTGCCTGGCCGATGAGATGGGCCTTGGCAAGACGGTCCAGGTATTGGCGCTGCTCGAGGCGCGTCGTGCCGAAAAGGCGGGACTCTCGTTGCTGGTGGTGCCGCGTTCGCTGGTGTTCAACTGGCTGCGTGAAGCGGCGCGTTTTGCCCCGTCGCTGCGCATGCTCGACTACAGCGGAACAACTCGTATGGCCGACGCGCTCGACGCCGGCGATGTCGACGTGGTCATCACCACCTACGGCACGTTGCGTCGTGACGTGGCCACACTCGGCGAACGCGAGTTCGACTACCTCGTGCTCGACGAAGCACAAGCGATCAAGAATGCCGGCACCGTTACCGCGAAGGCCTGTCGACTGGTGCGCGCGCGTCATCGTCTGGCGTTGAGTGGAACACCGATCGAAAACCGCATCGAGGAGCTGTGGAGTCTCTTCGAGTTCCTCAACCCCGGCATGCTCGGCGCGTCCACACGCTTCAGCGTTGCCGCCCGCGCCGCGTCGGCGGGCGTCGCCGAGCCCGGGAGCGCGAGCGTGCTGTCACGCGCGTTGCGACCGGTGATCCTGCGGCGCACCAAGGCGATGGTAGCACCGGAACTGCCGGCGCGCATCGAGCAGACGCTGGAAGTGGAGCTGGAACCCAGACAGCGTGCATTCTACGACAAGTTGCGCCGCCAGTTTCAGGCCAGTGTGCGCGATCGGGTGGAACGCGACGGGATGCAGAAGTCGCGCATGCACATTCTCGAGGCATTGCTGCGTTTGCGGCAAGCGGCGTGTCATCCGGCGTTGGCAGACAAGTCACGTGGCACGTGGCCGTCGGCCAAGCTGGACGCGCTGCTCCCCGCCTTGCAGGAAGTCGCGGCCGATGGTCAGAAAGCACTCGTGTTCTCGCAGTTCACGTCGTTTCTGACACTTGTGAAGGCACGGCTCGATGCGGCGGGCATCGTGTACGAATACCTGGATGGCCGCACCAGGGATCGTCAGGCGCGGGTCGATCGATTCCAGTCGGACGGGAGTTGCCCGGTGTTTCTCATCAGTCTCAAGGCCGGTGGACACGGGCTCAATCTCACGGCGGCCCAGTATGTGTTTCTGCTCGATCCGTGGTGGAATCCGGCGGTCGAAGCGCAGGCGATCGACCGGGCGCATCGCATCGGTCAATCGCGGCGAGTGATGGCTACGCGTCTGGTGGCGAGCGATACCATCGAGTCGAAGATCCTGCAGTTGCAGCAGTCGAAGCGACAGTTGGCCGACGCGATCCTGTCTGAAGATCCCGGGGCGCTGGGCTCGATTGGACGCGAGGAGCTGGACCTGTTGCTGAGTTGACGGCGACGACGTCCGCGACGGCAGCAGCTCGCTCTCTCCGCTCTCTGGGGAGATCCTTGGCTACGACGCCTTTGGCTTGCCCACATGCGGGCTGTCCTGATCGACTCGTCGGCATTGTTGGCGATGCTCTTCGGCGAACCCGACGCGACGCCCATGGTTAGAGCGCTCGAACGGACGACGGAGCGCTATGTGTCGGCGCCGACGTTGACGAAGGCCGGCCTGGTGGTGTTCGCGCCACTTGGAGCAAGCGGCGAACTGGCGTTTTTAGCGTAGCGCCTCCCCATTCGGGTCGCGGTCGATGAACTACGTTGTGCGGCCGTCGAGTTGAGCGCGCCGCATGCTACGCTATGTGAGCAATGTCATCCCCGCGCGCTTGTCGAACGTGACGGTCTTGTCGCAGCCGGCGGCTTCCGCGCAACGGTGAATCAGGCAATCGGCGAAGTCGGCGCGGCTCGACTCGAAATGCCTGAGTGCCTGCCACACCACCTCAGCGTTCTGCACGACCAGCTGACGGATACTCAAAATGCGCCTGACGATCTCCGCGACCTCGGCTCGAGACGCGCCATAGCTACTTTCGCTTACCCAGACGACTTCGGCGAGCACGACCAACCCGACAAAGCCGGGATTGTCTGCGGTGCAATGTGTTTCGATCAACGCGGTCGCACGAGCCGCCTGCGCTTGGTCATCCTGCGCCAGATACCGGACCAGCACGTTGGAATCGAGACCGATCACCGACTGCCGCCTCGTGCACGGATCGCGGCATTCATCTCGCTGATGCCGACCGGTTTTGCCGGTTTGCGCAGCAGCCCTTTCAGCACGCGTACGTCTTCGCTGGCCGGCTTGATGGCGAAACCACCATCCACTTCGACGAACTCCACCCGATCTCCCGACTCGAGTCCAAGTCGCCGCCGGACATCGGCCGGAATGGTGATCTGTCCTTTGGACGTGACGGTCGCAGTGCTCATGGATCCTCCATTGCCTTACACTAAAGTAAGGAGCCACCCCTTCGCAAGGTTGCGAGCGGCCAGCGAACGCCCTATCCTGCGTCGATGACGCCCGCTCCCGCCGTCGGCCGACAGCTGTCGTTTCACGCCAGTTTGGAAAACTGGGCCGAAGGCATGGACTATTGCGCCGTTCTGGTGCCGGCGGAGATCACCGACGCGTTGGCAACGAAGGGCCCGGTGTTGGTCATGGCGCAGGTGAACGACTCCGAGCCTTTTCAGGTGAGTCTGTTTCCGGTGGGGGGAGGTCAGCATTACATCCGCATCAAGGCCAAGGTTCGCCAGGAGACGAACACCAAGACCGGCGATCGGGTCCGCGTCCGATTTACCGTGCTTGATCGTGCACAGGTGACGATCCCCGACGACCTGAGGACCGCGCTGCATGCCGAGGGCATGACGGACGACTTCAAGGCGCTGCCGCCCGGCAGACAAAACTTCATCGTCCGACGGATCGACGAGGCGGTCAAGCCGGAAACGCGCGAAAAGAGAGTACAAGAGGCAGTCGACGCCGCGCACGAACGCCGTGAAAGGCGACTCGACTCGCCTGCGTAGTCAGCTCGTCGCAGTGCGGTCGGCGGCGTCCTGCCGACGCTGCGCTTCATGCCAATCCACGATCGGCGCCACCTCCCGATCCTCGAGGGCGAGACTAGACAGCGCGCGCTCGATCACCGGGGCGCCGACCTCCGGGGGTAACGCGTAACCGAACGCCAGCTCCGCGCGTCGACACAGACGCTCCTCGCGCGGCAGTTCCGCTTCCGTGCGGTACACACCCATGGCGTGCACCCGCGCATGCACGCCCTCGTGCAGAATCGACGATGCGACCGGTGCGGCACTGATGTCGCGACGCGAAAGAAACGTGAGTTCGGTGATGATCACATTCTCCCCCGGCATAAAGGCACCGCGGCAGGCGAACCGTTCCACGCGGATGCCGCGAATATCACGCCGCAGATGAGTGAGCCGCCACGGCTGATACGTGCCGATGAGCGCCAGTGCTTCGTCGAGGCGCGCCAGCACATCGGCGGTGGCAATGTCGGCGCGAGTATTGATCACCTCGACCGGCACGCCGTGCAGCGTGGTGCGTACGGACTCCGGTGCACGCGTACCATCGGTGGTAGCAACCTGTGGTTGAAACATCGCGGCGAGTCGCTCGAGAAATCCGGACATGATGACAGAGTGCGAGGGTAGTGCGATCGAGGGTCAACGCGAAACAGCAACAGCAACAGCAACAGCAAGATCACGGAGATCACGGATCAACGGATAGGGCACGGGAAAGCTGAACCGCGACAAGCCTCGAGTGGAGCATCCGGATTTCGGGTGGGTGAATTCCGTCGTCGCCCACCGAGCCGAGCCGAACTGAACCTCCACCAGCCTCGCCGCGGATGCACGCGGACCCGACGCGGATTGGGGCCGCGCGAGACGACGGAAGTGGGCGTGTGGGGGGTCTCGGGTGGGTCGGTGATCCGCGTGGCGTCCACGTCAATCCGCGACAAGGCGGTTCAGCGGCGTGGCAGCCGAGATTTACCCACACAAACCCCAAAGAACCCTCTATTTTTCGCTGTTCTTCGCGTGAACGCTGTTGCTGTTGCCGTTGTTGTTGTTGTTGTTGTTTCCGTTGCCGTTGCCGTTGCTGTTTCCGTTGCCGTTGCCGTTGCCGTTGCTCTCGCTCTTGCCATCACAGCTACGCGTCCGGCGGTTCCCGGTGATACTGCTCGATCCGCAGCACTTCCTCGCTCGAGCCGAACACAAAGCCGATCCGCTGATGCGGCCCGGTGGGAAGCACCTCCATGGCACGATTGTAGCCGGTGCTGGCCATGCCACCGGCCTGCTCGATCAGGAAGGCGATCGGGTTCGCTTCGTACAGCAGGCGCAGCCGACCGTGCCGAGTGTGATCCTTACTGTCGCGTGGATACAAGAACACCCCACCGCGCATGAGAATGCGGTGCGTTTCGGCCACCAGCGACGCAATCCAGCGCATGTTGAAGTCGAAGCCACGTGGGCCCGCTATGCCGGCCAGGCACTCGTCGACATATCGCTTTACAGCCGGCTCCCAGAAGCGGCTGTTCGACGCGTTGATCGCGAACTCGCGCGCCGACGGGCCGACCCGGAGATTGGCGTGGCTGAGCACCCATTCGCTGAGCGACGGATCGAGCGTGAAGGCATGCGTGCCGCGGCCGAGCGTGAGCACCAGCATCGTGCTCGGCCCGTACAGCGCGTAACCGGCGCAGACCTGGGCCGTGCCGGGCTGGAGAAAGTCGTTGACCTTGGCGTGGACGCCGGCGTTGGGCGCGCGCAGTACCGAGAAGATGCTGCCCACTGACATGTTGACGTCGATGTTCGACGATCCATCCAGCGGATCGAAAAGCAGCAGATACTTGCCGCGCGGATAGTGCGACGGAATGGCGTACGGCTGCTCGAGTTCCTCCGACACCATACCGGCGAGATGCCCGCCCCATTCCGTGGCGCGAAGAAAGATCTCGTTGCTGGCGAGATCGAGCGGCGTCTGCTCCTCACCGTGCACGTTGTGCGAGCCGGCGCCCCCCCTCTCCCCCTGCAACGCGCCATGCGCGACGCGCCGTGCGATCGCTTTGCAGGCGAGCGCGATGTCCGTCACCAACGAATCGAAGTCGCCGGTGGCGTCGGGTGCGCGACGGCGCTCCTCGATCAGAAACTGGGCAAGCGTGGCGCGTCCGGCAGTGGGCATGCGTTTCGGATCTCCTTTAAAGGGTGCAGCCCTTATCTTACATCGGCCACCGTGGCCTGCGCATTCGGTTAACCGGGCCCTATCGTCCCCACTCATGATCCTTACCCTGCTACTGCTCACGCTCGGCCGGCCAGCGGCTCTCGCTGACACGTCGCATTGTGCGGCCGCCGCGCGCTTCTTGCGCAACGAGCGGCACATGCTGGCCGAGGTCGAGGTCGACACCATCGACGATTGGCGCTCGAAGAAGCGAATTGCCGGATGCCGGATTACCGCCGCCGGCGGCACGGCGCTGGGTGTCAACAAGGAAGCGGTGTACTTCTACGAGTTGCTGCGCGCCGCGAAGTGGGTCCGCACGCCGGAGCCGCGAGACTCTCCGAACGAGGGGTCACTGCGCTTTCGCTGGGAGCAGGCGGACTGTTTGTTCAATATCAACGCCGAGGCACTGCTGGGAACCGACGCTGAGCAACGGGTGAACGACCAGCTGCAGCTGCCCACCGGGCAGACGCGTTATCAGATCTTCGTGATGTGCATGTCCGCCATGCCAGCGGCGCCGCGGTAGCGGGGTTGCAGACGTCGATCCGGCGACGCTCACCCGTCCGCCCGCCACTCCACCGCACCTGAGTGCGTCACCGCACCTTGGCTTGCCGGGCCTACCAATCGGACATACTTCTCCAGCACACCGCCCAGCCTCGGCGGGGGCACCACCGGCAGCGCGGCCAGGCGTGACGACAGCTCCGCGTCGCTGAGCTCAACTGATATGCGGCGCGCCTCAGGGCGCCCATCGATCGAAATGATATCTCCGTCACGCACCAGGGCGATCGGGCCTCTGTCGGCCGCTTCCGGCCCCGCATGGCCTATGCAGAGGCCGCGGGTGGCACCGCTGAAGCGGCCGTCGGTGAGCAGGGCGACGTCAGCGCCCATACCCTGCCCGTAGATCAACGCCGTGATGCCCAACATTTCGCGCATGCCCGGACCGCCGCGCGGACCCTCATTGCGGATCACGATCACATCGCCGCGCGCGTAGCGCCGGTCGCGTACCGCCGCCTGCGCCTGCTCCTCACACTCAAACACCCGCGCCGGGCCTCGATGCACGAGGGTGGTCAGTCCCGCGGTTTTGAGCAGGGCGCCATCGGGGCAGAGGTTGCCGGTGAGCATGGTCACGCCACCATCGGCCGAACGGGCGTTCTGCACCGTACGCACCACTTCGCCGTCGGGAAGCGCCGCGCTATCGAGTTCCTGTGCCAGCGTGCGGCCAGTGTAGGTCAGGCAGTGGCCGACCAGTACGCCCGCCTCGAGCAGCGCGCGCATCACCACACCGGCGCCGCCCACGTGGTACAGGTCGCGCGCCAGGAAGCGGCCGCCCGGTTGCAGGTCGGCGATCAGCGGCGTGCGTGCAAACACGGCGGCCACGTCGTCAAGGTGAAAGCGAATCCCAGCTTCGTGGGCGATCGCCGGCAGATGCAGCGCCGCGTTGGTGGAGCCGCCCGTCGCCGACACCACCGCGCACGCGTTCTCGAGCGACTCGCGGGTGACGATGTCGCGCGGCAGCGGACCGTCGCCCATCACCGCTTGCATGAGCGCGACACCGGCCCGTCGCATGAGGGGGGCGCGCTCGCTGTACACGGCGGGAATCATGCTCGAGCCGATCGGCGCGAGCCCCAGCGCCTCCGACACCATGCCCATCGTGTTCGCCGTGAACTGTCCCGCGCACGCTCCGGCCGTGGGCAGGCACGAATGCGTAATCTCCTCCAAGTCGGCCGGTGTCGCTTCGTTCGCGAGTACCTTCCCGATCATCTCGTACGTCTCGCCGATGTGGGTATCGCGCCCGCGGAAATGCCCCGGCAGCGCCGCGCCGCCATGCACGAATACGCCGGGCACGTTGCAGCGCACCATGCCCATCATGAGTCCGGGGAGATTCTTGTCGCAACCGCCAATGGCGAAGATGCCGTCCCACTGATGGCCGCGCGTCGAGGCTTCCACACTGTCGGCAATGATCTCGCGCGAGACGAGCGAAAAGCGCATCCCGCGGTGTGCGATCGACAGGCCATCGGACACCGATGCCACCGGACACTCGTGCGGCATGCCGCCGGCCGCATAGATGCCCGTCTTGGCGTGTAACGCCTGATCGCGCAGCAGCATGTTGCACGGGCTCATCTCGCCGCCCGTGTGAAACACGCCGATATGCGGGCGCGCGATTTCGTCGTCGTCCTGACCGAGCGCGTGCAAAAAGGCGCGGGTGGGTGCGCGCAGCATGCCGTCGTGGATGTTCGCCGAGCGGAAGCGCTTCGTCATGAGAGGCCGCCGAACGCGCTACCGGCGTCAGATCGCTCGAGAAAGAGGGTGATGATCCGCGACACGTCAGGATCGGCCCCGATGCTCGCGGTGCGGCTGGCTTCCCGCAGGACCTCCGACGCGCGCGTGGCCATGGGCGAGTAGGCCCCGCACTCACCGGCGAGGCGCACCACTTGGTCGATGTCCTTGCGGAACGTGCCCAGCCCACCGATGCGTGGCGAGTCGACGCCGGCCGCCATGCGTGGTCCAAATATCTGCAACGGCAGCGAGTCGGCGAACCCGCCGGCCAGTGCAGCGGGAAGCCGTGTGGCGTCGAGGCCGGACTTCTTCGCAAACGCCAGCATCTCGGCGACGACCACCACATTGCACGCCACGATCAGCTGATTACAGCTCTTCGCGAGCTGACCGGCGCCGTGGCCGCCCATGTGCGTGACGCGCTGTGACAGCGCGTCGAACACCGGTGCGGCGCGCGCGAGGTCGTCGACGGCGCCACCAGCGAACACGATGAGACGGCCGGCGCGCGCCAGCGGCAGTCCGCCCGATACCGGGGCATCGATCCATCGCGCGCCGCAGGCCCTGGCGAGTGTCTCGGCCATCTCGCGCGTCGTGTCTGGTGCAATACTCGACAAATCGATGACCAGCTGACCGGTGCGCAGCACGGCGTCGAGGCCCTGTTCGCCAAACACGACGTCGTGCACCGCGGCGGTATTGGTGAGGCACAAGCACACGATATCGCACGACGCCGCCAGTGCGCGCGGCGACTCGGAGAGCGTGGCGCCGTGCTCCACGAGCGGTCTCGCCTTTTCGAGCGTGCGATTCCATACTGTCACCGACAACCCGCACTCCAGCAGCCGCTGCACCATCGGCGTGCCGATGAGCCCCGTGCCGATGAAGCCGATACGCGGTCGCGCGGCCGCGTCGAGCGCTGACCCGTCAAGCATAGAGGTGCAGTCCGTTGTCCATGCGAATCACTTCGCCGGTCATGCCGGGGGCGCCGGCCACCAAAAAGTACGCGAGCTCGGCCACTTCGTTCACCTCGAGCAACCTCGGCAATGCTTGCGTGACGAGATACTTCGCTTCCACCGCCTTCAGCTGCTCGCCGTCGAGCACGCGGCTGGGTAGGCCACCAGTCACGTAGCCGGGCGCGATCGCGTTCACGCGAATATGCGGCGCGAGCGCACGGGCCAGCGACAGCGTGAGCGTACTCACGGCCCCCTTCGAGGCGGCATAGGCCACGCTCGAGCCGAGTCCGGCGGTGCCGGCGATACTGGAGAGGTTCACCACCGCGCCACGACCCGACTCGCGCAGCAGTTCGCGACAGGCGCGGATCATGCGAAAGGTGCCGATGAGATTCACGTCGTACGTACGGGCAAACTCGCTCTCGTGCAGCGCGTCGAGGTCGGCGTGCGGAATGAATCGGGTGGTGCCGGCGCAGTTCACCAGCGCATCGATGCGCCCGAAGCACTTGCGCATGCTGGCCGCAGCGGCGTGGCAGCTCTCGTCGCTCGTGACGTTGAGCAGCACTACCTCGGCCCGTGCCCCCAGACCCATGCAGTCGGCCGCCACCACGTCGGCGGCAGCACGGCTGTCGTCGTCGAGCGAACAGATGCCGACGTTCCAGCCGTGGCCGGCGAACGTGCGGGCGCAGGCGGCGCCGATACCGGTGGCCGCACCGGTGATGAGGCAGACGGGTCTTGCGGGGGAGGTCATAGGGGAGAGCTTACCGGTGGGGAGGGGAATCGTCCACTCACCCGGCCGGCAAAATCTTGGGGGGTCGTTCATGCGGCGTACGTTTCGTTCGGGACTGCAAGCGGGATGTGTCGGCGCCATCGCCATGGCAACCATGTCGGCCTTCACGCAGCCACCACGTCCTGCGTCATACTTGTACGTCTGGACGGGGGATGCCGACACCACCAGCTCCGATTTTCTGGCGGTGATCGACGTCCGTCGAGGATCGGCCACCTACGCGCAAGTGATCTCTACGGTGCCAGTTGGCGCGAAGGGCACCGGGCCGCACCACACCGAACATCAAGTGGAGCGCGACGGTATCCTGTTTGCCAACGGCTTCGGCGCGGGGCGCACCTTCCGTTTCGACGTGAATCAGGCGGCGTCACCCAAGTTGCTCGGCTCGTTCACCACCGTCGGCGACTACAGCTTCCCGCATTCGTTCGTACAACTGGCCGGCGGGCATCGGCTGGGCACCTTTCAGGGACACGGCCGCTCGAACACTCCACCGGGCGGTTTGGTGGAGCTTGATCGGCAAGGACGGCTGGTGCGTGCCTCGAGTGCCCGCTCGTCGGGGTTCGACACGCTCGATATGCGCCCGTACAGTCTGGCGGTGTTGCCGGCCATCGATCGCGTGGTGTCCACCAGCACCGACATGCTGGCCGATCATGGGGCGCATCTGCAGATCTGGCGGCTCTCCGATCTCGCGTTGCTGCACACGATTCCGCTGCCGAAAACCAACGGTGGCGACGGGCACCCGCACGAGGGCGCGCCAACCGGGAAGTACAACGAGCAGCACCATCTTTTCCCTGGTGAACCGCGCCCGCTGGTCGACGGGAAGACGGTGCTGCTGGCCACGTTCACCTGTGGCTTCTACCGGGTGAGTGCGATCGACTCGCCGGCGCCTCAGATTGATTTCGTGAAGGCGTTCGGAGGCTTGGACTGTGCCGTGCCGGTGCTGGTGGGCACTCGGTGGGTGCAGACGATTCCCGACGAGCATGCGGTGGTCACGCTCGACGTGAGTGACGCGATGCATCCGCGTGAACTCGCGCGCGTCACTTTCGACAGCACCTTCCGTCCGCACTGGATGGCCTATGACGCCCCGTCGGGGCGGCTGGTCGTGAACGATGGCGACAAGCAGTTGCAGTTGGTGACCATGAACGCCACCACTGGTGCGTTGGCCATCGACTCGGCGTTCCGAGATCGCGGTGCGACGCAACCCGGCGTGCGATTTGACCGTGCCACGTGGCCGCACGGTGCGACGGGACCGGCGCGCGCCCACGGCAGCGTGTTCTCCCGAGGGCGATAGTGCGTGCGAATCCGCACCTGCGGCATGGATAGGCGACGGCCAACGGCGCCGCTTGCCCGACGTGGAGCAGGGGACCGGACCGCGGGTGATCCTGCCGTTACGTCGGCGGCGTCACACTCAGAAACGCATCAGCCGGCGTCAGTAGGACGCCCGGCATGAAGCCAAGCACCAGGAGCAGGACCAGCAGCGTGACCGCGACGACACGTTCGCGGGTGAGCAGATCGGGTGCGATTGACAGGGTGCCGCGACCGAGGAACGTCTTCGCATAGCCGGTGAGGGTGGAGACGGCGAGGAACGCGCTGGCGAGAATGATCGCGACGGTGCTGAACGGACTCACCATCCAGAGCGTGTGCAGCAGCAGGTCGTCGGCCACGAAGCCGGCCATACCCGGCAAGCCTACGCCGGCGCCCCCGAACAACGCGAAAGCGGCCGCCAACACCGGAAACGCCACCACGCGTCCACCGGGGCCGCTGAATGACACGGGACCGACGCGCGATTCGAGGGCGCTGGTCATGATGCCGATGCCGCCAAGGGCGAGCCCCATCGTCACTGTGACGAGCAGTGCGGCGGCAAATCCGCCGTAACTAGCGGTGCCGAGGGCGGCGAGGACCATGCCACCGTGCATGGTGGTGGTACCGCGATAGAAGCCGCGTAGATCTTTCTGCACGAGCGTGATCAGCGCTGCCACAAGGGCCGCGATCGCACCGCCACGAATCAACCAGGGCGCCAGGAGGATCGCCGCCGCGTGATGGTCCACGAAGCGCAGATGCACGAAGACGAGCGTGATGGCCGACGCCAGCTGCTGCGTCTGCACCACCGGCGCCCGATCGCACAACTGCGCCACGCCCACGTGCATCGGCATCACGCCGGTGCGCATCGCG
This sequence comes from Gemmatimonas sp., assembly GCF_046594945.1. Taxonomy (GTDB): domain Bacteria; phylum Gemmatimonadota; class Gemmatimonadetes; order Gemmatimonadales; family Gemmatimonadaceae; genus Gemmatimonas. The sequence continues at coordinate 16,899 of NZ_JBKJRB010000082.1, read as the reverse complement.
ATGGCGAGGCAGGACAACACCAGTGCGACGGTGAGATGGCCCAGATGCACACTCACCGCCGCGGCGGCGGTGAGTCCACCCGTGGTCAGCAGCATCAGGGCGCCGGTGCGTGTGAGATGCCACGCACCGGCCGCGTGAATGAGCGCGCTGACGGCCACCGCGGCATAGGCGATCGCGCCGTGTCCCGAAAAGAAGGCAATCGCTTGCAGGCAGATCATGAGAAACAGCGGCAGCAGCTGTCGCCGGCCCTGCTGGGCGAGCACCGGCGCGGCCAGCAGCACCGTACAAAACAGCAGTGCCTCCCAGGGGGCCGAGAAAAAGGTCATGGTTCGGTGCCCGCATCGATCGAGAGCGCGCGCCGGAAGCGCTGGTCGGCGCGGTCGAGCAGACGGGCCATGGCGACAATCGGCGCGAGCATGGCGTCCACGAGATCGTCGAGTCGCAAACGATGCAACGACGCCGCATACACCCGCGACGACAGCCTCGGCGACCACTGCTCCAGCCGGCTCGGCCCGCGATGCGCATGCCCCAGCCGGTGACTGTCGTGAATCATGTTCGGAGCCTTGAGGTACTGCCCCAGTCGGAGAAACGCGTGGCAGACAAGGTGCGCGAGCGCCAGCGTGGTCCATCCCAGGCCGATCTCGGCCAGAATCAACCCGACCTGCGCCAGCGTCGCATGGGCCAGCGCACCTTTGGCATCGGTATGCACGCGAACCACCGCGGCCGCGTACACCGCCGTCGACAACCCGACGAGCACCGACATCGTGCGCGCAATAGTTGATACTTCAAGCATCGGCCAGACGCGCAGCAGCAGGAATAGCCCGGCGTGGATCGACACCGCACCGTAAAACAGCGCACTCGACGGCGTGGGGCCTTCCATCGCGCGCGGAAGCCACCCGGAGAACGGAAGCTGCGCCGACTTTCCCATCGCCGATAGCAGGAACAGCAGCGCGATCGCCGTGGACTGCATGGCGGGCAGTGTCGTCGCGCTGCCAAAGGCCGAGAATCGCGCTGAGCCAAGCGCGTCGAACGTCATCACCGTCGCGATCAGCAAGCCGGCGTCGGAGAAACGATAGGTGGCGAAGGCGCGCACCGCCGACCGCACGGGCTCGTCGCGTTCGTGGAAGAAACCAATGAAGAAAGCCGACGAAATGCCGATCAGCTCCCATCCCGCGAAGAACAGCTCCAAGGCACCCGCCAGCGCCACCAGCTGCGTACCGGTCGCAAAGAGTCCGAGCAGCGTAAAGAAGCGCGTGAAGCCCGGCTCTTTGTGCAAATAGGTGCGAGAGAAGCGCGCCACGAGAGCGGTGAGCACCGAGGCAAACAGCGCGATCGTGATCGAAATGCGATCCACCAGCAACACCGCAGGAATACGGAAGTCGCGGAGGCGCAGCCAGTCGCCGAACTCGATGTCCCCCGTGACCGGCGCGCCGATCAGGCCGAGGTAGCCCGCCAGCACCACGGCACCGGCGCCGATAGACACGAGGAGTCCGGTGTGCACCACCGCGGTCACCATTCGCTCCGACGTTGGGCGCGGCCAGAGCAGGACCCGCACACCGATGATGAACACACTGAGGAGCGGCGCCAAAATCGCGAGCGCGAGTGCGGCGCGGACGATGGACAGCGAGTCGGTCATGTCGGTTGGTGGAGACGGGGACCAACGGCCGACACGGGCAACGCACTGCGCACGAGGGCCGGCGGAAGATGCGTGCGGCTCTGCATGTGCCACTCTGGAGAGCGTTCCACGACCGGCAGCAGCATCGGTTGCGGCTCGTACGGCACGAACCCGCCGTCCTGAAAGAGCGACATGACGCCGGTGTCGGGGTGCACCGCGACCAGCTGGATCCACTGCTTCGTCACCAGCTCGGCCACCTCGGCTTGGCGTGACGCCACAGCCAGCAGTGACTCCGGCGAGGCGTCGACGATCAGCAGCAAACGCATCGGCTCGTGGATCTCGACCATCTGCCGCGGGAGTCCGGTGCGGAGATCGCTCTGATGTCCGTTCATCACGCCGATGAGCCCCGTCACGTTGTGCGGCAGCTTCGTACCACAGCCGAATGTTTCGTTGTCCACCGACGAGAAATAGTACTCGAGACTGATGCCCGCGCCCACCGGACCGACGGCCGCAAGAATACGCTCGAGCACCTTGTCGTTGTCGTCGACGCCCGGATCGTAGCTCACCAGGAAGGCGCGGCGATCGAGGTGCAGTCCGCGTGTGAGCCGTCGCCGACCCACGATGCAGATGGCGTTCGTGCAGTGCCCGTACTCGGGCCGCGGCTGCGCAAGGTGCGACGAGCGCGCTTCCACATGGAGCAGCGCGGCCTCGGGGGTGAGATCGAGCGGTGCATCATCGAACCGTCGGCTGCGTTCGAGTGCATCCTCTCGGCGCGCAATTTCGAGGGCGCCAAAGACTTCTTCGAACGACGTAACGAGCGATGGTGGCAGCGTCTCGAGATCGTAGTAGCGCACGCTGTCGCTGGCCGTGTCGTGCAACGCGCCCACGAACCAGGTGTCGGTGGGAATGGTGATACCACGACGCCGCACACCGTCACGCACATCGGGGCGATTCGCCATGTCGGCGAAGACGCGTGCATTCGCACCACCACGACGCCCGCCGCACGCGCCGCAGTCGTGTGCCGACTCGTGCGGGTTGTTCAGGCTGGTGGAGCCGTGCCCAAGGAACACCACGATTGGCGCGAAGTCCCGCACCAGTCCGAGGTTGGTGAGCACCGCGGTCACTCGGTCGATCGATTCGTCGAGCGAGAAGCCAATCGGCTTACCGCCGTCGACAATGCGCGCACTGTCGTCCACGCGGAACGCAGAAAGCCGTGTGGTCGGTACTGGCGCGAGTCGCGACACCAGTCGCTGGCCCCATTGCAGCGACGAGCGCGGCGCGGCCACGCGGGCCAATGTCTTGAGACCGGACAGCGGACCCAGCAGAAACGACAGTCCGGCGCCGCCGCTGAGCGTGCGCGACGCCACCGCCGCACGGCGCTCCCAACCCAGCCAGCGATCGCGAACACGTTGGCGCACTTCGTGCCGGCCAAGCGCGGTGTACACCGGCTGTTCGTGTACCTCGTGCGCCGGAGTGACCACCACGGGACAGTGCGCCGCCACCGCGTGGTCGTCGAGCCCCATGTAGTCGATCGCGACGCCGAAAAAGCCAGCCGTGCCGAACGTGATGTACGCCGGATGTTGCTCTTCGAGCGCCCGACGGATCGACTCTTCGCGCTCGTCGATACAGAATACAAATTGGCCGCGAGGGCGCTCGGTCGTCGGCGCATCGTTCGGCAGGGCACGACGCGCGGCAACCGCGTCGAGGATCACCGTACGGTAGGAACGCTCGTAGGCGTCCTGAAAGATCTGACGGCGCGCGAGGTCGGTGCAGGCCACGCATTCGGCCCACAGCGTCGCGAGAGCCGTGTCGCTGAGCGCGCGTACGGCGGCGGCGTCGAGATGTGCCGCGCCGGCCAGGGTGAACAGCAGCGACGCATCGAGCACTGCATCGCGCGTGGGCAGCGGCGGGGATATCCGCTGCAATGCAGCCCAAGCGGGCGGCAATTCCGCCGCCGCACAGGCGCGCTGGACGGCACGATGTTCGAGCAACAGTCGCACGGCCAAAAACTCTTCGAGCGCGACCGCCGCCCCATCGGAATGTTCTTCCGGATGTCGTTGCAGGCGCGCAAACATTCCGGTCCAACCGGGCAGGGCAAGCGCCGTGGCCAACAGAAACGGCTCGATGGCCTGACCTTCCACCCCCAAAGCGCCAAGCAGGCGGCGAATCACCGCGTCTGGTGCCTCGTTGGCCGCGAACACCGCGCGCATGTCGACGTCGACGCCGCGACAGGCACGCGGAGCGGACCCGCCATCGGCGTACCCTTGAGAAACGGCACGCAGAAAGCCCTTCTCGCGATAGGGCGCGCTGACCTGCGCCTGCCCTTGATCGAGAAACCCCGACGACAAGCGAATCAGTTCGCCGTGCACGGCGACATCGGTGTCGGAATGGCCGAGCGCCACCAGGATGTCCCGATGTCGCCGGAGCCTTCGTGTATCCGGTGGCGCAAGGCGAGGGCCACGCGCTACGCGTTCAATACACGCCGCCCAGCGCGATGGGTCGTAACTCGGCAGGGCTGTTCCTGCTTGAAGCAGATACGTGAGTGCCGCGGCGTCGTCGCTGTCGGCTTCGGTGAGGGTGAGCTGCGCCCACAGTTCGCCGCGCGACAATCCCGACAACACGGCGTCGTGGAACCGCGCACCGAGAAAACGACCGATCTCGTGGCGCACATCCGACTCGGCCACGCGTCCGACCGCGAGCGCCGACCGGAACTCGCGCAAGCTCAGATACGGTCGGGCGCCGAGTGCGGCGGCACCGGTCTGCACGCCTTCGTGAAACGGCAGATGCTGAAAGGCGTGCAGCGTATTGTGGTGAATGAACACCCCGATCGGTCCCTGATCGGGGAGAATCCCGTGTGCCGCGGCGAGCGCGCGCGAAACCGGGTCGGCCTCGTGTGCGTCGGCAGTGCCGTGATGCGCAGAGGCCGACATGATCAGTGACCGCCGCCGCCGGAGGCGGTCGTGAGATCGATGCCGCGCACGGTCACGGTAATGTTGCGATGCTGTGCGTCTTCGATAAACGTGGCGAGCACCTCCTTCACGTCGTGATCGATGTACTCGCCAGTACCATCGATGACGACCGATTCACCGTCGTCCACGTGATCGAGCGTGGACATGATGCCCGGCTTCGACACGAACGTACCGTCACGACGGAAACGCAGCTGCCAGATGCCGGCCTCGTCCTTCTCGGCGACCACCGCGCGTTTCGAGTTCTCGTACAGCACGAACGCGATGCCCATGACGATGCCGACGATGACGCCCTTGAGCAGGTCGAACGCGAGGACCGCGGCGATGGTGATTGCGAACGGCAGCAACTGCGTGACGCCAAGCTTCACCTGAGTGGTGAAGAGCGCCGGCTTGCAGAGATTCAGGCCAACTTGAATGAGCACCGCCGCCAGGCAGGCGAGCGGAATGCGATTCAGCAGCGACCCGGCAAAGAGCACCGCGCACAGGAGCAGTAGACCGTGTAGCAATGCCGAGAATCGCTCGCGTCCGCCGGCCGCCACGTTGGCGCTGCTGCGCACGATGACCGCCGTGACGGGCAAGCCGCCCAAGAAGCCGGACACGGCATTCGCGGCACCCTGCGCCAGTAGCTCGCGATCGGGCGGGCTGTGACGCTTGAGTGGATCGAGCCGATCGACGGCCTGCAGTGACAGCAGCGTTTCAATACTGGCGACCACGGCGATTGTGGCACCGGCGATCCAAACCGCCGGATTCGTGATGGCGGCCCACTCCGGACGCGGCAGCGCGTTGTAGAGCGCGCCGACGCCGCCCAACGGGACATCCACGAAGTGGCGCGCGTCGAGCGCGAAGGTCGGCGAGCCGGCGAATGCCGCCGCGAGCGCGCTGGCTACGAGTACGACCACCAGTGCGGGCGCGATCAGTTTGATTCTGGCGAGCGGCGTGTGTTTCCAGCCGTACAGGATCGCGAGCGAGATGAGCGCGATCGTCACGGCGCCAGGGTTGTGCTGCGACAACACGGTCGACAGCCCGCCATCGGAGCCCACGGCCACGGGCAACTGCTTCAGGATGATCGTAATGCCGATCGCCGCCAGCATCCCCTTGATCACCGACGATGGCACGAGGGCGGCAAAACGCCCGGCACGTATCACGCCGAGCACGAATTGCAACAGGCCGGCAATGATCACCGCGGTCAGGAACGGATTCACGCCGCCCAGATTCTGCACTTCCACCAGGACGATGGAGGTGAGTCCGGCCGCCGGGCCGGTCACCGAGAGGGGCGAGCGGCTGATCCACGGGACGACCAGCCCACCGACGATACCGGCGATCAAGCCGGACACTGGAGGAACACCACAGGCAATCGCGATACCGAGGCAAAGCGGCAACGCGACGAGGAAGACGACGAATCCAGCCACACTGTCTTCTTTGATGTGGCCGAACATGGACGGATGATGATGCATTGGCGTCGATCAGGGGCGGGGGGCGTGATGCGAACGTAGAGAGAACCTATGTATCGCTGAGGCCACTGCACAGGGACTGATCGGCAATCGGGAATATGGACCATTCCGGCGGATGCGTTTCGTCCCGTGCCCGCTCCTGTCGTACTGGGTGCTGTACTGGTCGGCGCTTCGGTGCGCACGACGGCCATGCCGTCGTGCGCACTCGTCAGGCGATCGCTGAGACGAAGCCGCCAGTCGACTTGGCAAACGCGGCCGTCGCGAGCGAGGCGTGCACAGTGAAGACTGCGTCGAGCTGTCGGCAGCCGACCACCGACGCCACGACATCGAACGAGTGTCCGACGATGCGGACGACACGATGGAGCGGCAACTCGAGTCCACTGTATACACTGATGCCATCGAGCGACAGATCGCGCATGCGCACATCGATCGCCTCCGACTGCCAGTCCACGTACATGACGGCCCAATCGGACTTGCTGACGCGCGGAATGCCACGGCGATCCATCGGCTTTCCGCGTGGACCGTTGAGGCGGACCGGCGCGAGCGGCGCCCGGCAGCGCGCGCAGCGCGTGTCTCGGCCGACTTGCACGGGCAGGCCGAGGTGACACATGGGGCACACGTGTGCGGGTGGTGTGGTACGCGGAACGGGCGATGCGTGCGCCGCGTTGGGTCGTGAGGCGGCACGAACGGCGCGACGGGCGTCATACGTGGCGCGCTTGTCCGGATCCGAAAGCACGGCGTACGCGTCGTTGAGCAGCACCGCCTGGTCCTCGCTTCCGCCAACATCTGGGTGACGCGTGGCGATCAATGCCCGATACGCCGCCTTGATCACCTCGGGGGGCGCATCCGGCTGCACGTGCAACAGCCGGTAATGATTTCGTCGATTGATGGTCATGAATATTATCGGGGACGGGCGCGCTCGTACTGCGGGGGCCAGGTAGTCATGGCGCCGAGCGCGTGGGCGGCGAGGAGCGGCCACCGAGGATTGCGTAGCAGTTCGCGAGCGAGGAACACCATGTCGGCACTGCCATCGGCGATGATCTGCTCGGCCTGTATCGCATCGGTGATGAGACCGACGGCGGCGGTGGGCATGCTCGCCTCGGCGCGGATACGCTGCGCGAACGGCACCTGATATCCCGGCCCGATCGTGATCTGTTGATGCGCGGCAAGTCCACCCGAGGAGCAGTCGAGCAGGTCTACGCCGCGGGCGTGCAGCATCGTGGCGAGCTGCACCGATTGCGCGATATCCCAGCCTCCCTCGGCCCAGTCGCTGGCCGAGATGCGCACGAGCAGCGGCAGATCTGAGGGCCACACGGTGCGCACGGCGTCGGTGACGTCGAGTGTGAGGCGAATACGGTTCTCGAACGACCCACCGTAGTGGTCGGTGCGCTGATTGGCGATCGGTGAGAGGAACGAGTGCAGGAGATAACCGTGCGCCGCGTGCAGCTCGATTACCTGAAAGCCCGCCTCCAGTGCACGACGCGCCGCTGCACGGAACGCCGTGATCACGTGCGCGATGCCATCGAGCGAGAGCGCATGCGGCGAGGGGAAGTTCGGCGCAAACGGCAGCGCGCTGGGCGCCATCACGTTGTCCCACCCACCCTCCGACACCGGCACCGTGCCGCCGGGCTGCTCCCACGGGCGACGCGTGCTGGCCTTGCGACCGGCGTGGGCCAGCTGTATGCCCATCACCGCGCCCTGTGCGCGACAGAAATCGGTAATGCGTCGCAGCATGGGAATGTGCGCGTCGTCCCAGATGCCTAAGTCCTGAGGACTGATACGCCCTTCCGGCGTCACCGCCGCCGCTTCGGTAAGCACGAGCCCCGCGCCGCCGGTAGCGAACGCGCCGAGGTGCACCAGATGCCAATCGGTCGCCAAGCCGTTGTCGCTCGAGTACTGGCACATGGGCGAGACGCCGATGCGATTGCGCAGCGTGAGCGAGCGGAGCGAGAGCGGGGCGAAGAGAGCGGACATGCGCGTCAGGTCAGGAATTCGTGAAGCAGCGAATGGAAATGGTGCACGCCGTTCTCATGGCGCGCCGAGTAGCGTCCGCGGTCGTATACGCGCGAACGGAGATTGCGTTGCACGCTCTCGCAGATCTCGATGTCCTCGTCCTGCACCTCGGCGCTGAACGCCATCAGCTTCGTCCACGCCGGATCCGTGGCGGCGCTGGCCGGCGGATTGGTGGCGTACCAGTCGAAGACCACGCGACAGCGGTCGTGACCGATCGGGATGACCACGTTCGTCTGCATCTGTCCGAGATATACGTTCAGCATGACGTTCGGAAACAGCCACACGTACACGGCTTCCGGCGAGTTGGTGGTGCTCGGGTCGTAGATACGATCGGGATTGCCGCCGTGCACCGGCCGCAGCGGCGCATGCTGAATGGAGAAGTACCGGTGCGGTTCCACGCGATAATTGTCCATGTCGAGCTCCTTGTGCAGTCCGGGATGCACCACCGGGACGTGGTATCCCTCGAGGAAATTGTCCACGTACACCTTCCAATTACAGGCGATCTCCCAGCTGCGCGACGTCACGTACTGCATCTGCTCGCACCCAAACGGCAGCACGCGCGACGGGATGTCTTCCATGACCTCCGTGAGCGGAGGCGCCTTGCCATCAAGGTTGGCGAACACCAGCGGTCCCCACGTGGTGACCTTCACCGGCACCAGATGCATCTCGGCCGGCCGGAACGACTCCACGCCTTCCATGCCTGGTGCGCGCTGCAGGGTACCGTCGAGGCCATAGGTCCAGCCGTGATAACGACACTGCAACGTGTTCCGCTTGCCGCAGCCGTGCGCGACCGGACCAGCGCGGTGCAGGCACACATTGTGAAATCCGCGCAGTGTGTCGCCGTCTCGCAGCACGACGATGCTATCGTTGCCAACCTGCGCCGTCAGGAACTGCCCATGCTCGATCACCTGCTCCACCCGCCCCACGAGCTGCCAGCTGCGCGCGAAAACCCGCTCCATCTCGAGCTCGAGATACACGGGATCGTTGTACAGGCGTGCCGGAATGGTCGCGGCACGCTCAATATTGGGATCGAAGGGGAAGACAATCGGCATATCGAAAGCTACCCGAGAGCGGACTACTTCACGCGGGGGGACACGAAATCCCATGCCCGCGCACTGCCGAAATGCATGGCCGTCACGCGCCCTTGCTTGTCGCGCACGAACCACACGGTCTCGTCACCGTTGCCGAAGGCATCCCGATAGGTTGCGGGGAGCGTGTCGATCTGCCCGACCCGCGGGCTCACGGTAAGCCGATCGCCCGCCGAGCCCACGGTGAAGGTGACGCCGATCTCCTCGTTCCGGTACCGGCCGGCGATGCCGGCAAGCTCCAGAGCGCTCGGCGTCCAGCGTGCAGCGGCCATGAAGGCGTGGACCACCGTGTCGCCGTCGGAGGTGGGCACGTGTAGCGACACCGGTAGTCCGATGGCGGTGGTGGTGAATCGCACGCGCGAGGCGCCCAGCTGGTAGCCGCCGTCACGGAGCCGGGAGAAGGCCGCGCCACCATCGCGGCGCAGTTGCCCGCGGGACGTGTCGAGCTGCATCACCGTGTTCGTGCGCGTGTCGCGATAAAGGCCGACGAATTTGACGACGGTCGCCATGTCAGCGCGGACCGTGTCGAGCGCCGCAGCGCGCGGCAGTTCCGGCACCATCGCGTCGACGATGGCATGGGTGAGCCCCGTGGCACCGGCACCGGAGACGTTGCACATCACCGCGATCGAGAGGTCGTTCTTCTCGGGGTACCGCGCGAGATACGTGCCGTAACCGGCAGTCGATCCGCTGTGTGAAAGTTCCCGGAGTCCGCGGTAGCTGTTCACGGTGAGGCCGAGGGCGTATGCGATCTCGAGGCCGCTGGTAAGCGTCATGCGACGCGTGAGCGAATCGATCACGCCGGCGCCCAGCGTCTTCTTCGTGAGATGATCGTTCCAGAGCAGCCAGTCGCCAACCGTCGTGAGCAGTCCGCCAGCGGCGATGACATTGTCGTTCGGCAGGTCGATGTGAAAACCCTCGGCCTGCCGTGAGTAGGCCTGCGCGAGGCCCGGCACGACCCGCGTGAAATCGTCGCGCCAGGTCGTGTTCGTCATGCCAAGGGGCGCGAAGATCCGTTGCGCAGTGAACTGTGCGAAGGGCATGCCACTCACGCGTTCCACCACGGTGCGCAGCAGTAGAAAGCCGGAGTTCGTGTACGAGTAGTAGTCTCCCACGGGATAGTTGAGCGACTGCTGATGCGTGACGAGGTCGAACACATCGCTTTGTGTGTGCACCCGCGTGCCGCGCGGCCACCCCTGCCACGCCACGAGGTTGCTCCACTCGCGCAGGCCACTCGTATGCGTGAGCAGATTCCGGAAAGTGATGGGGCGTCCGTACATCGGCAGTTCGGGCAACACCGTACGCGCGTCGTCGTCCAGTTTGAGCTTCCCGTCGTTCACCAGCAGCATCACGGCCGTCGCGGTGAACTGCTTGGCCACCGACCCCGATTCGAGAATCGTACCGGGCGTGATCGGACGGGCGCCCGTCAAGTCGGCCATGCCGTACCCGCGCGTGAGCAGCACGCGTCCCCCCTGTGCGATCCCGACGGCGCAACCCGGCGTGTGGGTGGAGTTCCAGGCGGCAAAGACCCTGTCGGTGATGGCGGCCAGGTCGGCACGCTGGGCTCCCGCGGTGGGGGCAGCGACAGCAATGGCCAAGGCCATCGCGAGGGGACGGCGGTGCAGGGCGGTTGGCGTCATGCAGGCGAATGTACCGCCGCCGGCGCGCCCTCGCCCGCCCGAGTTGCGCATCAGACAGTGCCGACTCAAGACTCGAAACGTGAACTCAAAACTCACCACTCACGTGCGTCTCGCGTAGTGAGTTCACGTTTCGAGTCGTGGATCAGGGTAGCGCGAACGCGACATACGTGCCGCCGCTCGGTGCGCCGTTCTTGCCACCACCACATGCGATCACCAGATACTGCTTGCCGTTGACCATGTACGTACTCGGCGTCGCGTTACCCGCGGCCGGCAGCTTCGCTTCCCAGAGCAGCTTGCCGTTGCGCTTGTCGTAGGCGCGGATCTTGTTGTCGTAGGTCGTGGCCGCAATGATGAGCAGGCCGTTCTCGGTTACGATTGCCCCTCCGTAGCTGTCGGTGCCGGTATTCCGGATGCCCTTCGCGGCGAGCTTGGGATACTCGCCGAACGGAATCGACCACTTGATGGTGCCGGCGTTCAGGTCGATCGCGTTGAGCGTACCCCAGGGCGGTTTGATGCCCGGATAGCCTTCGTGGTCGAGAAAGATGTCGAAGAACGCCGTGCGATACGGGAGCATGTACGGCGTGGTCCCCACCAGCGCGGCCGAGCCGTCTTTGCCGGTGAGCAGATAGTTCACGATGTCGTTCACGGCGCCGCCTTCGAGTGCCGTGCCGAAGGCCGGCATGCGACCGGTGCCCTCGCGGATGATCGTGGCGAGCTGCTCCTTCGAACGGCGCTTGGCAATGTCCATCAGCGTGGGGCCGGCGGCCGAGCCCTGCAGCTTGTCGCCATGGCAACCAGCGCAGTTGGCGGCATACAACGACTTGTCGCTGCGCGGCACGAGCTTGAGCAGCCAGGCCATCTCGTTCGAATTCACATACAGCAGGCCGCTGGTCGGGTCGAAGGCGGGCCCGCCCCACTCACCGCCGCCGTCCACGCCCGGATACACGATGGTGCCCCGCGTATTCGGCGCATCGAACGGATGCGTGGTCTTGTACTCGTTGAAGATCTTGAGCGCGGCAGCGTGAGCGGCCGGTGTGCGATTGGTGAGATCGTTGCGCGTGAGCTGCTGACGCGCGAACGGTGCCGGCATCGTGGGAAAGAACTGCGTCGCCGCCGGCTTATCCTCACCGAGCGCGACGCCTGGCATGCGACGCTCCTCCACGGGGAACAGCGGCGTGCCCTTCTCTCGCTCGAACAGCCAGGTGTGACCAGTTTTCGTGATCTGCGCCACGGCGTCGATTTTCCGACCGCCACGCGTGATCGTCACCAGGGCCGGCGCCGCGGGAAGGTCGCGATCCCACAAGTCGTGCTTCAGCACCTGGTAGTGCCACACGTATTTCCCCGTGCGTGCATCGAGCGCCAGCACACTGTTGGCGTACAGATTGTCGCCCAACCGGTTCGCCCCGTAGAAGTCATACGAGGCGGAGCCGGTAGCGGCGAACACCATCGCACGTTTCGTGTCGATCGTGACACCGGCCCAGGCGTTGGCGCCGCCGGCAATCTTCCACGCGTCGGGCGGCCACGTTTCGTAGCCCGGCTCGCCGGGATGCGGAATGGTATGAAAGCTCCAACGCAGCTTTCCGGTGTTGATGTCGAAGGCGCGAATGTCTCCAGGCGCGCTGGGGAGCGCTTCCGGCACAGAGCTGCCAATGATAAGCAGATCCTCGAACACCACACCGGGCGTGCTCGCGCTCACCGACAAGCCTTCCACGGGACGGCCGAGTCCTTGACGCAGGTCTACCCAGCCGCTGTCGCCGAAGGTCGTGATCGGTCGCCCGGTTTTGCGATCGAGCGCGTACAGACGATTACGATAATTGAAGATCACGCGATCGCCGGTGACCACAACCCCGCGATGCCGGATGCGCGAGAGGGGGGCGGCGCCGTTGTTCGGATCGAAGCGCCAGATCGGCGCGCCGGTGGCGGCGTTGAGGGCGATGACATGCAGTTTCGGCGTGGTGGCGTACATCACGCCGTCGATCACGATCGGGTTGGTCTGCATCTCCGAGCCGGTGAATTGGTCCTTCGTGTCGAACGTCCACGCCACGCGCAGCTGTTTCACATTGGCTGGCGAAATCTGACTCAGCGTACTGTAGTGCGTGTGATCCTCGCTGCCGCCGTACACGGGCCAGTCGGCGGAGCGCCCGGTGGTCTGGGCCTGCAGCGTGGACGCGGCAAGAAGGAGCGGGATCAGAGCACGGGACATGAGGCGCGGGGCAGAGGACATGGCGAGGGAATACGCTAGCTTACCTGTTGAACAGTAGTTCCTCAACAGGCGTTGGCGTGGAGTGCGTATGCGGCGGGTGATTGTGATCGGGGCCGGGGCGGCCGGTTCGATGGCGGCGATCTTTGCGGCGTCCGAAGGGGCGGATACGCTGCTCATCGAGCGAACGAGGGATGGCGGTCGCAAGATCCTGATCAGCGGTGGCGGTCGCTGCAACGTACTCCCGTCCCGAGTCGACGAATCACGCTTCGTGACGGATTCCTCACCGAATCTGCTCAAGAAGATCGTGCGCGCCTGGCCGCTGGCCGAACAGCGTGCCTTCTTCGAGGACACCTTGGGTATCCCGCTCGAGGAAGAGGTCGAGTCGCTGAAGCTCTTCCCCGCGTCGCACAAGGCGCGAGATGTGCGCGACGGGCTGCTGGATTACGCACGCACGGTGGGCGTGCGGATGCGTATGGAATCGCGCGTGGTCGATGTCGCCCCGGTTGGCGCGGGCTGGGAAGTCACCCTCGATGACGGCACGGTGCTCAAGGCCGACGCGGTGGTCATCGCCACCGGCGGCCTCTCAGTGCCCAACACCGGCAGCGATGGCGCTGGGCTCAACATGCTCAAGGCGCTCGGCCACACGATGCATCCCACCTACGCCGCGCTCACGCCCCTCACCACCACCGACGCGGTGTTCAACGACCTGTCGGGGATCTCGCTCACCGTGGCGCTCACGGCCAAGAGTGCGCTGAGCCACGCCACGTGGCGTGGCGGATTTCTGTTTACGCACCACGGCTACAGTGGCCCGTCGGTGTTGAATGTGTCGCACGTCGCGGTTCGGGCGCGCGCCGGACACGCACCCAAAGGGCAGCTGCCCACGGCCAAGGTGCAGGTGCAGTGGACCGCGTTGGGCGAGAAGGAATGGGAAGCCGCCCTCAAGCCACACGGCGCGCGCACGGCACAAGGGGCGCTGCGGGCCGAGATGCCCGATCGATTGGCCACGGCCCTGCTGGCCAAGGCCAACGTGGAGCCCACCCGCCCGCTCACCGAATTGCGGCGCGATGAGCGCCTGCGGCTGATCGAGATTCTCGTGCGCGGCGAGCTGCCGTGGCAGGGCGACGAGGGCTACAAGAAGGCCGAAGTAATGGGCGGCGGCGTCGCGCTGAGCGAAGTGGACCCGCGCACGATGGAGAGTCGCCGTCACAAAGGACTCTTTCTGTGCGGCGAAGTGCTCGACGCGTTCGGTCCGATCGGTGGCTACAACTTTCTCTGGGCGTGGGCCACGGGTCGGTCGGCCGGGACAGCGGCGGCAGCCAACGCGTGATGTGATTCCCGACCGAACAGCAACTGCACCGCAACAGCGGGCACACGGATGAACGACAGGATGACACCGATCACACGGATAATTAGCACCGCGTGTGATTCATGGCTTGGAGATTGATCGCTTGTGCTTATCGGTGCGATCGGTGATATCCCTTGATCTCCGTGTTCCCGCTGTTGCTGTTTTTATGACGTCGCCAGCCCCCCACCGTGGTCTTGATGCCCGTAAAAAAGTCCGCCGCGGAGAAAGCGCCAGCCAAAAAAGCGCCAGCCAAAAAAGCGCCGGCCGAGAAAGTGCCAGCCAAGAAAGCTGCTCCGAAGTCGATGCCCTACGAAAAAGGCGCCTGGGCCGCCGCGTTCTCCGCGCGGGCGCCGGGCGAGAAGCGGTTTTGGCTGATCAAGAGCGAGCCCGATGTGTTCTCGTTCGACGACCTGCTGGCGGCGCCACAGAAGACCACATGCTGGGACAGCGTGCGCAATTCGAGTGCGCGCAACTTTCTGCGCGACGGTATGAAGAAGGGCGATCTGGCGTTCTACTATCACTCCAATGCGGATCCGTCGGCGATTGTCGGAATCTGCGAAGTGGTGCGCGAGGGCTATCCCGACCCCACGGCGTTCGATCCGTCGCATGACTACTACGACGCCAATTCGAACGCGGACACGCCCACGTGGTTCATGGTCGATGTGAAAGCGATGCAGAAGCTCAGGCAGCCCGTGGCGCTCCCTGAAATCAAGAACAGCGCGGCGTTGCGTGAGATGGCACTCGTGAAGGTTGGGCGACTCTCGGTCGTGCCGGTGCAGCCTATCGAGTGGGACGCGGTGATCGCCATGAGCGAAGGCCGCGCGTAACACTTTTACCCGTTTCGGAGGCTCCTGATGTCCCGTCTGCCCCGGCGATTCGGCGTGCTGTTCGCTGCCGCCATCGCCACCACAGCTCCGCTCCCCGCCCACGGACAAGGCGCTGCTCCCCGAACCGGTGCCCGCCCGCCCGAGCGACCACTACCGCTCGATCCCGGTCGCACGTTCACCCTCGACACGCGCGAAGGGACCTGGCTCTCGCTCGACGTCAGCCCCGATGGCGCGACGATCGTATTCGACATGCTGGGCGATCTGTACTCGATACCATTGGCTGGTGGCGATGCCACGCGCCTCACGAGTGGCATGCCGTACGACGCGCAGCCGCGCTTTAGCCCCGATGGCAAGTCGGTGGTGTTCATCTCCGATCGTGACGGGGCCGACAACGTGCACGTGCTCGACCTGACCTCGAAAACCGCAAAGGCCATTACGCGTGGCAAAACCAACGTGTATCTGTCGGCCGAGTGGTCGCCTGATGGCAAGTACATCGTGGCGAGCAAGGGCGGCTTCCGTGGCGGACTTCCCACGCTGTGGATGTATCACGCCGACGGTGGTAACGGCATGTCGCTGTACACCGCACCCGCCAACGTCGCGCCGGGCACCGCAGTGCAGCAGGCCGGCGCCGCGTTCAGCCCCGATGGCAAATGGATTTGGTATACGCAGCGCACCGGCGCCTGGAACTACAACGCGCAGTTCCCGCAGTATCAGATCTATGCGTACAACCGCGAGACCGGAGAGCGTGAAGTACAGTCGTCGCGCTACGGATCGGCGGTGCGCCCCACGCTGAGTCCTGACGGCAAGTGGCTGGTGTACGGCTCGCGCTACGAGAACAAGACGGGATTGCGGGTGCGTGAACTCGCCACCGGCGAAGAGCGCTGGTTGGCATATCCCACGCAGCGCGACGAGATGGAATCGCGCGCGCCGATGGACGCGTTGCCCGGCATGAGCTTCACGCCGGACTCGAAAGAGCTGATCGCCAGCTACGCCAACAAAATCTGGCGGGTCGCGATCGATGGCAGTGGACAGACCGAGATTCCGTTTCGCGTACAGGCCACGCTCGACGCCGGCCCCGAGCTCGCGTTCAAGTATCCGATGTCCGACAGCGCGCAGTTCACGGTGCGGCAGATCCGCGATGCGGTGCCGTCGCCCGACGGCAAGCAGCTGGCGTTCGTGGCGCTCGAGAAGCTGTACGTGATGGACTATCCCGGCGGCGCGCCGCGTCGGGTGTCCACGCTCAATGCCATCGAATCGGAGCCGGCCTGGTCGCCCAACGGCACGTCGCTGGCGTGGGTCACGTGGACCAACGACGGTGGTCGTTTGTACAAGGCCGCTGTCGGCCCGCGCCCCGTGGCGCCGACGGTGCTTAGCAAAGTGCTCGGCACGTTGCGTCAGCCAGTGTGGACGCCGAGCGGCACGCGCCTCGTGCTCACGCAAACCGCCGCGCAAGGCCGTCGCGATCAAACCGGTGTGACCGCACCGACCGACATTGTGTGGTATCCCGCGACACCGGCTACGGCTGACGGCAGCACGGCCACGGTGATCGCCCGTTCCGCCGGACGCAGCAAGCCGCATTTCGCGAAGGACACGTCGCGCATTTATCTGTCGTCGAATGCCAACGGACTCGTGTCGATTCGCTGGGATGGCAGTGATGAACAGCGACATCTGCGCGTCACTGGTCGCGCCGTTGACGGCATGGTAGACGATCACGACGGCAACCCGTCGGAGCTGTTGCTGCAGCGGCTCAAGAA
>NZ_JBKJRB010000073.1:0-8621 GCF_046594945.1 Gemmatimonas sp. | reverse complement strand
GCAACAGCAACAGCAACAGCAACAGCAACAGCAACAGCAACAGCAACAGCAACAGCAACAGCAACAGCAACAGCAACAGCAACAGCTGGAACACGGATGTAACCGATTGACGGAAATTCACGCGATAAGCAAACAGGCGCTGTTGATGTTATCCCGTGCGTTTTCGTTGATCAGTGCTCTCCGTGTTCCAGCTGTTGCTGTTGCTGTTGCTGTTGTAGTTGTAGTTGTAGTTGTAGTTGTAGTTGTAGTTGTAGTTGCTGTTCTGACTGTTGCAGTTGTTTGCGGCTGGCTCTTACTGCGAACGCTGGTGGATCACGCGCCCATCAACCAGCGGTAGCCGATGCGGTAGGTACCGCCGTGCCCACCGATGTTTCCAGTACGTTCAGCGGGACCGACGCTGCCGCCGAGGTCGTACATGTCGTCGAGGGTGAGGCGTTTGCCGAAGATCGGGAATTCATCCTCGTCGACGAGCCCTTGGAAGAACGACCCGAGGGTCGTGATAACGAGGCCGACGGCGGCACCAACCAGCGGTGTGGCGAGCGCACCAACGATGGTGGATGCGAGAAACCCAATGTTCTTGGTTAGATCGGCAGCCACTTCTTTCCCATCGCTGTCTGTCTCGACGAGCTTGAAGAGGACGTACATGTGCTTCGGGTAACCGTCGGTGGACGCAAGGCTAAACTGGCCGAGCGGGAGTTCGCCGTAACTGTAGCGGTCGCCGTTCTCGAAGACGCCCATATCCCCTGCATATCCGGACGCAACGTTTCCGCCGGCGCCAATGAGCACGGTGCCCAGCACGATCTCGTCTGGGTTATCGCGCGGCGTGGTAATGCGAACGGCGTGGATCGCCCGCAATTCTGCTATCACGCGCTTATAGACTGGGCGGTCGTCATTGTCCTGACGCGGCCGCACGACCACCCGCGACCTTTCCGGCGGCGTGACCGAAGGGCGCGCGATCAGCTTCTTGATGCGCATCGGTTCGCGCATGGCCTGCAAAGAACGCGCGCCGACGATACGTTGCGCTTTGGGCTCATCTTTCATGAGCATCATGGCACGCGGCGCGAGACGCTCCATGAGTGAGGCATCGAGCGAGCCGATGCCCTTCGCGATCACGCGCTCGACGTCATCATCATCATCGCCAAGTATGAACTTCGAAGGTTCTGCCTTGGCAAGGATACCCTTGATCAACGCCGCTTGCATCGCCGGCGCATGCTCACGCGCGAACTGCCGTTCCTCGCGAGTAAGGGTGTCGATCGCATTGACAGACGTGTCGGCCGCATCGAGCGCCGCCGACTCCTGTTCGGTCATCCGATGTCGTTTCGCCACCTTCGATTGAATGCGGACACGATTTGATTCAGCGAGCGGAATATCTTCGCCATCCGCACCGGCCGTCGGTGTGAACGGCTTGCGCAGATTGATATCTGGCCGAAGCACTTTTTCGTCGGGCACCGTGAACCTCCGTAGCATAAAGGGGGAGCTGCTTTGGAGCTGCGAACGTCGCGCGAGCTGGCGTATCACTTCAAGCGATCTCGACGTGAGCAGTGGCGATCACAGTCGAGTTATCCGGTGACCGCCATCACGAAGGCGTGATGTGCATTACAGGCTGTTGCTGCTTGCCGACTGCTGCGCCTAGTGCACCCGCACGGCTGGCACGCCGACGTATACACCTGCGGTCTCGAGCTGCGTGAACTTGGGCACCACGGACAGGGGGCCAACTTGCACGCCGTCGCCGGATTCAACGCCGATACCGATCACGCTCCCGATACCGATAAGCGTGTTCCGACCGAGCCGAACGGGGGCAGTTTTGAGAATGCCGTGCTCGACGACGTGACCCGACACGTGCGCATCGGAGCCGATCACTACGCCGTCGGCGAAGTCGAGCAGGTTGTGGTCCATCAGCGCGAGACTGTTCACCCATACATTGCGTCCGATACGCGCGCCGTTGAGACGCATGTACCAGTTCCAGATCGTGGTGGAACGGAACGCGGGGCCGGCGAGAACACGCACCACGTGGATGGTCATGAGATAGCGTCCCCAGTTCAGCACCGGCCAGCTGAACTCCCGCAGCGGCACGGTGACGCTGGCCGGCGTGCGCCAGCCGAGGGCTTTCGTCGCGAGCGCCGAGTACAGCATCAGCGAGCAGGCGCACACCAGATACACCGGCGCAAAGCCGAGCGACGCCAACGTCAGGCGAATCCATGTGGACATTGGCCACGTGGACTGCCAATGTATGAACAGCACAGCAGGCGCGAGCGCGAGGCCGGTGATGATCGTTTCCACGACCACCACCGACACTGAGGCCCACAGGAACCGAGCCGTACCACGCGAGGTCGCAGTCATTGAGCAGTACGCATGTGAAGGCGGAGCGAACGGTGGTGAGCGACCTTGGGGACATTGTGCCCGCATCGCACCACCCTGAACATTGTCACGTTCAGGGCGAAGGGCCACCACTGATCTACATTCCCGGTCTCGACGGCACGGGTCTGCTTTTCTACCGACAGTCCCGACGGCTGGCGCATCGCTTCCGTGTGATCACCTTCCGACTGCGCGACGACGCGCGCAGCATGGACACGCTGGTGGCTGAGATTACGCGCCAGCTGGACGATGCCGTGCCTGACGGCACACCAGCGGTTGTAGTTGGCGAATCGTTCGGGGGCGCCCTGGCCATGAGTTTTGCGCTCGCTCATCCGGAACGTGTCCGTGCGCTGGTGATCTTGAATTCCTTTTCACGCATCACACCAAAACTTAAGCTCTACGCCGCGATCGCGGCCGCACGCATAGTACCCTGGGGCACCATGCGACTCGTTCGGCGATTGACGGCATCGCGCCTGCACTCGGCGCACACACACCACGACGAGATTCGCCGCTTTCTCCTGCTCACCCGTGCCACCACCCGATACGGCTACATCAACCGGCTGCGCATCCTAGCCCGCTACGACCTTCGGCGCCGACTCAAAGAGATCCGTCTGCCAACGCTCTTTCTCGCGGCCGACGAGGACCACCTGATTCCCTCGGTCGAGCAGGCGACCTACATGTCCGCTCGCGTCCCGAACGCCGCGATGCGCGTACTGCACGGTCACGGTCACAGCTGCTTCCTTGCACCTGACCTGGACCTCGACGAAATCCTCAAAGCGTGGGGAAACCGGTAGGCAGCATCGGTGACGAGCACCGACAACGGCAACGACCGACAACGGCAACGACCGACAACGGCAACGGCAACGGCTGGAACACGGAAACGACGGATTTCACGGAATAGCACCGATAAGCAAGAACGCGTCGCCGCTGTTTCGTTTATCCCGTGCGTTACCGTTCATCCGTCATCTCCGTGTTCCAGTTCTTTGCTGTGTGCTGTGTGCTGTGTGCTGTGTGCTGTGTGCTGGTGCTGTTTGCTATTGGCTATTTGCGTTTGCCGTTGGGATTGCTGTTGTCAGATCTAGTCCAGTACTACGGAACGTCCCTCCCCGTACCCGCCGTATAGATCTCCGTCCACTCCTGCGCGTCGAGACGGATCGTGGTGGCCGCAACTGCCTCGCGCATCGCCTCCAGGCGCCCTGAGCCCGCGATTGGAATGGGGCGGCTGGGATGACGCAGCAACCAGGCGAACGCGATCGTTGCCGCACTCACGCCGCGCGCGATGGCGATCTGCTGCAGCATGCCGCGCACCCGGCGGGCGGCTGCCTCTTCGCCCGTAAACAACGTGCCGCCGGCGAGGGGCGACCAGATCATTGGGCGGATACGTCGACGTTGACAATGATCGAGCGTGCCGTCGGTGAGCGGTGCGCGGTGCAGCGGATGCCATTCGATTTGGTTCGTCACCAGCGGGGTGCGGCTTTGCAGCACGTCATACTGTGCCGGACTGAAATTCGACACGCCGAAATAGCGCACCTTACCAGACGTCCGTAGCTCATCGAAGGCGCGTGCTACTTCGTCGGCGTCCATCAACGGGTCGGGTCGATGCAGCAGCAGCACGTCGAGATAGTCGGTGCCCAACAGGCGCAGGGACTCCTCCGCGCTCGCGATGATGTGCGGTGCTGACGTGTCGTAGTGCTTGATGCGGTGCGCCGAGCGCGCGGGATGGCACAGCCGGATGCCGCACTTGGTCACCAACTGCAGGCGCTGCCGCACGCTGGGCGAGAGCGCCAACGCCTCGCCGAACAGCTCCTCCACCCGATAACCACCGTAGATGTCGGCGTGATCGAAACTCGTGACGCCGAGGTCGAGACAGCCCTCGATCCACGCTAGCCGTTCCGCTGCGTTCCACGTCCAATCAGCCAGACGCCACGCGCCGGCCACTATGGGAGAGAGTGACATCCCGCCTTCTACCGATGACGAAGTGTGCAAAATGTCCGCCGTAGAGATATGGTTATGGTTCAGCTGGCCCGATGTACCGGACGAGCCCGATAACGCCACTGCCTGCCTTTAGCCGGTTTCCACCATGGGTGCACCGATCGCGGGGCCGCACGTCTACGATACGCCCGTCGGCGTAGTGTGGGGCACGGGTGGGCGGCTCACCGCCGCCGATGACGC
Source organism: Gemmatimonas sp. (assembly GCF_046594945.1). Lineage (GTDB taxonomy): Bacteria > Gemmatimonadota > Gemmatimonadetes > Gemmatimonadales > Gemmatimonadaceae > Gemmatimonas. The sequence goes on along the minus strand of NZ_JBKJRB010000073.1, from coordinate 4,094 downwards.
GTTCCTCAGCATAGTGGGGTATTCGCAGGACGAACTCACCGCTGGTCGCATCGACTGGCCAGAGCTCACTCCGCCGGAGTTCCTGCACCTCGATGAGGCCGGCGTGCGTCAGGCCGCCGCGAGCGGTGGCTTTACCGTGCCCTACCAAAAAGAGTTCTTTCGGAAGGATGGCTCTCGCATACCCGTCTTGCTGGTCTGGGCGTTCATTCCCGACCAGCCTGACCAGTGGATGGGCTATGTAGTCGATCTGTCGTCGCACAAGTCAACCCCGGCCCCACGGCTCACGCTGTCGCAGCCGATAGCGCCAGTGCCCGATGAATTTTACCGACGACTGGTCGGGGAGCTGGTCAAAGAGCGCAGCCGCCTGCGCGCCGTCCTCGACAACACCCCGACGCCGATCTGGGCCGTCGACCGCTCGCATCGACTCCTGAGTGCCAACCAGCAGTTCAACCTGCTCGTTGAGCAAATCACCGGACGTCCTCCAGAGATCGGCGACGTGGTGACCGACGTGAATACCGACCCCGAGCGCCGTGCGCTCTGGAAATCGTGGTACAACAAGGCGCTACAGGGTCAGCCGGTACAAGGCGCGACGCGCTCGATTATTGGAGGACGCGTTTCTTCCCGTGATCATATTCTCAGTCCGATGTTCGACCAGGCCGGCGACGTGTACGGTGTGTCAGTCGTGTCGCACGATGTGACCGAGCGCATCGTCGGTGAAGAGGCGTTGCGCGTCAGTGAGTCGCGCTTCCGTTTGCTCGCCTCCGCCTCGTCGCTCGGCATCTTTTTGGCCGATGCGCAGGGCAATTACCTCTACGTGAATGCCAGACTCGCGTCGATGCTCGGCATCTCCGCCGAACAGCTGTGCACCGACGGCATCCTGATGCATATGCATCCCGATGATCGCGATCTGGTGTCCGACGAACTCGACGGCGCGACACGAGCGGGTGCGGACCTTGTAACGGAGTTCCGTATCCGACGTGTTGGCGCGGACGGCATCGAGGAGGACCGCGCGCTGCGCCTCTGGCTCGCAGCCGTCATCGAGCGCGATCGATGCACCGGATTTGTCGGCACCGTGGAAGACGAAACGGAGCGACTCATGTCGGCCGCGCAAGCCAAACAGAGTGAGCGCATGGAGTCGTTGGGCGCACTCGCCGGTGGCATCGCGCACGACTTCAACAACATGCTGGCCGTGGTCGTGGCCAATGTCGACCTCGCGCTGGGGGAGCCCAACGTGCCGGCGGCCGTGGCCGAAGAGCTCGAGTCGATCAGCATTGCCAGCTTGCGCGCCCGGGACCTGATCAAACAGATCCTCACCTTCAGTCGGCAGGCAGACACCGAGCACGGCGCGATCGACCTGACCGCGCTCGCGGCCGAAAGCATTCGTCTGCTGCGCTCCACGATGTCCGCGCGCGTGCATCTGGAGGTCGCGCTCCCCGAGGCGCCGGTCATTATTTCGGGCAATGCGAGCGAGCTGCAACAGGTGCTCGTCAATCTCTGCGTGAACGCTGAACACGCGGTGCGTTCCGCCACCATGCCGGCCATTGCGGTGACGCTGCATTGCGACCACGATGCACACGGCAGCGCCATCGCCGTACTCACCGTACAGGACAATGGCATCGGCATGTCGGCTCACACGGCGCGACGCATCTTCGAGCCCTTCTTTACCACCAAGAAGGTCGGCGAAGGCAGTGGGATGGGATTAGCGGTCGCGCACGGTACGGTGCTGGCTCACGGTGGCAGCATCGCCGTCGACACCGCATCGGGGAACGGGACGTCGTTTCGCATCGAACTTCCACTCGTCGCGAGGGAACCGGCGGCGCACCCGCCCGAAGCGGTGAACTTCACGATGGCGGAAGGCACGCTGCTGGTGGTGGACGACGAGCCCGCACTCGCGCGCGCCCTCGCCAAGGCGTTGCAGCGGCGCGGCTACACTGTGTACACGAGTCATGACGGACGGGACGCGCTGCAGCAGCTCGACGAGGGCATCGTGCGTCCTGATCTCGTGCTCTCTGACGTGGCGATGCCCAACATGTCGGGGGATCGCCTCGCCGAGGAACTGCTCGTGCGCTACCCGGCGATTCCCGTCATACTCATGACCGGCTTCAGCCGCGATGTGAGCGCGGATGGTCCACGCGGAGCGAACGTGGTAGACGTGATATACAAGCCGATGTCCACCAACACCGTCGTCGAGATAATCATTCGCACGCTTGCCCGCTGAACGTCAGGTGCGCGCAGGCGCCTCGTCTTCGCCGCGGTACACACACCCCGAGGTGCACGTTTCCCGCACGACGATCTGATTGAGACCAGGCAGCGTGCGCACGAGCCGTTGCCAGATCCAGCGCGCGATCACCTCGCTCGTAGGATTCTCAAGGCCGGCGATGTCGTTGAGATAGTAATGATCGAGCTCCTCGATGATCGGCTTCACCGACGCTTTCAGGTCGGCGAAGTCCATGACCCATCCCTCATGGGCCGACAGCGGCCCCTGCACGTGGACGGTGACTTCGAACGAATGCCCATGCAGCCGCGCGCACTTGTGCCCCGGTGGCACGTTCGGCAACCGGTGCGCGGCTTCAAAGGTGAACTGCTTGTAGATCTCCATTAGCGCCTCCGCTGTCCGAATCGTAGCACACATCCTTCTTGAATCAACTCACGCCGCATCCGCACGGCGAGCACATTAGTGCCATCAGCAAAGGCGTCGCCCTTCTCCCACTGCTCTGCCGGAGTCTGTCCCATGTCCGCTCACTCTTCCCGCGCCGTAATCGGTGCCCTTGCGATAGTGTGTGCCGTGTTTCTGCTCGCGTCGTCTCACGACGCCGGTGCGCAGAGTACAAAATCGGCGGCGCTACGTCGCACGCTCGACAGCCTCTCGGCGGCGCATCATGGGGTGGTCGGCTACAGCATCACGAACCTCGAGACGGGCGAGCATCTCGAGCAGCGCGGTAATGAGACCTTCTCCACCGCCTCTCTCATCAAGGTGCCGATTCTGGTCACGCTGTTCGACTTGGCCGAGCAGAAGCTGCTTACGCTCGACGATCCCATCGTGCTCAGCGAGATCGACAAAGTGGGCGGCGCGGGGCAACTCCAGAACCTCCGTACGCCGCTCACCCTTCGGCTCTGGGACGTGGCCTATCTCATGAGCACGCTAAGCGACAACACCGCCACGAATCTCGTGCTCGATCGCATCAAGATCCGGCGCGTCTGGCAGAAAATGGAAGCGCTCGGTCTCTCACACACCAAAGTGCACAGTGGATCGATGACCCGCATTGCCAGCGTCGCCCCCGATAGCTCCGCCAAATACGGACTTGGGGTGACGACGCCGAATGAGATGGCGCAGCTGTTCGTACTGTTGGCACAGGGCAAGGCGGTAAGCCCGACGGCCGACTCGACCATGTTGCGCATTCTGGCGGACAACCAGGACGACTCGAAGCTGGCGCGCTTCACCTACGGCACACGTCTCGCGCACAAGAGTGGTGACGTGGACGCGTCACGCACCGACTGCGGTGTATTCTCGCTGCCGGCTCGGGTCGTGGCCTGCGTGCTCACGAAGGAGAACACCGACACGCGCTACTGGATGGACGCCGAGGGGAACGCGGTAATCGGCCGGATCGGCGAAGCCATCGTGAAAGCGTGGAAGTAGGGACTCTGGGACGAGAAGCGCGACGGTGGCTCGCGTCATGCTGCGTGTACGTCTGAGATCGTCAATGCGACGATTGTCGAGAACGTCACTCGATGGGGAGGGGTTCATGAATCGTTTTCGTATGCCGTACGTGAGCGCGGCCATCACACTTGCGCTTGCTTCACTTTCCACGACGGCGGCCGCGCAGACGTGGAGCGCCACGATGAATGGCGCGAACGAGGCGCCACCGAATGCGTCGGCCGGCACGGGCTTCGCGTTGTTGTCGTTAGCGGGAAACACACTCACGATCGTGGGCTCGTTCTCGGGATTGACCGGCACCACCACCGCCGCGCACCTGCACTGCTGCACCGCAACGGCGCTGACCGGTACGGCGGGCGTCGCGACCACCACGCCCAGTTTCGTCGGATTTCCACTCAGCGTTACGGGGGGAAGCATCGATCTGGTGCTCGACCTGACG
>NZ_JBKJRB010000029.1:0-6363 GCF_046594945.1 Gemmatimonas sp. | reverse complement strand
CGCGTCTCGCTGGCGCTGGGGATCAACCAGCTCAGCACGCGGATGTACGATGGCCTGGGCAGTCTCGTGAAAGGCTGGGGGAAGAACATGTATGCCGGCGGACGCCACGCGATGTGGTGGGGGGCGGTGGGCCAGCGACTCTACCCGCTCTTTCTGCTGTCGTTTCCGCTGGGCGTGCTGATGCCGTTCGTGATGCTGGCGTGGTGCACGGCGTCCGTGGTCGCGGGCAGTGCGGTTGGTACCGGCCTGCTGCTCTGGAGCGCCGTTACCAGTGCGGCGGTGCTCACGTCGTTTGCCGCCGCGAACCGGATCAATGGCGATCCGATACGCCGCGCGCTGCTGGCGCCGTTGGGCGGAGCAATTGTGCTGGCGATTTGTGTCGCCGCGATTGCACGTGGCAACAACGTGCGATGGAAAGACAGGGGGTACGTCGCCCAGTAGCGCGCGGGGCCGGTCAGCGCGTGAGTCGATCGGCGCGCGCAATGTAGGCGGCGCGCAACCGCTGCGTGACGGGGCCGGGCTCCCCACCGCGCATGGTGTCATCGTCGATCGCGGTAACCGGTAGGATGAAGCTCGTAGCGCTACTCATGAAGCACTCACCGGCCGCCTTTGCCTGCGCAACCGTGAAAGCGCGCTCTCGCACCGGCACACCGGATGCGTGTGCAAGTTCGAGCACAACATCGCGTGTGATGCCCGCCAGGATGTCGTTCGCGAGCGGACGCGTCTGCACGACGCCGTCGTTCACGATCCACAGGTTGCTGGAGCCGCCTTCGGTCACGAGGCCATCGACGTGCATCATCGCTTCGAATGCCCCGCCCGCGCGCGCCGACTGCTTGGCGAGCACCTGCGCCAGCATGCTGGTGCTCTTGATGTCACACCGCGTCCAACGCATGTCGGGCACCGAGAGCAACCGCACACCAGATGCGTTCGCATCAGCCCGCAGCGACTTTGCCCGGGCGTAGGCGAACATCGTGGGCGTCGCGTTCACAGGGAACGGGAAATCGCGTTCGGCAACGCCACGCGTGACCTGCAGATATACGAGTCCTTCGTCGATACCATTCTGCGTGGCCAACTGCTGCATCACATCGAGCCATGTCGCGGCCGACTGCGTGTGGGGAATAGCGATGGCCGCCAGTGAGCGCGCCAAACGCACCAGGTGCCGGTCGGCGTCGAGCAGCCGCCCGTTCAAGACCGCCGCGACTTCGTAGACGCCGTCGCCGAACAGCAGGCCGCGGTCAAAGATAGAGACCGACGCGTCCCGTTCCGCGCAAAAGGATCCGTTGAGCCAGCAGACGGGCATGGGAAGTCGTGCGATGAGAAAAAGAGTACGCGAACAATCAGACGAGCGTGCGCAGCAGACCGAAGCATCCGCCGGCGAGCAGCACCCACCCACTGCCCACGCGCGTGAACATGAGTATGGCCGCGGCCACGCCTAAGATAGTCAAGGCGGCCGGATCAGGCGCGATCTGGCGCACCATCACCAGCACGACCGACGCCATGAGGGCCAGTGAGGCCGCGTTCACGCCGTCGAGCGCCGTCGACCAGCGCCGAGTGCTGCGCGCTCGCACGACGTACGGTGCGGTGAGGGCGACGCCCGCGAACGCCGGGAGAAAGATGCCGGCGGTCGCGGCGGCGGCGCCGGCGTGCCCGGCAATCAGGTAGCCCACGAATGTGGCGGCCGAGAACACGGGCCCTGGCGTGACCTGTCCCACCGCAATGGCATCGAGAAGCTGCGCGTCGGTGAGCACGGCGTGACGTAGTACGAACTCGCCGCGCAGAAAAGTAAGCAGGACGTAGCCACTGCCGAACAGCACACTGCCGATCTTGGCGAACGCCAGAAAAACCGACGGCGCGTTCATCGTGGTTGCGACGGCACCGACGGCACCGACGGCACCGACGGCGCCAAACGCGGCGAGCTTACGATGCCCCGGGCCAGAGTCCGTCTCATCGCGCACCGTCGCGCGCGCGATCACGAGCGAAACGAGGATGGCGGCGACCAGCACCGTGATCTCGGACACGCCCGCCAACACCGCGACCAAGCTTCCCAATGCCAGCGCCGCGGCCCAGCGCGACCGCACCAGACTGGCGCGCAATCGCCAGAGTGCTTGCACGACGACCGCCAGCACGACCGGCTGCAGCCCGGCCAGCATCGCCGACACATTCACCCGCGTGTCGTTGCGCACGTACACCATGGCGAGCCCCCACACCAACAGCACAGCCGGCACGATGAAGCAGACGCCGGCGGCCACCAGCCCCGGCCACCCGGCGCGACGATAGCCGATGTGAATCGCGAGTTCGGTGGAATTGGGACCCGGAATGAGGTTGGCCGCGCCGACCAGGTCGACGAACTCGTCGCGGCTGAGCCATTGCCGACGGTTCACAAGCTCGTCTTCCATCGCGGCGATGTGCGCCGCCGGCCCACCGAAGGAGGTAAGCCCGAGCCGCGCGAACACACGCGCCACCTCGACCCAGGCGCGGGGGTCGGAGCGTGGCGACAAGGCGATCGAAACGGGCATGTTGCAAGGTGCTCTGACCGCGTGCGCTCCGAAAGCACCGCCGGCATACTTCGGGTGACACTCCTGGGGCCACCTGCACCCACTGTGGCCGCGTGCTCACACTCCGCGCCGCCGCCCAACTGCTCGCGCAGGCCGACTCCCGCCTGTCGCTGCGACCGATTGCCCAGGCCATGGGCTTCACTGCAACTCCCACCACGCTCTCCGCAGACGGACGCGAACGCCTGCACATCGAGGCGCTCACGAGCAGCGCCGACCTCGTGCGCGGCCCGGGCACGCTGCGACTGCTCTGCGCCGAACTCGCGCCGCCGACCGATCTCGCCACAGCCAGCGATCCGCGCGAACTCACCAAACGGTTGGCCGCCACCCTGCTGCGCCAAGCCCCGGCGCGCCTCTGGTGCCTCATTACACTTGACGCGCGTTCGCGCACCCTCTGCATCGCCACGGTCGGCTCGCACAGCAGCGGTCCGCGCGTGGCCGCCCTGCGTATCGATCGTAGTCGCGTGGTGGACTCCGATGCTGACACGCTGCGCGCGCTCGCCGCCGTTCCGGAGCAGGCGGCCCTGCTGCGCCACGCGCGATTCACCGACATCTTACGGCGCGAAGCGCTCTCCAATCGGTTCTACGGGATCCTCGAGCGCGCTGTCACGACGCTCGCCACCGATGTGAATGGTCAGGCCGCGAGCGCCACATCGCCCGTCGAACGGCGCGAGCTCGCCTTGCTCTGCACTAGCCGCTGTCTCTTTCTGGCGTTTCTGGAAGCGAAGGGCTGGCTCGATCATCGCCTCGATTTTCTCCTGCATCACACCACCGCGCAGCTCGAGCTTGGCGGACAGCTGCATCATCGGCTGTTGCGCCCGCTGTTTTTCGGTACGCTCAACACGCCGCGCCGCGATCGTGCCCCCGCCGCGCGTCGCTTCGGGGCCGTCCCGTTTCTCAACGGCGGCCTGTTTTCCCCGACGCCCCTCGAGAAGCGGCACCGCACGCTGCAATTCAGCGACGATGCCATTGCCCATCTCGTGGGCACGGTCCTCGACCGACACCGTTTCACCGCCCACGAAGATTCCGCCAGCTGGTCCGAAGTCGCGGTCGACCCGGAAATGCTTGGTCGTGCCTTCGAATCGCTCATGGCCACCGACGAGCGTCGACGCTCGGGCTCGTTCTACACGCCACCGGCACTGGTCGAACAGGTGGTCCGCGACGCCCTGTTCACCGCCCTCCCCGACCTCCCTCCCGATGCCCTCGACGACACCAGTGAGCCGCTCGTGCTCACCCCCGCCACTACCGATGCCCTGCACCGTCTGCGCATTCTCGATCCGGCCTGCGGATCGGGCGCGTTCCTGGTGCACACGCTCGAACGCCTCAGCACACTGCACCGACGCACACAGCGGCTCTCAGGTTCGCCAGCCGCCGACGCGCATCGCATCCGACGACAGCTCCTCACGCACTGCATCTTCGGCGTCGATCGCAATCCGGTCGCCGTCTGGCTCTGCGAACTGCGGCTCTGGCTATCGGTGGTCATCGAATGTTCGGAAACCGATATCACCCGCGTGCCGCCGCTGCCCAATCTGGATCATCACATTCGCGTCGGCGATTCCCTTGCCGGCGGAAATTTCCGATTCGCGCCACCCAGCGCCCGCACGCTGACGGCGCTGCGCGAGCGCTACACCCGCGCGACCGGGCCGCGCAAACAGTCCATCGCGATTGCCCTCCAGCGCGAAGAGCGACAACGCGCGATGGCCGAACTCTCCACGCGACGCGATGCACTCCGCGCTGATCGCGTTGCCTTGCTCAGTGCACTCCGCGCGCGCGATCTCTTCGGTCAGCGACGTACGCCCACCCGCGCTGATCACCTCAAGCTCGACGCCATCCGCGCACACTGTCGCGAACTCTCCGCCGCCCGATCCAAACTGGCCGACGGCGGCGCGCTGCCGTTCCGCTTCGTCACCTACTTCGCCGACGTTGCCGCCACCGGTGGTTTCGACGTGCTCATCGGCAATCCGCCATGGGTGCGGCCGCACGCGCTCGCGCCACGCGATCGCGAGCAGTTGCGTCGGGAGTTCCGCAGCATGCGCGCCGCCACCTGGCACGCCGGTGCCGCTCGCGCCGGCGCCGGCGTGGGCTTCGCCTCGCAGCCGGACCTCTCGGTCGCCTTCATCGAACGCAGCCTCGAACTGCTCGCGCCGGGTGGCACGCTCGCCCTGCTCGTACCCGCCAAGCTGTGGCGTTCCCTTTCGGGCGGCGGCATCCGTCGCACAATCGCCCAGTACGCCACCGTGCGTACGATCCGCGACTGGAGTGACGCCCCCGCCATGTTCGATGCCGCCACCTATCCGTCGCTGCTGGTGGCCCGCAAACACGCCGGCACCGACGTCTCACCGCACACGCCGACATCCGCGCCCACTGACATCGATGTCACCATCAGCACGGCACTCGGCGAACGTCACTTTCCGGTTCCCATGGCACGACTCGCCCTCGACGGCGACGCCGCCGCCCCGTGGATCCTCCTCCCGCCACCCGCCCACGCGGCCTTCGAACGGCTCCGCGCCGCCGGCCCCGCACTCGGTGACTCCCCCATCGGACGCCCGCTACTTGGCGTGAAGTGCGGCTGTAATGCCGCCTTCCTCGTGCACGCGCAGGAACACGACGACGACTCCGCCACCGTGGTCGCGTCGGACAACCCCGCGCCAGGCACCGCACCCGTACCGCGATCGGCCATCATCGAACGCCGACTGCTGCGCCCCGCGCTGCGCGGGGAAGGCATTATCGCACGGTCGCCGATCGCAGGCCCCACCAAGGCAGGCGAAGAACTGCGCATTCTGTGGACCCACGGTCCGGATGGTCTCCCGCTACGCACGCTGCCGCCCGCCACCACGCGATGGCTCGCGCACTGGCGCCCACGCCTCGAAAGCCGGTGCGATGCCCGCGCCCGCATGCCCTGGTGGACGCTATTCCGCACCGAAGCCGCCCGCGCCGACACGCCGCGCGTGGTCTGGGCCGACATCGGCAAACGACTGCGCACCCGCGTGCTCGATGCCGGCGATCCCACCGTGCCGCTCAATAGCTGCTACGTGGTGCGAACCGCGTCACTCGACGACGCCTACGCACTTGACGCGCTGCTCAACTCCACCATTGCCGCCGCCTGGCTCGACGTGCTCGCTGAACCCGCCCGCGGTGGCTTTCGCCGATTCCTTGGCTGGACCGTGGCTGCTCTACCCGTGCCCCACGATTGGCTGCGCGCCCGCACCCTGCTCGCGCCGGTCGGACAACGACTCGCGAAGCACGAGCACGTTCCAATCAACGAGCACGATCTCGCGGTCGCCGATGCCTACGACGTTCCGCTTCGCCAACTCACCCCATTGCTCGACTGGTACACGCCATGACGTGCTCTCCCCACGACGCGAGCCACGTCCAGGCTCGGCTCGCCACCGCCCTCATCGCACCGCCACCGCCCGCCGAACTCGGTGATGTCACGCTGCTCCCTCACCAGCGTGACGCAGTCGCACGCATTCACACGGCGATGCGCAAGCATCACGGCGCCCTCCTCGCCGATGACGTGGGCCTGGGCAAAACGTACACCGCGCTTGCCGTGGCCGGTGCGTACCAACAGGTGCACATCATTGCACCGGCCGCCCTGCAAACCATGTGGCGCACCGCGATCACTCACGCCCACCTGCCGCACATACGACTGCACTCCGTGCACGGCTTTTCCCGCCACGACGGCGCCCATCACGCAACGGCTGCCGGCACCGTTCGACAAGAAGTGGTACGCGAGCGAGCGCCGCTGCGAACACTCGTCATTATCGACGAAGCGCATTACCTGCGCACACGGCGCACCGCGCGCTATGCC
>NZ_JBKJRB010000151.1:0-40598 GCF_046594945.1 Gemmatimonas sp. | reverse complement strand
ACGAACGCCTTGTCCCGGCTCAACTTGAACGTCTTCGTCAAGTGCGGCTTCAGTTGGTGACGCTGCCAGATGCGCCGGACCGTCGCTTCACTGAGGCCTTGGGCCTGCGCCATCGTGCGCGTGCTCCAATGGGTCGCGTTCGGCGGCGTGGTGTGCAGCGTCGCCTCCAAGACGGCCTGCACTTGCGGCTCGGTGATCTGCGCCAACCGACCAGGGCGCGGCGCGTCCTTCTCCAACCCGCGCAGGCGCAACGCCAGAAACCGCTGCCGCCACAATTGCACGGTCGGGCGCGACACACCGAGCGTGGTGGCGATATCCTGGCTGTCCATGCCGGCGGCCGCGAGCTGCACGATCTGCGCGCGCTGTACCTGGCGCAGCGGCAGGGTCCGACTGCGCCCCCACGCCAACAACGTCGCGTCTTCGTCGGAGCTCAACTCGATGGGCGCAGCCTGTCGACTCATGAACGCAGTATAGCGCCAATGAGTCAATATGTAAAGCTATTTATGACGCACTACACTAGTGCCCGTGACTCATTGTACGTCAGTTTGCTCGGTACTATCGCGTTGAGGACATCAGCGCACGGATCGTACCCCGTGAAGCTTGACAATGTTGCAGTCGAAAGGCTCGCTTGCGGCTTCATGTATTTGAAGCCAGACGCGTCCAACTTCATCGTTGGAATCCCGCCGTACTGAACCCAGGGAAGCGCCGAGGTTGCGCCAGCGGCTCCTCTCATCGGTTGCTCGCAGTCCGGTATTTCGTCGGCGAGGACAGGACCGCAGTCTGGGTCTGGCGGCGACCATTCTGATGCCGCCAATTCAAGATCCAAGACCATACTGTCAGCTTCGATTCGCTCCTGAAAGTATGTCGCGAAAAGCGGCAGCTGCTCATTGCTCAGCAGAATCCGTTCGTTGGGAGTGCCGCTTGCGGTCAGCACACCCGCTGGCAGATCCAACCGAAAGTCTTGTCCCGTCCCGTTATCGTGAAGCACGAAAACTCCGGGAGACTGCTGGTAGCTAGTTGCTCTGACGCGCTCGGGTTGATCGCGCCGATCGTCAGCCGCGAGGATTCCCGAATCACTGCATCCCACTGCCGCACATAGCATGATAGCCGACATGCTGACCTGCTGAATCCGCAATCTCATCTCATCTACTCCGGTAATGGAAAATGACATCCTCGTTTTGCAAAGGTGCAAATCGAGCAAACCGCCGCCCCCAAGTGCATGGCAAATTGATTCGACACATCGACCATTGAGCACCAGAGTCACTACCGCGCGCTCAGTATCGTGGCGGTTCCTGAGGTTGTCAATGTCAAAGAATATCGGAAATAGATTTGAGTCTTAGCGGACTCCACAATGTCGGTGCTCGTCGTGTTCCTCCTGAGAACTCTTCGAGTGCTTGAACGGTCAACGAACGTGTCTCGCAATCGTAAGTGAAATGCGACGCCGAGAGCTGATGAAATCCGTGATGGCTAAATGAGCGCACCCTCGATATTCGCTGTGTACCTTCAGCCATTCAGACTCTACGAAAAGCTGTTGCGTCGGGTCGATCAAGTCATCCCGGTACGCGAGGCGAGCGAGATGTGTGTGAGAAGCCGCGTAGCGGAGGCGCCGAGGGGATCCTGACGAGGGACTTGGCGCGCGTTGACCATGAGGCAACCGCTTCACGCTCCTGCGGAAACGTCGGCTGTTCAATCCGGTGGTGTCATACTATGTCGAAGGTCTGGGCAAGAGGGCGGCAGAGATTAAGCCGTTGCTACTGTACACCCGTCCCTGGATACAAGTGGACCGCGAAGTGTACTCAAAGGGATTTCGCCAATCCGTCGAGCAGTCAAAGTCGAATGGTGAAAGACGCGTCGACGTAACTCGCTGCATGTGCGAGAGCGACGAGCCGCTTCAAGCTGACGGTCGCAGGTACGCCTTTACCAAGATGTGGGGGACGAACACTCTCCCATCGCTCGTGGCGCTGAAGGCGCACTTTCGCGGCGCTCATTTCATCTACTCGCCGAGTCCTGACGAGTAGCAGTCCTGATCGGCATTACGATCTTCGCGTTGGTGCCAGTTGCCTCAGCGCTTCGGCGAGCTGTTGTCCGCCGACGCTGACTTCGGTGCGAGCACCTGCGGCGGCGAGCCCCCAGCCGAGTATCTGAATGGCCGCAACGTTCCCCGCCGCTATCGGGAGCTCGATCTCTGCGTCACCGGCGGAGAGGACGAGCACGAAGGAGATCACGGACTTCGAGCGGGGGACGACCACCTCAAATACGCTGTCGTCGATCTGTCTTGCCGTACCGCCCGCCACAGCCGCCTGGCCGTGGAGCTCGCGCACGACCAGCATGGTCGGCGCATCCCCGTGGAACTCGATGGTCTCCGGGTGCACCAGTGAGACCTCCGTGCTCTGCAGCGAGGCCGACACACCGGACAGAGCTGCCGCTTGAAATGCGTCGGACAGTGTGACTGAGGCGCGTGCCCGCCACGGGGCGTCCGCATCGACGAGAAAGGAGAGGGCGTGCGTGATCATGCGATGACTGGGCCGAAGGGGATCAGGCGAGTCCGAGCGTGTCAAACGCCTTGACCACGGCGCTGACCATCGGGCCTTCACGCTTACCCTGCGGATGCCTCGCAACGACCACTGCGACCCGTTGTCCGTTCGGAAGCGTCCATCGACCGGAGCCCTGCACGAACGCCTCGTCGGGATGCCAGGTCATGCCGTGCGTTAAGAACGGCGCGGCTCAGTCGTGGCCAGCCATAACGAGGAGCCGCTTCGAGCCCAATCGCGCCACGTCGCTCTCGAGTAGACGCGCGCAGGCGGCCGCTTGAAGGCCGATGAGACGTGACCCTGGGTTTCCGCTTATGAGTGGGGCGACGTGATACAGGTTGGTCCACGCGAGGGATGAGGACCAAACTGCGTCGTCAAAGCGTGGAGCGCACACTTGACGGGCCACCTGCCTCGCCACCCGCCAGAAGGCGGAACGGCGCGTGTAGTATCCGTGAATAGGAGTCGCCCAGTATTTTGCGACCCAGTCGAGGTCCTGATGATCTGTCGACCTCTCCCAGCGCTCGATTCGTCGCTCACGCGCTTCGCGTGTGCTGAGATCCTGGACGGTAATCTCGTCCTTGGCGTCGAGTCCGTTTGGTGCCCGACCGCAGACCATCAGCTCTCGGTTCCACTGGCTGCCGGTCCTCGCAAAGCTGAGAACCAATTGGCCGAACTGGCCAGGCTGCGACGCCAACGTCGCAAGCAACTCTCTGTACGCGTTCTTTGTCGAGACTAGACTGTCGGACATTGGCACTCCTGAAGTTGAGGGGAGGATAACGCTCCACTCTGACAATCGTCGGCCATTCCGTAATCCGAGGCGCGGCACGGCTCGTGGTCCCTACGGTCGGCTAGGGAAGGCGGTCTGCCGCATTCCGGCGGTGAACAGCGCGCCCAATTTGTCACATTCGTTGTCACAACTGGACCACTGGAGAGGGGCAGCCTCGATCCCACAGAGGGAAGCGACCCAATGCACCGCTACACGCCGTAGGCTGAGGGGAACTACGGCGCGTACATCGAGGACTTGAAGCGGCGGAAGGGACCGGATGCGGATATGCCGACGCGGATCAAGTACAAGAAGTTGGTGCGCTCGTAATCGCGGTGTGCTGTTGATGGATCGTGGTGCGCGGGGGCTGGGCGCGGCCGAGGGTGTCCCAGTCGCCGCTTCCTGCGCGGGGGGTCGGGCGTGGTGGCTCGCCGGGTAGATTGCGCCCCCCACGCAGAGGCGGCTTTGGGACACCCTCGGCCGCGCCCGCCTGGGCGAGGGCGGTGTGCGCCACAGCTCGCGTGGACTCGCGTTGGCGCGGTGGGGCATACGCCTGCGGGCGAGTCGCTTACCGTATTTCAAACCCCGGATAGCGCGCAAATTCGTTTCGGTCCTGCGTTAGCAGCAGCATGAGTTTCGGATGCACGAAGAGCTTTTCCTTTGACACCGATTCCGTGGTCAGCACGCCGATCGATGTTAGCTGCTTTAAATACACCGATGCTGTTTGCCGCTTCGCGATACTGCGCTCGATGACGTTGCTGATGCGACAGTAGGGAAGGTCGAAGATCATTTCCACGAGTTCGCGGCTGTAGATCTTGGGAAGTTCGCGCGTTACGTACTCGACGGTATGCGCCCTGAGCGCACGGATGGCCGCGATCTTCGCGGTGGTCCATTGAGCGGTTTCGTGAACGCCTCGCAGCATGTACAGCAACCATGATTCCCAGTGGCCGTGACTCGTGACGCGTTGCAGCAGCCGGTAGTACTCCGACTTGCTGTTGTTGATGTAGCGGCTGAGGTAGAGAATGGGCAGCGTCAGCAGATCCTGCTCATTGAGAAAGAGGCTGTTGAGCACTCGCCCCGTTCTTCCGTTGCCGTCGGTGAACGGGTGGATCGCCTCGAATTGGTAGTGTCCGATAGCCATGCGGATCAGCGGATCCAGGTCGGTCGCCTCGTGCATGAAGCGCTCCCAGTTCGTGAGCTTTTGGCGCAGAAGGGGCTCGCCTTCCGGTGGGGTGTACACGACCTCTGTACTCGCCTGATTCGCGAGCGCTGTGCCGGGAAGTCGCCGCACGGTCATCTCCACGCCTTTGATGCGGCTGCAGATCAGTTCGGCAGTGCGCGTGGTCAGTGGGTGCGCAGAAAGTGCGCGGAAGCCGTCGAAGAGCGCGCGGCTGTAGCGTAGTGCTTCCTTGGTAGCAGTGTCCGCGTGTGCGTCATCGCTCACATGTTGGAACAGTCGATCCGCGGTCGTGACGATGTTTTCGATTTCGGAGCTGGCCCCGGCTTCGAGCAGCGGTAACGTACCAATCAGGACAGACTGATTCGGGATGAGTTCGGCCGCTTGCCGCAGCTCGGCGAGTGACGCTCGGGCGGTGATGCATTGTTTGAGCACCGCCTTGGTCTCGACGTCGGCGCGAGGAGGGAGGTTCGGAAGCGTGATGTTTGGCCGATCGGGCCGCCATGCCGCTTCGTCGGCGTCGCCGTGCCCATACGCGTCGGGAAGTTCGTCTGGAACCGGTGCCGTGCCGAGCACGCGAGCTGACGCACGTGGAAACCGTCGGCTATCTCTGCGAGTGTGAGATCGCGCCGAAGGATGCGCGGCGGATCGACATGGCAATCGGGCTCGCGCGGCGATCACTGCCGGTTACACGGTCGTGTTCACCAGCGCGACCACGCAGATCGCGCAGCTCGTCAAAGCGCACACGCAGGGGCAGCTCGACGAGAAGCTGCGGCACGTTGCCAAACCGGAACTGCTCATCATCGACGAGCTGGGCTACCTGCGACTGCGATCCTCGACCCGCGGTCTGCATCATAGTCACGTCATCACGATCCGCAGCGAGCGCTATCGGCTCAAGGACAAGCGCCGGGCCGGGCTCCTGACGGCGCACCGGCAACACGATCAGCACACCGCACCCTCACCCTCACCCTCACCCCAAGGGGTCACTTCCTGATGTCGTGAAGGGGTCACTTCCTGATGTCGCTTGACATGCCCCAATCGCGGCACCACACTCAACACGGCGCTCTGCACCCCCGTCCCGCATGATCCGGGCGCTGGAACGTTTCGTCCCACCCCGAGGTCGGAGCGCGCCCTCGACCGCTCGATACCTGGTAGTGGCGTGCCGGTCGCATCGGGCCTCTAGCTCGTGCTTCGCCCCTCGCTTCCTGCCAAACCGCACTGTGCACGTCGCTGGTCGACTTTTCTGCGCGCCCAGACCTCGCACGGGCGTGCGTCCGACGCCTGTGCCGCCGAATCGTGCACGCGGCCTCGTCGCCTTCCGACTACTCGCGATCCTCGCTGCGTGTCATGCGACCGTTGCGTCGCTCGCCGCGCAGGACCGTGTCGCATTCCGCCACCTCACCATCGCCGACGGGCTGTCGCAGAGCGCGATCTCGTCCATCGTCCAGGACCGCCGCGGCTTCATGTGGTTCGGCACCAAGGACGGACTGAATCGATATGATGGACACGAGTTCGTGGTCTTCCGCCACGACGCCGCAGATTCGACCTCGGTTTCCGGCAGTGAAATCACTGCACTGTTCGAGGACAGCCGGCGGCGGCTCTGGGTCGGCTCACACGGCGGCGTCGATCGCTTCGACCGCATCCGCGAGCGGTTCGAACACGTCGCGTCGAGTCCGACCCAGGACGTCTCCGGATTTGCGGAGGACCACGACGGCAACGTCTGGGTGGCTGCGGGCGCGGAGGGCCTGTTCCGCCTGAGCGCCGGGAGCGCCGGGCCGGTCGTCGTCGAGCGGTTTGCGCACTCTCCCACCGATCCGTCGAGCATCGGCGGCGGCCGAGTGCGGGCGGTGCTCGTCGACCGGCGTGGTGAGCTGTGGGTCGGCACCGATTCTGGGCTCGCTCGGCGAGCGACATCCGACGGCCGCACCGTGACCTTCGCGCGCGTGAGCGGCGGCCTCGAAGCACCCGGTGGCGCGATCGACCCGTCGGTCTCCGCACTGCACGAGGATGCGGGCGGCCGACTTTGGGTCGGCTCGCGCGCCGGTGTGAGCGTGCTCGATTCCGCACGAACCGGCACACGACGCTACTACCACCGGTACCGCTCCTTCCGTTTCGGCTGGGGCGAGGCGATCGGACTCGCCGTGGACCGCGCGGGGTCGCTCTGGATGACGACGCGCTCGGAGCTGATGCGACTCGATCCCGCGACCGGCGCGTTCACGTACTATCGCCACGAGGCGCAGGACGCCGCGAGCATCAACAGCAACCTCCCGACCGCCATCTATCGCGACCGGTCCGATGTGCTCTGGGTGGGCACGAACGGCTACGGCATCAGCGTGCACGATCCGAAGGCGGATCGGTTCCACACGTTCCGTCGCCCCGAGACGTCTCTGTCGCGTCTGTCGGGGTTCAGTGTGTATACGCTGTTCGAGGATCGCACGGGCACGCTCTGGATTGACGCCGGGCTGTTGTACACGTGGAACCGTTCCACGGGCGCACTCCGGAGTTTCGAGACCACGTCCGACCGGCCGAACGACTTCGGCAATACAGGTGTCTGGTCGGTCATTGAAGACCCACGCGGGTTTCTCTGGGCGGCGACGTACCAGGGCCTGTATCGCCACGAGATCGCGACGGGTCGATCGCGACTGTACCGGCACGATCCGCGAGACTCGGCCGGACTGCCGGAGCAGACCGTCTACGACGTGTTCCGCGACCGCGAGGGCGCCGTGTGGGCGGTGACGGAGAACTTCCTCGCACGACTCGCCGATCCGGTGCGCGGCCGCTTCGAGACGTGGCGCCACAAGACGGTCGCGACACAGCGCCGCTGGATCTTCCCGTCGACGATACAGGACGCGCAGGGCGCCCTGTGGCTCGGGTCCGATCAGGGGCTCACGCGGTTCGATCCGCGCACGGG
Source organism: Gemmatimonas sp. (assembly GCF_046594945.1). Taxonomy (GTDB): domain Bacteria; phylum Gemmatimonadota; class Gemmatimonadetes; order Gemmatimonadales; family Gemmatimonadaceae; genus Gemmatimonas. The sequence continues at coordinate 33,216 of NZ_JBKJRB010000151.1, read as the reverse complement.
CGCGCTCCGGCACTACCGCCATGACCCGCGCGATCCGCGGAGCCTGAGCAACGATGCGCTCCGCGCGATCCTCCCCGATCCGCGACGCCCCGATCGATACCTGTGGGTCGGCACCGCGGGCGGTGGACTCAATCGTCTCGATCTCGACTCCAACACGTTCACCGCGCTCACGGAACGCAACGGCCTGCCCAACAACGTGGTGTACGGCGTGCTCCCGGACCGTAGCGGCCGGCTGTGGATCAGCACGAACAAGGGGATCTCGCGCTTCGATCCGACGACTGGACAGTTCCGGAACTACGATGCGAACGACGGGCTGCAGGGCAACGAGTTCAATTCGGGCGCCGCCTTCCGCAGTCGCAACGGAGAGCTCTTCTTCGGTGGTACCAAAGGCTTCAGCTATTTCCGCCCGGAAGCGGTGACGGACAATCCGCACGCGCCCGCCGTCGCGATTACGGGCTTTCGGCGGGGCAACCGCTACGAGACGGTCCGCGACAGCGGGACGGCGCTCCTCGCGACAATCTCGGAGACCGACACGCTACGTCTCTCGTATCGCGATGCGGTGCTCACGTTCGAGTTCGCGGCGCTCGAGTACTCGGCGCCGGCAAAGAACCGGTTCGCATATCGCATGGTCGGCTTCAACGATGACTGGTTCGAAGCGGGCGCCGTGCGTGCGGCGACGTTCACCAACCTGCCGCCGGGCCGCTACACGTTCCAGGTGCGCGCGAGCAACAACGACGGTGTATGGAACCGGCAGGGCACGTCGCTCGTAATCATCATCACGCCGCCGTGGTGGCGCACCTGGTGGGCGTACGCACTGTATTCCTCGATTGCGCTGGCGCTACTCGTGGTCGCCCGCCGCTATGAGGTCGGCCGGTTGCGGCTGGCGAGTCGCCTTGAGGTCGAACACATGGAGACGGAGCAGCTCCGGCGCCTCGACCGCGCGCGCAGCCAGCTGTTCGCGAACGTGAGCCATGAGTTCCGCACGCCGCTCACGCTCACGCTCGGACCTCTCGACGATCTCCTCGCCGGCGCGCACGGCCCGCTGTCGCCGTCGGCGGTGGAGCAGGTGGATCTCGCACGCCGCAACGCGGCGCGTGTGCTCGACCTGATCAACGAAATCCTCGAACTCGCACGCGCTGAAGCAGGGCGCGTGACCGTGCGTGCGCGGCGTCTCGACCTCGGCCCGTTCGTCGACGACGTGGCGCGCTCGTTCCTGCCGCTCGCCGAGCGCAAGGCGATCGCCTACGACATCCAGGTGCCCGCAGAGTCGATCGTCGCGGTCGGTGACCCCGAGCTGCTGGAGCGTGCCCTGTCGAACCTGCTCGCGAACGCGTTCAAGTTTACGCCGGACGGCGGCACGGTACGCGTGATCCTCGCCCCCGGCGACGGCACGGCGCTCATCACCGTGCGCGACAACGGTCCTGGCATCCCGGCCGCCGATGTCGATCTGGTGTTCGATCGCTTTCATCGGGCAGCGTCGACTGCGGGTGCGCACCCCGGCACGGGGATCGGGCTGGCGCTGGCGCGCGAGCTGGTGCTCCGCCACGGGGGATCGATCACCGTCAAGAGCGAAGAGGGGTTCGGGAGCACGTTCGTGGTGACGCTGCCGACCGGGAGCACGCATTTGCCTCCGGAGCCCATGGCCGACGACGGCGCCGCGGCGCCGTGGGTGCCGCGCGCGCGACCGATGCTCATGCCAGCCGACTCCCTGGCCATCGAGGCCGCAGTGTCCGGCACAGAAGCGATGGCAGACGCGGACGACGTGACGACGGTGCTGGTGGTGGACGACAACGCCGAGATCCGCGCGTACGTGTCCCGGCACCTTTCGCCCCCGTACCGGGTGCTCGAAGCGGCGGACGGGCAGCAGGGGCTCGAGCTAGCGCGCCGGTACCTGCCCGACCTCGTGCTCTCCGACGTGATGATGCCGGTCATGGATGGCTACGCGCTCTGCCGCGCCCTCAAGTCCGATCCAGAAACCGACTTCCTGCCCGTCATCCTGCTCACGGCGCGGGCGGAGGCGGAGGACCGGCTCGCCGGGCTGACCGAGCGCGCCGATGACTATCTCACGAAGCCGTTCGACGTGCCGGAGCTGATCGCGCGCATCGCGAACACGATCGCGATGCGCCGCCGATTGCGGGAGCGCTACGCAGGGACGAGCATCGGCGTTAACCAGCTCATGCCTTCAGCATCCGCCGACGCAGAGCAGGCCGCCGTCATCCCGGCCGACCATCGCCTGCTCGACCAGGTGCGGGCGGCGATCGCAGCGAACCTCGGAGACGAGGGGTTCTCCGTGGAACGACTGGCCGCGGCCGTCGCGCAGAGTCGTGGCAACCTACATCGCCGGTTGCGCGAGCAGTGGGGTGAGACGCCGTCCGAGCTCATTCGGCGGATGCGGCTCGAGCGGGCGGCCGAACTGCTCGACGCGGGTGCCGGCTCGGTGGCCGAGGTGGCGTACGCGGTGGGGTTCAAGAGCGTCGCGCATTTCTCGAACGCGTTTCAGGCGCTACACGGGAAGAGGCCGTCGGGTTGGCGCGCTCGATCGCTCGTCCCCGGCGCAACGAAACCGGCGCCGCTGGTGCCCACGGCGGGCAGCGAAGGGGGCTGACTCGCTTTTCCGGACCCCCGGGTCCGGCCTGGTCGGAGGCGGGCGCATGCGTCAGGGTCGCACATCGTTGCGCCTACGTCGCATGTGACGTACGCGCATGACCCCGCGACCTGAGCGCTCGGTGCTGTGGGGCGGTTCGGCGCATGGTAGGGCAACCAGCAGCCGCTCGAGGCGTGCACGTCACTCCTCGGTTCCCGGTTTCGCATCGATGCCCACGTTTCATCCCGTCAGGACCATTTCGCCATGGACGTTCAGCCGCTGACTGTACTGCTCGTCGACGGCGACCCGGACATGCGGTACTACCTGCGCGGCTGCCTCCGGCACCACGCGTCCCCGGTCGCGCGCATTGTCGAGGCGGGCGACGGACTCGAGGCGCTGCGCGCGGTGCGCACGGGCGCAGTGGATCTCGTGATCAGCGATGTCGCGATCCAGGCGCTCGACGGACGCCGCCTCGCGCGTGCCATCCGTGATGACCCGGCGCTCGGCCACGTCGCGGTCCTGCTCATCGGCGGCGACGGGCGCGTGGCCGACACCATGGGCGTGACCACGAGCGACAACCCGGCCCACGGCTTCCTGACCAAGCCGTTCAACGCGGCGCAGCTGTTGGCCGCCCTCGCGGCGCTCCCCCCGCGCTCGGCGGCGGCGCGGACCGAGGAGCGCTCTCCGTGACGCTCGCCCTGGACGTCTCAACTGCCGCCGCGGGTCGGCGCGCGCCGTGACGACGGGATTCTACGTCGCGGACTACTACGGCGGATCTCGCCCTGCTACAACGGGCTGCGCGGGCGCGACGATTTCGTGGGGGGCGTGGCCCGCGCTCGGGCGCGGGAAGCGGAGTTCGTGGCGGCCGTAGGCTGAATGCACACTGCTTCCGGCGCTTCCCGAACATCGTGTGCACGGACTTCCCACAGCCGAATGCCGAAGACTCGTTCTCATCCCAACCAACCATAGCCATGTTGAATCTATACGCGCTGCTGCTGGTGCTCGCGCCGCAGATGCAGGAGTCAGTCGTACCACCCACCGCGCGCGAACCGCTGCCGCGTCCTGTCGCGAACGCACCGCTCGCGCGCGTCAACCAGAATCGACATCCCGCTGGCACGCGGGTGCGCGATACGCTCACGCTGTCGCTCGACATTGTTGAGGCGGCGTACCAGCCGGAGGGCGCGCACGATCCCGTCGTGCGCACGCTCGCCTTCGCCGAGCGGGACAAGGCGCCCGAGGTGCCGGGGCCGCTGCTTCGGGCGCCTGTCGGGACGACCGTGCGGCTCTCGGTGCGCAACCGCTCCGACTCCGCAATCACGCTGGGCGGGCTCCGCCGCTCCATGCCCGCCGAGCGCGACACACTGCAGATCGCGCCGGGCGCGACGCGCGAGCTCACGTTTCGGCTGGATCGCACTGGGAACTACTTCTACTGGGGCGCGCTCGCCGGCCGCAGGTCGAACGACGACCGTGAATGGCTCGACGGGCAGCTCACCGGCGCATTGGTCGTCGATGCGGCGGGTGCACTGCCCGACACGGCGCAGGAGCGGGTCTGGCTCATCACGGAATGGTTCCACCCGTTCCCCAAGAGCGGGAGCTTCGACGCTGCGCTGACCTTCAACGGCAAGGCATGGCCGTACAACGAGCGCCTCACGTTCCGGCAGGGCGACTCGGTGCACTTCCGCATCATCAACGCGTCCGCCGTCGTGCACCCGTTGCACTTGCACGGGTTCTACTTCCGCGTCGCGCGACACGGTGGCGCGCGGGTTGACACCGTCGTGCCACCGGCACTGCAACCGCTGCAGAACATGCGGACGGTACCCGTTGGCGGGTCGCTCTCGCTCGCGTTCGTGCCGACCACGCCGGGCAACTGGGTGTTCCACTGTCATTTCGCCGGTCATGTCGGCGACATCGTGAGCCTGCACGGTTCGCCGGACCCGTACGTGCTGCCGGCGGCGAACGGTGAGCACGCAATGCCCGCGCACGATGGCCCGGGCGGTCACACCATGCGCGGTCTCGTCATCGGGATGCACGTCACGCCAGCGCCGAGCTACAAGGGGGTTGGCGTCGCGAACGCGCGCACGATCGACCTGCTGATCCAGAAGCGGCCGAACGGTTTGGTGGGTGGACAGACGGCATACGGTTTCGTCGTGCAGCGCGGCGACGCAGCACCGTCGCGCGACTCCGTGCAGCTCCCCGGTCCGACGCTCGAGCTCCGGCGCGGCCAGCCGGTGCGCATCGTCGTGCGCAACAACCTCGATGAGCCGAGTGGCGTGCACTGGCACGGGCTCGAGATCGAGAGTTTCCCGGACGGGGTGCCGGGATTCAGCGGTATTGGCGAGCGCATCATGCCACCGATCCCGCCGGGTGAGACGTTCGTCGCGGAGTTCACGCCGCCGCGCAGCGGCACGTTCCCGTATCACTCGCACCTGCACGAGCTGCGGCAGATCGGGTCGGGGATGTACGGCGCGATCATCGTCAGCGACGCGCCGCGCGACCTCGCGCGCGATCACCTCGTGGTCGCCGGAGGCGGCGGGTTGCCGGTGTTTCACAAGCAGGCGCCTACGTTCCTGCTCGTGAACGGCAGCGTTTCGCCGGAGCCGCTGCGCATGACAGTGGGTGAAACGAACCGTGTGCGAATCGTGAGCATTCACGCCGACGAGCTCCTGAACTTCCGCTTCGGCACGAACACCGAGGTGGCGCGCTGGCATCCGCTCGCGCGCGACGGCGCCGACCTGCCCACGGCGCTCAGACGCGTGCAGCCGGCGGTGATGCGCATGGGGCCGGGCGAGACCGCGGACTTCACCTACGTTCCCACGCAGCCCGGCCGCATGGTGCTGGAAGTGTGGATCGAGGGCGGGCAGCGCATCGCCCTTCCGGTGGACGTTCGCGCGCGCGCGGTCGCGGCGGGACGATGATCGACGCACGCGGGGCGCAGGCGATGTCGGTCGGCAGCGTGCACGCCGGCGGCGAACGCGCGACATCCGTGCGCTGGCGCATCGTGGCCTGGATCGTCCTCGCGAGTCTCGTCGCCTACGTGCTGCGGTTCAACATGTCGGTCGCCGCACCCACGATGATGCGCGACCTCGGCCTGAGCGAGACGCAGCTGGGGCTCATCCTCGGCGCGTTCGCGTGGACGTACGCCCTCTGTCAGGTGCCGGGTGGAATGCTCGGTGATCGCTTCGGACCACGCCGTGCGATGACGGCGCTCTTCATCGCCTGGTTCGCGACGACGGCGCTCATGGCGTCAGTGCCGCGCGGGCTCCCGGTGCTCGTGGCTGTCGCCCTGCTCGTGATCCTTCGCGCGGCACAGGGCGCCGTGCAGGCGCCGCTGTTCCCAGTGACGTGCGGCGGTTCGATGTTCGCCTGGCTTCCGGCAAGGCACTGGGCCCTCGGCAACAGTCTTTCCACCGCGGGGACGACGGTCGGCGCGGCCCTCGTCGGGCCCGGTGTGACGTGGCTCGTTCTCACCCTCGGCTGGCGGCAGTCGTTCTTCCTTGTCGCCCCCCTTGGTCTGCTGCTGGCGGCGATCTGGTGGCGTGACTACCGCGACGAGCCATCGACGCATCGCGGGGTGAATCGCTTGGAGGAAGCGCTGATCACCAGTGGGCGCGGTGCAGCGGCGCGCGAGGCGCCGGTCGGGTGGACACGTCTCCTCGCCGATCGCGAATTGCTCCTGCTCACAGCGAGCTACTTCTGCTCGAACTACGTCTTCTATCTGTTCTTCAACTGGTTCTACTACTACCTCACCGAGATCCGCCACGTGCCGGCGACCACGGCTGGGTACTTCCTCGCCGCGCAGTGGACGGTCGGCGGCGTCGCCTCGCTGGCCGGCGGGATCGCCTGCGACCGACTCTCCGCACGGCTGGGCCCGCGCACGGGATGCCGTGCGACTGCCGTCGGAGCGCTCGTGCTCGGCGCGCCGTTGCTGATCGCGGGTACGCTCGCGACCGCGCCCTTGTGGAGCGTGGCCCTCTTGTCGGCGAGCTTCGGCTGCGTGCAGTTCTCCGATGCGGCCTACTGGTCGGCGGGCATGCGCATGGCCGGTTCCCAGGCACAGGGTGCCACGGGCCTGATGAACACCGGCGGCAACGTCGCCGGAGGCGTGGGGGCGATGCTCGTGCCCGTCCTCGCCGCGTCGTTCGGGTGGACGGTCGCCGTCGCGTCCGGCGCCGTGTGCCTGCTGGTGGGAGCAGTCCTCTGGCTTGGCATCCGCGCCGACGTGACGATCCAGAGTCGCGCGGTTGCCCAGCCTGCGCCATCAGGTTCGCTCCGAGACACGCTGGTGGTGTCGTGACGGCCGGTGGCCACGCGAGTGGCGTGGTCGCGCTCACCCCCATGCTCACCCCCACGCTCACCCTCATGCTCGCTCCCACGCTCGCTCCCACGATCACGCTCGCCTTCCACCTGAGGAGCCTTTTCATGGCCGACGCCGGGCTCACCGACCTCGCGGTCCGATACGCCGCTGCCTGGAGCAGCGGGAGCCCGGATCGCCTAGCCGCGTTTTACGCCGACGATGGGTCGCTGCAGGTGAACGCGGGCGCGCCGTCGCAGGGCCGCGCGGCCGTGCGCGCGACGGTTGCGGCGTTCATGGATGCCTTTCCGGACATGGTGGTCCGGCTCGACAACGTAGTGCCGACGGACAACGGGGCACGCTTCAGCTGGATCTGGACCGGCACGAACACCGGTGCCGGTGGCACGGGGCGGGCGGTCCGGATCACTGGCCACGAAGACTGGACCCTCGCTGCCGACGCACGCATTACCCGGTCGCGGGGCCACTACGACGAGGCCGAGTACCAGCGGCAGCTGCACGGGCCCACAGCGAGTGCCGACGCCGATGTCTGATCCTTCTCACCTCTCACGAACCCCCTCCCATGACACGAACTGCCTGCCTGATCCTGCTGGTGCTCCTCGCCGCATGCTCGGCCACGCCGTCCGCCGAGGGCGTGCCCGTGGCCACTACAGCCACGACCGCCGTCGATTCCGCCGCGCGCGACTCCGCCGCGCACCAGGCGCACGTGAACTACGTGCGGGTCATCAACTCCAACAAGGTCGACTCGTTCGCGACGATGGTGACCGATGACGTGGTCTTCCTCGCGGCGGGAGCGAAGCCCCTCGTTGGAAAGGCCGCGGTTCGCGCGTGGGTGGATGGCTATTACAAGGCCTTTCGCACGAACTGGGACAAGCCCGTCGAGGAACTCGTCGTCGCGGGCGATTACGCCTACGAGCGATATCGATGGACGTCCACCGACACGCCGGTCGCAGGCGGCACGCCCATCGTGGACACCGGATGGGGACTGCTGGTCTATCGTCGCGAGGCTGATGGTGTGTGGCGTGTCGCACGCGATGCGTTCGGCCCCGATCACGCGCCGGCCGCACGCTGACGCATCACTTCACCCTCGAGGGAGCGTGTCATTGCACAAGACCGTGGTGGTGACCGGCTGCAGCTCGGGCTTCGGCCGCGAGGTCGGGGAGCGCATGGCACGACGCGGTGATCGCGTGTACGCGACCATGCGTGACATCGACGGAAGGCATGCGGGCGTCGCCAACGGCATGCGGGCGCTGGCGAGCGCCGACGGCAACGACCTCCGCGTACTCGAGCTCGACGTGTGCTCGAAGGCATCGGTCGACGCCGCGGCGGCGACGATGCTGGCCGCGATGCGGGTGCGACGCGCGCGGGCGCGCGCGTCGCCGGGAAGACGTGGCCTCAGGGCTTCGCTGGCACGGCAACTCCACATGGAACGGTGTTCTCGCGATAAGCGCCACATTGACAGCAGCAGGCCGCAGGTTCCGAATGAACGACAGAGCGTAGACAGTGACACCCGACTTCCTCGCACAGCTGCAGGCAGATCTGACCGGCACCTTTTCGCTCGAGCGTGAGCTTGGCGGTGGCGGGATGTCGCTCGTGTTCCTCGCGACAGAAACGGCGCTCGGTCGCTGCGTCGTCATCAAGACGGTGCCCGGCGAGATGCTGTCCGGCGCCGCGGCCGAACGGTTTCGCCGGGAGATCCTGACGGCGGCCCGGCTGTCGCATCCGAACATCGTGCCCGTACTCGCTGCAGGCGACGCCGGTGGCGTGCCGTGGTTCTCCATGCCGTGGGTCGAGGGTGCGTCCAACGCGCATGCGCATGGCGTAGCGCATCGCGACATCACCGCTGCCGATGACGGTCGTATTTGCACCCCGCTTTGTATCCCGACAAATCGTCCAGTAACCGCCTGCGTGGGACGTGCCCTGTAGAATGCTGTGGTACAACACCTGGCCGATGGCCCCCGCAGAACAACACGATCCACGTTCGTGGTTTGAGGGGAACTACGGGGCCTACATCGAGGACTTGAAGCGCCGCAAGGGCCCGGATGCGGACATGCCGACGCGGATCACGTACAAGAAGTTGGTGCGCTCGTAATGGCGGTGTGCTGTTGATGGATCGTGGTACGCGGGGGCCGGGGCGGCGGTCCGTGATCGGGTGGGGGGCGATTAGGAACGGTGCGGATGCGCGGATCTGCGAATGGCGCGGGGGCGTCGACGGTGGCGGCGGACACGTAAGTCACCGGCGCGAGAAGCGGCACCAGCGTCGGTGCTTGCGCGGCAGCCGACTACGCCGTACGGTCGACTGACGCTGATTGAGTTTCCTCGTCTCCCGCCGGTCTGTGATTCCCATGACCCGTCTGTCGGCTCGGCTGGTTCGCGCGTCGTGCGTGCCGGTATTCGTCTTCGCCGCCTTCGCGGTGGCTGGCTGCACCTCGGTGCAGGCCCCAGCGCCGGCGGCGCCCGGCGCGACCAGCACCGAGATTCTGTGGGACACGTACGGTGTGCCGCATATCTTCGCGCCCGATCATCCGAGCCTCTTCCAGGCGTATGGCTACGCGCAGATGGAGGCGCACAGTGAGCTGCTGGTGCGGCTGTACGCGCAGGCGCGCGGTCGCGGCGCTGAGTTCTATGGGGTGCAATACCTCGAGTCCGACAAGTGGGTGCGCACCAACGGTCTTCCCGCCACCGCCAAGCAGTGGGCGGCGGGGCAGAGCAATGAATTCGCGCCACTGATTGCGGCCTTCGCCAAAGGGTTGAACGCGTGGGCCGCCGAACATCAGGCCGACCTGAGTCCCGAAGCCAAGGGCGTGTTGCCGATCACCGTGGAAGATGTGTACGCGCACGGATTGCGCGTCATTCACTACGACTGGATCGTGAGTCCGCGCCGCCTCGAGAGCCGCTTGGCGCGCTGGGAGCAGGACGTGCATGGCTCGAACGAATGGGCCATCGCGCCAGCACGCTCGGCCACCGGCAAAGCGCTGCTCATGAGCAATTCGCACCTGCAGTGGGGTGACATCCACACGTATTTCGAAGTACAGCTGACCGCGCCCGGCGTGACGTCGTACGGCGCCGTGTGGGTCGGGTTTCCCGTGCTGCGCCAGTGTTTCACCGAGTACGTGGGTTGGACGCAGACCACCAACAATCCAGCGGAATCCGACCTCTATAAGTTGGTGCTGAAAGATGGAGGCTACGTGCTCGACGGCCAGGTGAAGCCGTTCGATACGCACACCGAGATCATGAAGGTGAAGCAGGCCAACGGCGGGATGAAGGACGAAGCGCTGGTCGTGCGGCGCACGGTGCACGGGCCAGTCGTGGCCGAACGCGGCGGCTCGCCGATTGCGATGCGTGTGGCTGCGCTCGATCGACCGAAGATGTTTGAGCAGTTCTGGCGTATGGGTCTGGCCAAAAACTTCGCCGAGTGGGAAGCGGCGATGCGCATGCAGCAACTGCCGCTGTTCAATACGGCCTACGCCGATCGTGATGGGCACATTGGCTACTTCTACAACGCCACGTTGTGGAAGCACCCGACCGGCGACTACCAATTCTGGCAGGGCGTAGTGCCTGGCGACAAGTCGGCGCTGATTGCGAACGAGATCGTGCCGTGGGACAAGATTCCCAAGGTCGTCGATCCGCGGCAGGGCTGGGTGCAAAACTCGAATGACATGCCGTGGACGTCCACGTATCCGATCACGCTCGACTCCAAGAAGTTCGCGGCCGGATTCGCCGCGCCGCAGGGTATCACGCAGCGCGCGCAGCGCGGCATACGCATTCTCAGCACGGCGCCCAAGAAGATCACGTTCGACGATGTGAAGGCGTGGAAGTTGTCGACGCGTGTGGAGACCGCCGATCAGTTCGTCGACGATATCGTCGCCACCGCCAAGGCGAGTGGCACGGTGCGGGCCAAAAAGGCCGCTGACGTCCTTTCGAAGTGGGATCGTCAGGGCGAGGTGGAGAGCGACGGCATGCTGCTGTTCTTCAAGTTCATGACGGCGGCGGGATCGTCATTCGAGAACATCGGCGGCTTCAAGGTGCCAACCGATGACGCGCGTCCGCTGGACACGCCGCGCGGCTTCAAGGACTCGGCCAAGGCGATGGCCACTCTCGATCGCGTCGCCGGCGACGTTGCGAAGGAATACGGCGTGCTGAACCCCAAGTGGGGAGACGTACTGCGCTTCCGCCGCGGCACGGTCGATGTTCCGGGCAACGGCGCACCGTCGCAGCTGGGCGCGATCCGTACGATCGGTGTAAGTGCCTTCAAGGACGGGAAGGTCGAGGCGGTTTCGGGCGACACCTTCTTCGCCATTGTCGAGTACTCGGTGCCGCAGCGCGCTGAGGTGCTGCTCAATTACGGCAACTGGTCGAAGCAGGGGTCGAAGCACATCGACGATCAGTTGCCGTTGGCATCGAAGAAGCAGATGCGGCCGATGTGGCGGACGAGAGCCGACATCATGGCGAATCTCGAGAGCCGCAAAACGTTCTGAGCGCGCGCATCTGCCCGTCGCGCAGTGTACCGCTTGAGGTCGGCCGTTAGCTTTCGGCATGCCACCGAACGACGTCGCGCCACGTCTCAATCTCTACAGCCTCACCCGCACCGCGCTGCAGCAGCAGCTCGTGCACTGGGACATCAAGCCCGTGCACGCCGCGCGGCTCTGGAAATATCTGTACATCGAGCTCGTGTCATCGCTGGACGAGATGCCGGAGCTGTTGCCCAAGCTGGCCGAACGACTGCGGGCAGAGGCCACACTTGGTGTGCTCCCCACGGCACTGGAAACCGCGTCCAGCGATGGATTCACGCGCAAGTATCTGTTGTCGCTCCCCGACGCTGAGCGGATCGAGACGGTGCTGATGCGGTTCTCCGGTCGCGTGACGGCCTGCGTGAGTTCGCAGGTGGGTTGTGCCATGGGGTGTGTGTTTTGTGCGACGGGGCAAATGGGCTATACGCGTCATCTCACGCCGGGCGAGATCGTGGCGCAGGTGGTGCACGTGGCGCGTGTGCTGCGCCACGAGGCGCCGACGGGAGCGACCAAGGGGACCACGCGCGCCACGCGACATGCGCTCGGTACGCGCCTGCGCAACGTGGTCCTGATGGGGATGGGTGAGCCGCTCCACAACTACGATGCGGTCATGCACGCCGTCGATATCATGCTCGACCAGAGTGGGCCATCGCTGGCGGCGGAGCGCATTACGCTCAGCACGGTTGGGGTGGTGCCAGGCATCCTTCGGCTGGCCGCTGAGCAACGCCCGATTCATTTGGCCGTCTCGCTGCACGCGGCCACGCAGGCCGAGCGCGCCGCGCTGGTGCCGGCGGCGCGCAAGTGGCCGCTCGATGAACTCATGGCGGCGTGCCGCACGTATAGCGAGATCACAGGGCGCCGCATTTTCTACGAGTGGACGCTTATTGAGGGGAAGAACGACAGCGAGGAACAGGCGCGCGCGGTGGGCGAACTGCTGCGCGGACTTCCCGCGCATGTCAATCTCATTCCACTCAACCCCACCGTCGGCTACGGCGGTGCGCCTACGCACAGCGATGCGGGCAACCGCTTTCGAGAGATTCTGCAACAAGAGTTCGCGTTGCCGAGTACGATGCGGCAGCGGCGCGGGATCGATATCGCGGCCGGGTGTGGGCAGCTGGCGGTCGTCGCGCGGTGATCGGATAGCCGATTGATGCCGTCGTAACGCTGGTTGCGGGATCGTGGTACGCGCGGGCCTCGGCAGGGTTGCCGTCCAGCGTGCATAGATGGCATCGTGGTCCGTACCGGTGCGGTCGCTTGCGCGGACCGGCGGGTGTGACGTATCCTCCTACCACTGGAGGTATCCATGCCAAAAGCTAAAGTTGCCGTGACGCTCGATACGTTGACGCTCCGTCGCGTAGATCGGCTGGTTCGTGACGATCGGTATCCCAACCGCAGTCAGGCGATCGAAGCCGCGATCGACGCGCAGTTGGACCGCCTCGAGCACCGCCGACTCATCGAGGAGTGCGCCAAGCTCGACCCCGCCGAAGAGCGCGCGCTGGCGGAAGAAGGCCTCGCCGCGGATCTCGCCGAATGGCCAGAATACTAAGAGGCGAGATCCGCTGGGCGGAACTCAACCCGAATCGTGGCAACGAGCAGGCGGGCCTCCGGCCAGTCCTGATTCTCAGTGCCGACGTGTTCAACGCGCGTTCGGGGACCGTCATCGCCGTCGCACTTTCCAGCCAACCGCAGCGCGCCGGGTTCCCCCTGACGCTCGAGTTGGCGAGCCCGAAGCTCGCGAAGCGCTCGTGGGTCAAGATCAGCCAGATTCGCACGCTTGCCACCGAACGCATCGGAAAGCGGCTTGCACGTGCGACCCCCGAGGAAATTGCCCAGGTGCTGGAAGGTCTGAACGAGATTCTCGGCGCTTAGCGGAGGGCTGCACCCGAACACTGGACACCATGACACGCACGCCGATCGTCGCCTGTTTCTGTCTGATCGCGACCACCACGCCTCTGGCGGCGCAGTCCCGCGGCGCGAGATCCGCAACACAGCCGGATCCACAACAGCAGGCAGTAGATGCGCTGTTCGCCGCGTTTCAGTCACCGGGTTCTCCCGGCTGCGCGGTCAGCTCTCGCTTGATGCGAACGTGCGCGACTTCGCACCCGGTAGCAAACATCTCTACAGCAACACCGGCTACGCCCTACTCTCGCTCATCGTCCGCAAGGTGGCGGGTCTCTCGCTCCGGGAGTTTGCGGCGAAAGAATTGTTCGCACCGCTCGGGATGACGGGCACCGTGTTTCGCGACCATCACACCACGCCCGTGCCTCGGCGCGCCACGGCCTACGAACCACTCGCGAGTGGTGGGTTCCGCACGCGCCTGCCGGGGTTCGATGTGGTCGGCGACGGTGGGCTGTTCACCACTGCAGAGGACTTGGCGAAATGGAATCCAACGGCACTTGACGGCGCACTGAAAACGCCAGGACTCTCGGCGCTGATGATCACGCCTGGGCGTCTCGCCTCGGGAGACACTCTCATCTACGCCACGGGACTGTATTTCGATACCTATCGCGGACTCCCGATCGTTCGGCATGGTGGTACATACGCCGGCTATCGCGCCGAATTCGCCGTCGTTCCGTCGGCCGATATGACCATCACGATTCTGTGCAATATCAGAACGGCCGAACCGTACGTTCTCAAGAATCGCATTATCGATGTGTATCTCGGCGATCGACTCGCAACGCCGACTCCCGCGGCCGCAGCGGCCCCACTCAGTGTTCCGAGGCAGCCCGCAGGTCCAAGTCTCCTGAAGGTGGTCGGAGATCTCCCCGGCATATACTTCTCCGAGGAGCTCGATGTCCGATGGACCATCCTGCGAGGAGCCACCGGTGGCATCGCACTGCAGCGTCTGAGTCTGCCGCCGATGGCACTGGCCGCTCGTGACACCGCGGGCACCCGCTTCACGGTGATCGGCGCCCCGCCCGAGGTGCGATTCGAACGCGATGCATCCGGCAACGTGACGGGCTTCATCCTCGATACTGGCGATATCACCGGCATCCAGTTCGTGAAGCTGAAGTAGCCGACTGTTTTGCGTTGCGCGAAACGGGCCCCGTTCACCATCTCATCTGCCCCACGTGTTGCTCATCTACGGCGCCAACGGGTACACCGGCCAACTGATCGTCGAGGAATGCATGCGCCGCGGATTACGGCCCGTGCTCGCCGGGCGTCGGGCTGAGTCGCTCGCCCCGCTCGCCACGAAGCACGGCCTCGACGTGCGCATTGCATCTCTCGATGATGCGGCGGCACTCGGCGCGATGCTGGCTGGCATCACGGTGGTCGTGCATGCGGCCGGTCCGTTCTTTCGCACCAGCGCTCAGATGGTGCGCGCTTGTCTCGCGGCGCAGGTGCACTACCTCGACATCACCGGCGAAATCGCCGTGTTCGAAGCCTGTCGTGCGCGGCATGATGACGCGAAGCAGGCGGGCATCGTGGTCATGCCGGGCGTCGGGTTCGACGTGGTGCCGACGGACTGTCTCGCGGCGCGATTAGCCGAACGGCTCCCGGGTGCACAGCTTCTCGAGCTGGCGTTCGCCGGCGGTGGCGGTTTCAGTCGCGGGACGCTGAAAACGATGGTGCTCGGCTCCCCACAGGGCGGCGCCATCCGGAAAGACGGGCGCATCACGACAGTGCCGGCCGGATGGAAGACGCAGTCGATTCCGTTCCGCGACCGTCGGCGCGCCGCGGTCACGATTCCGTGGGGTGACGTGTCCACCGGGTACTGGACCACGAAAATTCCGAACATCCACACCTATCTGGCGATGCCGCCGAGCGCCGTGCGGATGATGGGCCTGACGAAGCTCGTGAGCCCGTTGCTCTCGATACCGTTCGTGCAGCGGTTGGTGGAATCGCAGATCGACCAGCGGGTGAGGGGCCCAAGTGCGGAGGTGCGCGCGAGTGCACGGATGCACCTGTGGGGGCGCGTGACGCAGGCGGATGGCCGAACGGTTGAAGGCACCGCGGAAACACCGGAAGGGTACCGGCTGACGGCCATGGCGGCGGTGGAGAGTGCGCGTCGTGTGCTAACCGCCGCCCCGCCCGCCGGCTACCACACGCCGTCATCCGCCTTCGGCGCAGGGTTCCTCGAGTCGCTTCCGGAGTGCACCGTGGTACTTGGCGCGTGACTCCGTTCTCGCCCCGCGGGGCGGAGGTATCGCATGCGTGACAAGGTCGTGCTGATCACCGGGCCGGCGCGTGGCATTGGCGCTTCAGTGGCCAAACGGCTCGTGCAGCAGGGTGCGCGGGTGGCGCTGGTTGGCTTGGAAGCGGAGCGACTGCAGGCGCTGGCTCACGAACTGGGCGCGGCCGCCACCTGGCACCGTGCCGACGTTACGGATCAGGTCGCGCTCGACGCGGCGGTCGCGACCGCCGTGGCGCATTTCGGGCGACTGGATGTGGTGATCACGAACGCCGGGATCGCGAACATGGGCACGGTGTCGATGGTGGATGTCGAGACGATGGCGCGCGTGATCGACGTGAACGTCATCGGCACGATGCGCACCATCAAGGCGGCACTGCCGCACATTCTGGCCAGCAAGGGCTATGTGCTGATCGTGTCATCGGCGGCAGCCTTCACGGCGATGCCGGGGATGTCGGCGTATGCAGCGTCGAAGGCGGCGGTGGAACAGCTGGCGAACGTGTTGCGATTAGAGATGCTGCCGCATGGCGTGAGCGTTGGCAGCGCGCACATGTCGTGGGTGGACACCGACATGGTGCGCGACGTGCAGCACGATCTCTCCAGCTTCCGGCGCACGCTGGCGAGGTTGCCCGGGCCGTTTGGCGTGGTCACGTCGCTCGAGGCGTGCACGACCGCCTTCGTGAACGCCTGCGAGACGCGCGCGCGGAAAGTGTTCGTGCCGGGAAGCTTGGGCGTGGCGTCGGCCCTGCGTCAACTGCTCAATAGCGCGTTCATGCAGACGCTCACGACGCCGCAGATGGCGCCCATGATGAAGGACTCGGAGGCGGAAATGCTCGCGATTGGCCGTGCGTTTGGTGCCACTAGCGTGGGCATGGGGGAGCGGGACGACGACGCACGATAGGGCGGGTACTGTTTTTTCAACATCGACCCTGTCAGGGCAGACTTACGACGAGGATCGTTTCGCCGTAGCGTTTGAGAGACGCGGGGCACGAGGGTGCACCCGCCCAGGCGATCCTCTGGAGGTATGTACCGTGAGCACGTTCGATCGACTTCTTGTTGTGGCGACACTACTGGCCGCGCGCGTCGCACCGCTGTCCGCGCAGGCGGTGAGCGAGATCAAGTACGAGGCCAACGCGTCGCCGCTGGTATTGCCACCATCGTTGCATTTCGGCGAAGTGACCGGCATCGATGTCGACCAGCGTCGCCACGTGTACGTGTTCACGCGTACGGGTGCGCGCAGCAGTGTGCACGACGGCGTCGCGTCGCAGCTGTTCGAGTTCGGCCCCGACGGAAAATTCATTCGTGAGATCGGCAAGGATCTCTATGGCTTTTCGTTTGCGCACACGGTGCGCGTCGATCCACAGGGCAATGTGTGGACCAGCGACGAAGGCACGAACATGATCGTGAAGTTCAACAACGCGGGCCGTGTGCTGATGGTGCTTGGCCGACGTGACGAAGCGGTCGAAGAGCGAGCCCCGCACGTGCCCGGTGCGCCCGAGCCGGCACCACGCTGGGGCGGATTCAATCGTCCGACCGACGTGGCGTGGGACAACGATGGCAACGCGTTCATTGCCGACGGCTACAACAACTCACGCGTGGTAAAAGTCGATAAGAATGGGCGTTGGATCAAAACGTGGGGTGAACGCGGCAAGGAGCCGGGCCAGTTCAACATCCTGCACACCATCGCGAACGACGCCAAGGGAAACATCTACGTTGGTGACCGCACCAATCGTCGCATTCAGGTATTCGACCCGAATGGCGCCCTGCTGCGGGTCATGACGATCGATGTGCCCTACACCAAAGACGTGAACGTCATGCTCGGCGCACAGCCGCGAGCCGGTACGAGCGCACTCGCCACGTCAGGGGCACCGTGGGCCATCTGCATCACCAAAGGTCCGACACAGTACCTCTACAGCGCTGATGCGGTCCCCGGTCGCATCTACAAGCTCACGCTCGATGGCAAAGTGCTCGGCGTGATGGGCGACGCGGGCAAAGGCGTCGGTGAGTTCGGGTGGATTCACCAAATCGCCTGTCCGTCAGAGAACGAACTGTGGGTCGGCGAGATTCTCAACTGGCGTGTGCAGAAGCTCACGCTTCGTCCGACGCAAGGGCAGCGATAGTGCGGTCGTAGCGCTTTCGGTTGGATCGTGGCAGGACGGTGTGCGATGGTCGCGGCGGCGGGCGCGCGCCTGTTCATGTGTGCGTCTCGATACATGTTGTGGCCTGGCGCGCTCGATCGGCGCGTGTGGTACCGGCCCCTCGGCGTCGGAATTCGCGTGCATGCTGCCGACCGCTGATGCTGCTGCAACACGCAGGCGTCGCAATTTCGCTGTGCCACGTGACGTGTTGAGGTTGAGGGTGGTTGTTTCTCTTACTGGACGTCCATCCTCAGCCACGGAGGCGCATGCTACCCATTCGTCGCGCTGCTCTTCTCGGTGCCTGTGCGGCAGTCAGTTTGGCGCTGGCGAGTTGTGGCAAGGACGTGCTCGAGCCGATGAGTTCCGTACAGATCGACGTGCGGGCAAGCGAGTTCGTTCGCACTCCTACGGGCGCCGCCACTATTCCGTTCGTCCTGAAGAACCTCAGCGACCGATCGGTCGGTATCCCACAGTGTGGGCCCTCCATCTCTGTCGAGGTTGACCGTCTCGAGCGGATTCGGTGGGTCGGCTACTCCAGCACCTACTGTGTCGCCATCGCGCTCATCGGTCCGGTAGCGCTGGTGCGAGGGGCCGAGCGCGCGGGCGCGACCGGTATCAGCGAGGCGGGGACCTACCGCATTCGGCTCGAGGTCGATGGGCACACGCATACGTCGCCCACGTTCGTGGTAAGGTAGGCGCGTCGCATGCGGTGCCTCATGATGGCCGAACGGCTACGACACCGCCAAGTATTGAGGTGGCTGAACACGTCGGAGCGAGTCTGCAGCGATCAATCGTAGATCTTCGCTTGAATTTCCACAGGCCTGCGTGGAGGAGGTACCGAGTGCGAGCGACAACCTGGGTGATGTGTGTAGTTTTGGCGACGTTGGTTGGTTGTGCCAGCGATCCGCTGCGCATCACGCGCCCGCAGGAACTTCCGCTCGCTGACGAACCTGCGTCGGCCGAGCGCGCCACGCGCCGGGTCGCGACGCTGCACTTTTATACCGATACGACGATCATCGAATTTCCCGCCGTGGTGCGGGCGGGAATACCGGCGACGGTTTTCGTGACGACGTATGGCGGCGGCTGTGTTGCCGAGGACACGATGGTGGTCACGGTGGTTGGCCTGCAAGCGGACATCGTGCCTTACCAGCGCGTCGCGGCGATCGGTCCGCGCACCGTGTGCACCTTGGAACTACGCGTCACTCGCCGGCCGGCAGTTGTCACCTTCGCGACGGCTGGTGTGGTGACGCTGCAGGTCACGGGGCGCCGGCAACCGGACGATGTGCTGTTCACAAGGCGGCGCACCTTTCGGGTCGAGTGATACGGATGCTGCGGGATGAAAGACCTCGTACGGTGCGTTGCTGACGAAGCGGTTGGACGTATTGACCACGCATCGCACGTCCACCACGAGGTCGAGCGCGAAGTCCGGGAATCCCTTCGGTATCGGCGCCGCGTGCCTCTCTCGCCGATCGTACGCGACATCGGGAGCCCGCACCGTATCGGCGCGTCAGCGCCGCGTCAGGCCTTGTCAAGGATGCCTTAATGTGTTTACGCCGAGTCGCATCAACTGTCGCGATCGCCCTCGTTGCCGTCGCTCCACTGGCCGCGGCGCTTCCGGCCCGCGTCAGCACGGTCGAAGTTGCCGCGATACCGGTCGAGCCCAACGATCAGCGTCCGA
Organism: Gemmatimonas sp.; assembly: GCF_046594945.1. Classification (GTDB taxonomy): domain Bacteria; phylum Gemmatimonadota; class Gemmatimonadetes; order Gemmatimonadales; family Gemmatimonadaceae; genus Gemmatimonas. The sequence goes on along the minus strand of NZ_JBKJRB010000151.1, from coordinate 13,864 downwards.
CATATCGACATGGAGATCGAGAGTGTGACGTGGCGCCGGGACGCGAGAAAGAGCCAGCTCGACATGTCGATTCAACTGCGCGGGCTTGCTGATCGCGCGCTGAGCGACACTACCGTGGGGGAACTCAAGGGGTTCATGCCGCGCCCCCCACTCGTACTGGCCCCAGGCGCGACGCCCGAGGTGTAATTCACGCCGTCAACTCCGGCCACCTCGTGCTACTACGCGAACGTCGTGATTGATACGGTAGCGCCGCCTCGCGGTGCCCCCACGGGTGGACTCGATGGCGCCTTCATCGTGGACGCCGCCAATACGGTCGTTGATCCCGCTGAACGGATGTTCATGATCACGGTGGGGCTCAACCTCTCGCTCAACGGTTTGGAATGGCCGTGCACGGAGCTGCTGCACTACGCCGAAGGTGAAACCGTGCGCTGGCGGGTGATCAACATCAGCGGTGACCACCACCCCATGCACCTGCACGGTTTCTACTTCACCGTGAAGGCTCGTGGGGACACTCAGCGCGACACTGCCATTCGTGCGCCGCAGCCGCTGTCGGTAACCGAAGACATGCTCCCCCGGTACACTTGCAAGGCGCCCCCCCCCTGACTCGGCGGCGGTTGCTGCAACCCACGAGGTGGCCGACATGTCCGGCGGCATGCCGCGGGACATGCCGCGGGACATGCGATGGCTGAACTCATCATGGGCATCACGGTTTCCCCGCGGACCGCGGCGGCGAAGGCACTGCCCGCCAACACCCGTCGAATCGATTTGTGAACCGGCACGCAGCCGCGGCGGTTCGGCAACGACGCGGGGTACGGCTTCGTGCTGCAGCGCGGCTCCGAGCGTCCGGCGCCCGATTCGATCGTGGTGCCGAGTACGCCGCTGGTGCTCACGCGCGGCGAGCCGACGCGTATCGTGGTGCACAATAGCCTACCCATTCCACTGTCGGTGCATTGGCACGGCATGGAGCTCGACAGCTCCTACGACGGCGTTGGACACGGGAGTGGTGTCCAGGGCCATACACGATCACCGATAGTGCCGGGTGACTCTGATGAGTGTATTCATGACACCGCCGCGCAGCGGATCGTTCATGTATCACATTCATGGTGGACCGCACGCCGAATTACAGCAAGGGCTCTATGGCGCGCGGCTCGTGATAAAGAAGGGTGAGCGGCTGCCTGCCACAACCGAGCGCTTCGAACTGGGTACCACCTACCGGTTGCGCTTCCTGCACATCAGCACCACCGACGTAAAAACGGTGCGACTGCTCAAGAACGGGAAGCCGGTGCAGTGGCGCCCCCTAGCCCGCGATGGCGCGACACTGCCTACGCACATGCGCACCGCAGTCGAAGCGTCACTGCGCACGGACGTTGGGCAAACGGTCGATATGCAGTGGATGCCGACTGCTCCGGGCATCTACGTACTCGAGGTCGCGACCGCGTACCTCGGTACGCCAGGGCCGCCAATTCAACGTGTGGCGTTCGGCGTCGGAGCGGTGTCCGATGACGCGCTCCGGATCGCGACGACCGGAACGGCACGTTTGCTTGACGATCCTTCGAGCGAGATGCTGCAGACGCTGGTCGGCACCTACGGCGACCGGCGTACGGAGATCGTGAGCGTATGGAATAGCACGGCGGGTCTCAAGATCAGTCGGACAGTCGCGAACGTGGAGTCGCCGCCGGTCGCGCTGATGCCGCTGGCGAACGGTACGTTCGTGCCGTTTACCACCGAGCGTGGTCTGATGAGGGAAGTCGTGCCGCTGGTGCCGTATCGCTTCGACGGCACCTCGATCACGGTAGGCTCAGACGGCAGCGCACGGCGCGCGACGCGTCTCGTGAACTATACCCCCGATGCGGCGACGCTCGTGCGCTACGCCGGTCGTTACCGCGGGCTGACGTTGATGCTGAATGACGGCATACTCACCGTCCGCGTCGACGGCGGAACAACGGCGCGGCGCCAGCATCTGCGAAGTTTGCCGACGAGACGGGCGAGTCGGAGATCGACCTGTCGCGTGCTTCGGGAGTCGGCGCGCGCTGGCCCATCGCCATCGCTGACCATTGCGCGCCGAATCGCGTAGTCAGGTCGCCGGCTTCACTCCGGTCCGCGACCACTGTACGAGATCGTGGAAGGCTGACACCACGTCGCTGAATGGATAGGTGCAATGGTATTCGGAGGGCAGTGTACGCTGCAGGAGGAACTGTGTGCTCCCTGCGCTCGTGGCCGCGGCCAGGTATGCCGCTTGATTGAACGCCGGCACGTTCGGATCGAATGACCCAGACAACATCAACATTGGCCGCTTCAGTTTGCCTGACGGGGTGTAGTTGTTGTTCATCCCGTTCAGTGTGCTCGGCAATGCACGGTACCGGGCGATGCCCGCGTTGATCGTCTGCAACTCTGACGCAGGCAGGGTCGCGCTTGTGTACTGCGTGGACGCGTTGTCGAAATACGGGTTCCCGTTCGGGACCAACGAGCCGAGAAAGAACTGGTTGAGGCCGAGTGCGAAATAAATGCCTCTGACCTGGTGGTCAAAATCGATTCCCGGAACCGGCGTCTGCGTGATCGCGATGATCTTCGAGACAGGACTCCGATTGTCATACATGGCATTGACCGCGGGCAGGGCGATGTCAGTGAACCAGTCCACGCCTGGAGGGAGCGCGGCAGCGTTGCCCGGCAGCACGCCAGGATAGTAGTAGTCGAAGAGGGCCCAAACATTCGCGTCGTAGTCCGCCTGACGCCGAGTGCCCCCGGCAACAGAGCAGATTGGCAGCGAACCTGCGTACTGGGTCGGATAGTCCTCAGCGAGCTTGATTGCGATGAGTCCACCCATCGATTGGCCGGCGACGAACGTGGTGGTCGGTTGTCCAAACTTCGAGGTGAACAACCCATTCAGTTGGTGGGTGCGCTGAGCGCCGTCCTTGATATTCCACCCGCTTTCCGAAAAGCTCGAAAACGCGACGGCCACCCCTTCCTGAGTCAGCGCGTTGACAAAGCGTTCGCCGACGATCGGGAGGGCGACCGGGTCTTCGGCACCCGTCGAGCCGTGGGCATACACCAACAGCGTGCCATTCCAGTTGGCTGGCTTGACCATCTTGTAGAGCGAACCAGGTCCAGTCGAACCTTCGATCACTACGTTGCTGCCGAGCGAGGCACTCACCTCGAGCTGCGGCCCGACCATTGTGGCAGGGGCAACGCCTTGCTCGCTGCAGGCGGCAAACAAAGCGATCGCAACGATACATGCGGAAAATCGAACGTTCACTTTGATCTTGTGGTTTTTGGTTGGACACCGCTAGCCGGCGGTGTGATTCATTGGTGTTCGGATAAAGGTAGCACGGTCGTAGGCGTCATTTCCCCTTTGCGAGGTCCTATGTTCTACTCACGGCCCACCGTGTTGCGCGGTGCTTCGGCATTCGCGCTGGCTATCACGCTACTGGCACCTCGCGTGCTCGTTGCGCAGTCGGTCGCCGTACCCGCCGCACCGTCGATCGCCACCGACCCCGATGTCCTCGGCGCCGAGCGACTTTTCTCGGCGTGGATGGAAGGACAAATCGCCTATCGCGGTCTGCCCGGCATTGCCGTTGGCGTGGTGTACGATCAACAGCTGGTGTGGGCCACGGGATTCGGTTTCGCCGACGTCGCCAACAAGGTCGCGATGACGCCGCAGACCAAGTTCCGCATGGCGTCGCACAGCAAGATGTTCGCGGCGATCGCGATCATGCAGCTGCGTGAAGAGGGCAAGCTGCGCCTCGACGATCCCGTTCAGAAATACTTGCCGTGGTTTACCGCGAAGCCTGCCGGAGATGACGACGGGCCGATCACCATCGAGCAACTGCTCTCGCACGTGTCGGGGTTGCAACGCGAGGCCGGTGACCATTGGTCGACGAATGAGTTTCCCACTGAAAGTGAGATCAAGAAACTCTACGCCGACCGTCAGGCCGCGTTCGCGCCGAGTGTGCGGTGGAAGTACTCGAACCTGGCGTTCGCGGTGGCGGGGTTGGTGGTCGAGCAGATCACCGGTCAGAAGTGGGCCGACTACGTGGCCACAAACATGTTCACGCCGCTCGGTATGACCGAGTCGAGTGTGGACAAGACGGTGCCCGGTCTCACTGTGCCGTATGGGCGCCGCATGCCCGACGGCACGCGCGCCATCATTCCGTTCATCGATGCCCGCGGTATGGCGGCGGCCACCGGTGTCACGTCGAACGTGACAGATATGGCGAAGTTCGTGTCGGCACAGTTTCGCCGCGGACCACGCGGTGGCGCGCAGATCGTGAGCAGTGGCTCGTGGCGCGAGATGCATCGCGCGCGCGCGGTGGATGAGACGTGGGTGAGCGGCACGGGGCTCGGCTTCGACATTCGCCGCATCAACGACCGCTCGTGGGTGGGGCATGGTGGAGGCTATCTCGGCAACACTACGCAGACGTTCTTCCAGCTGGACGACAAGGTGGGGGTGATTGTGCTGACGAACACGAATGACTCAAACGTGGGCGACATCGCGCGACAGCTAATCGTCACGGTCGGTGCCGCGGTGGCGAAGGCCGGCGCGCCGAAGCCGGTGGTGGTGGCATGGGACGCGTCGTGGTCGCGCTTCGCCGGTCTGTATCGCGGCGCTTGGAGCGACGCGCAGGTGGTGCTCCTGAACCAGAAGCTGGTGCTTATCACGCCGAACGGTGCGAATGTGGACACGCCGGTGACACTGGAGCCGCTGGGTGGCGGACGCTTCCGCTATACCGCACGCACGGGGGGCGCCGAAGTGGGCGAGGTGGTGCGATTCGTCGAGGAGAATGGCCGGGTCAGGCGGATCATTACGGGCGACGGGTTTTTCGATCGCGTGCCGTCGAAGTGAGCGCGTCGCGTGAGGCATGAACATCGGATCGTGCTGGGAACGTCAACTCTTGGGGAGTGAGCAGTGAGTATTCATGTGGTACTGGTGCACCCGGAGATTCATTGGAACACGGGGAACGCGGGGCGCACGTGTCTGGCGTCGGGCGCTACGCTGCATCTGATCGAACCGCTGGGCTTCTCGCTCGATGATGCGCAGGTGAAGCGCGCCGGGCTCGACTACTGGGAGCACGTGGACGTGCGCGTGTGGCCCAGCTGGGAAGCGTTCGAGCGCGAATTGCCGCGGTTCGGGGCGCCGTTTTTTTTCGAGACCAACGCGACGCAGCTATTCTGGGATGTGCCGCTCGCGCCGGCGGAGGGAACGGTGCTGGTGTTCGGGCGCGAAACGGGTGGATTGCCGCTGGCGCTGCGTGAGCGGTATGCAGATCGGATCGTGGCGTTGCCGATGACGTCGGAGCGGGTGCGATCGCTGAATTTGTCGACGTCGGTGGCGGTGGCGGTGTATGAGGTGCTGCGGCAACGGCGGCTCGTTTCTTGACTCCTCCCTCCCGATAGGTTGGGTATTCTCGCAAGGGGGGGCTGCCAGTGGCAGCGCCCCTTTCTTTTTAGCGGACGTGATATCGGCACCGGTAGATCGTTCGTTACCAAACTGTTGCGGGTTTGTCGCCATAATCTTGACGGTTTCGTTACATATCTCGACTATAGCACCCGACTTGAGTAGTTCATCCTCCAACGCATGTCACAGCTTCGCAATCTGTCGTTGAGCACGCTGCTGCTCTGTACTGCCCTGTCGTCAGCACTCACCGCGCAAAGCACGCCGGCGCGCCCTGTCGCGACGCCGTGGTACGAGAAGATCCGAATCCGTGGCTACGGTCAGGTGCGCTACAACCGGCTGCTTGAGACGAACCGGGAGTTGAACTGCGAGCAGTGCGACCGCAGTCTTGGGAATAATGGCGGATTCTTCATCCGTCGAGCCCGCATCATCTTTCAGGGGCAGGTGCACCAACGGGTGTACATCTATTTGCAGCCCGACTTGGTGAGCTCGGCCGGCACCACGGGCCACGTGGCGCAGCTGCGCGACTGGTACGCCGACGTGGGGCTCGATGCCAAGAACGAGTTCCGCATTCGGTTCGGGCAGAGCAAGGTGCCGTACAGCTTCGAGAACATGCAGAGCAGTCAGAATCGACTGCCGCTCGATCGCGCCGACCCGACGAACAGCGCGAACGCGAACGAGCGTGATCTCGGCGCCTATTTCATGTGGGCGCCCAAGAAGATCCGCGACCGCTTCTCGAGTCTGGTGAACGACGGGTACAAGGGCAGTGGCGACTATGGTGTGTTGGCGGTCGGCGCATTCAACGGGCAGACGGCGAACCGGGCAGAAGCCAACAACAACCAGCACCTGGTGGCGCGACTCACGTACCCGTTTGCGGTGAAGTCGCAGATCATCGAGCCGTCGATCGCTGCGTACAGTGGACGTTACGTCGTGACCGCCGATCAGCGAAGTACTGGCGTGAAGGGGCGCGCCGATTGGAACTACGCCGACCAGCGTGTGCTGGGTACACTGTCCATCGCTCCCAAGCCATTCGGTTTGCTCGCCGAGTACAATGTGGGTCGCGGTCCGGAGTACAATCCGGCAAGCGATAGTATTGAAACGCGTTCACTCCGCGGCGGCTTCGCAACTGGTTCGTATCTGCTGAAACGTAGAGGACAGATGTTTCTGCCATTCGCGCGATATCAGGTGTACGAAGGCGGGAAGAAGCACGAGCGCGATGCGCGCAGCTACTCCGTGAACGACATCGAAGTGGGGATCGAGTGGCAGCCGAATCCAGCGTTTGAGTTGGTGACCGAGTGGTACCATGGTGATCGTCGATTCGAGGACAAGCTGAAGCCGCAGAACGAGCAGCGCGGGAGCACGTTGCGGGTGCAGGCGCAGTTCAACTTCTAACACGCGAGCGACTACCGGCCGATTACCGGTTGGCGGTGTCGTCGTGCGTCAGTCGCCGAATGGCGCGCATGCCATCGTATCCGATGTCGAGACTGTGTGCGTTCACGTACAGCGCGATGTGCTGCGCACACACCTCGTCGGACAGTTCCTGCGCGTTGGCGCGGACGTACTCGCGGCTTGCCTCGGGATGATCGAAGGCATACTGCACCGACGCGCGAATAGCGCGCTCCACTTCGGTCGCCGTATCGGCGGCGAGGTCAGCGCGGGCACAGATACCCGCGAGCGGTACTGGCAAATTCGTCTCCTGCTCCCACCAGTCGCCGAGATCGACGGCTTTGTGCAGCCCGTGATCGGCGTACGTGAACCGGCTTTCGTGAATGATGAGCCCCGCCTTTACCTCGCGACTGCTTACGGCCTGCAGAATGCGGTCGTAACGCATCTCAACCGCCTGCTCCAGCGACGGGGCGGCCAGGCGCAGCAAGCGATACGCCGTGGTTTCGCGTCCTGGAATCGCCACGACGCCACTCACGGCCTCGGCCAGTGACATGGGCGTGCGCGTGACGACGAGCGGTCCCACGCCGTGGCCGAGTGCGGCCCCGCTGCGCAGCAGCGTGTAGCGATCGCCGACTGCTGCGAAGGCGCCCACACTGAGCTTGGTGAGATCAAACTCGCCGTGATGCGCACGACGATTGAGCTCCTCGATATCGAGCAACACCGGCGCAATCCGGATGGATGTGTCGATGAGTCCGAACGTGAGCGCGTGAAACGCGAACGTGTCGTTGGGGCAGGGCGAGTAGCCGAAGGTCAGTTCACGCATCGTGCTGCCCATTCGTCAGGCTCGCGGCAATGGCGCGCACAAGCTGTGGCGTCGCGGCCGTGATGGCGGCGAAGGCGGCGTCGAAATGCCAGCGCGCGCGGTCGGCCTCTTCGATCTCGTTTGAAATCGCGCGCACCTCAATGGCCGGAATGCCGGCGCGCTGTGCCGCGCGGAGCACGCCGAATCCCTCCATGGCTTCCACGTCGCAATGGATGGTGCCGCCGACGCGGGCGCTGGTGCCGATTGATAGCGTGGGCGCGTCAGGGAGTACGCGTTGCACCGCGAGCAGTAACGCAGGTGAGGCCGGCACGGTATGTGGTGCCCACTCCGCGGGTACGTTGATATCGCCGTAGCGCGCGTCGCTGCCGATCACGAGCGATGCCGGCGCGAAGGCGCGACTACGCCGCGCGCCGGCGATGCCGACGTGCAGAATCGCGGCTGGCCTGAGTTCGGCGATGGCCGCTGCGGTCGCGGCGGCCGCTTCTACGGGTCCCACACCGCACAGCAGCGTAAGCCAGCCGTTGGCCGTCGCGAGTTCGCGCCCGGTGGCCGCCACTACCAGTATTCGCGCGACTTCGCTCATGCCAGCCTCATGGCATGAAGTGTAAGGCGCTGCGGCTTAGTCCACGAGTTCGCCGCCCCAAGTGGCGGGATCGACATCGGCGATCGTTTGGGTGAGCGTCCAGGCGTGTCCGGCCGGGTCGCGCACCGACGCTTGACGCTCGCCAAAGGGGAAATCGGCCGGTGGGGTGAGCCCGGTAAAACCCAGCGCGAGGGCGCGCTCGTACGCCGCGTTGACGTCGGGTACGCGCACCATGAGCACCGCCGGCGGACGTCCGCCGGTGGCGGGCGTGGCGGCCGCGTCCCAGGCGGCGACGACCACGGCGCCATTGCCGACGGTGAGTTGTACGCGATGTGGTCCGGTGTCATCCGCAACGCGCAGGCGTTCGCGCGCGCCGAGTACCGCCCGTAACCACGTCACCGCGGCGTCGACGTCCGGATAGCTTCGCACGGGGATGAACGTGGCGTCGGGCAGCGAGCGGTTGCTGCTCAGCGCACTGGCCGATGGCTCGACTGAGCCAAGCGCCTGCAGCGCGGCGTCCTGATGGGCGAGGATCAACGGCCACGCTTTCTCGTGCGCGTCGCGCGATTCTCGTGTGACAAAGCCCTCGTGTGTGAGCGAGACCTGCGTGAAGTCGCCCGCGATCGCATCGAGATGCACGGTGAGCACGGTCTCGGCGCCTTCCGTGCCGCCTACGCCGGTGACCCAGTTGAGCGACACCAGGGCGGTCGGTTCGAGTCGCAGAAAGCGCCCGTAGTGCGGATGCCGTATCAGATCGCGTCCGTCGTCGAAGCGTTGCGCGACGGCAAAAAAGAACGGCTCGCCGACGGCGGCCCGCACGCGGGCGGAGTCGGGCTCGGCGAACCACGTACCCCAGCCTGTGGTCCAGGCGCGATACAGCGCGGTGGCGGGGAGTGGCGAGGTACGGGCGATGGTGAGGTCGTACATCAGTAACCGCGGGCCAAGCCAAAGCCGCGAGGCTCGCTCACGCCGTCCCACCCCTTTCCGTCACCACGCCGCATGATGCTGTGCATCCACGCGAGGCTTCCCCACGGCGATGGCTTGACCGCGTGCCCGAGCGGCGCCATCATCGCGGCCGCCGTGTCGGCCCATGCGCCGCGCTCCACAATGAGCGAGTCGGGCACGTCCTGATGATGAAACTGGGGCGCGGTCATGGCCTCATCCAGTGGACGGTGGTAGTCGAGCACACTCACGATGAGGTGGGCGACCGCTGTGATGATGTAGGCACCGCCGGCGGCGCCCGTCACCAGCACCGGAGCACCGGCCGAGTCCAGCACGATCGTCGGCGTCATGCTCGACAGCATGCGCTTCCCCGGCGCGATCGCGTTCGCTTCGCCCTGTACGAGACCCATTTGATTCACGGCACCGACCGCAGTTGTGAAGTCGTCCATCTCGTTGTTCAGGAGAAACTGCGCGTCGGGAACGGTGAAGCCGGAGCCGTAGGAATTATTGATGGTCGTGGTGATCGACACCGCGTTGCCCTTGGCATCAACCACGGAGAAGTGCGTGGTATGGCGTTTTTCCCGTGCGGCTGCTTGCGGCGAACCCGTTGTCGCCATCGCACCGATTTCCGCGCGTAGTGCTGCTGCCGTATCCTTGCTGAGAAATGACGCGACCGGAATTTTCACGAACGCGGGATCACCGAGCAGTGTGTTGCGGCGAACGAAGGCACGACGCTCGGCTTCGGCCAGCAGATGAATCGCCTGCGGCGTGCGCCAGCCAGGCGCTGGGAGATCCATCCCCTCGAGAATGCCGAGAATGAGCCCGAGTGTCAGTCCACCTGACGACACCGGCGGCATCGAGACGATCCGATGACCATGGTAGGTGAACTCGATCGGCGCACGCCAGATGGCGCGGTACGACGCGAGGTCGTGTTGCGAGATGATCCCGCCGCCCGACTTCATGGCCGCGACGATGAGGTTGGCAGTCTCACCCTTGTAGAAACCGTCTCGACCGTTCTCGGCGATACGCTGCAGGGTGGCCGCGAGTCCGGGAGCGCGCCAGCGGCTGCCGACTGTGCGCGCGTGACCGCCCGCCAGAAAGAGCTGCGCACTGGTGGAGTCGCAAGCCAGTCGTGACGCCGTGCCCTCGCCGTCTTCGATGAATGCGCTGTCGACCACGAAGCCGGAGTCGGCGAGGGCCACGGCGGTGCGCAGCAGATCCCGCCACGGTAGCGTGCCGTATTTCCGGTGTGCTTCGAACAGGCCAGCCACCGAGCCGGGGACGCCGGCCGCGAGGGCCCCATTCACGGAGCGGTCGGTGAGTTTTCCTGCGCTGTCGAGATACATGTCGCGTGACGCCGCGCCGGGCGCGGCCTCGCGAAAGTCGAGTGCGACGTTCGATCCATTGATGCGCGCGACCATGAACCCGCCGCCACCGAGATTGCCGGCGGACGGATACGTGACGGCCAACGTCATGGCCACGGCGACGGCGGCGTCGATCGCATTTCCACCGCGTCGCAGCACGCTGAGTCCGGCATCCGTGGCAAATGGAGAAGCGCTCGAGATCATCGCCGAATCGCCGGTCGCTGTCTTCGCTGTGCGCGGAGCGGGTACCGTTAAGGGTGCGGCGGGCTGACGTTCGGCTGGACGTTCGGATGTGCTGCACGCGAAGAGGGCGGGTAGCACCCAGGGGCAGAGAGCGAGTAGGCGCATAAATGGGAAATAGGCGACGCGGCACGGGCGTTCAACAATGAAACGGCCACATTAGGATATTTTGCGGCGGCGTGTCGGTAGGCGACAGCCCGCAACACAATAAATCATTCAGGGGTATGCTTCGGCTCTCATTGCGCTCGGATTCACGGAGTGTCAAATCTGCGGGAGCACGTTGACCGAAACCGATGATATTCTGGGGTTCTTGGATTGGGTCGACTTGACGTACCCACAACGCGCTGACGCGCCGGTACCTCGTCGATGCTTCGTATCCCGGGAGCATCGCGTGGAGTTCGGTTACGCGTTCAATGCAACGAATCCGCGTGAGCGCTTGGGCGAAGACGGAGGGTATATCCCACGTTCCCGAAAGTAGGCGCCCATCGCAATGAATGACGAGAATGCCGAACGCGCTAGCCTCGCATTATCGTTCATCATGGATCGCAACGAACCCTGCCCGTGTGGCTCCGGCCGCAAATACAAGAAGTGTCACGGCGCAGCCGTGCCCCCCGAAGCCGCCGCCCTTGCCCCCGACGCGCGCGCCGAATGGCTACGCGGCGACACGGTGTTGCAGCGGCAGAAGCGGGTGGGGCAGGAGTTGCTCGACTGGGCCGAGCGCAAGTTGGGCGCCGACTGGGTGGACCCAGCGCTCGACGCGTGGGGCGTGAGTGAGGAGGACGATATCAACGAGGCGGTGGCCGACCTGTTCACCGCGTGGTCACTCTTCAACTACACGTCGGCGAAGCTTGCGAAGCCGATCGCCGCGGCCTGGCTTGACGATGCCATGGGTCGCAAGGCCGATGAGGACACGCGCCGCCTCGCGACCGCCGCGCTGTCGTCACCCCTCGGGCTGTGGGAAGTGGAGACCGTCGAAGCCGGCGTGGGCACCACGCTCACCGATCGACTCAGCGACACCACCTGTTTCGTGCACGAGCCGGATCTCACGCACGACCTTGGACCTGGCGAGTTCATTCTTGCCTACGTGATCGAGACCGACGGGGTGCGTGTATTCTCGGGCCTTCACGCCGACTCGTTGTTGCTGATGGACGGCAAGACGTTACTCGCGAGCGTATTCACGGACGCCGGCGTGAGCGCGCCGCCGATTCCGCGCGAGCAGCAGACCGACCCGGCGTGGCAGATCCGACTCGCGCGGCGTTGGACGGACACGGCGGATGCGGCGTATGGCGATGACGACGAGTATGACGAGGAACCCGAGAGCGAACGATAGGGTGAGCGTGCGGCGTTAGCGTGCGGCGTTAGCGTGCGGCGTGAGCGTGCGGCGTTAACGTGCGGCGTTAGCGGACCGTGCGATTCGCTTTGGTGGCGTTGCTGATCTGCAGGTCGTAGCCGTCGGGCGTGGTGCGGTGATAGTGCGTGTACTTGGCGACAGTGGTTGAAAGCCGCCGCGGATCACGACACCGCCCACACGGCTGCTGTCGAGCACGGCCTGCGTGCCGTCGTCGCTGTGCAGTGCCCCGCTCATGAGCGCCGAAAAGTAGGCCGTTTCGCGCTTGTAGTCGGTGGCTTGCATGGCAGAGCGATCGAGAGCACGTGGTTTCCAGCCCGTGGGGGCGAAGGTCGCTTTGCCGGCCGACGTATCGAAGGTTGGTGTGGCGGCGCGAGCACCGCTGCCGCGGCCGTGTGAGCTGGCGTTCCTCGTTGGGACTGAGAATGCGGCGAAGGGGGGATCCGGCTGACGAAGATCGGGTGACATGACAACTCCGAGCTCGGGGAGCCGGCCGTGGTGACGCGTTGTGAGGACCAAGGCGGCAGACAGGCGGTTACGCGGCGGCGGATACAGCGTTGCATGGTGGAGGATGGCGAACGGCCGGACCCTGTTGAGTGTGCTGCATGACCGGATCGTCGCGAAGCATTACAGCGGGCGAACGGAGGAGGCGTATGCGCACTGGGTGCGGCGGTACGTGCGGTTTCACGGGCGCCGGCATCCGCGCGAGATGGGCACGGTACAGGTGCGCGACTTCCTGACGCATTTGGCGCGCGACGAGCAGGTGAGCGCGAGCACGCAGAACCAGGCGCTGGCGGCGCTGTTGTTTCTGTACCGCGAAGTGTTGGCGATGCCGATCTCGGGCGAGATGCAGCATTTGCACGCCAAGCGGCCCGTGCGGCTCCCGGTGGTGATGACGCGGGACGAAACGCAGCGCGTGTTGCAGGCGATGCGCGGGACGACGCGCCTGATGGCGTCGCTGATGTACGGTAGTGGGATGCGGGTGATGGAGTGCTGTACGCTGCGTGTGAAGGATGTGGACCTGTCGCGCGGCGAGATTGTGATCCGATCGGGGAAGGGTCAGAAGGATCGCGTGACCGTGTTGCCGCAGCGCCTGCTGCCAGCGTTGCGGGTGCATCTTCAGCGCATGGCGGCGCAGCACGCGGCCGACGTGACCGCTGGCGGCGGGTACGTGGCGCTCCCTGATGCGTTACGCCGCAAGCTTGGCGACCGTGCGGCGCGGGACTGGCCGTGGCAGTGGATCTTTCCGGCCACGCGGAGCCACCGTGACGCTGCAACCGGCGAGCGTCGGCGACATCATTTACACGAAAGCGTGCTGCAGCGTGAGGTCACGAACGCCGTGCGCGAGGCGCAGATCGGCAAGCGGGCCACGAGTCATACCTTCCGGCATAGCTTCGCCACCCACCTGTTGGCGTCGGGGTCGGACATTCGCACGATTCAGGAACTGCTGGGGCACAAGGACGTGCGGACGACGATGATGTACTTGCACGTGATGAATCGGGGCGGGCTTGGGGTACGGAGTCCGTTGGATGGGCTGGGGTGAAGGGCGAGTAGGGAGTAGGGAGTAGGGAGTAGGGAGTAGGGAGCAGGGAGGGCGGAGCAGGGAGGGCGTCGTGTGCCGCGTTGTTATGCGTCGGAGGCTATCGAGGCGTTGCGCGTTAGATCGGTCGAGCTAACGCCGCGGCCGGTGCTGGCGGCTGGGACGACGCGTGGGGTTTGAGCATGCCGGACGACTTGCGGTGTGGCGTGCCGAGTGGGAGAATGGGGGAGTGCTCATGTTAGATTGTAG
>NZ_JBKJRB010000112.1:0-73347 GCF_046594945.1 Gemmatimonas sp. | reverse complement strand
GCGTTAGCCGCTCGGCGTTAGCCGCTCGGCGTTAGCCGCTCGGCGTTAGCCGCTCGGCGTTAGCCGCTCGGCGTTAGCCGCTCGGCGTTAGCCGCTCGGCGCTGGCGCCCCGGTCTCTCCACGCTGAGATTCTTCTGGGCCGTTCCCACCTTTGCCAGGACCCATCGATGTCTCGTCGAATTTCCTTGATCGCCGTGGCCCTGCCCACCATCGCGATCGCTGCCGGCTGCACCCTGCAACGTTCGTCGTCCAGCACCTCGAGCGCGCTGGCGTCGGGCGCGCTGGCGTCGTCGGCGATGGCCGATGATCACATTGCTCACATGAACGCCGCCGACCTCTCGATGCCCTCCCGGCGCTCGTCAGGCGCGCAGCAGGGCGTCATTGGCCTACCCGCCAGCAACAATTCCGCTCCCGCGCGCCTCAAGGCGAGCCCGCGCCACGCCGAATGGGTGAAAATTGCGTGGGAAGCGGGCTCGGCCGACTCGATCATGGCGTGGGTGGTGTACCCCACCAGCCCAAACGCCCGCGCCAAAGCACCCGTCGTGGTCGTCGTCCATGAGATCTTCGGCCTCTCCACCTGGGTGCGCGGTGTAGCCGATCAGGTCGCGGCCGACGGCTTCATCGCCATCGCGCCCGACTTTCTCTCCAAGGTGCGCGGTGGTCCGAGCAGTGTCGAACTGCCCTCCGATTCCGCGCGCAAGCTGATCGCGGGCGTGAACGCCGCCGACCGCAATCGCGTGATCAACGCGGCCGCGAACTACGCGATGATGCTGCCCAGCGCGAAACAGAAGTACGCCGTGATCGGCTACTGCTGGGGCGGACAAACCGTTTTCATGCACGCGACCAATCGCGGGCTGAAAGGCTTCTCCGGCGGCGTGGCGTTTTACGGGTTGCCGTACACGTCCGGCGGCTCGCCGGCCACGGCCACCACGGCCGCTGTCCCGGCCGGCATCAATACCGACTCGATCAAGAAGATCAAGCAGCCCGTGATGTTGTTGAACGGATCGAAGGACGCCCGCATTGCCGCACTGATGCCGTCGCTCGAGTCGATCATGCAGGCGAACAAGAAGAAGTACGTCGGCACCAACTACGAGGGCGCCACCCACGGCTTCCTCCGCGCTCAGGATGACCCAAAGGCCACGCGCGACGTGGCCGAAGAAGCGGCCAATCTCGCCGCCACGAAAGACGGCTGGCCCAAGACGATCGCCTTCCTCAGGAAGAACTTGGGCGTGAAGTAGGCACGGCGTCCGGCTGTCGACGTCACAGTTTTTGCGTCGACAGCAGGAGGCTGGTTTCCGAATTGGCGACACCTTTGATGCTCCGAATCCTACGGAGCACTTCGTCGAATTTTTCGAGACTGTCCGTACCGATTTCGGCCACGATATCCCACCGGCCGTTGGTCGTGTACAACGCCTGCACCTCCGGATAGCCACGCAGCGTGCGCAGGATCGCGTCGGAGCGATCCCCTTCCACCCGATCGCCTTCCACCGCGATCGACATGATGGCCCGCACGCGATGCGCCGCCGCTTCCGGCGTGGTACGCACCGTGAAGCCCAATAACACATTGTCGGCGATGAGACGGTCAATCCGGTTCTGCACCGTGCCGCGCGACACGCCGAGTTGCTTGGCCAATTGCGCCACTGACATGCGAGCGTTTTCCCGCAGCAGCCCAATCAGCCGGAGGTCTTGAGAATCGATAGAATTGAGCATATTGCTAAATATACCCTACATTTTGTCATTTTATGACACAAATATGGTAATTCGTTGAGCTTGTTGCTGTCGTCGACTCGCGGCAGCTTCCATCCATGATCGCGACCTTCCTCTCCCCCGTCCGTGCCGCCGTCAAACCGTGGACCGGCACCGTCCAGCTGATCGGCGTCCCCATGGACTTGGGCGCCAGCCGTCGCGGCGTGGACATGGGCCCGTCGGCGATGCGCCTGTCCAGTCTCGCGGCGCAACTCGAACGACTCGGACTCACCGTGCACGACGTCGGCAACGTGGCGGTGCCCGATCGCACGTCACTCGGGAATGAACCGCGAGCCGTGCTCGATGCAATCACCGAGGTGTGCATCGATGTCGCCGAACGCACCGCCAACGCCGTACGCACCGGCATTCGTCCGCTGGTGCTGGGCGGCGACCACTCGCTGGCGGCCGGTTCGGTGGCTGGCACTGCCACCGCCCTCGCCGAACGCGGTGAGCGCACGGGGCTGATCTGGCTCGACGCGCACGCCGATCTGAACACGCCGCAGTCGAGCCTGAGCGGCAACGTGCACGGCATGCCGGTGGCCCACCTGTTGGGATTCGGGAATCGCCGATTGCGCCAGCTCTCCACGGCGATTCCGGCGGTGAGTCCGGAGCATCTCGTGTACGTGGGGCTGCGTGATCTCGACGACGCTGAACGGGCCATGATTCGGGAGCTCGGCCTGCATGCGTACACCATGCGCGACATCGACGAGCGCGGACTACGCGCCGTGATGGACGAAGCGATGAGCATCGCCACCACCGGCACCGGCGGCGTGCATCTGTCGTGCGACGCCGACTGGGTCGACCCTGCCGAAGCACCGGGAGTGGGTACACCGGTGCGTGGCGGCGCCACGTTGCGCGAAGCCCATCTCGCGATGGAAATCGTGCACGACTCCGGCGCCATGGTGGCAATGGACTTGGTGGAGATCAACCCGATTCTCGACCGACAGAACCAGACCGCCGAACTGTGCGCCGAGCTGATTGCGAGCGCCTTCGGCCGCCGGATTCTCTGATCACCGCGCTGGAAAGAACTCAGGAGGATGCCATGACACCGACTACGATGACGGCCACCGACGAACTGATCGCCCGCGAAGAGGCATGGGGAGCCCACAACTACCACCCGCTCGATCTGGTGATCGATCACGCCGAAGGTGCTTGGGTAACCGATGTGGAAGGCAAACGCTACCTCGATTGCCTCAGCTCCTACTCGGCGGTGAATCAGGGGCATTGCCATCCACGCATTCTTGCCACGCTCGTGCAGCAGGCATCGCGCGTAACGCTCACGTCGCGCGCCTTCCGCAACGATCAGCTGGGACCCTTCTGCGAGGAGCTGGCGCAGCTGTGCGGCATGGAGATGGTGCTCCCCATGAACACCGGTGCCGAAGCGGTGGAAACGGCCATCAAAGCCGCGCGCCGATGGGGCTATCGCGAGAAAGGCATTCCAAACGGGCAGGCCACGATCATTGCCTTCGACAACAACTTTCACGGACGCACCACTACGATTGTGGGCTTTTCGTCGGAGCCGTCATACAAGGCCCAGTTCGGACCATTCGCCCCGGGCTTCGTGTTGGTGCCATTCGGCGATATCGCGGCCGTACGCGCGGCGATGACGGCGCATACCTGTGCCGTGCTCGTCGAACCGATTCAGTGCGAGGCCGGTGTGCTCATGCCGCCCGACGGATTCCTGCGCGAACTCTCGGCGCTGTGCACCGAACAGCGCGTGCTGCTGATTGCCGATGAAATCCAGACGGCACTGGGTCGCACCGGCACCATGTTCGCCTGCGATCACGACGGCGTGAAGCCCGACATGTACGTGCTCGGCAAGGCGCTCTCCGGCGGCTTCTATCCCGTGTCGGCGGTGGTGTCACGACGCGACGTACTCGGGGTGTTCGGCCCCGGCTCGCATGGCAGCACCTTCGGCGGCAATCCACTCGGCTGCGCAGTCGCGCGCACGGCGCTGCGCGTGCTGCAGGATGAACATCTCGTGGAGCGTTCCGCCGAACAGGGCGCGTGGCTTCTGGAGCAGGTGCGCACGCTGCGTCACCCCGCCATCAAAGCGGTGCGCGGACGCGGCTTGATGATCGCAATTGAACTGCACGAGCACGCGCGCCCGTACTGCGAAGCGTTGAAGGCCCACGGCATGCTGTGCAAGGAAACACACGACACTGTGATTCGGTTGTCGCCACCGTTGGTGGTGAGTCGCGAGGATTTGGCGTGGGCGGTGGAGCAGTTGCAGAGCGTTTTCGCGAACTGACGTCACGACTGCAAGACCACCGAAACCACGGATTACGCAGAAGGGCACCGATAAGCAAAGAACGCTTTCTGCTTATCCGTGCGTTTCCGCAAAACCGTGGGATCCGTGTTCCAGTCGTTGCTTTTCCGTTCTTCGATCTGATAGAAGAAGTGCGGCCGGCAAGCTCGATCATCGTGCTACTCCAGCTCCTTCCCCTGCGTATTCGGGATCACCGACCACGTGAGCGCCGCCAGCAGGTACGCCGATCCCGCCACCGCGAACGCCGTTTGAAAGCCGCGCGACGCGGCCAGTGAGCCCACGGTAAATGGTGCCGTGGCACTGGCAATGCGGCCGATGTTGTACGTAAAGCCCTGCGCCGACGCGCGGATCTGCGTGGGATACATCTCGGCCGTCAGCGCACCGAATCCGCTGTAGAAACCCGTGCCGAAGAATGCCACGAACGGGCCAAGCAACAGCAGTAGCAGCGGATTGGACAACGAGCCGTACAGCGGTAGCAGCATGCTCGCGCCAAGCAGGTATACCACGTACACCTTTTTGCGGCTCATGACATCGGTGATGTACCCGAACGACACGTAGCCCAGCCACATGCCGAGCTGCATGAACACCACCAGTTTCGACATCGTGGCGGTGCTGAGGCCGATGCCACCCTGCGTCGTGGGAAGCGAGAGGTACGCGGGGATCCAGCCGTTCATGCCCCACCAACCAAACAACGTGCAGGCGTTCATGAACGTGACGGCCGCGGTGCGCTTGAGCATCGCGCCGCGGAAGATGTCGAACACCGAATGCGCACGCGGTGCATTGGGCAGCTTGGCGGCACCCGATCGCTCGGCCTCGAGTCGCGCCGCGTTCAGCGCCTTCCACGCGTCGGGCTCTTCCACGCTGCGACGCACCCAGAGCGTGAAGAACGCCGGCAGGATCCCGATGAAAAACACCGCGCGCCACCCGTAAGCCGGCAGCACAACGCCCACCACGATGGCCGCCGCCGCGAAGCCGATGGCCCACGCGCTCTGCATGAACGCCAATGCGCGGCCGCGTGACTTGGCGGGCCAACTCTCCGACACCAGTGCGGCGCCGCTGGCCCACTCGCCGCCCATGCCGAGCCCCAGCAG
Source organism: Gemmatimonas sp. (assembly GCF_046594945.1). Classification (GTDB taxonomy): domain Bacteria; phylum Gemmatimonadota; class Gemmatimonadetes; order Gemmatimonadales; family Gemmatimonadaceae; genus Gemmatimonas. Next base: position 68,241 of record NZ_JBKJRB010000112.1, on the reverse strand, counting down.
CCCGCGAAAAATGGCAAACTGCCAGAAGGTATTTGATAGACCGCAGGCAGCGGTGAACACGGAGTACAGCAGCACGCTGGCGATCATCGAGCGCGTGCGTCCGTAGCGGTCGGCCACCCACCCGAAGAACAGACCGCCAGCGGCGGCACCCAGCAGCGTGATCGAACCGAGCGCGCCGGCTTGGACCTTTGTGAGCCCCAACTCAGCGATCACCGCCGAGAGTGTGAGCGAGAAGAGCATCACGTCGAAGGCATCGAGCGCCCAGCCCATGGAAGCGGCAATGAGGGCGCGGCGAGGCTGCGGCGGCGCGATGCGCCACCAGCCCATCAGGCCGGTGTCGGTGACGGGTGTCGCAGTGGAGCTGGCAGAAGAGGCGGACATGGTCACGAAGCTACGCGCCGGTACCGCGACCCGTCAGGGCGACACGTAGGGGCGCCCCCGTACGCACGTACGGCAAAACCCTGATAGTCCGGCGTCTCCTTCCACGGTAACCATCGCGAACCACCATTCCTCACTTTCAGGAGCTTCTGATGCGGACATATCGCTCGTCGTTGATCCTTGGCGCTCTCTTGGCATGCGCGGCACCGTTCACCAGTCCACTGGCGGCGCAAACGGCACCGGAAGGTCGCTGGCTGGTGCGCGTGCGGGCGCTGTCGCTGACCGCCAACAACGGCTCCGATGCAATCGTGTCGCTTGGTGTGCCGGACAACGCGATCACCGTAACCGACAAGGTGTTCCCCGAGTTCGACATCTCCTACTTTTTCACAAAGCACATCGCCGCGGAGTTGGTGCTCACGTATCCGCAGCAGCATGACGTGAAGTTGAGCGGTACGAAGATCGGCACGTTCAAGCATCTGCCGCCTACGCTACTGGCGCAGTACCACTTCCTTCCCGAAGGCACCGTGCGTCCGTACGTCGGGGTGGGCCTGAACATCACGTTCATCTCCGACGTGAAGCTCGCCGTGCCGGGCGTGGGCACGCTCGACCTCGAGTCGAGCTCAATGGGAATGGCGGGTCAGATCGGCGCCGACATCAAGGTCGCACCGCGCGTGTTCCTCAACGTCGATGTGAAGAAGGCGCTGTTGAGTTCAGACGTGACGCTCGGTGCGTCGACGATCTCCGCCGTCCGCATCCATCCGTGGTTGGCCAGCGTCGGCTTGGGCTTCCGTCTCTAATCGATCGCTAGCCAAGTAGCTGTTTCGCAAACGTGGCCGCGTCGATATTCGCGCCACACACCACGAGGCCAACGCGCTTCCCCTCCAGGCGTTGGCGTAGCGGGTACATCAGCGCCGCCAGCGAGGCGGCACCGGCCGGTTCGACGGCGAGCTTCGCCACACGAAACGTGAGCCGCATGGCTTCGCGAATCTGATCGTCGTTCACCAGCACGACCTCGTTGACGAACTGCTTATTGAGCGCGTACGAATAGGGCTCGCAGCGCGGTGCGCCGAGCGAGTCGGCAATCGTGCGCACCGCGTCGATGGACTGCGGCGATCCGGCGGCGAAGCTGCGGTACATGGTGTCGGCCCCTTCGGGTTCCACAACATAGACCGCCGTGCTCGGGCTCATTTGCTTGACCGCGCAGGCTACCCCTCCGGTCAGTCCTCCACCGCCGGCAGCGACAATGACCGCGTCGAGCTCGTGGCCCGCTGCGCGTACCTGATCAATGAACTCCATGCCTACGCCGGCGGTGCCGAGCGCTGTTTTCGGTCCTTCGTACGGATGCACAAACGTGCGCCCTTCGCTCGCTTCGATCTCTTTTACGCGGGCGAAGGCGGCGTGCACGTTCTCCACCAATTCGACCGTCGCGCCGAGCTCACGACACACCTGCACGCGAAATGCATTCGCGGTTTTTGGCATCACCACCGTAGCAGAGGTGCCGAGCACGCGCGCCGAGTAGCCGAGCGATATGGCATGATTACCCGCCGATACGCCAACGACACCGCGCGCCAGAGCGGCGGCGTCGAGATCGAGCATCACCGACAGCGCGCCGCGTGGTTTGAAGCTGCCGGTGCGCTGAAAGAGTTCCTCCTTGATCCACACGCGCGTGCCGTCACCCACCGCGCGTGCCAGCGCGTCGTCGACCAGCAAGCGCACGGACGTGGTGATCACGCGATCACCCAGCCGGTCACGGTTAGCGCGGATCGCCTCGATGGTCGGAAAGTCGACGTTCACGACTGCACTCACGGCGCCGACCGGCGATACAAGCCCACCAGCACGCCCTTGCCACGAATGTGCGACGCCATCGCGGCCATGACTTCGCGGCGCGTGAGTGGCGGCGACATTCCGATCGGTGCCACGTTCACCATGGCGTCGAGGGCATAGAGCTCGAACAGGTAGTGATGCGCCGGACCGGTGGCGGGTGCGGCCGGGCCACGATAGTACGGACCGCTGCCGCTGATCTGTCGCATACCGTTCGAGGCCTGCGCCCCCTGCGGCACGCCCTCGGGAAGTGAGGTAGCACTGCCCGGGATATTCCACACCATCCAGTGCAGCAGGTCATCGGTGCCGTCGCCGATCGCGGCGTCGGCATCGTGCACCAGCAGCACGAAACTGCGCGTAGAGTCCGGCGCGCCGCTCCAACTCAACGCCGGCGACAGATCGCGTCCGGTTTGCGCGAAGCGGGCCGGCATCATGCTGCCATCGGTGAACGCGCTCGAGGTCAGCGTCATCACCCGCATCGCGGCGCGGGCGGGGGCACGGGTCGGCTGTGGTGCCGCTGGCGTGGCGGGGCGCGCTTGCGCCATCAGGTCAGTCGCCGAACACAGGGCCACCGCTGCGACCACGAGCCGCACGCACTTCTGAACCGTTGTCATCGCGGTGCTCATGAGAACGACTTCGGCATACGCTTCCGCCACGCGTCGTAGCGCGAGCGCAGCGTTTTTACCGGATTCAGGTTCTCACCGGCCTTGATGGCGTTCGGTCCGCCTTGATCCGGCTGGGTGACCGTGAGATACATGGCGTAGGTGCCGTTGTTGTGCGAGTCGCCGTTGGTGTCGTTCTGGTTCGCCATCAGGATGTAGGCGATATACGACGTACGCCCTTCACAGGGACTCGCCGGGACCGAACCGTCAGCGGGAAGTGGCGGACAGACACAACGACTGTCTCCACCGTACTGGTCGGCGGTTTCGAGCGCCGCCATGACGCGATCGGTGAGCGCGCCCTTGGTATGCAGAAACGCCTTCACCGCGTTTGGAATTACTTCGCCCGGACGCAGGATGTTGCCCTGAATCGAGTAGTAGATCTGTGTGCCCGGTACGCGTCCCTGAATGTCTTGGCTTACGTAGCCGTTGGTGAGACCCGAGTGTCCAGCGCTGCGGCCGGTGAGGTCGAGAATACCGAACTGCCGAGACTGGAAGGCCGGATCTTCGGAGAGCATCTCGATAATGCGCGTTGGGTCGGTGCCCTTGGCCAACTCACGGTACACGAGCATCTGATTCGCGTGTGTGCCATCCACACCGGCCTGACAGGCGGCAACGCCCCTGCCGGGCACCACGACGGCCTGAATACCCATAAGGAAGGCGTCGTTGTTGTTGACGCAGGTGGCCGACGCGATAACCACGCGACCGGTGGCGGCGTCGACGGCGATCACCGACCAGGTGGCGTGGGCCGCACGTGGCAGGGTGATTGAAAGCGCGACGAGGGCGACCGCGGAGCGGAGCGCACGGCGGAGCGTTCGGCGCAAGTGAGATGTGAGCATGCCGCAAACGTGCGCCCCGAACGGCCCGCTTGGCAAGGGACTGCCAGTCAGCGCACCAGCCGCACGGCCCACTCGTACGCGCCCGCATACTGCTGCGCCGCGTGATCCCACGAATTGTCCTCACGCATGCCGCGCGCTTGAAGTAGCGCCCAGCTCTCACGGTCGCGATACACCTGCAGCGCCCGCCCGATGGCATTGGTGAAATGAGGCGCGTCGTACGGATGAAACCGGAAACCGTTACCGTCGTACCCTTCGCGGACGGTATCGTTGAGACCACCAGTGGCGCGCACGATCGGCACACTGCCGTAGCGCAACGCGATCATTTGGCCCAGTCCGCACGGTTCGAACCGCGAGGGCATGAGAAACGCATCACTGCCGGCGTAGATGCGCTGTGCCAGCGCCGCATCAAAGCCGATGCGCACGGCGATGCGAAGCGGATGTGCTCGCGCATGTTGTTGCATCACGAACTGCAGATGCGCGTTGCCCGAGCCCAGTACCACCAGCTGCGCATCGGTGCGCTGCAGCAACCACGGTATGGCCAGATTGAGCAGATCGAGCCCCTTCTGCTCCACGAGACGGGACACGATACCCAGCAGCGGACGATCGGGCGCCACCGGGAGACCGAACTCTGCTTGCAGCGCGGCCTTGCACGCCACCTTGCCCGAGCGGTCATCCACATCGAACCGTGCGGCGAGATGCCCATCGGTCGCGGGGTCGAAAATATCCCGGTCGATGCCGTTGAGAATACCGACCACCCGATCGCGCTTGGCGCGCAGCAATCCGTCGAGCCGCTCGCCGTACTCGGTGGTCATGATCTCCTGCGCGTACGTGGGGCTGACGGTGGTGACGACGTCGTTGAACAGGATACCGCGCGCCATGAAGTTGAACGTGCCCGAGATACCGGGGCCCATGCTGTCTTCCGGCAATCCACCTTCGGTGAGTCCGGCCAGCGCCAGTGTTCTGGTGCTGCGCTGCCCCTGATAGGCGAGGTTGTGGATCGTGAACACGGTGGCCACCTGCCCGAAGGTGTAGGCGTAGTACGTCTTCAGATAGTTCGCGATCAGGGCGGCATGCCAGTCGTGACTGTGCACCACCTCAGTCTGCCACCGCTCCACTTCGCGCAGATGCTGCATGAGCGCCAGCACGCCCCGCGCGAAGAGAATGAAGCGGCGATCGTCGTCCCCTTCACCATAAATGGCTTTGCGTTCGAAAGCGGCCGGAATATCGAGCAGATACACCGGTGTATCACCCTCGGCGAGTCGCCAGATGCGCACCTCTTCCTGCCGCTCGCCGACGGTCAGGAATGAGGCGGCGATCGGCCCTTCCACGGGAAGGCCCCGCTCGCGCAGCTCCCGAAAGTACGGCATCACCACCCGTACGTCGTGTCCGGCGCGCCGCAGCGCGGCCGGGAGAGCGCCGGCCACATCGGCCAATCCGCCCGTCTTGATCAGTGGTGCGACTTCAGCGGCCGCAAAGAGGACGTTCATCGTTGCAAAATGCAGACGCGTATCGCGTGGGGACACCCTTCCGTGAGCTGAACCCGCGACACAGAATGAGGAGACGGCGATTTCCTTCCCGATTGCGAGTAACCCCGATATGACGTCAACGACCCGACCCGGCACGATTGCCCGTACCGCTATGGCGTACGTGCTGGCCGGAGGCCGTGGATCCCGGTTGTATGAGTTGACCGACCGAAGGGCCAAACCGGCCGTCTATTTCGGCGGCAAGACGCGCATTGTCGACTTCGCGCTGTCCAACGCCTTGAACTCAGGCATTCGTCGCATCGGCGTGGCCACGCAGTACAAAGCGCACAGTCTCATTCGTCACCTACAGCGGGGCTGGAACTTTCTGCGCCCCGAGCGCAACGAAAGCTTCGATATTCTGCCGGCCAGCCAGCGTGTGAGCGAAACGCAGTGGTACGACGGCACCGCCGACGCCGTGTATCAGAACATGGATATCATCGAGACGTATCGCCCGGAGTACATGGTGATTCTGGCCGGTGATCATATCTACAAGATGGACTACGAGCTGATGCTGGAGCAGCACGTGGCGCAGAATGCCGATGTCACCGTCGGCGTGCTCGAAGTGGACCGTAAAGACGCGTCGGGATTCGGCGTGATGCACGTGGATGCAGATGACCGCATTGTGCACTTCCTCGAGAAGCCGGACGACCCGCCCGGTATTCCTGGCAATCCGGCGAGGGCGCTCGCCAGCATGGGCATCTACGTGTTCAAAACCACGTTTCTGTTCGAGCTGCTGCGCCGCGATGCCGCCGACCCGAGTTCGACTCGTGATTTCGGCAAGGACATCATTCCGTACGTCGTCGAGCACGGCAAAGCCGTCGCGCACCGTTTCGGGACGTCGTGTGTAAAGGCCGATCGCGAAGTGGAAGCCTACTGGCGCGACGTCGGCACGATCGACGCGTACTGGGAAGCGAACATCGATCTCACCAGCGTAGTGCCGTCGCTCGACCTGTACGATCACACCTGGCCGATCTGGACCTACAGTGAGATCACCGCGCCGGCCAAATTCGTGCACAACGATACGCATCGTCGCGGCGCCGCTATCAATTCACTGGTGGCGGGCGGCTGCATCGTGTCCGGTTCACACGTCGAGAAGTCGCTGCTTTTTACCGGCGTGAAAGTGCATTCCTTTGCGCATCTCAACGGCGCGGTGGTGCAACCCTACGTGGAAATCGGCCGTGGTGCGCGACTGCGTGATGTGGTCATCGATCGCGGGGTGATCATTCCCGCCGGGCTCGTGGTGGGTGAAGACCCCGAGAAGGATGCGGCGCGGTTCCGGAGAACGGACAAGGGCCGCGTATTGATTACGCAGCCCATGATCGACCGGCTCCCGGAATAGCGAAGCTGACGGGTTCGCCGAATATCGACGTGCCACGTCTGTCCGAAGGGCGTCGACCCACCCAGCTCACGCGGTATTGAGATTGTAGCGCATGATCCCGGCGTGCACGCCGGTCGCGTCCCGCTCGAGGTGGTACACATCGCCTCGAGGACCCGGCGCCGCTGCCATCAACGACTTCAGCGCTTCCCGCTCGGCAGCTGTGAACTCCACCGACAGCGAGGCCAGCGTGGCCGGAAGGTGCTGGGCGTGACGCGCTCCAACGATCACCGACGTCACCGCCGGCTCATCCACCACCGCGCGGAGCGCGACCGCACCAATGGTTGTGCCATGCGCGTCAGCGATGCGGCGCATGGTGTGCAGCAGCTGCTGGAATGCGGCCCAGCCGCCAAACTCGTCGATGATGAGGCGGTACTTCACCAGCGAGCGATTCTCCAGCGGCGACTGGGGTTCGGGCGCGCCGAGCCACTGCTCGTGAAAGAAGCCACCAGCCAAGGCGCCGTAGGTGAGCAGCCCTACGCCACGTTCGACGCACAACGTGGCCATGTCGCCCAGTGCGCGACGGTCGAGGAGCGAACACTGTACCTGATGCGACACAATGGGGATGCCCGCGTCGAGCAGGGCTCGCAGGCGCGGCGTGTCGAAGTTGGTGACACCAAGTTGTCGGATCTTGCCAGCGCGCTTGAGCTCCGCGAGATGTATGGCGGCCTCGAGCCACCCCGGCACGTCGAAATTCCACCAGTGGAACTGTACCAGGTCGAGCGCCTCGACACCCAGCCGCGTGAGTGAGCGATCGATCAATCGCTCGATGTCGGCGCGAGTGAGGTTGGGGAGCGCGTCACGATCGGGCACGCACTTGGTGTGCACGCGAATCGTCGGCGCGGCGGCGCCGTGCCGCCCGTACCATTCTCGGAGGAATTCTCCTATAAGCTCTTCGACGCCGGTATAAATGTCGGCACAGTCGAACGCCGTGATCCCGGCCTCGGCAAACGCCACCATGTCAGCGATAGCCTGCGCGCGGCTCACTGTGCCGTGTCCACCGGCCAGCTGCCACCCGCCCTTGATGAGACGGGGTACGACGTATCCCGGCGCCAGTTGGCGCGTGGGCACCGACGTGTGATCGAGGGCGCTCACGATGCGCTCATGATGCACCCGGCGACGCAGGCAGCGGTACCAACGTCACCTCGGCATGACGAAACGTGGTCGTGCCGATGCGCGTAATGCGAAACCGGCCGCCGCAGTGGGGATCGGGACAGGCAATCTCGGCGTCGGTCGTCATCCAGTCATTGGGATGCGTAGGGCGCTGCTTGGCGGGAAGCAGCGGCAAAAGAGCCGCCAGTGGATACAGCGGGAACGTCTGGCCGTCGGGGAACTCGAGGTTCTCGCCGCGCAGCGTGAAATAGTCGCCTGCCTGATGGTTACAGACCATGGGGCGGTCGGTGGCGATCACGTCAACCCGCAGATCGAACAGCGTGAACGCGTCGTCGCGCGCGGTGTCCCGATTGGTTACCCGATTGGTCTCAGACATAGCGCGAACGATAGCGCCACACGACCTTGTCTTGCCATATGCCTACCCCAGCGCCGTCGCCCTACCCCTTGCCCGTCCCGCTTACGTTCGTGGGCGGACTGGCCGGAGCGCTGGCGCCGTTCGCGGCGTTTCTCGCTGGCGTGGCGTGGCTCGCACTGAACGGCGCCCCCGATGAAAAGGGCTTTTGGCCTATTCTGCTGGGCGCGCTCACCCTCGGTCTGTTGCTGGCGAAGGACCGCGAGCGCTATGCGGAGGCGATGCTCGACGGCATGAGTCAACGCGTGGTCATGGTGATGTTGTGCGCGTGGCTGTTCGCGGGCGTGATGGGCGCGGTACTGAGTGCAGGCGGTCTGGTAACGGGGCTGGCGTGGCTCTCGCGGGCGTTGGGGCTGAACGGCAGCGCCTACGTAGCGGCGGCGTTTCTGACGACAGCCATCGTATCGACGGCGACGGGTACGAGCTTCGGCACCATCCTGTTGTGCGGACCCATTCTGTATCCGGCCGGCGGTGCAGCAGGGGCGATGCCGGCGGCCCTCATGGGTGCGGTGCTCGCCGGCGCCACGTTCGGCGACTCGATGTCGCCCGTATCGGATACCACGATCGCGTCGAGTGGCACGCAGCACGTGGATATCGGCGGCACGGTGCGCAGTCGGTTGCGCTATGCGATACCAGCGGGCCTGGTGGCACTGGTGGCGTCGGCGCTGTTGGGCGGCGGCGCGATCGTCGATCCTGTGAGTGCCACGCTATCGGGCGCGGCTCAAACGGTGCCGGCGTCACCCAAGGGTCTGCTGCTGCTCGTTTCGCCCGCGCTGGTGATTGGCCTGCTGTTGCGGCGCACGCATCTCATTACGGCCTTGCTGACCGGCGTGGCCACCTCAGTCGGCATCGCCCTCGCCTTTCAGCTCGTGACACCGTTTGATCTGTTGCACGTCGCTCCCGGAACCTTCGGCGCCACTGGCGTGCTGGTAGACGGCATGCAACGCGCGATCGGCGTGAGTGTGTTCACCCTGCTGCTGGTGGCATTGGTGGGCACGCTGCAGGCCACCGATGTACTGGACCGTTTAGTGAGCGCCTCGGAGCAGCGGGCGCACTCGGCTCGGGCGGCCGAGGGGTGGATGGTGGGTGTGGTATCGGCGGCGGTGTTGCTTACCACGCATAGTGTGGTGGCGATTCTGGCGGTCGGTGAGTTTGCACGGCAAACCGGTGAGCGGTTCGGCATCGACGGCTATCGTCGCGCCAATCTGCTCGATCTCACGGTGTGCACGTGGCCTTTCCTGCTGCCGTATTTCTTGCCCACGATTCTGACGGCCAGCGCGAGTCGTAGCGGCGAAGCCTTCGGGATGCCCACCCTCGCCGCCGGCACGGTGGGCCTTTACAACACCTACGCCTGGGCGCTGGTCGCGACGGTGCTCGTGGCGGTCACGACCGGATACGGGAGAAAGCGCTGAGGCGATTGCGTGAACACCAAGGCTACACGGACGGCGCGGACGTAAGCAGGCGGCGCGGCAGCGCGTCGAGTCGGTCGCGTACCAGCAGCACGCCGGCCAGCGCCACGAGCCCCATGCCCAGCAACAGCCACTTGGCGGTGGCCATGGTGTAGCGCGCAGCGATGGTGTGTTGCCCGGCGGGGAGATCGAACCCGATATACACCGGCGACACCATGTAGGTGGGCACCGGCGTGCCGTCTACCGTCACGCGCCAGTTCGGGTGATAGGTGGTCTTGAGAATCAACGACGACGGCGATTGGCATTCAACCACGAGGTCGATCAGGCCGGCTTCGGCGCGCTCCGACACCGTGCGGCCGCCGCCGGGACATCCGCCGGTAGGCACCGACGGGCCGCTCGGCTCACGAAAATCCCAGCGGATGAACTGCTTGCCCGCCGGCCCTGCGCTCTTCGACCAGGCCTCGACACCGCGCAGCAGCTCGAGCTGCGAGCCGGCCGCCCGACGCTCCACGACCGCGCCGTAGGTGGCGATGCCGGTGGTGGCCACGCGATACACCGTGTAGCGTGGCGTGCGTGCAAGCGGCGTCATGAAGCGATCTACCGGGGCGCCGCTGGGCAGGGCCACATAGCGCACGTCGAGCAGGTCGTACTGCGCCGGATCGCGATCGCGGAAGCTCACCACCACATCGGCATTCAGCGACAACCCCTGGAAGAGCGGGGCTACGGCGGGCTGCCCGCGATCTTTCAGCACATCGTAGGCGCGAATAAGCGGACCAATACGCCACTGCTTCCCGCCGTTATTGGCGAGACCCATGTAGGCCCGCCCGCCAGGCTGTGCCGCGATCGTATCGAGCACAGTGGTCAGATCCGGATCAGCAGCCAGCGCCGCGCGAGTGGCGGTAATGGCGCGACCATTGCGCCCGAACAACGCCGCACGGTCGCGCCACGCCGGTGCCATGATGAGCAGCATCAGCGCGGTGGCCGCCAGCAATGCCCCCAACCGAGCAGGCGCGGTTGACGCCGACGCGGCGCGTTCGTCTACGCGACCGATACGACGATCGACGATGGCGCGCCAGATCCACTCACCACCCACACCGACCAGCATCAGCGTGAACACGTCGGCGATCCCGATAAACCGGTACACGAGATGTCCGTCGTATCGGAAGAGCCGACCCAACCAGTTCACTTCCGTGGGGCGGAATTGGTACAGCAGCAGCCACACCACGGTGCCCACCAGTGCCAAGCGGGCAGCGCGCGTCCGCGTGAGCAGCGCGGCCATACCGCCTGTGAACGCGAGGAGCGTCAATATGGGCCAACGCTCTTCGTCGATCACCAGACGCTGCAGCGCGCTCAGTAGCGAACGGCTGCCGTCGAAACCGGGCGTGTTGATGCCGGGAAACATTGCCAGATAGGAGCCCGAGCTCATGGCGAACGGCACCAGCATGTACGCCGAGATCGCGATGGCGAGCCCACCCACCATGCCGAGACGCAGCGCGTTCGCCTTCCACGTGTCGCGCCTAGAAAGCAACACGCACAGCATCACGCCGGTCATCGCCAGCATGTACGACCAGATGAAGTGCGAGAGCGCCAGCGCTGCGAGCGCCACGATGGTGCCGGCGTATCCACGGCCGGTGCGCATGAGGCGATACAGACCGGCCATCGCGATCAGCGACAGGTGCTCGGCCCACAGCTGTGTGAAGAGACCACGGCCAATCCACAGCTGGCCGTCGTACTCGAGTCCGTAGCCGTCGCGATTGGCAAACAGTGTCGTCGCCGCCGCACTGATCGCCGCCGCCCGCATCGAAAACTCCATGCGACGCATGGACCAATACACGGTGAGCGGTAAGCCGACCAGCAGCAGGTAGCGCGCTCCGTCGAACACCGTGCGCAGCTCCACGATCCCGAACAGCAGTCGATGGACACCAGCCACCAGGAGATGCGGCAGATTCTGATAGTACAGGAACTGCGGATACCCGAGCTCGATCTGCGGCATCCAGAAGTCGAGTGGATTCCGCCAGTGTGCGAGCTCGCGACTTGCCCCCTGCACCATCTGCCAGTGCAGCGCGAGATCGTTGCTGGCGGGCACCGGCGTCGTGACCTCGGGAAGCAGCTGCCAGGCCATGATCAGCAACGGCACGAGCGCGAGCAGCGTCAGCAGCACGCGCTCCCAATTCACCGGGCGACTCGCCGATCCCTTTCCCTCACCACTCGGCTCCGATGCGATGTCCGCTTTGCCGGACCCGGGAGCCGCGCTACGACGCCGTTTGCTCATGCGCCGCGAGCGGAGGGAGACCAACCGCGCCAACGTGCCGCTGGTGAGTGGCGATCGCCCAGGCGGCGCCGAGTCCGCTCTCGGCGTAATACAGCAATCGCAGCGGGGCCACACCGAGGGCGAAAAAGAAACCACGACGCGCCCCGAACCACAACAACAATGCGGCATTCCCGAGCAACACCACCACGACGCAAAACGCGGCGATGTACGCCAGGGCGTTGTTGGAGAGCACCAGCGCGCCCAGCCCGGCCGCCACCGACAGCGCCGTGAACACAGTGTATAGCTTCTCGCGCACGCGCAGATTGAGCGGTCCGCGCTGCATCGCTTCCCCGCGCCGGAGAATAAGATGCATCCAGGGAATGGCGCGCTCGCGCAGATCCGTGCGCGCCATGTTGCCGAACGTCCAGCGTTTCAAGTGCTTGCCCTGCAAATCCGGATCGAGCAGGATGCGCGCACCATACTCCCGCAAGCGATAACCCAGCTCGATGTCTTCGATCTGCGGCCGCGGATAGCGCGCCGCATCGAAGCCGCCAATGGCCAGAAACGTCTCACGTCGGACCGCACCGCAACCGGCCCAGAAGGTGTCGGCGTTGCCGGGGTGCAGCGTATGCACGTACCGATGCAGCAGGTTGCGATATTGCGAGAGGAAGTCCGGTTCGAATGGTGCATCGTCGTAGGCGCCGAACGCCGCACCCAGTGTTGGATCATCGGCGAAGTGTGTCGCGAAGCCGCGCAACGTGGTCGGTGCCACGACCACGTCGGCATCGATGAACACCAGCACCGTGCCCCTGGCCGCGCGGGCTCCCAGATTGCGGGCGTGCGCCGGGCCACGCGGCCCGTCGGACACGCGCAGCACCTGATCGGCCACTCCGCGCGCGACGTCTGCAGTGCCATCTGAGCTGCCGTCGTCCACCACGATCAGCTCCCAATCCGCGCGCGGCAGGTCGCTCGCGCTGAGCCCCAGCAGACACTGACGCAGGTACGGCGCGCAGCGGTACGCTGGTACGACAACGGACAAAAACGGCAGCGGCACTACGGCGACTGCTTCTCGAACGTGATACCGACCGACCGAAGCGTGGCGCCACCGATGCTGCCGATGATCCACGAGTTCGGCGATCCGTTAGCGTTGGTAAACGCACCGGTGAACGTGAAGGTGAGTCCATTCACACCAGTGAGGGTGAAAGTCACCGCGTTACCGGATACGCCTCCCGTGGCCGAGGCGATGCGCACAATGCTCTGTCCGCCCAGCGCAAGCACCCCTTCCGTGTTGAGCGCGGAGAGTTGGCAGCGTCCAGCATTGGAGGGAGCGTCGCAGCCGGCCGTATCGAGGGAGAGCGTACTGCCGCTTTGCACCAATCGCACATGCCAGTGCACATCCGTGCAGGCCGACTCACCCGACCAGAAGCCGCTCATCGACACCGCGGTGGTTGTACCCGGTCTCGGCGTGAAACACGATTGCACTTCCGACTGCAACGTCTGACCGTTCACGTCGGTTATCCCGGTCGTCAGGGTAGCCACGTAGCCGCTGTTGGTGGCCAACGCAGCAGATGGTGTGAACGTGGCCGTACGCGTGGCGGAGTTGTACGAAACGCTTCCCGGCACGAGCAGCGCCGTATTGCGACTGCGCAGGAAGAACGTGCTCGTATTGACCGTGCTGGCGATCATCGGCAAGCTGAATGTGACCGACACCGGCGCGCTGACGTCGTGGTCGCTGGAGCGATCCATCGGCACGAAGGCTTCGACCCGCGCTGGCGCCGGCCGCGTCTGGAAGTTGAACGACGTCGGTGCGACACGATTGCCGGCCAGATCGCGCGCGCCACCGCCCACCACGACCGTGTACGTGGTGACGTACTCGAGCGGCACGGTCGGCCGGAAGGTCAGCGTGTTGGAGCCGGAGTCATACGTGCTGTTTCCACTCAGCGACTCCACGGTGTTGGCGACCTTGAGAATCAGGGCGCCGGAGGTCAGCGTCGCGGCATCCATTGCCTCATCGAAGCGCACGGCGATCGCAGTGGTAATGTCGACTGCCGCCGCATTCTCGGCCGGTACGGAGCTGGCCACGCGCGGTGGGGTGTCGTCGGTGGTGACGGCCGTGGTGAACGTGAACACACGCGGCGCAGCGAGTGCGTTGCCGGCGGAATCTTGGGCGGCCGTGGTAATGGTCGCGGTGTACCCGGTGTTACCGGCCAGTCGCGCGGACGGCACGAACGACAGCGTACGCGTGGTGGCGCTGTAGCTCACCGTGCCCGCCACGGCGGTCCCGCCCGTGGTGGTACGGACCACGAACGCCGCGCCATTCAACGATGCCGCCTGCATCGTTTCACTGAAGGTGGCCGTTAGCGTGGCCGTCGGATTGACATTCGCCGCACCGCTCGACGGAAACGTGCTGCTCACCGTCGGCGGCACGACATCAGCCGCGATCGTCGTGAACGTCGACACGAACGGCGCCGCCAGCGGATTGCCCGATAAATCGCGCACGCCCGTCGTCACCGTCACCGAGTAGGTCGCGCCGAGCGTCAGCGGAGTGGACGGCGTCAACGTGGCGCGGTTGGTGGCCGCCGAGTACACGACCACAGCGGACACGACCACGGCGCCTGGCGCCCGGGCCAGGGCAACCGTCGTGCCGGTGATCGTGGACGCATTCATCGCTTCACTGAACGTGACCGTGACGGAGGCAGCCAGCGGTACGCTCACCGCCTCATTGGCCGGCGTCACCGCCGTCACCGTCGGTGACGATTCGTCGACCGGGGCGGACGTGACGAACTGCGACGTGGACAGCGCAGCCAGTCCATTGCCGGCGAGATCGGTTGCCGCAGTAGTCACACGCACGGTGTACGAGGTGGACGCCGCCAGTGGCGCCGTCGGGGTCAGCGTCGCGGTGCGCGAACCCACCGCATACGACACCGTCGCAGCGACTGCGGCACCGCCCGCGGCCGGCGCCAGCGTGATCGACGAGGCGGTGACAGTTGCGGCGTTCATCGCCTCGCTGAACGTCGCCGAAACAGCGGTCCTGACGGAGACATCAACCGCACCGGCGACTGGCGAAAACGCAATAACGCTCGGCGCCGTCGCATCGATCGGCGCGGCGGTGGTAAACGACACCCGATACGCCGCGAGCAGTCGGTTGGCGGCGCGATCACGCAACGCAGTGGCCACGTCGAACGTGTACACCGTGCTCGGTGTGAGCGGGATCGAGGGCGTGAAGGTGAACGACGAGGCGCCGGCGGTATAGGCCACGACGCCGGGCACGTTCGCGGATGCTCCCGCAGCGCGCAACACCACGTTCTCGTTCGTTACCGACGCCGGATCGAGCGGCTCGCTGGCCGTCACGGTGATCGGCGCGGTGATGGCGACGTTGGTCGCGTTGGCCGTGGGTACCGAGCCCGCGATCGTCGGGCCCGTGAGATCGGGCAGCGTGAACGTAGACTGCGCGGATACGGTTGACGGTGCCGACTCGGCCGAGCCGCTGCCGATCGCGACGACCGTATAGGTGTAGGTCTGAAGCTCGGCGAGTCCGAAATCGGTGTAGGTCGGCACGGTGACATTGCCGACCGGCAGGCCATTGCGGCGCACCGAATATCGCTGCACCGACTCGCGGGCGGGATTCGGCGTCCAATCCACTCGCACCGACGTCAGCGAGGTGAGTGTTACTGTGACGCCGGTGGGTGCGGACATCGCGCTGGGCCCGGTAGAGTCTCCGCCGTCACAGGCCAGCAACGCCACCGCACCGACCAGCATCCATCGCCGGGCGGATCGAACGGGGGCGATCACGTCGTGCTTCTCTTCTCGAACGTAATCGTGGTCTCCGGCAAGGTCGGCCCGCTTATTTTGCCAGTCATCAACTTGTCGTCTGCCATTCGACCGGTGAATGTGAACCGGCGATTGTTGCTGAGCGTGAAGCTGAACGTGATCGTCGGATTGGTGAACGAGCCGGTCACGGCGGTCAACACGACGGGTAAATCGCTGCCGACGAAGGTGAGGCCGGTCGCATTGAACGGATACAGCGCACAGCGATCCGCCACGCAGCTGGGCTGCAGTGAGAGCGCGGTGCCGGTCTGCACGAACACGATATGAAGGTGCAGTGCTCCGGCTTGCTCGATCCCAACCCAGTACCCGTTGGCCGACTGGGCCGGGAGATTGGGATCTCCGTCGGTCGGGGCGGGGCCGCCGCAGGCGGCGAGGACACCGGCGACGACGAGCGTGGAGAGCTGTCGGATAATCGAGTGAAGCGTCATGAGCCTGGATGTTTGTGCGGTGCCGCAGCCTTCGGGGCCGGGCGACGCGGTAACGGCGCCGGGCCACCCTGCTGCGTCAGTCCCATCGCGTGTCCCATCGACACCCACTCCTCGACGGTGGTCACGCTGGACGTGGAATCCCGGTACTTCGCCGACGCTTCGAGAATCGTGGCGCGCTTCTTGTCCCGCGGGACATTCGCATTGGCCAGAATGTCCGACACGACATCGTGCAGCGAATGCAGATTGTCAAAAATGATCGCCGCTTCGGGATAGCGCGTCGAAAAATCGGGCGCGATCGCCGGCGACATCGGCATCACCGTAGGCAGCTTGGCGAATCCACCACGCGTCATCTCGTAAAAGCGGTCAACCACAGCGTTCACGTTCACGTCCATGTCGGCTTTCGCATCGGACGCCAGCATCGCGTCGTACAGCGTCATCTGAATCCAGTGATACGACCAGACGAGGCCGTTGAACTTCGGGTTCTGCTTGCGGAAGGCGAGCGAATACGACTGCCCTTCCATCAGGTTCATGTCCTTCGGATGGGAACTGAACGCCAGCGCCGGACGCGTTTTGTAGTAGCGCACCAGGTCGGCCACGTGAGCGTCGCGTTCGGCCGGCTTGCCCGCATCGTGCACGAGCACGTCGTACAGCTGTCGGTGCAGCATGTGCGCCCAGCTGAACATCGCCAGCGTTTCCGGTGCCAGCAGCGCCCATGACGGTCCGACGGCTGCTTCATCGAGCGGCACGTGCGGTGGTTTTTCCAGCAGTGATTTCGTGAGCAAATCGTATTCACGCCCGTCGAGATCACGGGCCGCGGTCATTGGCGAGCGCCACATCCGCTCGTACATGATGGCGTGACCGTAGTCGAACGCGTTGAACAGGTAGCTGGCGCGCGGATACGTCTTATTGAAAGCAAAGCTGTGCGCGCCCGGCAGATACATCTGCTCGTAATACTTGCCGGCCTGCGCCTGCGCCGATGCGGATGCCGCCACGGAGCCGACGACACACGTGAACGTGGCCGCCAGCAGTACCCGCACGAGCGGTCGCCGCGACGTCTGCGTGCGAAGAGACATGATATCCTCTACAGCGTGAGGGCACGACTGATCGTCGTGCCAAAGGTCAGAAACGTCGCGCGGCTTTCACCGGTGAACAGGCGTCCGAGCGCCGCGTCGAACACGATGGTCCGCGAGATCTGGGTGCGAATGCCGACTTCGCCAGTCCAGTCGATCGGACGACCGATGCTGCGATACTTTTGCCCGAACACGTCGGCCATCAGCAGCGTAGAGCGCAGCGGCAGCGACTTATCGACCGCCATGCCGAACAGCCAACGATCGTGCGTGATCGTCGCCCCGGGCACGGCCGCGCTCAGGGTGGACGACGGCACGCAGGCAAACCGCACCGTCATCGCCAGCTCGGTCGGCGCCACACTGCACGCGCCGTGGATGGGCGGGAGGATTTTTTCGAAGCCAACCGGCGTGCGCACGTTGAAGTTGCCGTACGCGCCGTTGAAGTGGATGCGTCCCACCGGGAACGAGCGCGTCATCATGCCGCGCACCGAATACGTGGGTGGGAGCGCCGCCGGACCGGTGGGCACGAACAGTTCAGTCCCGATGCCCAGGCTCGGCAGGTGCAGCGATTCGATGCGGAGCTGATGCTCTAAGCCCACGCCTACACCGGCCACGCCGGCGCGCGGGCGCAGCGCCCGTTCGTTAAAGAAGATCGGCGCGCGCACGGACACTTCGGTGCGCGGGAGCAGCCCGTACGTGGCACGGGGCTCGAGCTGGAGGCGATACCGGCCTTGCGACAGCTGTTGAACGCGCCCGTTTCCCAGATTCAATTCGAGCGACTTGCGCGCGGTGGGGGTGGCATCACTGATGCGCACTGGACGACCGGAATCGATATTCCGATAATCCACCTGGGCGTGCGCGGCACGGGCTCCGAGAAGCAAGGCGCCGAGGACCAGCTGCGTCGGCAAAACCGACGACGACATCGCGGTGGGGATCTTGGGCATGCTCGAATTGAATTGGTCCATGTAGCGCAGGGCCGCGAACACGGCGCAGCGTCTTCACCGCACGAGGCCGCCACTGCGTATTAACCGGAAGTATACAGAGCAATCCAACGCTTGTCACTCAGGAACGACCCTACGGCGGAGGTCGCCGCGGGTGGCCCACAGGCCCAACACCAGCACCGCCAGTTCGCCACTAAGGGTACCCAACGCCGCCCCCTCGATACCGGCCATGGGAATCAGCACCAGTTTGAACGCCACGTGCGCCAGCGTCGCCACCGCCGTATCGCGCAGATATCGCTGCTGCCGGTTGGTGGCCAACAGCATATAGCGGAAGTGGTTGTTGATCACATTGACCAGCGCGGCGACGCCAAGAATGCGGAGTGCCATCGCCGCGTTTGCGAACGACGGCGAAAAGAGCAGCCCCAGCGCCCATGGAGCCAGCGCCGCTACGCCCACCGCCGCCGCCAGCGCCAATGGCATCACACGGGCCAGCGACCCCAGTGCTTCCGACCGAAACGCCCCCGGCGATTCGGCCGCTCGCTGCGAGAGGCGCGGGAAGAGAATCGTGAAGTACACCGCGCTCAATCCCATCATGAGCGCGAACAGACGCGAGGCGCCGTTGTACCAGCCGATCTGGGCGTCACCGACCAGCAGCAAGCGGAGGAGCACGAGGTCCGACCCCAGGGCGATAGTCCGCAGCAGCAACGAAGCACCAATCGGCGCCGACTCCTGCAGCACGCGCCCCCACTCCGCCCACGGCCTCGGGGCCACCAGCCGCGCGGCCCGCCCTCGCAGCCACCAATACAGTCCCACCGCCACCAGCGCTTCCGCTGCGACCTGCGCCACCGGCACACTCCACAGCGGGCCGCCGGTGCGCGTGATGACCAGGACGCCCAGAAAATACAACGCGCCGATGGAGAGATTGGCCGCCGCCAGGGCGCCCGATTGCTGCAGCGCCTGCGGCACCCAGGTGAGCGACAGCGCACCCGTGAAGATCGTGAGACCGAACAGCGCCACCAATGGGAAGATGGGACGCAACGCCGGCACTCCCCAGCACACCGCCAGCAGCAACGCGTACGCCACCAGCCCGAGCGTGCTGCGCATGGCCATCACCGAGCTCGCCGTGGCCCCGATCTGATCGGGATGGCGCGCACCATGCCGCACCGCAAACACATCGAGCCCACAAGTACTCGCCTGCAACGCGTACGCCACGACCGCGGTCGCCACTCCGAGCTGTCCGAATGCTTCGTCGGCGAACGCGCGCACAATCAGCAGCGTGGCCAGAAACGCGAGACCGCGCGCGGCCACATCGGCCACGGCGAGCGTGCTGAAGCGCGTGAGCGTGGACGACGGCGCGCGCGCGCTCCGCGGCCGGCTCCTCAAGTGGCCACAGCATCCAGCAGCGGGGCGACGGCACGCACCACCCACGACAGCCCGGGGACACGAAGCGCCACGGCATACAGCGGCACGACGACACGAAGGGGCGAGCGTGACAGACGCTCGCGATCGGTACGGAGCAGGGCCGCCGCCCGCACCTGCACCCGGTCGAATGACGCCGCCTGCAAGGCGCGGCGAAGCGCGCCACTGCCCAGCGGGTGATGATGCTGATACGAGCCACCGGTGCGGGCGCGCACCCACCATTCGGCCAGCGGTCGTGGCATCCAGCCGATGCCAACGAGCCCGACGTGCGGCTCCGGGAGCAGCGAGTAACGGTTCACGGTGCGCAGGTGCAACGACGCGGCCGGACGCAGTACCCGACGCGACTCGGCTAATGCGCGTGGTACGTCGGCCACGTGTTCAAGGGCGCCGAGCGCCACGGCACGATCAAACACGGCGTCAGAGAAGGGCAGCGCCTCGGCGTTCGCGCACACCAAGCGCGGCTCGCGCTGCTGAGGCAATAGCCGGCGACGCGCCACCACCAACCAGCGGAACGCGACATCGACACCAATCACCTGGGTCTCGGGTCCCACGACCTCCGCGATATCGGCGGTACCGCACCCAAGATCGAGCCACTGTTCGCGCGCATCGGCCGGCACACCCATGGCCTCGAGCCAATCACGCGAGCGACGCGGTGCGCCGAGCACGTGCGCGACGAAGCGCTCCGCCTGCGCCGCCGGGGTGTCTGGCGCCAAGCGCCAGTACGCGCGCACAATGTGCGCCAAATCGGTTTCGCCGATGGTGGCGCGCTCCAGTGCGTCCGCCCTGGCGTAGTCCTTCTCGAAGGAGAGCCAAGGATCGGGAGACACCCGGAAGTCGGGGATACCGAGCCGCACGGGATACGATCGCGCGCACGGCGTGCACCGAAACGACGAAATGCCGGCGTCGGGCTCGTCGCTCCGCACCGCCGCGACGGCGGCGCGACACACGGGACAGACGAACGTGAACGTGTCGAGCCAGCTCATCGGGCCCACGCCTCGCGTCATCCGGCCCACGCCTCGCGCAGCGGGCGGGCCGCCGCGCGCGCCTTCAGATACCAGTTCCCGACGCGATGGCCGAACAGCGGAAAGATTGATGGGCTCCGCCAGTAGTACATGTCCACCCGCGGCACATCGTAGCGGTCGTCGGTTGGTGTGGCCACCTGCAGTCGGGTGCCCACCGCCACGCGGTAATGCTGCCCGACCGTGTCACGCAACGCCACACTGGAACGGCCGAACGGATAGGCAAACGACGTGACCGGCACCCCGAGCGACGACTCCAGTGTATCGCGACATGCGACCACCTCGCCGGCCCACGCCGCACTCGGCATGCGGTCGAGCCGCGCATGGGTGGCGGAATGGGCGCCAATCTCGCAACCGCTGGCGAGACACTCGGCGAGTCCGCTGCGCGACAGCAGCGGCAGCCGTGGGATACCCGCCGCCTGCCCCGCCCAATCGTTGATGCCGCCCACCTTCCCGCTGACCACAAAAATCGTGGCGCGGAACTGCAGGGCCACGAGCACGGGCAGCGCATGCTGCCGCACATTGTCGGCCCCGTCATCGAAGGTGAGCACGACCGTGTTCGGTGCCACGGCGGCGTCGCGATCCCAAGCATCGAGCAGTTCACGGAGCGTAATCACCTGATACGCCCGTCGCGCCAGCATCTCCATCTGGGCGCGGAACACTGTCGGCGGGGTAGAAATCACCGACCCCGAGTCGTCCAACGAGTGATAGGTGAGAATCGGCACCAGCGCACTCCGTGCACCAGTCACGATTTCCTCGCCGCCTGCAGCTGCGCGTGCGTCCCGCGAATCTCCCGTGGAATGGCGACGTGGAACGTGGGGGACACGGAGACGATGGTCATGAGAGTTGTACAGCGGAATGTATCGTAAGACGCTACGCCGATCGATAAATCATGGCAAGTGGGCCTCAGCCGCCTCATGGTGCTCTCCCCGCAAAGACCGAATGGCTCCCCTTTCGTCCGGTGGCGTGGGGCTCGGTGCGAGCGCCGGTACGGCGGCGAGCGCCGGCCGACCCGATGCGCGTTGGCGATAGGCGCTTCGCCACCTAACTTGCTCGTGAACTCCCCCTATGCTTTCGCTCCCGTCACAAAGGCTACCGCAGATGAACATCGGTGCACGGATCACGCGTCATGCTCGGCTCTCGCTTCGCGCGCGCGAGCACCGCCCGCGCGAGACCCCGCCGTTCCTGATCGTGTTCATCAACTCGATCTGCAACCTCACCTGCGAGCACTGCTTCTACTGGAAAGACCTCAATAAGCGCAACGACTTGACGTTCGCCGAGTTCGAGACGCTCTCGAAAGAGCTTGGCACCATTGAGGTGCTCAACCTGTCCGGCGGCGAACCGTTCATCAACAAGGAGTTCGCTGAGATCTGCACGTTGTTCGTCAAGAACA
Source organism: Gemmatimonas sp. (assembly GCF_046594945.1). Taxonomy (GTDB): domain Bacteria; phylum Gemmatimonadota; class Gemmatimonadetes; order Gemmatimonadales; family Gemmatimonadaceae; genus Gemmatimonas. Next base: position 46,366 of record NZ_JBKJRB010000112.1, on the reverse strand, counting down.
ACCAGGCGAAACAGATCTACGTGCCCACCAACGGGTATTTCACGGACAAGACGGAGAAGGCCGTCCGAAAAGTGCTCGCCGACAATCCCGAACTGCAGCTCTTCGCGGTCGAGCTCTCACTCGACGGGATGCCCGAGTATCACAACCGTTTCCGCGGTAACCCGAAGTCGTTCGAGCAGGCGATGGAGACGTACGAGATGCTGGTGACGCTGCAGGCCGAAGACCCGCGCCTGCGCATCCACTCGAATACCGTCGCGATGAGCGAGAACATGGAGGAGATCCGCCAGCTCGCGGTCCATCTCCACGAGCGATGCCCGAAAATGGAGCACCAGAACCTCGCGGTGATTCGTGGCGACCGGAAGAATCCGTCGCTCACGGGGCCTGCGATCGATGCATACGCGGACCTGTTTCGCTACGTCGCACACATCTGGGCGGACCGTGAGGTCGACCGGTTTGGCACCAGCGTGGAACCAATGCTCCAGTGGGCCAAGGTCGAGACGATGCGTACCGAATCGCAGTTCATCCCGTGCAAGGCAGGCATCCTTTCCGGTGTCATCTACGCCAACGGCGATGTCTCGCTCTGCGAGACGCGTGCGCCGCTCGGCAATCTGCGCGAGAAGGGCTTCTTCGAGATCTGGGATTCCCCCGAGGCGGTTGCGGTCCGGGAGCAGATCGAGGCCAAGCAGTGCTACTGCACCACCGAGGTCTTCATGTGGCCGAGCATCGTCTTCCAGCCGGTCCAATTGACCCGCGCCTTCATCGGCGCCAAGCGGATGTGGGGGAAAAACGACTAAGGCGGCGTCGGCCGGTACGACGCCAGATGCGACTCGACCAGGGCCTCATAGCGGGCCAGGTGCACTTCGATGGTCCACTCGCGCTGCGCGAACGCTCTTCCGGCGTTGCCGAAGGCCGCGCGGGCATCGGGGTCCAGCCGCAAGCGTTCCATCGCGCCGCGACACTGCCTGAGCGTCTCGAAGGTCAGTCCGCCGCCCGAGAGCTCGAGCAGTTCCTGCACGGCACCAATCCGTCGGCCGATCACCGGCGTGCCATACGCCATCGCTTCCGCCGCGCTCAGCGCGAACGTCTCGTAACACAATGACGGCACCAGCAGGGCGATGGCCTGACGGATGTAGCTGCCAAGCGCTGACGGATGGACGGTATCGAGGAAATGCACGTGCGGCATCGACCGCGCCGCGGCGCGCAACGACGCTGCACTCTCGCCCGAACCCACGATGAGCAGATCGGCGTCACGATAATCGGCCAAGATCGTGAGCAGATCGTGCACGCCTTTCAACCGTTCCAGCCGACCCACGTACAGGAAGTATGGGCGCAACGGCGGCGATGACGCACCGAGTTCGTCATCGGTGGGGACGGGCACGAAATGCGGCAGCAACGTGAGCGGTTTCGTGATGCCATCACTCGCATGACGATCACGCGCGAAGCGGCTGGGCGTGAGTACCGCATCGACCGACTCCAGACTATCGGCCAGCTGCGAGGTGGCGCGCCACCACTGCGGCGGCCGATGACTGTGCAACGTGCAGCTGAAGCACGACCGCGTCGTGCACGCCTCGCGATCGTTCTTGAAGAGCACGTGGGTGGGACAGACGAGCCAATACTCGTGCGTCGTGTAGAACTTCACCGCCTTCCCCATGCGCAGGATGGACGGTGCACCCATGAGTGACACGTTGTGGTAGTGAATCACGTCGTACTGATTCGCGGCGAAGTGCGCTTCGAGCTGCTCCGCGTACGGCAGTGGGCGTCCCGTCTGATGCACCTGCAACGCTGACCATCGGGGATGCGCTGACCGGAGGCCGATGCGTCGTACGTTCGGATGATCGGTAAACGGCACCGGCGGTTCGGCGTCCGACTTCGCGCGATACGCGTCGATGGAATGAATGACGTCCACCCGATGTCCGCGGGCCGCCAGCGCCTCGGCGAGACGATACACGAACACGCCGTCACCGCCGAAATGATACGGTGGATAGAATGTGGTCACGAAGCAGAAACGACGCGGCGTCATGCGACGGCTCCCGACGGCGCCGCTACGCGCTCCAGCAGGTGCACCATGCGCTCGGCGCCACGACGCCACGAGTACTCGTCGGCACGCTTCAACCCCTTGGCGCGCATCGCCGCGCGCAATTCGGCGTCGCCCAGCACGCGCGCGAGCGACTGCGTGATGGCGGGTGCGGACGTCGGATCGAACAGCACACCGGCAGTGCCCACGATCTCCGGTAGCGAGAAGCGGTCACTCACGGCTACCGGCAGCCCGCACGCCATGGCCTCGAGCACCGGCAGCCCGAACCCTTCGCTGAACGACGGTAGTACCAGCAGCGTGGAGGCGCGATACAGCGCGGCAAGCTGTGCGTCGGGCACAAACCCGGTAAACGAAACGCGACCGCCGAGACCGAGTTCGCGCACCTGCGCCTGCAGCTCCTCGTAGCAGGTGAGGAACGTGTCGTCGGCGACATCGCCTACGATCACCAGATGCCAGGGCAGTGTCGCTACCGGCAGCGCCACGACGGCGCGCAACAGTCCGTCGATGTTCTTGTGCGGACTCACGCCGCCCACGTACAGCAGCAGCGACCTGTCGGCGGGGAGTCCGTACTGGGCGCGCACGGCTGCCGATTCGTCGTGCCTTTTTTCGTGCTTTTCGTCGTGCGGTTGAAAGATCGGATCAGCCCCTTCACTCACCACCTCGATCTCGCTGGCCGGCATACCGAACACCCGGGCGATCTGTATGCGCGCATTTTCCGACACGGTCACGATGCAGGTCGACTGACGGCGCGCGACCTGCGACTTGATCGTCCACAACCACCGTGGCACGGCGCGCGGAAAGATCAGTGTCGGGTGCATTTCGGCGGTGGCGTCGTGGAACACCGTGACCACCGGCGTGCGGCCGAACACGGGCACATACGAGAACGAGGTAGGAAACAGAAACACGTCGACATCGAGGGCACCGATCGCGCGACCCATACGCAACAGATCCGACGGACGTCGTGACCCATTGGCTGACGCCGCCGTGGCCTGACGCTCTGACGTCGGCACCACATGCACATGGGCCCGCGCCGGGAAGGACGCATCGCGCGCCATCGTGCCGTCCACCACCAGCGTAAACTCGTGCTGTGGACAGGCGTCGACCATCGCGTGCACGAGACCGCGCGTAAAGCGGCCATACCCACGACGGTTCACCCAGGTGCAGGCGTCGATGCCGATCTTCATACGCGACGCACCTCTCGACGCGCCTCGCGTGGCGTAAGCGGCAGGGCATAGCCGACGCACTCACCCGCCGCCCAGGCGCTGAGCATCACGAACGTGGCACCGGCGCTGCGAACGAGCCACGCGAGGCGGTCGGGACGACGGACGCGGATGCGCTGTACGAGGCGCGCAAAGAGCAGGAACGGAATCGCCGGCGACGCCAGCACGCGAAGAGCACGCGAGCCGCTCGTGGCCGGAGCGGCCCGATAGCCGGCAAACTGGCGTCCACCGGCGAACAGATGCGCGACCGCGGCGCCGAACGACATCGGGAGATGCGAGGACACCACGGCCGTCGGCACCATCCAGGGGCGCTGCCCCATTGCCGCCAGCGCGTCATTGACCTCGTTCTCGTGGAACGCACACTGCCAAATGTCGCAACAGGCACGCAATAGTGTCGCGTCGTACGCCGCGTTCACTCCACTCACGGCGGCCACTTCGCCAGCAACGGCCGGCGGCGTGTACATGCCGTACTCCACGAAGTACAACGCCCAGTCGACGACCGATCCGTCGCGGCCGTTGTCCACCGGACCGCCGAGCACGCCGTGCCCCTTCATATGCGCCTGCTGAAGCGCTGACAACCACCCCGGTGCGACGACCGCGTGATCTTCGATAATCGCGACCAGCGCACCGCGCGCCAGCGCGACCCCGCGTGCACGCAGGGTGAACACCGTGCCGTTCGGCACCGACTCCACGCGTGCCCACGGGAATTCAGCCGCCAGGCGCGTCGTGACGTTGGCGGGGAACGAGGTCGCCGCAATCACCTCGACGCTGGCCGTGCTCCGCCCGCGCTCGGCGTCGAGGTGCCTAAGACACTGCCGCAGCAGCGCCTCGTTCCCCCACGCCGCCACCACCACCGACGTGTCGGCCATCAGCACACCCTGGCCATCGCACCACCGTCGCCGAACCAGGCGCCGATCACTTCACCAAGGCCCCATGCCGTCACGAACAGCGCCAGCAGCGGCAGCGACTGCCACAGTTCCCGTCGGTGCGCGCCACTGCGCCAGACCCGCGATGTGATGCGCGCGTAGAGCCATACGGGCAGCGCCAGCGACGCCGCGCCGTAGGACACGCGCGACACCGTCGACGACGACTGCGTACGATCGGCCGCGTAGGCCCGCGCGTACAGGAATCGCTGGGTGGTGTATTCGCCCACCGTGTAGTGTTTTTTGTGGGCTACCACGATGTCCGGGCGGTTCCAGAGCGTGATGCCGCGGCGCCGCAGTTCGTTGTGCAGCACGTGCTCCCATCGGCCAGCGTGCACGACCTGGTGACAGTCCTGCAACAGCGCACGGTCATATGCGGTGTTATTGCCCATCAGCCACTCCACGGGGCCGGCCGGACGCGGCGTGAGCACATGGCTGTACTCGCAGAGAAACGCCGCCCAGTCCACCGTGTTCGCAGTGGCCGCATTCACCAGCGCGCCGCCGACGGCCCGCACGTCGCCACAGCGGGCCTCCACGAGTTGCTGCGCCCACCGTTCCGGTACGATCACGTGATCCTCGATCACCGCGACCGTGGGTGCTGTCGCGGCGTCGATCGCCAGCGCACGCATTTGCGGAATGGTGGTACTGGCCGACACGGGCAAGACGCGGGCGAGGGGGTATCGCGCCGCCAGCCGCGTGCGCACGTCGGTGCCGCAGCGCTCGGGCACGAGCAGCTCGAGCGGCGTGTGCGTGCACGACTCCGCCTGCTCGAGCGCCGACAGACAGGCGTCGAGGTCCGACCACCCGTTCACCGACGGCACAATCACCGACAGCATCGGTTGCGGCCGATTCCTCCCGATCTGCTGCCCGGTGTTGCGCTCGGTATCACGCGCGGCGTCTGGTACGTGCGGCGTCACGTCACTCATGCGCGAACGTTACCTGCTTGCCGCGTCGCGCGGCACGCAGCGCACCGACAGCTTCCCCCGCCGCCCAAGCGGAGGTGAGCCACAGCATAGCCGGGAGGGCGCGCCGAACCCGCCCGTGATCGACTCCGGCAGCGCGAGCGCGTCGCACGATGCGAGCCAATAGTACCAGCGGCACGAGGGGTGCGGCCAGCACGATCCGCAGCGTTGACTGGCCATGGCGGGCCACACGGGTGAACCCGAAAGTCACACCGTGCGCATAGCGCTGCTCTCGGAGTGTGCGAAGATCGACCGCGCCCTTCGGGCTACTCTGCACTGTGGCCAGCGCCTCCGGCACCATCAATAGCTGCTTGCCGGCGCGCGAGAACCGCCGATGAAACTCGACCTCCCAGAACCCGGCGCACAGCAGATCCTGATGCTCCATGAGATGCGCCCGCACATACGCCGCATTATCGCCGGGGATGTCATCGGCCAACATTCGACGCGGCCACCGCCCCGGCAGAAACGCGTGGAAGCGGACCAGCATCGCGGCGTCGGCCGCCGCGTCGGCCGCCGCACCGCGCTCAGTGGCTGGAGGCGCAATCGGTCCACCGGCACCGATCACACCCGCATCGACGCCCGTGTCGATCGCCTCCAGCAGCGCGCCAGCCCAAGACACTCCCACTTGCAGCTGCGCGGTCGTGAACGCGACCACGCGCCCCGAGGCGGCACGGACGCCCGTTCCCCACAACACGGGCGTAAGCGCGCCAGCCTCGGCGTGCACCACCCGCATATGCAGGCACGCCGCGATGTCGTTTGGCGGCGCCGTGACACCGTCTGGCAGCACGACGATGACCTCGCAGGCGATCCCGCCGGCCAGTGCCGTCACGCTCCGCTGCAGTGCGTCGAGCGCTCGGTTGAGCGCGTCATCGCGAACGGCAGGCGCGTTGGTCACGGCCAGCACGATGCTGAGCGTCGGAGCGCTCACGGAACGGGCCACCCACTGAGCATGATGAGCCGGTCACGGGTGCGGGCTACATCGACAAGCGCGTCCGCCGAAATCGGCACCGCGCCACGACCCGCGAAGGCGAGATACGCGCGATCCACGAGGCCCTGCAGACCCGGATAGGCCGCCTCGGCCCGCAGTCCGCGTTGCGCGAGATTCGCCGAGGCCGCCATCATCGAGCGAGCGGCCACGCGAAACGGGCGCACCGCTTTCGACGCCCGGGACATCGGGCCGGTGTCGATCACGGCGTACCCGTGGAACAGATCGGCCGTGGCCGTGGCCGTGGTCCCGAGCAGCCGCAGTTCGGCGCAGGTTGGCCGCGCCGACATCGAGATCAGATAGGCGATCGACGTGCCGCCAGCATCTGCCGTCAGCCGCCATTCACCGGCCCTCGCACGCGTAACCTGCCACGGAAGCCCGTCAAGCGGCGGCGAAGGCGTCGGGCCCGCCAACAACGCCCGTGTGAGCGACAGGCAATGCGGGAGAATCTCGGCCGCCACTTCGTCAGCATCACGCGACCCGACGGCCCCTGCCGATGCTATGGTGATGTCGACGTGCACCATCGTGCCCAGCTCGTCACGTCGCGCCAGCAGATCGCGTATCCCCTGCTGAAAGGGGAACTGGTGCACCGGCACGAGGTATCGACCGCGCGCAGCCGCCAGCGCGCAAAGCGCTTCCGTGTCCGCCGCCGTCGCCGCGAGCGGTTTCTCGGCGATCACGTGACAGTCGGCGCGCAACGCGGCCTCGATCAGGGCCCGATGGGTAGACAGGGGCGTGCACACGTGGACCACCGTAGGGGTCGTGGCCTGCAATGCCAGATCGAGGTCGCCGAACACTGGCGCGTGGCGGCAGTCGGCCGCCAGCAATGCGGCGCGTGCGACGTCGGTATCCACCACGCCGATCACGGTGCCGCCGCTCGTCTTGATGGCGTGCGCGTGCCAGCGGCCCATCAGGCCGGCCCCCACGACCAACGCGGCGATCGGTGCGTGATTCACCGATGGTTAGCCGAGATGGACATCACGCAGCTCCGCCACGAGGGCGTCGTCGATCGTAAGGCGTCGACCAGTCGCGGCCGAGTGATACGCCGCCACGATCACGGTCATCACCTCGCGTGCGAACTCGCCGCTGGCCGGAGGCTCGGTGCCGTCGCGGAAGGCCACCAGCGACCGCTCAAATACATCGCGCGTGGCCACCATGTTGGGCGCCTTCGGATTCCGCGCCAACATCGACCGGGTGGCGCCCACTTCCTTCCACGCGAGGCCGGCAATGCCGTATTCCACGCGCACATGCGGTCGCGGGCTGCGAAATAATCCAGCCGAAATACGCGCGCGGCCGCCGAACGACGCACGAAACGAGGCGCGGTCGGTATCGGCCCGCACCTCGAAGTACTGCGATTCACCTTTGCCGAGGCGGTTCTGCGTGACGGTGGCCAGTCGCCCGCGACTGAACTCCATCGTGAGCAGCGCGACCGCATCGGTTGCTCCGTCGCACACGCCGCCGGTGGATGTCCACGCCTGCACCGCACGCGGCCGTTCACCAAATAACGCCATCAGAAAATCGACGAAGTGCACGCCAGCCTCGTACAGCGTGCGTTGCCGCATGTCACCGCGCCATCCCGTCTCCGCCGAGGGAGGCAGGTCGATCTGCTGCCACACTTGCGCGAAGTTGAGGCCGCCGGTGGCCCCGCTGCTGACGGCATCGCGCACCGCCTTGAACACAGGCATCTCGCGGAACTCGTGATTGAGCGCCACCCGACGACCGGCCGCACGTGCCGCCGCGAGCACCATGTCCGCCTGCGCGATACTCGACACGAACGGCTTCTCGCAGAGCACGTGCGCGCCCGCCTCGAGCGATTGCAGACAAAGCGCCGCGTGCGATCCGGGCGGCGTGCCGATACACACCACATCGGGGCGCGCCGACGCGAACAGTTCATCCACGCGCGCGAACACCGGCACACGGAATTTCGCCTTGGCCTGCTCGCGACGGGTGGCGTCGAGATCCACCGCCCCGACGACGTCGATGTCGCGCATGGCCGCCAACGCCGGCAGATGCAGCGTGGCGCCGGCGTTTCCCAACCCGATAACGGCAACGTTCACCGCGACCGTCCGTTCACGACGCCTGTCCTGCCAAGAGTGTGTGCGGAGCGATCAGGTACGGCATCACGTTCGCGCCACACGCTGATGCCGCCATCGCCGACCGTACCGTCGAACGCTTGTTGCCGCGTCCAGCCGGAGCGCACGCGAGCGTTCAGGTCCGGGAAGTCCATCTGCAACGCTCGTTCAAAGGTGACAACCAGCCAGACATGTGCGGCGGTACCGTTTGCACGGCGCTCCGCCAGCGCACTGTCGAGCGCCGGTACGCTGCGCACGAAGCGGTACCGCTCCAACAGTGGTACGCCGGCCCGTTGGCCGTAGTAGCGCATCCCCAGTTCCGCGAGGTACACGACCACCACGCGGTCCTCGGGCTGCCGCACCTGCTCCACGTAGGCCAACGCCGCGCGATACGGTTGTTTCGGTATGGCATAATACCGCGCCAGCGACGCGGCCGACAACATGGCGAGCACCGCCACGGTGCTGGTAGCCATCAGCCTGGCCCGTTTTGGCGATGACCGCCAAATCCACTCGGCGCCGGCGTCGATCGCCACCACGGCGGTGAGCACCGCCAAGGGCAGCCAGAGCAGAAAGAATCGTGGCGACATGGTGAGACCGCGCACCACCAGAAACGCGAGCGTGAGCAGGCCCGGCATCGCGAGCGCCAGCGCCAGCACCCACGCTCGACGCACCACGGCGAACGCGCCGGCCGCTGCCACCAGCAGGAACGGTACCGCCGCCAGCAGCGCTCCCGCACCGATACCGCCCGCGCCGAATCCCGCCGTGACGCCGCGCAGCACTTCGCGCGCGAATTCCCACGAGAGGAGCATGAATCCGGTGCTCTGCGTGGTGTACACGTTCGAAATCACCACGTACACTTCGGGCATCGCCACCGCGTACAGCTCGGCGCTCAAGAAGGCGGCAATCGAAAAGACCGCTACCACGCGCCGTAGCAATGGTGCCGCGTTGTCGCCTCGTGCATGCACGCGCCACACGACCGCCAGCGCCACCAGTCCCTGCGCCGCCAGGACGAACGCGGTGTTCAGCAACGCCGCGAAGCCCAGCACCGTCGCCGCCACGTACAATATCCAGTCGCGCGCGCGATCATCACGCAATCCGTTTACCAACGCTCGCGTACTGAGCAGCGCCAAACACAGATACGCCGTGTACCCTCGCGCGTTCTGTGAAAAGAAGAGATGGTGATAGGACACGGCCAGCAACAGCGCGGCGCCAAGCGCGGCCCGCCGCGAAAGGGACAATCGGGCGCACCAGTACAGCGCGGGCACACCGGCCACACCGAATGCGACCGCGGGGAGGCGCACCGACCACGCGTGCTCGCCGAACAGCGCGATCATTCCCTTCAGCAGGAGCGTATTGAGCAGATGATTGTTCGAACGCAGATAGCTGCCGATGATCTGCGGCACCGACATCGACGCGTAGTCGAGAATTGGGGAGATCTCATCGAGCCAGAGATCACGGTCGAGGTGATACGCGCGAAGTGCCAGCGCCACCAGCGTGATCAGCGCCAGCCCGATGGCGCCCTCGCGAGTGGTGATGTCGTTGGGCTCCTCGCGGTCCGCGTGCCCGGCAAGCCGTGACGACACGGGCAGGCGCACGAATCGCCAGTCGAGGGCGGCCACCACCAGCAGCACCGCCGCCTCCACCAGGAGCACGAGGCGTAGCAAGGTGACGCCACTGATCGGCGGCGGCGGCAACTCCGCCTGTCGCGGCAGCGCGTCGTACCACGCCGACGGCATCAACGCCGCGAGCAGAGTGACGCCGAGGGCCGCGACCAGTAGCAGCCAACGCGACCGCGGCCATCCCTGCCGCGGCGAGTCCGTCACCGTGCGGACTCGCTCGACGTAGTCTTGGGCGGCGTGCTATTGCGCATCCACGTTTCCAGCGCCGGCTTGACGCGGGTTCCATGGGTGAGCGGCGCCCGCCGTGGCTGAAAGATGTTCACCAGCACGCAGCGTACGAACGTGGGCCATTCGCGCCACACCGCGATATGACTCGTGCCGACCAGTCGCGAGTACTCGTGGGTGGGGCGGTTCACGACGCGATAGCCGAAGGCCAACACCTTCATCACCATCTCCTGCTCGATGGTGTGTCGGTTCTCCGTCAAGTTGACCGCCAACGCCACCTCCCGACGAATGGCCCGGAAGCCATTGAGCGTGTCGGTCAGCGCCACGTCGAAGCGCCGGTTGATCGCGATGTTCATCGAGATGTTGCCGATCGTGCGGATCATCTGCCCCACCGTCACCGACAGTTCGTCGGTGCCACCGGAAAAGCGACTGCCGACGCACAACTCCGCGTGGCGCGCCAACACCGGTCGCACCAACGACGGGATATCGGCCGGATCGTGCGAACCATCGGCATCGAGGAACACGACAATATCAGCCGTGGTCTCCTCGAGGCTCTGCCGTACCGCGGCGCCCTTCCCACGGCCGCGATCGGTAACGACGCGCGCCCCGGCGGCTCGCGCCTGGTCGGCTGTGCCATCGCGCGATCCGCCGTCGAGGACCAGCACGTCATGCACGTAGCGCGCCGTTTCGCGCACCACTTCACCGATCGTGTGCACCTCGTTGCGAGCCGGAATCACCGCCGTCACGCGGACATCACCGTACTCCAGCATCGTGAACGCGCGCACCAACGCGCTCACGTCTCCGCAGCGCTGGCCAGCCCTGCCCCGCCGATCAGGTCCGGCACGTCCCCGCTCGCGAGCAGCGCATCGAAGTATGCGATCGTGCTCGTCAACCCGAGCTGCATGGAGACGCTCGGCTCCCATCCCAGCACGTCACGTGCCTTCGTGATATCCGGCTGACGCTGTCGCGGATCGTCGGGCGGCAGCGGACGGCGCACCAGCTTGGATCGCGAGCCGGTGAGTCCGATAATGGTCTCGGCCAACGCGCGAACCGTGCACTCTTCGGGGTTGCCGAGATTGATCGGCCCGACGACGGCGTCGGGTGTCTTCATCATGCGATGCAGACCATCGACGAGATCGCTCACATAGCAGAACGACCGCGTCTGCTCGCCGTCACCGAACAGCGTGATGTCGTCGCCGCGCAACGCCTGCATGATGAAATTGGACACCACGCGTCCGTCGTTCGGATGCATGCGCGGGCCGTAGGTGTTGAAGATGCGCACCACTTTGATGCGCACCTGATCCTGATGGTAGTAGTCGAAGAACAACGTCTCCGCGCACCGCTTGCCTTCGTCGTAACACGAGCGCGGGCCGATGGGATTCACGTTGCCCCAGTACGACTCCGTTTGCGGATGTACAATGGGATCACCGTACACCTCCGAGGTGGACGCCTGCAGGACCTTCGCCCTCAGCCGCTTGGCCAGCTCCAGCATGTTGATCGCGCCGAGCACGCTGGTCTTGGTGGTCTGGACGGGATCGTGTTGGTAGTGCACGGGAGACGCCGGACAGGCGAGATTGTAGATCTCGTCGGCTTCCACGCTGAGCGGCATCGTGACGTCGTGCCGCAGCAACTCGAAGCGCTTGTAGTCGAGGAGGTGCTCGACCCCGCGCCGCGAGCTGGTGAAGAAGTTGTCGACACACAGGACCTCGTGCCCCTGCGACAAGAGCAGCTCGCACAGATGCGACCCGAGAAATCCGGCGCCGCCCGTGACGACGATCCGTTGTAGTGCGACAGGCATGCGAGACGACGGGAGAGGGGGGCGGGAAGGCGATGAGCGTTCCGAAAAATGGCAGACTCCGGCTCACAATGGCACCCGCGTCGAGTCGTCAGGGCCCGGCCGACCGACGGCCGAGCCAAGCGCAACCCGTCACTGTCGGCGCCAATCACTTCTGAGTGTCGGCGCCAATCACTTCTGAGACGGATTTTCGGTCAGTTCTGAGACAAGGCGTACAGAGGGGGATTCGGCCGTTCATACATTGTCGGGGCGAGCTCGCCACTTCTGAGACAGCGAGGTCGGTTGGGCACGGCTCACGGCGGGACGTCGCGGTCTTCATTGCACTTCGGTCCGTCGTCCTGCAACGCAATGCCAACTTTCCGCGCGCGGCCGAACTGGAGCGAGTGGCGTCGCTGATGGAGGTTTCACCGCGATACAGATGCTCGCGTAGGGGCTTCGTTTCCGACGCGCCAGAGAGGGTGACGTCTCGGTGTGACTACGCGTCGAAGCGACGCGAAGGGGTGTGTCGAACTTTGGAAACAGCTTCTCAAGCAGCCAGCGGTAGACTTGGATCAACGTATCACGCACCGAGTGAAAGCGAACGCTTTCGGGCATCGCGCGCGCGAACGGTACATCGATCGTCCCCCGTGCGTTCAAGTCGTACTCGTAGTCGAACTCTGGCGGCAGATCGTCGATAGTCCACTTCGCAAGCACACTCCCCACCGCAAGTGGTCGGTGCGGGATGTCGATGTCGCCTGACCATTTGAGCGTTGGGATCACCACGTGAAGCGTCCCGGCAGTCGCAACGCCAAAGGTGAGCGGAATGCGCTTGTGGGTGTCGAAGTTTGAGAGATCGCGTAGCCACTGGAACGCCGTGGTGCCGTTGGGGTCCAGGTTGGGCGACGCGTATGAGTCGAGCGACGAACGCAAGTGGTGCACCATGTCACTCACGATCATCGGGAGCGCTTCAGGTAGGGGCTTTGCGGTCTTGATCCATGCGACGTACGCCTCCGAAGCCGAGTCCCAGCCGGCGTGCAGTGCGTAGGGCTTCGAGGCGGTCAAGCTGAGGAGCACGCGCGGACGCAGGCGACGCGTGCCGTCCTATCGAGCTCACGCTCGCGAAAGCACCAGGTCCTTCCAAGGGGAGGCCTGTCTAGGCTGGCCTCGTGGTATTGGAACAACGGGTGCGCCGTTGTGGACACGGTCCCGTTGGATTCGCGCCGGAGGATGCCTACGTATGTAGGCATTTTGAAGAATGACTATACACGTAGGCATAATTCCTATTGACTATACACGTAGTCACATTACATATTGACTATACACGTAGTCAGCCGAGATCTCCATGAACCTACGCACTCCAGCAGACATTGCCCTGCTCGTCAAGGAACGGCGGAAGCGCCTTGGCGTGTCACAACACCAACTTGCCGACCGCATTGGCGGCTCACGCCAATGGGTACAGAAGCTTGAGCAAGGCCTACCCGGACTTGAGCTCGGCTTGACTCTTCGGGCGTTGCAAGCCCTTGGCGTCATGCTGGACGCCTCCAATGGGCCAGAGCAACTGACGGTTGCGGGCGCCGAACGTAATCGCGGAGGTCAGGGGTTGTCGGTCGCGGCCGTGGCATCCGAGGCATCACGATCGCGCGATGAACTGAGCCGCGCGACCGTTCTGCGGCCTGTGAAGGAGGCCCCTCGGTCGAGGCGGCTGGATGGCGCCGCGGGAATACACGATCGACGTCGAAACACGCCGGTCAGGGCGGCCGACAAGTCTGTACGTACACGATCCGACGTGGTCGTGCAGCGGGAACGCGCACGCCAAGGGCCATCCGCCGCGCCAGGCATGGTGTTCATCGATATCGACAGCATCGTCGACGCGAATCGCGCGCGCGAGGTGGTCAGCACGGCTCGGGTTGGCAATACCGCCGGCGCAACAACGCGGCGACGCTAGCATGGAGCCGGGCACAGCGCGTTCCGATCAACTGCTCGCCGTCGTCCGCGGCAATGTCATGGGTGTGGTAGTGCAGGCGCCACGTACGGCGGCACTCACCTTCACCTACGACACCGCGTGGCAAGACATGGCGGGGGCGTTTCCACTCTCCCTGTCGATGCCGTTGCAGCGCAGCACGTGGTCGGACCGTGCGGTGCGCATGGTGCTCGGCGGGTGGATACCTGACCGTGCTGAAAGTCTGGAGCGCATCGCCGCCGAATTTCACGTGGCGCCGGACAATCCGTTCGCCATCCTGGGCGTCATCGGGCAGGACTGCCCCGGCGCCGTCCAGTTTGTTCAACCGGAGCATCTGGACGATCTTCGCGCGGCTGGTTCGGGTCACGTCGCGTGGCTCACGGAATCCGAGTTGGCGGTGCGACTGCGCGCCCTCCGCACCCGGGCCGCTCCAGACCGCCTTCGAGACGACAAGGGCCGGTTCAGTCTCCCAGGTCAGCAGCCGAAGGTTGCCTTGGTCTACGAGGTCGACGAGCACACCGGCGTGGCGCGCTGGGGTGTGCCGGACATGGCACATCCGACCACGCACATTATCAAACCACCCATGGGTGGACAGACGCGATTTTTGACCGCCGAGCACTTTAGCCTTCGCCTCGCTGCGGCCGCTGGACTGCCCGCCGCTGAGACGTTCGTGGTCAAAGCGGAAGATCAGGTGGCGCTGGCGGTCGTGCGGTTTGATCGGGTTCGCGGTGACGATGGGTGGATCCGCGTGCACCAAGAAGATATGTGTCAGACGCTTGGGTGGTCACCACAGCTAAAGTTCGAAAGCAGCGGTGGCCCGGGCGTTCGCCAGATTGTCGAAGGTCTGCGTACACGCTCGCAGAAAGCACAGACCGACGTCGACCGGTTCCTCCTCGCCGTTGCGCTCAATTGGATCATTGTCGGGACTGACGCGCACGCGCGAAACTACTCGGTCCTGATCGGTGCAGGCGGTGGGGCGCGACTCGCGCCGCTCTACGACATCATGTCGGGCCTCGCCATCGCGCAGCCACAAGATCTCCACACAGTCCAACTCGCCATGCGCGTAGGCGATGCCTATAGGGCGACAGACATCAAACGCTCGGAATGGCGGGCGCTCGCTGTCGAGCTGGGGGACGCTCCATCCCGAGTCGAAGCGCTCGTCCACACGTTCGCACAGGGCGTCGCCACCGCAGCAGAGCAAGTCGCGGCCACGCTACGCGCCGAGAACGAACTCCCGGTCGCCGAAATTGGTATGCTCGAGTCGCGCATCGTGCGTCGCGCGCGACGGTGTGTTCGAGTGTTTGGCCAGCCTGCGTGATGGGCCGCGCGGCGACCGTCCGCCGAGACTGCACGAATACGGGCACATACGCCCCGCGGACAGCGTAGCGCAGGGGCGTCCGATGCTCCTAAACATGTATGGCTCAAGACTTTTGGCGCCCTCGTGGAACAAGAGTATTGAGTGAGCACAACCGCGTGTGCACACTCAAACGTCTTGACCCGAAAGGTTCGTCAATAGTCTCGAGCCAACCGCACACTGTCGGAGCACCCGTCAGTGTTCACGTCTTCGCGAGCGCCTCGGGATCTCCTAGGGGACCCGCGGCGCCCGCACTCACGGCATCGCGAGTGCTAGCTCGAGGTCACACGGCGGCACAGAGCGGTGTGATCCGATGTCAGTCGCGCCCGACTACGCGTGCGACGCGTGCTACGCCTTGCGCACGCGAAATCGCTGGGGCGCTCAAAAGCGCCGACTGCAAGGCGGGCGAGTTCTTAGTCGAGAACGTCCAGCGTGTGACCGAGGGATGCCGCCAGCGCGTCGAGCCCGACATCGAGGGTTTTCGAATACCCCAATCACGTCTGAGACAAAAGAGTGTGCACCCTCAACGCTCTTGATCGACAAGCGCGCCAAAAGTTTTGAGCCAACGATCGTCCTTTCCACACCCGGTCTCCGCTTCAGTTGTCACCGGTCAGCATGGATCAACAGGCACGCGCGAGCGCGCTTACGCTGGCGAGGGTGCTTCGGTTTACCCGCAGGGAACTTGGGCGCACGCTTCCGACAACTCACTATGCGCCGCGGGAAGACCGTGCGGTCGGACGCGCCCAGCGAACCCATCGAGGTTGGTTGAGGACGACGGATGGATAGGCGCGCGCGCCAAGGTGATACCCTCCACCCCCTTGCAATAGGGGTGGGGGGTATACATCTTCCCTGAAGGCGGACGAACGGCCCGCCGTTTCCCATCTTCAGGAGTGAAGCCAGATGGACAAGCTCACGATGCAGATCACCGGCATGACCTGTGGCCATTGCGTGGCCGGCGTAACCCGCGCGCTCCAGGGCCTACCAGGCGTCACGGTCGATCAGGTGGCGATCGGCACAGCCTCCGTGGCCTACGACGCCGCCGCGACGACGCCGGCGGATATCACCAAGGCGGTTGAAGAAGAAGGCTACCACGTGGTCTCCACCATCTGATTCCGGAGCCATCATGAGTAGCGTCGAGTGGCTCGTCGCGATCGCTGGCGTGGCCCTGATCGCGTGGATCAACTGGTACTTCTTTCTGGCCAGCCAGACCGGGCCGTTGAAGCACACGCCAACGGACACGCCGAAGGACACGCAATGACCGCGACGCTCACCACCGAGCACCGCACGATCCGCATCCCGGTTACCGGGATGACGTGCGCCGCCTGTCAGTCGCGCATCCAGCGCACCCTGCAGAAGCTGCCGGGCGTGGACGACGCCACCGTGAATCTGATTCTCAACGACGCCACGATCACCTTCGACCCGGCCACGACGTCGCCCGAGGCCCTCGTGGACGTGATCCGCGACGTGGGCTATGGCGCGTCGCTCGCGGCCCCCGACCAGTCGGCGCTCGAGGAACAGGAGTCGCGCGACGGGGACGCCGCCACCGAGTATCGCTCGCTACGCCGCAAGGCGATCGTGAGTGGCATCGTGGGCCTGTTCGCCATGATCATCTCGATGCCGCTCATGAGTCAGCTGGCGGCTACCATGCACGGGCATGGCGATGCGTCATCCGTCGGCGATCCGTTCATGCGCTGGACGATGACGGTGCTCGATCCCGCGCTGCGCCGCGTGGCGCCGTGGATCTACGCAATCGATCCGCGCGTCACCACCTGGCTCCTGCTCGCGCTTACGCTCGGCGTGATGACGTGGGCTGGCCGTCACTTCTATACGCACGCGTGGGCCGCCTTTCGGCATCACGCGGCCGATATGAACACGCTGGTGGCCGTCGGCACCGGCGCCGCATTCCTGTATTCAGTGGTCGCCACGGTCGCCCCCGACTTTTTCGTGAGTCGCGGTGTCGCACCCGATGTGTACTACGAAGCGGTCGTGCTCATCATCGCGCTGATTCTCACCGGGAACATGTTCGAGGCGCGCGCCAAGCAGCGCACGTCCTCAGCGCTGCGCGCCCTCGTGCATCTGCAGCCCAAAACCGCCCGCGTGCTGCGCAACGAGGTTGAACTCGACGTGCCGGTGGAATCGGTGATGGCGGGCGACACGGTGATCGTGCGTCCCGGCGAGCGAATTCCAGTGGACGGGGCCGTTCTCGCCGGCACCAGCGCGGTCGATGAGAGCATGCTGACCGGCGAATCGATGCCGGTCTCGAAAACCGTTGGAGACCGCGTGATCGGTGGCACCATGAACGCCACCGGCGCCTTTCGCTTTCGCGCCACCACCCTCGGCGGCGACAGTGTGCTGGCTCAGATCGTGCAGCTCATGCGCGACGCGCAGGGCTCGCGCGCCCCGATTCAGCGGCTCGCCGACCGCATCTCCGGCATCTTCGTGCCGATCGTGCTATCGCTCGCGGTCGTCACCTTCGTGGTGTGGTTTATCGCCGCCGAGAATGCACCGGCGGTACGTGCGTTTGCCGCATCGGTGGCGGTGCTGATTATCGCCTGCCCCTGTGCCATGGGCCTCGCGGTGCCCACGGCAGTGATGGTAGCCACCGGCAAGGGTGCCGAGCTTGGGGTACTCATCAAGGGTGGCGAGGCGCTGCAGCGGGCCGGTGATCTCGACACCGTCGTGCTCGACAAAACCGGCACGGTGACCGACGGCAAGCCGACGGTCACCGACCTCGTCGTAGCGCCCGAGAGCCCGTTTCTGCATCGAGAGGATGCGTTGCTGCGGCTGGTGGCATCGCTCGAATCACGCAGTGAGCATCCGCTGGCCGATGCCATCGTGCGGTACGCGCGGGGTCAGGGACTGTCGGTCGTGGAACCGGACACGTTTGCATCGCAAACGGGTCGCGGCGCGATCGGCGTGGTGAACGAGGGCGACAGCTCCTTCGCGGTCGCGGTCGGCAACGCCGCGTTGATGACCGATTACTCGGTGAACGTGGCATCGCTGCAGGCCGATGTGGAGCGTCTCGCCAACGACGGCAAAACGCCGATGTACGTGGCGGTCGATGGCGTGCTCGCCGGCCTGATCGCCGTGGCCGATCCGATCAAGGACAGTTCGCGGGCGGCGAT
Organism: Gemmatimonas sp.; assembly: GCF_046594945.1. Classification (GTDB taxonomy): domain Bacteria; phylum Gemmatimonadota; class Gemmatimonadetes; order Gemmatimonadales; family Gemmatimonadaceae; genus Gemmatimonas. Next base: position 28,112 of record NZ_JBKJRB010000112.1, on the reverse strand, counting down.
CGCGGCACTGCATGCGATGGGACTCGACGTCGTCATGCTGACCGGCGACAATCAGCGTACGGCCGATGCGGTGGCGCGCCTGGCCGGCGTCGATCGCGTGGTGGCTGGCGTGCTGCCGGCGGGTAAAGTGGCGGAGATCGTACGCCTGCAGGCATCGGGACGTGTGGTAGCGATGATCGGCGACGGCATCAACGACGCTCCGGCATTGGCGCAGGCGGATGTCGGCATGGCGATCGGCACCGGCACCGATATCGCGATCGAGGCGGGCGACATTGTGCTCATGCGCGGCGATCTGCGCACTGCGGCGCAGGCGATCGCCCTGTCGCGACGCACCATGCGCACGATCAAGCAGAATCTCTTTTGGGCGTTTATCTACAACGTGATCGGCATTCCGGTCGCCGCGGGTGTGCTGTATCCCACCTTCGGCTTACTCCTCAGTCCAATTTTGGCCAGTGCGGCGATGGCGTTCAGTTCGGTCAGCGTGGTGTCGAACAGTCTTCGGTTGCGGCGGTTCGCGTCAATTTGAACGAAGCGGACGCCATGGCCGTAGCGTTCACGAAGTACAGCCGTCTACACTTCACCGCGCTGCGATGATGGGCAGCCATGCACCTTTCGGCCCGACCAAACCGTACCCGTGACTGTTTCCACTTCCGAGGTGCTGAAGCAGACGTTCCGCGACGTCGCCATCGGCATGGTTCTCACCGATATCGACGGCCAGATCGTCCAAGCCAATGACGCGTTTTGCCATTTGCTCGGCTACGACGAGTCCGACGTGTGCGGCCGCTCGATTGCGTCGCTGATTCACCGCGACGATCAGGACGCCGACTCGCAGGCTCGGCAGGAGCTGCGGGAGGGTGTGCGCCGAAGCGCGGTGGTCACCACGCGACTCGTGCACGCCGACGGCCGCGAGATCTGGGGTGACATCAACCTCTCGGTTATACGCGACAGCGACGGCAACCCCACGCTGATCCTGCGTCTTACGGAGGACGTCAGCGAGCGCAAGCGCGTACAGGTGGAGCGCGACCGGCTGTTCGACCTGTCGCTCGATATGCTCAGCATCGCCAACTACGATGGCTGGTTCACGCAGGTGAACCCCGCCTGGACGCGGTGTCTGGGTTGGACGGCCGAGGAGCTCACCAGCCGGCCATTGATCGAGTTCGTACATCCCGATGATCGTGCCGCCGTGTTTGCCGATCGGAAGACCATCTTTCCCGGTCAGCCCATGCGGGACATCGAGAACCGCTATCTGTGCAAGGACGGATCCTACCGTTGGCTGTCGTGGAGCGTGCACCCGCAGGTGGATTCGCGTCAGGTCATCGGCGTGGTGCGCGACATCACCGAGCGGAAGAGCAACGAGGCCGAGCGCCGACTGATGGAGGCCCGGGTGGTGCGCGCGCAGCGCATGGAGGGCATCGGCACGCTGGCCGGCGGCATCGCGCATGATCTGAACAATGTGCTGGCCCCGATCCTCCTGTCGATCGACGTGCTCAAGGAGGAGATTTGCTCCGCCGCGCAGCTCGAGGTGCTGGCGACGATCGACGCGAGCGCGCGCCGAGGGGCCGACATGGTGCGGCAAGTGCTGTCGTATGCGCGCGGCGTGGAAGGCGAGCGCGTGGTATTGAGTCTTTCGGCCGTCATACGCGACGTCCTGCGACTGGCGAGCGATCGCCTGATGGGCAGCGTACAGATCCACACGTCACTGCCAGAGCACCTGTGGACGTTCACGGGAGACTCGACGCAGATCCAGCAGGTGCTGTTGAATCTCCTGCTCAATGCCCGCGATGCGATGCCGGATGGTGGGACCATTGCGATTTCGGCCCGCAACGTCGAACTGACCGCTGACGAGATCCCCGAGTCCCGATTGTCCGCCGGTGCGTACCTGCAGATCGAGGTCCGCGATACCGGCTACGGCATTCCCGCCGAGCACCTCGACAGGATTTTCGACCCATTCTTTACCACCAAAGGCGTCGGCGAAGGTTCCGGGTTGGGCCTCTCCACGTCGCACGCCATCATGCGCAGCCACGCGGGATTTCTGCAGGTCGAAAGCGCGGTCGGCGTCGGGACGACGTTTCGAGTGTCGCTCCCCGCGTCGATGGCGCCGGCTGCGCTCGTGTCCGAGCCGGGGTCGACGATGCCGCAGGGTGATGGCGAATGCATTTTGGTGATCGACGACGAGGCCTCGATCGTACGCCTGCTGAAGGCCACGCTCCAGCGCGCCGGATACCGAGTGGTGGTGGCCAGCAACGGCGCGGAAGGAGTGACGCAATACACCGAGCACCGCGGGGAGGTCGCGCTGGTCCTCACCGACCTCATGATGCCCGTGATGGACGGGATCGCGGCCATTCGGGCGCTCCACGCGATCGATCCCGTGCTGCCGATCGTGGCCGCGAGTGGACTGGCCACGACGGAGCGTCGGAACGAGGCGCTGCGCGAGGGCGCCTCGCACTTCCTCGCCAAGCCGTTCACGGCCCACTCGCTGCTTACGACCGTGCGCGCCGCACTCGTGAGCGTACCGTAAGCGCTCCCGAGGGGCGCTTACGCGCGCTCTCGCGCGAGCGCAACTAGGCGCGAAGTGGGGCGAGGCGCTAGTTTGAGCACGATGAGTCCTTACGTCACCTTCCTGCTGTATCTGCTGGCGATCGTCGGATTTCTGGGACTTGTGCTCACGCTGAACGCGTGGCTCGGTCCGAAGCCGGCGATGACGAGCACCAAATTCGAGCCCTTCGAATGTGGTGCGACGCCCGTGGATATCGTGAACGTCAAGGCGGTGCCCATCAAGTACTACGCGGTGGCCATCATTTTCATCCTGTTCGACCTCGAAACGATGTTCCTGTTCATCTGGGCTCTTGGGGCCAGGCCGCTCACGGGGTTTCTGATGTTCACGCTGGCGCTGTTCATCTTTCTGCTGGTCATCAGCCTGCTGTACGTCTACAAGGCGCGCATTCTGGAAGCGGTGACGGAGTAATCATGTACGGCAAACCGCTTCCCATCGTGGACGCCCTCGGCGCCCCCACCGCGCCCATTCATACCAAGCACGCGTCGTTCGAGTACCTCACGACGCGCAAGGACGAACTGGTGGGCTGGGCGCGCAAGTTCTCGCTCTTTCCGTATCCATTTGTGACCGCCTGCTGCGCCATGGAGTTCATGGCCGTCAGCGCGTCGGCCTACGATACCGACCGATTCGGTGCCGCGCTCCCCCGCTTCTCGCCGCGTCAGGCCGACCTGCTGATGGTCGTCGGCACGGTCACCCAGAAGCAGGCGCCGGTCCTGCTCAAGGTGTACGAGCAGATGTGCGAGCCCAAGTGGGTGATGGCCTTCGGCGTCTGCGCCACGTCGGGCGGCTTCTATCAGAACTACGCGTCGCTCCCCGGCATCGACCGCATTATTCCGGTGGATGTGTACGTACCCGGCTGTCCGCCGCGCCCCGAAATGGTGATCGACGGCATCATGCACCTGCAGGAGAAGATCGCCAACGGGAAGCATCTCATTGTGAACGAGTCGTTCTGATCGTGACCACTTCGATCTTCGATCTCGTTGAGCAGCAGCTCGCGCCGCAGTGCGCACCCAGCACTGGTATGGGGTCACCCGGTGTACAGCATGGCGTCTTGGTGTTGCACCTCGAGCCGGACGCGCTACTGCCGGTGGCAACCCGCCTCAAGTCGGAGTTTGCCTTCGACCTGTTTCTCGACGTGACTGCCATCGACTGGCCCGACGCGCCACTGCGCTTCGAAGTGGTGCACCATTTCTACTCCACCACCCACAAGGTGCGCGTGCGATTGAAAACGCGGGTGCATGCCGACGATCCCACGGTTAGCACGCTCAAGTCGCTGTACGGATCGGCTGGCTACATGGAGCGCGAGTGCCACGACATGTACGGCATCGCGTTCCGCGGCAACGACGATCTGCGTCCGATTCTGCTGTACGAAGGCTTCTCGGGACATCCACTGCGCAAGGACTACCCCAAGCAGCTGGAGCAGCCGCTGGTCCCCTACCGCCCGCCGCAGGGTACCCTTGTCCGCTAGCATCCCGAATCCGGTCCGCCCGGCCTTTACCACCCACGAGCGCGACGACACGGTCATCGTCAACATCGGCCCGTCGCACCCCGCCACCCATGGCACGGTGCAGATCATCGCCGAGCTCGATGGCGAGAAGGTGCTGCGGACCGACGTGCACTGCGGCTATCTGCACCGCGGCTTCGAGAAGGAGTGCGAGGATCACACCTGGCACAATCTCATCCCGTATGTCGATCGCCTGAACTACTGTTCGGCGCTGATCAACGACTTCGCGTACTGCGACGCCGTCGAACAGATGATGGGCATCGAGATTACGCCTCGCACGAAGTATCTGCGCACGCTGCTCTCCGAGTACATGCGCATCACCGACCACCTCACCTGCGTGGCGGCGAGTCTCATGGAGCTCGGCGCCATGACCGCGTTCCTGTACTTGGTTACGGTGCGCGACTTCATGTACGAGCATCTCGCCGCACTCACCGGCGCGCGCGTGACGTACTCGTACGGTCGCATCGGTGGACTCGCGAATGATGTGCCTACCGGCTGGTTCACGCGCCTGCACGAAATCCTGGCCGAATACGAGACGTACATCGCGCGCGTCCATGGCCTGGTGGATCGCAACCGCATCTTCATCGACCGGCTGCGCAACGTGGGCACGATCAATACGGCCGACGCCCTGCACTGGGGCTTCACCGGCGTGATCCTGCGCTCCACCGGCGTACCGCGCGATCTGCGCAAAGACACCCCGTATCTGGCGTACGCCGAACTCGATTTCGACGTACCCGTGGGCATCAACGGCGACAATTACGATCGCTACTTCGTGCGCATGCGCGAGATGGACGAGTCGGTGTACATGATCCGTCAGCTGGTGGACCTGATGCCCGAGGGGCCGATCAATGTGGACGATCGCCGCTGCGTGTTCCCCGAGAAGACGCTGGTGTACAACGAGATCGAATCGTTGATCAACCACTTCAAGCTGGTGATGGAAGGCCCGTCGGTACCGGCCGGTGAGATCTATGTGGCGCACGAAGCGCCCAACGGTGAGCTCGGATTCTTCCTCGTCAGCACCGGTGGCGGTACGCCGCACAAGGTGCACGTGCGGTCGCCCAGTTTCGTGCACATGGGCGGCGTACACCGCATGCTCGATGGCTACCAGTTGGCCGACATCGTGACGACGTTCGGCTCGGTGAACATGATCGGTGGGGAGTGCGATCGATGAGCGGTCTGGTACAACGCCTGATCCCGGAGTTCGAAGTGTGGAAGCGGCGATATCCGGCCGGCTTCGACGGGTCGCTCTCCATTCCTGCCCTCCGTCGCATTCAGGAAGAGCGCGGCTACATCGCCGACGAAGATATCACCGATCTCACCGCGTACCTGGGCGTCCCGCGTACCCAGATCGATGAAGTCGTGGCCTTCTACACACAGTTCACGCGCAAGCCGCTTGGCACACACCACATCCAAGTGTGCCACAACGTGAGCTGCTCGTTGCGTGGCGCCGAAGGTCTGGTGAAGCATTTGTGCGCACGTCTGGGCATCAAGCCGGGTGAGACGACCACCGATGGGCAATTCACGCTCACCACGGTGGAATGCCTCGCCTCGTGCGGCACGGCGCCAATGATGATGGTGGGCGATGCCTTTTTCGAGAACCTGACACCCGCCTCGGTGGACGCGCTGCTCGCCGAGTGGCAGGGGAGCACGTCATGAGCACCGTGACCACCGAACTCTCCGGCACGAAGTTCTTCATGAACTTCCCCGTCACTGACACGTCGCACACGCTGGTCGAATATCGTACGCGCTTCGGCTATCAGGCGCTCGAGAAGGCGCTGCGCGAGATGTCGCCGACCGACGTGACCAAGGAAGTCGCGGCCGCCGGTTTGCTGGGACACGGCGGCGCCGCGTTCCCGGCGGGACGGAAGTGGGGCGTCGTGAAGTTGGGCGACGGTGAGCCGCACTACGTGTGCATGAATGCCGACGAAGGCGAGCCGGGTACGTTCAAGGACCGTTGGCTCATGGAATGCGTACCGCACATGGCGCTCGAAGGGCTGATCATCGGCTCGTATGCGCTGCAGGGACGTCATGCCTTCATCTACATCCGCGGCGAGTTCGATCTCGCCTACCGTCGGATGGCCGATGCCATCGAAGAGGCGTACGCAGCCGGATTGCTGGGCGAGCACATCCTGGGCACCGGCTACTCGCTCGATGTCGTGCTCTATCGTGGCGCCGGCTCGTACGTGTGCGGTGAAGCATCAGCCATGCTGGCGTCGCTCGAGGGCAAGAAGGGCTGGCCACGCAATCGACCGCCGCGACTCACCGTGAAGGGGCTGTATCAGAAGCCCACCGTGGTCAACAACGTGGAGACGCTGGCCAACGTGCCGGTGATCATGCGCCTTGGTGCCGCGGAGTTCAGGAAGGTCGGTACGCCCAAGAGCCCGGGCACGCAGATGATCTCGATTTCCGGCCATATTGCGAAGCCGGGCGTGTACGAGGTCGAGTACGGCTATTCGTGGACGAAGTTCATCTACGAAGACTGTGGCGGCATGCAGAACGGGAAGGCGCTCAAATGCATCATCCCCGGCGGCGTGTCCACGAAGCTTCTCAGCGCGAGTGAGATCGAAGGCGTTACCCTCGACCACAACTCAGCGGTGGCAGCAGGTTCGCAGGTCGGGTCGGGCGGCATGATTGCGGTAGCCGAGGGCACCTGCATGGTGCGTCTGGCGCAGGTGATTCAGCGGTTCTATCACCATGAGTCGTGCGGCCAGTGCACCCCGTGCCGTGAAGGCATGGGATGGATGGAGCGCATTCTGAATCGCATTGTCGCTGGTGGTGGACGCCCCGAAGACATCGATCGCCTCTATCAGATCTCGCAGGCCAACGACGGCACCACCATCTGCAGTCTCGGCGACTCCGCGGGCTACGCCTGTTCGGCCATTCTCGATCACTACCGTGAAGAGTTCGAGTACTACATCAAGAACGGACGGTCGATGTACGACGGCAATCTGACCGTGGAAGACCCGTTCGCTGCCGCCGGAGTTGCGTCGTGAGTGATGTAACGACACTGGTAGCGGCGAAGAAGATGCTCGACTTCGCGATCGATGGCGTCGCGATGCAGGCGGAGGACGGGCAGACCGTGATTCAGGCTGCGCGCGCCAACGGCGTACACATTCCGCACTTTTGCTGGCATCCAGAGCTCTCGGTACCCGGCAACTGCCGCATCTGCATGGTGGAGATCGTGCAGGAGACGGGCGATCCGTGGTTCGATATCGCCTGCAATATGCCGGTCACGACGGGCATGCGTGTGCTCACCAATTCGGAGATGATCAAGGCACTCCGTAAGGACACGATGCAGTTCATCACGCTCAACCACCCGGTGGACTGCGGGATCTGCAACAAGTCGGGCGAGTGCATGCTGCAGGACTACCATTACGAGTTGAACGGTGCGGCGTCGTTGTCGCGCGACCCCAAAACGCACGCCACCAAGTTTTTCCCGCTGTCCGACCGCATCATGCTGGACAACGAGCGGTGCATCATGTGCACGCTCTGTGTCCGCTTCACCAACGAAGTGTCGGGCTCGAAGGCGCTGGGGGCCGTGAATCGCGGTGACCATGCGCTGATCCGTCCCGCCGAAGACGCCGACTTCAACCTCGACGTCTACTCCGACAACGTGATCGATCTGTGCCCGGTGGGTGCGTTGCTCTCCACCGAGCTGCTGAGTCACGCGCGCGTATGGTACCTGCAGGCCACGCAGTCGGTGTGCCCGGGGTGTGAGCGCGGTTGCAGCATCGAGGTGTGGCACCGCAAGCACGAGTGGAAGCTGAACGCGCTCGACCCACAGCTCAATACGCGCATCGATCGCGTCACGCCGCACGAGAACCCCGAGGTGAACGGCTTGTGGGTATGCAACAAGGCCCGCGACCTCGCCCATCTGTTCGAACGGCCGCGGGCCGAGCAGGCGATGCAGCTCGGTGTGGCGGTGGAGCTCGCGGAGGCCACGTCGGCGGCCGCCCAGCTCATCGGCGCAGCGCGGAATCCGAGAGCCATCGTGTCGAGCTGGGGTTCCAACGAAGAGCTCGCGGCGTTTCACGCGGCCTTTGGCGACAGCATGCCGGGCTTCGTGAAAGCCGATCACGTCCCTCTCCCGGGTGAGACGATCGAGGATCACCTGCTCATCAAGCCCGACAAGAATCCCAATCGCAAGGCGGCGCTGGCGTTGTATCCGGCACTCTCTGAGCGCGTGCATGAGGCGCTGCCCGCCAGCACGGATTTGGTGCTGGTGTGGGGCGAAGGGTTTGACAGCGCGCGTGTTCCCGCCGGCGCAAAGGTGATTCGATTGAGCTCGTACGTGCATGCGGACAACGCCGGCGCCGATGTGTTCATCCCGATCAGCGTGCAAACCGAACGCAGCGGGCACTACACCAACTTCGCTGGCGTCGTCACGGCGTTTCACGCCTGCTTCCCCGTGAAGCCGGGTATCGCCCACGCGGAACCCGTGTTCGCCGCGCTATCCGCCGGTATTGCCGCCGAGTGGCGCGCATGAACGTGTTCATGCCTGATCTGATTGTCTCACTGGTATTCATTACCTATGCCCTCGTGGTGCTCCTCAGCTTCGGCGGGTTGCTCACGTGGGTGGAGCGCAAGCAGGCGGCCGTGATGTCCGACCGCATCGGTGCCAACCGCGCCTATATCAAGATCCCGTTCACCAACATCAAGCTGGTGTGGCTGGGACTGTTTCACGGCATGGCCGACGGATTGAAGATGCTCCTCAAGGAGAATTTCAAGCCGAAAACACACGACGCCGTGGGCTACTTCCTGGCGCCGTTCATCGTGTTCGCGCCGATACTGCTGGTGTTCGCCGTCATCCCATTCGGCGGCACGCTCGATCCCGCGCAGCTGTTTCCGTCGCTAGCGTCGTGGTTCGGTTCGCGCACGTACCAGTTGCAGATCGCTCAGCTCGACGCCGGCATCCTGATCGTGTTCGCCTTTGGCGGACTCACGATCATCGGCACAATGCTCGCCGGCTGGAGCTCGGGCAACAAATTCTCGCTCCTCGGTGGACTGCGGGCCGGCTCGCAGATGATTTCGTACGAGCTGGTCATGGCCCTCACGATCATGGGGCTGATTCTGGTGTACGGCACGGTCGATCTGGGCGCGATCGTGCGCTTGCAGTCGGGCGTGATACTGGGCGTGCTGCCCAAGTGGGGCGTGTTCATGCAGCCCTTCGCGGCGTTTCTGTTTCTCACGGCGGCGATCGCCGAGAACAAGCGCATTCCGTTCGATCTGCCTGAGGCCGAGTCGGAGCTGGTGGCCGGCTACTACACCGAATACAGCGCCATGAAGATGGGCCTCTTCATGTTCGCCGAGTTCATTCAGATCGCGATTGTCGGGGCGCTGTTCGTCACGCTGTTCCTTGGCGGCTACAACCTGCCCTACATGAATGACGCCGGCTTTCTGTTTCCCGGCGGCCACTCGGTGGCGCTCAGTCACGGGCTGGTGGTGCCGCTGCAGATGCTCGGCTTCCTGGCCAAGGTCTTCCTGATGTGCGTGATCCAGATCCAGATCCGCTGGTCACTGCCCCGTTTCCGGTACGACCAGATGCTGTCGTTTGCGTGGAAGATGTTGTTGCCGCTGTCGCTGGCGAATCTGGTGGTTACCGCGGTGGCGATGTGGATCATGGAGGGCGCCAAGTGACCACGCCCCTGAAGCCAGACGTCGAGCCGGCGGCGAAGCCACTGGTGCGCACCGTGAAGTACGAGCGCAAGCAGTACTGGAATGAGCCCACCATGACGTGGTGGGAGAAGGCGTACCTCCCGGAGGTGCTGCGCGGGCTGGCCATCACCACCGGCATCTTCCTGCGCAACATGGGCAAGTGGATCACCGGCCAGCGTGGCGCCATCACCACCTACTACCCCGAAGAGAAGCGCGCCGACTACGCGCCGGCCAATCGCGGCAAGCATATCCTCACACAGCGCCCCGATGGATCGCCGCAGTGTATCGCGTGCAACATGTGTGCGACCGTGTGCCCGGCCAAAGTCATCGAGATCGAGGCCGGGTTCGACATCAATGACCCGGCACACCCCAAGTCGCCGATCCGTTTCGAGATCGACTACTCACGCTGCGTGTTCTGCGGCCTCTGCATCGAAGCGTGCCCGGAAGACGCGATCCGCATGGAGCCCGACATGCCCGATTTAGTGTCGGGTGACCGCTACAACATGTGGCTCACGATGGAAGAGATGCTGACCTGGAATCCAAAGCAGGATGTCGCCAAGCCGTACCCACCGAAGCCGGTCGCCCTCACGGTCAGCGACAGCATGCTGCGAGGACGCGAGTCATCGACACATTGATTCTGGGCCTGATGGGCGCCATCGCGCTCATCTCGGCCGCGCTGATGCTCGTGATCCGCGAGCCCATGCGCGTCGCGCTCGCGCTGATCACGACGATGGTGATGCTGGGCGGCATTTATGGGCTGTTGGGCGTGCATTTCATCGCTGCCTTTCAGGTGCTGATTTATGTGGGCGCGGTGATGGTGTTCATGGTGTACGTCATCATGCTGCTCGAGGTGCGTGAGGCACCGGGCAATGCGCGGTTCTCTCGCTGGCTCGTGCCCGGCGTCGCGGTCTTTGCCGCGCTGGTGGGCGTGCTGGGCATCAGCGTGTACCGCGGAAGCAATGACGTACGCTTGGCACCGGGTGGCGCGGCATTCAGCCTGACGCAGTTCTCCACCGCGTTCCTGTCGCAGTACTGGCTGGAGTTCGAGCTCACATCGGTGTTTCTGGTGGCCGCGATCGTGGCCGCCCTCGCCGTGATCAAGGTGAGCCGGAGAGCGCATGGATAGAGTCAGCCTGCTGCTCTGGCTCTCCGGCGCGCTCTTCTCGCTGGGCTTGCTGGGCGTGATCGTGCGCCGCAATGCGTTGGTCATGCTGATGTGCATGGAGCTCATGCTGAACGGTGTGAACCTCAGCCTGGTCACCTTCTCGCAGCAGCGTGGAGATGCCGCGGGCGCGGTGCTGGTGTTCCTGGTGTTCGTGGTCGCCACCGCGGAAATCGCACTGGCCATTCCGATCGTCCTGCTGCTCGTGCGCTTCAAGCGCTCGATGGACATCGATCGTTTCTCTGATCTCAAGGGTTGAGCCGCATGCCTCACGTGCTACCGCACACGCTGGCGCTCATCGCCTTGCTGCCGCTCGTCGGCTTTCTGTTCAACGGATTCTTCGCCACCGCCCTCGGTAAACATCGCCTCAACGAACGCGCGGCCGGCATGGTGGGCTCAGCGTTCCCGATCGCGGCCTTCGTGCTCACCATCAAAGCCTTCTTCGATCTGCAAGCGGGCGGTTACGCACCGATCGTGGAGCCGCTGTACCGCTGGGCCCTGATCGGGTCGAGTTCGTTCGAGATCGCGTTCTACTTCGATCGCCTCAGCGCGATCATGACGCTGGTGGTCACGGGTGTCGGATCGGTGATCCACATCTACTCCACCGGCTACATGCATAACGACAAGAGCTTCGGGCGCTTCTTCGCGTACCTGAATCTCTTTCTGTTCTTCATGCTGCTGCTGGTCCTCGGCCGCTCCATGCTGGTGCTGTTCGTGGGCTGGGAAGGGGTGGGACTCGCCTCGTACCTGCTCATCGGCTTCTGGTTCGACGATCTCACCAACGCCAAGGCCGGCCGCAAGGCGTTCCTCACCAACCGCATCGGTGACGCCGGCTTTTTGTTGGGCATGTTCCTGTTGTACCGCGCGTTCGGCACGCTCGATATGGACACCATCAACGGCGCTTTCCTTACCGGCAGCGAGGCGGCGATGATCGTGCCCGCCAGTGTGGTGGGGCTGTTGCTGTTCGTCGGTGCTACGGGCAAGTCGGCGCAGATCCCGTTGTACGTGTGGCTCCCCGATGCGATGGCCGGCCCCACGCCGGTGTCGGCGCTGATCCACGCCGCCACCATGGTCACGGCGGGTGTGTATCTCACGGCGCGCATGTCGGGCATTTACATGATGGCCCCCGAAGCCTCGCAGGTGATCGCGGTGGTCGGCGTGCTGACCGCGTTCTTCGCCGCCACGGTGGCGTTGGTGCAGACCGACATCAAGAAGGTGCTCGCCTACTCCACGGTGTCGCAGCTGGGCTTCATGTTTCTGGCACTCGGTGTGGGTGCCTACGGCGTGGCGATCTTCCACGTGGTCACGCACGCCTTCTTCAAGGCCTGTCTGTTCCTTGGCGCCGGCAGCGTGATTCACGCCCTTGGCGGCGAGCAGGACATCAGGAAGATGGGCGGCTTGCGCACAAAGATTCCGCTCACCTTCTGGACCTTCGCCATCGCGACGGCGGCCATTGCGGGCATTCCGGGACTGGCCGGGTTTTTCTCGAAAGACGAAATCCTCTGGTACGCCTTCGCCAGTGCGAAGGGTGGCGCGCCGTGGTTGTGGGGCCTGGCCGCGCTCACCGCCCTGATGACCGCCTTCTACATGTTCCGCCTGTTGTGGCTCACCTTCATGGGCGCCTCGCGCCTGAGCCCCGAGGTGGAGCACCATGTGCATGAGTCGCCGATCTCCATGACCGGCGTGTTGATGCTGCTGGCGCTGTTGTCAGCGGGCGGTGGGTACATCGCTATTCCGCATTTCCTGGAAGCGCAAATTCCGCTGCCACCCATCGTGGACAGCCTCGAGCACTATGAGCACACGCTGCTGATCGTGTCAATCGTGTTGGCCTTTGTCGGACTCGGGCTGGCGGTGTTCATGTACGGCGGAGCGGCCTCGCGACCGGAAGCGATCAAGCAGGGCCTGCTGCCCGTGCATCGCCTGCTCACGGCCAAGTATTTCGTGGACGAGCTCTACGACCGCGTGATCGTGAAGCCGCTGGTGTGGTTCTCCGATGTGGTGCTGTTCCGCGGTAGCGACCGGCTGCTGGACGGCTCTCTGAATGGCCTCGCGTCGTTGGCGCAGCGTTCAGCCGGATTGTTGGGCCGAGTGCAGACGGGCAGCCTGCATTTGTATGCATTGCTGGTGATGGTCGGCATCGTGGGCGCTCTGCTCTGGAGCTGGCGTCATGTCTGAGTTCACGATGGGACCGATGCTGCTCAATCTCCTTTTGTGGTTGCCGATCGTTGGCGTAGCGCTGGTGTTGTTGACCGCGCGCGCCAACGATGGATTGTCACGCGTGATCAGCCTGACCACGATGACCGCGCAGTTCGTGATCGCCACGATGCTGTATTTGCAGTTCGACGCCACGATATCGGGGCTGCAGTTCGCCACGCAGCTCCCGTGGATCGCGCAGTGGGGCGTGTCATACCTCATTGGCCTCGATGGCTTCAACATTTTGCTGGTGCTGCTCACGGCGTTTCTGGGGCCGATTGTGGTGCTGGGCGCGTGGACGTCCATCAAGAACAACGTGCCACTGTTTCACGTCATGGTGCTGCTGCTGCAGTTCGCCATGATGGGTGCCTTCGTGGCGCAGGATCTCTTCCTGTTCTATCTGTTCTGGGAAGCGATGCTGATTCCGATGTTTTTAATCATCGGCATGTGGGGCGGCGCGCGGCGCGTGTATGCCACGCTCAAATTCGTGCTGTACACGGCGTTCGGCAGCATTCTCATGCTGGCGGCGGTGATCTACCTCGTGCACTCCATGCAACAGAGCAGCGGCGTGCTGTCGTTCGCCTTCGACGACCTGTACCGCGCGCAGTTGCCGCTGTCGGTGCAAACAATTCTGCTGGGTGCGTTCGCGCTCTCGTTCGCGATCAAGGTACCCATGGTGCCGCTTCACACCTGGCTTCCCGACGCGCATGTGGAAGCGCCCACGGCGGGCTCGGTGATTCTGGCCGGTGTACTGCTCAAAATGGGTACGTACGGCTTCATGAAGCTCGGCTTCCCGCTCTTCCCTGATGCGGCGCGCGCGTTCACGCCGGTGCTCATGACGTTGGCCGTGATCAGCATCGTGTACGGGGCCTGCCTCGCGCTGGTGCAGACCGACATCAAGAAGATCATCGCGTACTCCTCAATCAGTCACCTGGGCTACGTGATGCTGGGGCTGCTCAGCCTCGAGCTGGTGGGTGTTCAGGGCGCGATCATTCAAATGGTGAGCCACGGACTCGTAGCCGCCGGTCTGTTCCTGCTGGTGGGCATGATTTACGATCGCTGCCACACGCGAGATCTGGCGGCCTACGGCGGCTTGGCGCGCCTGCTGCCGGTGTACTCGGTGTTCTTCATGATTTTCACGCTGGCGTCGGTGGGATTGCCCACCACCAGCGGCTTCACCGGCGAATTCCTCGCGCTGCTCGGCGCCTTCACGGCGGCCTGGCCGGCGCATCTCGACGGCAATCATTGGCCGTTAGTGCTCGCAGTTGTCGCAGTTACCGGCGTGGTGCTGGGCGCGATGTACATGCTGCGCTTCGCCCTCACGTTCCTGTTCGGCGACGTGAAGGCACCGCACCACACGCTTGAGCATCCGCTGCTCGACCTGTCGTGGCGTGAGCAAAGTATACTCGGCCTGCTGGTGGTCGCCGTGTTCGCCCTTGGTCTCTTCCCGGACGGCGCGTTGCAGAAAACCGAACTGGCAGCCAAGACATATCAGTCGCTGGTAACCACGTCGCGTGTGCCTGCTGGCTCGCCCGAGTCGCAGGCGGGGGTGACGCCGTGAATAGCGATGTGAACACCGCGATGAACCCGCAAGACGCGTTGATGGCGATGCTCCCCGAGCATTTCCTGCTCGGTGGCATCGTATTGCTCATCGTGATGGCCGTGCTTGGACGTGGCGCACGATCGGCGCTCTGGGTCGCGCTCGGCGCCGTGGTGGCGTCGTGTGCGGCGGCGTTCTGGCTGTCGCACGCACAGTTCGCGGCCGAACCATTTGCGGGGCAGTTCTCGGTCACGCCGGCGGTGCTGCTGGCCAAGGGTGCGCTGCTGGCGCTGGCCGTGCCGGTGTTGCTCATGTCGCGCACCGAGTTCAGCGACGGCGAGTTTTCCATTCTCTTGTTGTCGTCGTTGTACGGACTGTGCCTCCTGCCGTCGTCGGACAGTTTTTTGGTGATGTTTCTGGGGCTCGAATTGCTGGCGATGCCGGTGTACGCGCTGGTGCTGTTGGCGTTGCGCCGGCCGCAGAGCGCCGAGTCGGCGTTCAAGTATTTGGTGCTGAGTGGCGCCGCGTCGGCCACGTTCCTGATGGGTGTGTCGCTGCTGTACGGCGCCACCGGCTCGATGAGCGTGAGCGAGTTCGGACCGGCGCTGGCATCGGGCGACATCATGACGCGCACCGCGGTGGTGCTGGTGCTGCTGGCGATGTTCCTGAAAGCCGCGGTGGTGCCGTTCCACGCGTGGGCGCCGGACACCTACGAAGGCGCGAGCATCCCCGTCACGGCGTACATGGCCACGCTCACCAAGGGTGCGGTGTTACTGGCCGCCGTGCGCCTGTTCAGCGGCGCGAATGTGTCGGGGTCGCTGGCCCAGATCCTGATGGTGCTGCCGCTGGTGTCGATCGTGTGGGGCAATCTCGCCGCGATCAAGCAGCAAAGCTTCCGCCGCATGATCGCGTACTCGTCGATTGCGCATGCGGGCTACCTGTTCTACGCTTTCTTGGGCGATTCTGCGGGTCGAATGCAGGCGGTGCTGTTTTACGTGATCGCGTACTCGGTCACCAACCTGCTGGCCTTTGCCGTGTTGCCGCAGAACGACGCCGACGATCAGCGCGATTCACTGGACGCGCTGAAAGGGCTGTATCATCGCAATCCCTTTGCGGCGGCGATGATCGCGATCGCGATGTTGTCGCTGGCGGGACTGCCGCCTTTTCCGGGGTTCGCCGCGAAGTTCTTGATTTTCAAGAATGTGGTGGCGGCGGGATATACCACGTATGCGGTGCTGGGCCTCGTGGGCAGTTACCTCGGCATTTACTTCTACCTGCGCGTGATTCAG
Source organism: Gemmatimonas sp. (assembly GCF_046594945.1). Lineage (GTDB taxonomy): Bacteria > Gemmatimonadota > Gemmatimonadetes > Gemmatimonadales > Gemmatimonadaceae > Gemmatimonas. Next base: position 12,215 of record NZ_JBKJRB010000112.1, on the reverse strand, counting down.
GTGTTGTTCATGACGGCTTCAGAAGCGGCGACTAGCGAGAAGGAGGCAGGTGGGTCGGCGCGGATGGCGGGAGTGTTGTGTTTGGTGGGGACGCTGGTGATGGCGGTGTTGCCGGGGTGGGTATTGGGCGGCATGTAGGCGGTGTGCGGGTGGCCGTGTTCGTAGTGGGGGTTGGCTTGGTGAACAGCCGGAACACGGATAGGCAGAAGGTCGGTCTGCACGAGTTCAAGTCACGATTACACGACCGCATCGGACTAGGTGCCTCGAGCTAGCGCACCCTGGTCCGCGTATTTGTCGGCATATACTTGTAGCTCCAGCCTGCGCACTTGACGGCCAGCGAGCGCAGCGGTTGCCACGCGACGGATTCAGCGCCATGTACGAGCTGTCGGGACCCTGCTCATCAGGCCACCGTACTCACTCGCTAGGGTATCCCATGATCAAGACACGAGACCTGTCGCTGGCACTTGCTGTCGCTGTCGGGATCGGCATGTCCGCCTGTGTGCGTCACACTAACGCCGCTCAACCTGCATCGATTGGCAACCAGCGCCTCACCGTCTTAGTCGACGCGTTTGGGTCGCAGCCAGCGCTACGGCAAGACTGGGGCTATGCCGCGTTGATTGAGTACGGGGGCAAGCGGATTCTGTTCGACACCGGCAATGATTCGGCGGGTTTCGCCGAAAACGTGCAGCGGCTCGGCGTACAACTGACTCGCCTGGATGCCGTGATCATTTCGCATCGTCACGGGGATCACACAGCAGGGCTGCGCTATCTGCTGACCGTCAATCCACGCGTCACGATTTACGTGACCGAGGACGAGGCGTTCGGCGGTCCGACCCCAGCGGTGTTCTTCAAACAGCCAGACCCGTCATTGCCGATCACGATGCGCTACTTCAATGGTGCCGTACCGGACGTCATTCCGCACGGCAGCGCGTGGACCGGGGCCAATTTCATCAGAGTGACCGACACGATGGAGATCGCTCCAGGCTTCCGTGTGGTGCGAAATATTTCAGCCACTCAACAGTTCAGCGAAACACCCGAACTCTCACTGGTCATCGACACACCCACGGGACAAATCGTGGTGGTGGGTTGCTCCCATCCTGGTGTTGAACGAATCGTGGCGTCGGTGGCGGCACGCGATCCTCACATCTCGATGGTTGTTGGCGGCTTGCATCTCGTCACCGCGCCCCGACCGGAAGTCGAGCGACTCGCGATGGCACTGCGCGACACCTGGAAGGTCGAGCGTATCGCACCGGGACACTGCTCGGGAGAGCTCACGTTCGCCGTGCTGCAGCGCATATTCGGTGCGAATTATCGCTATGCGGGTGTGGGCACCGTGATCGACTTGTCCTGATGCGCTCGGGGTTCACCAAGTCACGTTGCGCTTCCAGGCAACTGGTACCGGCACACCCATCATCACAATGCGGGACGCTGCGTAGGCCGCAGCGCGCGCAACCTTCCGTGACATCATCCGCCAGCTGGCCGGCGACGCGCAGCGTCGTCCTCGCGTGTCGTGCTCCCCTGTCGCCGAGAGGCAGTCATGAAACCCGTGCTCGTGTTCGACATGAACGAAACGTTGCTCGACCTGTCCTCGCTCGATCCGACGTTTGCCCGTTTGTTTGGTCTGAGCGAGGGCTCAGCGCTGCGAAAGACGTGGTTCACACTGGTCGGTGCGCTCTTCCTCACCTCCACCATCACTGATGAGTACCGGAGCTTTGATAAGCTCACCGACGATGCGCTGCAGATGCTCGCGATGCAACTCGGGCGGGAGGCCAGCGCCAACGACCGGACAGCGCTTCGGGAGGCGCAGGGAAGCATCAGTGCGTACGCCGACGTTGCCCCGGGGCTGACGCAGCTCAAAGCGTCGGGCTTCACGCTGGCGACCCTCACGAACTCGACGACGAAGGCGGCTGAACACTTGCTCGGTCTTTCAGGGATCCGCCAACGGTTCGACGCAGTCCTCTCGGCCGACACCATCGGGCGCTACAAACCCGCGCGCGAGGCATACGCCTACGCCGCGCGAGAGCTCGGCGTGAATCCCGAGCGCATCGTGCTCGTGGCGGCGCATGCGTGGGACGTTGCGGGCGCCATGGCGGCGGGGCTCCAGGCGGCCTTCATTTCCCGGCCTGGACAGGTGATGAGCCCCGGTCAACCGAAGCCACAGTACGAGGCCGCCGACATCGCAGTACTCGCCAACCAACTGGTGGCGCAGCACGGCTGACGCGCATATGGTCAGGCCGTTCCACCCTTGCTGAACCTGCCGCGCTCGGTAGTGGAAATTCGTAGAGCGACCGTCACCCCAAACCTTGCCACGTCCCGCTATGTCCCTCGATCTGCTCTGGTTCTGCCAGCTGGCCTCCGACGGCGAGTTCATCGGCGGCGGCGCGCTCCGCAAGCCCACGCCGGCGTATCTCGCGAGTCTCGTGGAAACGGCGTCCGAGATGGGCTTCAGCAGCCTGCTCACGGCGACGAACTTCCACGCCGAGCACGATGCGTGGACGGCGTCGATCGCCACGTTGGCGCGCACGCAGGGCGCGGGGCTGCTGGTGGCGGTCCGACCGGGGATGTTCAATGCCGCCGTGTTCGCGAAGATGGCCGCCACGGCCCATGAGCTCTTTCCGGGGCGACTTCGCCTGAATATCGTGACGGGTTCGAACCCCGTCGAAAATGCGATGTACGGCGATCACGACGACCACGATGCGCGGTACCACCGCACGCGCGAATTCATCGAGGTCATGCGCCGGCTGTGGTCGGAGCCCGTAGTCGACTACGAGGGCGCCTATTTCCAGAGCCGCGGCGCCCTACTCGCGCCCAAGCCGTCGTTGCCGATTCCCATTTACGTGGGCGGTCACAGTGCGCCGGCGCAACAGCTCGCGGCCGATCTCTCTGATGTGTATCTACTCTGGGCTGACACCGTCGATGGCGTGCGCGCGCGGCTCGCCACCATGCGCGTGTTCGAAGACGCCGCCGGACGCCGAGTGCGCTACGGGCTGCGCTGCCACGTGATCGTGCGAGAGACCGAAGCCGAGGCCTGGGCGGCGGCCGACCGGCTCATCAGCCGCGTCGATCCGGCCACGCGCGAGGCGTTCATCTCGGCGGCCTCGAACACCGACTCCGAGGGACAGCGCCGGCAGCTCGCGCTGTCGTCGGGCCCGTCGCTGGTGGTGGAGGAGAACCTGTGGGCCGGCGTTGGGCTCGCGCGCACCGGCGTCGGTCTCGCGATCGTCGGCGACCCGGCGCAGGTCGAGGCGAAGCTGCGTGCCTACGAGGCGCTCGGCATTTCGACGTTCATTCTTTCCGGCTATCCGCATCTCGAGGAGTGCCGCCGATTCGGTGAGCTGGTAATGCCGCGACTGCGTGCGCACGAGACCGCGGCACGCCCCGTCTCGGCCACCGGCGTATCGGCCACCGGCGTGGCGCCGGTGACGTGACGCGCTTCACGGCGGCGATATCGCCGACTGCATCACCGCCGAATCCATCACCGTCAAATACAGCACCGCCAACGCTGATGCGCGTAGTCGGGCGATGGGATTTGTTGGCGCTCGTAATTAACGGGATTGTCGGCGCGGGCATCTTCGGATTGCCGGCCAAGGTGCATGCACTGATCGGGGTGTGGGGCGTGCTCGCGATCGTGGCGTGTGCGCTGCTCATGGCGGTCGTGGTGTTCTGCTTCGCCGAAGTGAGCTCGCGTTTCGATGGCACCGGCGGTCCGTATCTGTACACAGCCGAGGCCTTCGGACCGTTTCCGGCATTTCTGGTGGGGTGGTTGCTCTGGCTGGCGCGTATTGCGGGCATCTGCGCCATTGCCGGCATTCTCGCGGAGTATCTCGCGTTACTGATACCGGGGATCGATCGCGGTGCACCGCGCGCGATCTTGCTCACGGTCATCATCGGGGGATTCACCGCGCTGCACGTGTCCGGCGTCGCGCGCAGCGTGCGCGTGGGGAACCTCATCACCGTGGCGAAGCTGGTGCCGTTACTGGCCTTGGTCGCGTACGGACTGATTGCGATCGACGGCTCCGTCTTCGCACCGGCCGCGTGGCGCGAGGCCACGGTGCCGTCGCGCTCCAATTTCTCGTCGGCTGTCTTGCTGCTGACATTCGCCTTCGTGGGTTGGGAAACGGCACTGGTGGCGGCCGGCGAAACACGCGACCCCCGGCGCGACATGCCGTTCGCGCTGTTGGTGGGGCTTGCGGTCGTCGTCGCGCTCTACGTAGGGCTGCAGGCGGTGTGCATCGGATTGTTGCCGGAGCTCGCCACCTCGACCCGTCCGCTGGCCGATGCGGCGACGGCATTGGTGGGGCCGATCGGTGGCACCATCATCGTGATCGGCGCGACCGTGTCGATGCTGGGCACGATCAACGGCGGTATGCTCACGATCTCACGCCTTCCGCTGGCGATGGCCCATTCGGGTCAGCTCCCGGCAGTACTGGGAAAGCTCAACTCGGCGTCGCGCGCGCCGGTGCACAGCATCGTGCTGTCGGCAGTCGTGGTGTGGCTACTCGCGCTCACCAGCACGCACGTGTACGTGCTCACCATCAGTACGATCGCGCGCTTGCTGGTATTTGCCGTCACCTGTGCCGCGCTACCCGTGCTGCGCCGAAAAGTCGACGCGCCACCGGCGCGGTTCGTGTTGTCCGGTAGCCTCGTGGTGCCGATCGCGAGCCTCGTGCTGATCGCCTGGTTGCTGAGCGGGACGTCGGGCAAGGAGACACGCGATGTGCTGCTCGCGGCCGTCGGTGGGAGCGTGTTGTACGTGGTCGTACAGGCGGCGGCGAAGCGCGGGCCGCGTTAACCACGTGTCCGTCAAATCGGGTCAGGCTCAGACAACTGCCAGAACATGGATCACGTCGGCGGACGGGGCGCACTGACCCGTTCCTCCTGTTGTTGCTCTTCTTCGCGGGCCTTCGCGGACTTCTGCGCGAGCCGCGGTGCGTGCGGCGGCCTCGGAGCGGTCGGAGAGCCCGCTGGTTCGCGCGCAGATGCCGTGCAGATGCCGCGCAGATGCCGCGCAGCAGAGGGGACATTTATGGGAACGAGGCGAACTTGTGTGGAGGGGAGGGGGGGGCACTTGGCGGTTTCTTGCGTGGCTAGGGGGGGCAATGGGGGCTATGAGCTGTCGCTGTGGGCTGTGGGCTGTGGGCTGTCGGCTCCCGAGGCTTGGGGCTTGGGGCTGACAGCTCTCGGCCATGGGCCGTGGGCCATGGGCCATGGGTGACGGCCAGCCGGTCAGTCGCCAGTGTTCACCCACGGCCCATGGCCCATGGCTCACGGCGGAGAGCCGATAGCCCAGAGCCCCAAGCCTCGGGAGCCGACAGCTCACAGCAAAAGCCCACAGCAAAAGCCCACAGCAAAAGCCCACAGCCCCCAGCTCACAGCCCCACCCAAAAAACTCAAGTCCAGTTCCCCTCTCCAAAATTCACTGCCTCTGCGCAGGGCGCCGTTGGCAAAGCCGCTCACCATGCGCATGTCCTGCGTTGTCCCCGGCGCATTTTTCGCGACGTGGCGCCGTGCGGTCCTCGGTGTGATTGTATTTTTCGAGGTGCCCACAACAACTACAGCCAGAACACCGATCACACCGAGCGGACGGATCGCACCGATAAGCACACCACGCCTTTCGCTTATCGATGTTTTTTTGGTGCCCTCGGCGTCATCCGTGTTCCGTCTGTTGTTGTTGACGGTGCCCGCCTCCGCACCGCCCCCTTCCGGCAACTCCCGCCGAGTGGTTTAGCGCGCCGGTGGCACTCGCTCCGCCGCGCCGGCAGCCGGCCGGTTGCCGATCCGTTCCAGCAGCTGACCGAGTGTCTTGATCTCGGTGCCGTACCGGGCCCAGTCGCCGTCCCGCTGCGCCTCGATCGCGCTCTGGTAATGACGACGGGCCTCGTCGATCAGCGGCTGCAGGCTCGCGTCCACGACCACAGGCACGCCGGTGGCTGAGTCGCCGGCGGCGAGCACGCGCGGCGCGGCCCGCGCACCGGTGGCACTCCCGAACAGGGTGGTCAGCGCACCGTCCAGCGTGGACTCCATCACCACTTGGTTCTGGTAGGCGACGACCACCCGCTTGAGCTCGGGAATGCGCCCACCTTCGGCCTGCAGGTACAGCGGCTGCACGTACAGCAGCGATTCTTCGATCGGAATCACCAACAGGTCGCCCCGCAGCACGGTGGACCCGCGCTGGTCCCAGAGCGTCACTTGGCGCGAGATCTCGGTGTTCTGGTTGATGCGGTTCTCGATCTGCCGCGGTCCGAACACGAGGCTTTGGCGAGACAGCTGGTACACGCGCAGCTTCCCGTACGCGGCGCCATCGTTTCGCGCCACCATCCACGCCGCGAGGTTGTCCTTGCCGCGCGGTGAGAACGGCACCATGTAAATGAATTCCGCGCCCTGCTCGTCGGGCAGTCGCATCACCATGTGCCGCATGAAGGCCACGGCGCCGTCCTTCTGGTCGGTAGACGGAATCTGCCACTGGTCTTCACGGTGGTAGAAGTCGTCCGGCGCGTCCATGTGATACGTGGTGTACAGCGTCGACTGGGCGCGGAAGAGTTCATCGGGGTAGCGCATATGCGCCCGCAGGTCGACAGGCATGCTGTCGAGCGGCAGGAAAATGCCCGGGATAATGCGCCGCCAGGTGGCGATGATGGGGTCGGTGGGCGCACTCACGTACGCGCGGATGGATCCATCGTACGCGTCGATCACCACCTTCACACTGTTGCGCATGTACGTGGTGCCATCGGCCAGTCGTTGCGCGTACGGATACCGCGTGCTGGAGGTGTACGCGTCCAACATCCACACCAGCGTCCCGTCGGTACGGATCACCATGTAGGGATCGCGGTCGAACGCGAGCATCGGCAGGGCCTTCCCGGCGCGCGTGACAATGTTCCGGTTGTAGAGAATGCGGCTCGTGTCGCTGATGTCCTGCGAGAACAGCAGGTTCGATGACGCGAAGACCGAGGCGAACACCGTGCGCTTGAGGAAGCCTCCGACGCGAACACCGGCCGCGCCGCCGTAGCTCCGGTACACATTCTGCTCGCCGGAGGGCTGATCGAATTCCCGCTGGTTGGTGCCCGTCACCACCCAGTCATTGCTGAGCTCCCCGAAGTAGATCTGCGGTCGCGTCACCGTGAGCGACACGTTGGACGCGGGAGGCAGGTCCTTGATGAACAACACCGGCAAGCCTTCCACCGTGACCTGGTTCACCGGGCCGAGCGTGAGGCCCATCCCGTGCGTGAACGTGAGGCGGTCGTTGATGAACGTTCGTGTGGGCAGCGAGGCCACGTTCAGTTCACGAGGCGAAAGCAGCACTTGGCGGTACTTCCCGTCGATCAGGTACCGGTCGTCATCCACCGACACGAAGTCGTAATACGTGCGAATCTCCTGCAGCTGACCGAAGGTCTGCAGCAGCGGATCGCGATCCCACAACCGAACGTTGTCGATCGTGGGCGCATTGCGCTTGAGGTCATCGAGCGTGAGCGTGGCCTCACCGTTTAGTTCGCGGGTGTCCACGCTGTCGAGCCCCCACGCCTGGCGCGTGGCGGCAAGGTGGTGTGTGAGGTACGGCCGCTCGCGCGTGAGCTCGGTGGGCGCCACCACGAACTTCTGTATCAGCTGCGGAAACACACCACGCGCCACCAACGCGATGGCGAGGTAGCCCCCCACGGCGATGGCGCCATAGCGTGGAAGCCGCTCGCGGAAACCGCCCACAACCACCAGCGCGGCGGCCGCGAGCGCCAGCACGACCGACAGATAGATGGCGGGGCGTGTGGCATGGAGATCGGTGTAGCTCGCGCCAACGAGCGGGCCGGTGTTGGAGAACAGCAGCTCGGGGATATCCACCGCGTACAGGCGCACCGCCGTGAGCACCAGCATGACGGCCACCAACACCGCCAGGTGCAGGCCGGCGTGTCGCTTCACAACCACGCCGGATGGGCCCACGCCAATGTCACCGCGCGGTAGGTACACCGCAACGGCGAGCACCAGCGAGACGGTAGCCAGTGCCGAGAGCATCGCCAGCACCACGGAAATTCCCGGCAGCGTGAACACGTAAAACCCGATGTCACGCGACAGCACAGGGTCGTTGAGACCAAACGGCACGCCGTACCACCACTGCAACGCCGTTTCCCATGACGCGCTCGCGATCAGCCCGGCAAAAAGGCTGATCCCCAAAGCGATCGGGAGGCCAAGACGCTCGAGCACCGCCGGGAGTTCCACGCGCGCAATGGTATCGCCCGATCGCACCACCAGCGGACCATTGGGTTGGCCGCGTCGGGCAATGCGCAGCGTGAGCAGCAGAACGCCCAGCGCGAGCAGCGCGGCACCTGCGAAGAGGGCCACCTGCGTGGACAGCTGGCGGCTGAATACGACTTCGTAGCCCACTTCCTGAAACCACCACCAATCAGCAAGCAGTGCGCTGTAGGTGGGAAATCCGAACAGGAGCCCAAAGACAAGGGCGACAGCAACGACGACAGTAACGCGCGACCGAAACATCAGACGCCTCCAGAATGGTCGGCGGGAACCACGACAGGAGCGCACCGGAGACCACCCGCATGCGACACCGGCGTGCTCGATAGCACACCGACTTCGTTGAAGGATACGTCAGGATCCTGCCGAAAAGTGCCACGATCGATGATTCCCACTCACGCCGACGCGCGTCTCAAAGGGGTGCGCTTTCTCGTCCGTTTTGCATTATTCTCGGTAAAGGTCGCCGAACGTGGGTCACCGTCCCGTCCGCGAAGGATTCGCATGAATTCCAAAGATTTGACGCGCGCACAACGCGAGGCGCAGTCGATGTGGCGCTGGATTGGACGCGAGCGGCCGCCGTTTGCCGAGACGCTCGGCGTGGGGCAAGAATCGGTGTGGGACTATCCGCGTCCGCCAGCGATCGAGGCTGAACCCCGTGAAGTGGTGGTTCGGGTAGGTGGCGTGGAGATCGTGCGTACGTCGCGTGCCCTCCGGTTGTTGGAGACGGCCAGCCCGCCCAGCTATTACCTCCCGTTCGCGGACGCCACGTCCGGCGCCTTCGAGCCCGCGCCGGGTTCATCACACTGCGAATGGAAAGGCGCCGCGCGCTACTGGACCGTTTTGGGTGGTGATACACGCCTCGACCGGGCCGCCTGGTCGTACGACCGGCCATCGAGCCCGTTCGCCATGCTGCGCGATCATGTGGCCCTCTACGCCGTGCACGCCGAATGCTTCGTAAATGGGGAGCGCGTGCGTCCGCAGGACGGTGGCTTTTACGGTGGCTGGGTGACCGACCGCATTGTGGGACCGTGGAAGGGCGCCGCGGGCACGAACGGATGGTAGGCGGGTGCAAGTACCTCGGTCGCCGATGCGCCACGCGATGCATGTCGTAGGCTATCGCAACGTGATATGCTGCGAGGTCTTTACGACCGTCACCACCGCACCGTTTGCATCGCCGCCGGGCAGCGCTATGAATGAGCAACTGGCCAACCGCCAGAGTGCGGCGGTATCTTTCGCTTCTCGTCCACCCAAGGCTTCCCTGCCGCGGTAGCGACTGCGGCCATCGAACTGGCCAGCGCTCGGCCCAATCTCTACGGTCCAGTCGCCGCGACGAATGACATCGGGATCATGCTCGACAATAAAGGGTGAGTTCCCTGCTGCTTTCAGTCGCGCGAGTGCGCTCCGCGCGATTCCGTGTCAGCGGGATGCAGGCCGGTGGAGGGCGCGTCGAGCCCGTACACGACGCCAAAGCGATTCGATCGACTCTGCGTCGCCAAACGCAGCCGTTGTAGCTCACCGGGCGAGAGCGACGGTGCTTCACGCTCCCACGTGAGATAGCCGAGTCCGAGATGACGGGAGTGGCAGCCGCGGCACTCTTATCGAGCAGCGACACCAGGCGACGCAGGGGCACGCGAGAGCACCCTGCGATATCGAGGCCGGCGAACGTTCCCGCGCGCGCGTCGCGCCGGAGGCGTTGGCCGCCGCACGAGCGGCTTTGGCGGCTGATGAGAGGCGCGGCCGCCCGACGGCGGCGAGGCACGCTCTTCCTTGCGCCGCTTTGTTCGCTTGAGTTGTTTCGCGCTGACGTTGGCGTAGACTGGTACCGGCGGCTGTTTCTCGGTGAACAACAGCCACCGACGGTTTTCCGCGCTGAGGGTGCTGAACGGCGCATCAAGGTCAAAACCCAGAGTGACAGCGATATCGCGCAGGTGAGGTCCGTGCCACGCGACCGGCCACGCGGTAATCGCGCCCTCACGTATGCTGCGCGACGGATCGGATACCAGCGAACGCTCCGTTACGGTGTGCACGCGTGCCTGACCGCGGCAGGTCAGGCACGCCCAGCAATCGTATTTCGTGCGAAGGCATCGGCCGGCGACGGCTCCGCGCCGGAAGGGTACTCGCCGGCTCGCGAATACAACCAGCGAGTCACGAGGGCCATCGAGGTCGATATTGCGAAGATGTGCTCGCGGGCACCGCGCACGGAGACATGTCCGCTCACGAGTCTGATCATACGATCGCTCATGCGCCCTACGGCGACCCTTTGTCGCCATGCGTACGAGGATCTTGTTGCGGCTCCTCATCGAGGTCGCCTTCGTCGGGCTGTGGCGGCGACGGCTCAGGCTCCTCGATGATCGTTGGGGGTACCGTTGGCTCTTGGTCGATCTCCGGAATCTGGTCAGGCCCTGGTAAGTCGATACGCTGTGGTGTGCCAGGCGGGTGCGGTGTGACGATGTCGGGCATGCAGACTCCTGAGCCTGGTGTCGGTGGGGTGAGTGGGGGGGCGGCCAACAGGTCCGCGCTGGCTGGCGGTACATCACCGAATAGATTGCAATGGACTGAGCAATTGTCGTACCCTCCCGCGTAGAAAGGTTCGGTGTTTGCGACGGCGGCCGAGCGCGTTTCCACGGCGCACAGAGGCGTACGTGCAGCGCGCCGCCGGTCATCACGCAACTCGCGCTGCGCGTTCACCGCCCACCGATCACCACCGCGTTTCGCACATGATGGAAGACACGATTCGACTCCTCGAAGCCGAACTGCGTGATGCGCAGCTCAACGCCGACGTTGATGCACTCGATCGATTGATCGACGATGCCCTATTGTTCACCGGGCCCGATGGGAGGCTCGTGACGAAGGCCGACGACCTGGCGCTGCATCGAAGTGGCGCCGTGCGCTTCTCGACGCATATCCCGAGCGACCTACAGTGGCAGCAGGTGACTCCGGCGGTGGTGGTCGTGACACTGCGCGCGCGCCTCGGCGGTCTCTTCCACGGGCAATCGTTCGCGGGAGACTATCGCTACACCCGCGTTTGGGCGCAGCGCGACCATTCGTGGCGTGTTGTGGCCGGCCATGTGAGCACGGTCGCGCTGCCCTCTCCAGATTCAGCTTGAGCCAACGTACCGGTGATCGTTTCACCGGCCAACTCGGTCAACTCGGCCAACTCGGCCAGACGCGTCCGCGGCATGACTCGAGTGTTTGGTGGCGGCGCGCGGCTTGGAAGTCTGAGCTCGTAACACAGGCGCATCGCGCGACCGATCAGTTCTCGCTGGAAATCTTGCTCTGGGCGGCCTTGAGCATCCGCATCGCTTCCTCAATGGCGGCTTTGAGCTCACGGTCGATGTGCTTCACTTCGTCGTTGGGTGAGTTCTTCACCCACACGTCGGGCGGCACCCCGAGATTCTCGAGGTTCACGCCGTAGTTGTTGGGCTTGGTGGGATCGTAGGTGATCACCAACGATCCCGGCGTGCGGATGGTGCCGCCGTTGATCAGCGCATAGCTCCCGGTCGCGATCACCGCGGCCGCCGTCGGATTGCCCACAATGCGGCCGAGCCCGAGCTGACGGAACGCCAATGGCGTGACCTCCCTGTCGGAACCGGAGCGGGCGTTGATCATCATGACCTTGGGGCCCGCGATCGCCTGTCGGGGACGACGACCCCAGGTGCGCGCCCCGGTGCGCTGATTCCAGAATTGGTACGGTTGCCGCTCGAGGATATCGATCAATTCCTGATCGATGTTGCCGCCCCCGTTGTAGCGAATGTCGACGATGAGGCCCTTCTTGTTCGAGAACTGGTCAATCTCGTTGCGGAAGCGCGTGAGCGAGGGCTGATCCATGGAGCGGATGTGCACGTAGGCGATGTCGCCGTTGGTCTCCTTCTCCACCTGCTCCCGCCGTGTCGCCACCCACTCTTCGTACTTGATGTCATTGAGTGAAGTGACGCTGGCGATGCGCACCGTACGCGCCCCCTCACCACTCGCGGACTTCG
>NZ_JBKJRB010000139.1:0-62646 GCF_046594945.1 Gemmatimonas sp. | reverse complement strand
CTTGCGTCAGCTCGAGAACGGCCGCGCGTTCGGCGATCCGAAGGGCCTGGAGCAGCTGCAGGCGGCAATGCTGGAGCGCCTCAAGAACTTCGAGTTTGCGCTCTATCGCTCAGTGGGATTGGGCGCCGAGGGTCGTCCGGCCGCCGGGGCCCGAGCCGCGGCGCCGGCGGAGTATCGCGCGTTGGTCGAGGAGTACTACCGCGTGCTGGCGGGGTCGAAGCGGCGGCCGTAGCTCGCGATGTGTTGTCAGGAGAATCGTGTAATACGATGTTCGTGTTATGGGGAATGTTACTGTCACCCTCGAAGAAGACGTCGCCCGCTGGGCCAGAATCCGCGCGGCCCAGCTCGACATCAGTGTGTCGCGAGTGCGTGGCGACCTGCTGCAGGAGCAGAGGCGTCGTCGCGTCACCTACGAAACCGAAATGCGTAAGTTCCTCGCGCGTGAGCACCGTGCCATCGATGCCGACGGTTCGGCGTACCCATCGCGCGACCCGTTGCATGACCGCACCGATCGTCGGTGACACCAACGTGCTGCTGTCTGCAGTCGATGCCGGCGCTGGTGAACGGCACTCTGCGGCGCGCGACTGGATGACCGCGCTTTGGGAGCGGAGACCGGTCGGATCAGCATCCAAGTGCTTCCGGAGTTCTACGTCACGGTAACGCGCGCACTGCGTCCTGGCATGTCGCCCGCCCACGCGCCACGAGAAGTCCGCGCGCTGCTGCCGACACCAAAACGGTCTGCATCGCCCGTCGCGCGTAGCCATGCCTCGCTCGCGCCACAGCGCCCTACCCCATAAGTTCGACCAACCCCAATGTCATTCCCCTCCTGCGATCATGTCGCAGGGCTTCCGGCCATTCCGACTTGCGCACTGCCCTCGATCAGGCGCTTGCCGAGCGATACACGATCCTGAAGGAACTCGGCGCCGGCGGCATGGCGACGGTTTTTCTCGCCGAAGACTTGCGCCATCGCCGTAAGGTGGCCATCAAGGTGGTGCATCCCGAACTCTCCGCGGTCATCGGATCCGATCGGTTCCTGAAAGAGATCGAGCTCACCGCGAACCTGCAGCATCCGCACATCTTGCCGCTCTTCGACAGCGGCGACGTGAACGGCCAGCTGTACTACGTCATGCCCTTCGTCGATGGTGAAACGCTGCGCAGCCGCCTTGATCGCGAGCAGCAGCTGCCCGTGGGCGACGCCGTGCGCATTGCCCGCGAAGTGGCGGACGCCCTCGCGTACGCTCACAAGCGCGGCGTCGTGCATCGCGACATCAAGCCAGAGAACGTGCTGCTGCAGGACGGACACGCGCTGGTCGCCGATTTTGGCATCGCCCTGGCCGTGCAGCAGGCCGGCGCCGGTCGGCTCACGCAAACGGGTCTCTCGCTCGGCACGCCGCAGTACATGAGTCCTGAGCAGGCAATGGGCGAGCGCGCCGTCGACCTGCGGACCGACATTTACGCGCTGGGCGCCGTGACCTACGAGATGCTCGCCGGCGAGCCGCCCTTCACGGGTCCGACGGCACAGGCGATCATCGCACGGGCCATGACCGAGCGGCCAAGGCCGCTGAGCAGCGTACGGGAGACATTGCCGACGGCGGTGAACGATGCGGTCATGCTCGCGTTGGCGAAGCTGCCGGCTGATCGTTTCTCGTCCGCCAGCGAATTCGCCGACGCGCTCGTCCGCGAAGGCCCGACGGCGAGTGCGGCGGCACCAGCTGTCACCGTGCGAAGAAGCCGCACCCGCTGGCTCCCCGCAGTCACCTTGGCAGCCGGCCTGCTGATTGGCGCCACGCTTGCACTAAACTCTGGGCGAACGCCCGTCGTTGACGGCGAGGCCATGGAACCACGCTTTTGGTCGATCACACTCCCGGACAGTGCGCCCTTCGTCGTTGCGCACGATCCATTGGACATCTACATGCGCTCCATCGACATCTCGGCCGACGGCCGGTTGGTCGCCTGGACCACGAAGCGCGACAGCACCACGACGTCTATCTGGCAGCTGCGTACGGACCTCGGCACGTTCGCCCCGGTGCCGGGTGCCACGGGGGGAACACTGCCGACCTTCTCGCCAGATGGCGGCACGTTGGCCTTCGCGGTGGGCGATGAGGTGCGCAAGGTGGAGCTCAACACCGGCGTCGCCACTACGATCGGGAAACGCACCCAGCTGAATGCGTTGTACTGGCCCTCCGCCGAGCGCATTGTGTCAGCGCGTTACAACGGCTGCCTGTTCAGTGCGTCGCCGAACGGTGAAGGGTTCAGCGCCATTGCGGCGAAAGGGTGCATCAGCGCTGCGGGCGGCATCACCGGCGGCGACGAACAGAACGCCCTGCTGGCCTCTGTCGGCGGGATCCTGTCGCTGCTCGATATGCAATCAGGTGTGAGCAGGCCGCTGCGGCTCGCGAACGCCGGAGATACGCTGAGTGCATCGACGCTGGTTGCCGGCGAGATGCCGCGCCTGCTGGACGGCACGCGACTGGTCTTTCTCCGCGATAGTACGCTCTACGCCGCGACGGTGGACCTGCGGGCGGCGCGCCTGACGATGATACCGCGGCAACTGCTCACCGGCGTACGGCATGAGGCCTCTGGCGCGGGGGGCGGTGCGCAGTTCGCCGTCAGCCGCAGCGGCACGCTGGTATGGGTCAGCGGTGGCGACGCGGGAGTGAGCCGGTTCGTCATCGTGACACCGGGAGGTGGTGCGATCGATACCCTGGCGCTCCCTATGGCCAACGTGAACAGTTATGCGCTCACCGCCGATGGCCAACGCCTCGCCTACACCAGCAGCCTGCCCGGCAACACGAGCCTGTTGCGCATCCTCGACCGGCGGCGAAACATCGTGGACTCTACTCGCTTCCCGATCGACCTGCAGGTGGCGAACTGGGTGGACGCCGACAGCGCGTTGACCGTCGGGATTACCACCACGATGGAGAACGGAGGAAAGTACGGAGTCGTGCGCGGTCTCTCGACGACGATGCGGCTGGACACGAGCGGCCTGCAGTATATGGCGACGTCGGTGGAGGGCCGGCTCCGCTGCGCTGTTTCAGGGGTGCTCTGGCCGTCAGCGTCGCCGCGCGACAGCGTGCGATTCGACGCGCGGGGGAACTGGTGTCGCATCTCACCCGATGGTCAGCATGTGTCGTGGGATGACGCCCAGGGTCTGAATGTCGCTCCCACGACCAAAAACGCGGCCTCGGCGCGACGACGCATCGGGCCTCCCGGTGCCAATGAAGCGCGATGGACGGCTGACGGCCGCACCCTCATCTATCGCACCGGCAACAAGTGGTTTGCCGTTCCGTCGGCACCTGCGCCGAACGGACAGCTCGTTCCGCCCCGGTTAGTGCTGGAAGGCACCTACAACCAGGCGTGGGCGAGCTGGGACCTCACCCCCGATGGGCGGCTGCTCCTGCTTCAAGGGGCACCGCCCGTACGTGCCACGCACATCAACGTGCTCACGAATTTTTCGCGCTTCGTGGACGAGAAGCTGAAAGGGGCGGCCCGCCCGTAGGCTGGCATTCTGCGGCCGTCTCCGCCGTGATCGTGTCGAGGGCCATCGGTTGCTTGAGTGCGCTCGGACGCGTCGCTTCCGAGGGACCTGATCGTTAGCCTTCTTGGGATGTTCCCCCTTTTGTTCGCCGCGCTGCAGCAGCTCAGTGGGGCCACCCCGTCCCCGATGTCGTCGGCCGCTCCCATAACGAGCGCCACCGCCGACGTGTTCGCGGGTCGGTCCCGAGCACTCGATGTGCGCGCCCCGCGCCTGTCCGACACCATCACCGTTGACGGGCAGCTCACCGAACCCGCCTGGCAGCAGGCGAGCCGCCTCACCGAGTTTACATCGTACAATCCCGTCGACGGTCGTCCGGCGCAGGACGAGACCGAGGTGCGGATTTGGTACGCGACTGACGCGATCTACCTGGGCATTCGCGCCTACGCACCGGCGGGAACGGTACGCGCCACCCTGGCCGAACGTGATCGGATCACGAACGACGACTGGATCGCGCTGCACCTCGACACCTTCAACGATCGTCGTCGAGCCTTTGTGTTCGCCGTGAATCCATTCGGCGTGCAGGCCGACGGCATGCGCACCGACCAGTCGGCCGGCCCCGGTGTCTCGCGTGCTGCATTGCAGTCGGTGGATTTGTCACAGGACTACGTGTGGCAGTCGAAAGGACACCTCCTTGACGACGGGTACGAAATTGAAGTGCGCATCCCGTTCAAGTCGATCCGCTATCAGATGGGCGCGTCGCAAGACTGGGGGCTTCAGGTCGTGCGGCAGACCCAACGCACGGGCTATCAGGACACGTGGGCCCCGGTCTCGAAAGCGAATCAGGCCTTCGCCCCACAGGCCGGATATCTGCGCGGCATGAGCGGCCTGAAGCGCGGGCTCGTGCTCGATCTCACGCCGACGACGACTGCGTCCACTCGAGGCACCCGCGACGGAAGCAGTTGGCGCTCTGGATCGCAGGGGGAAGCGGGCGGCGACGTGCGCTGGGGCGTGTCGTCCAATTTCACGCTCAACGCCACGGCAAATCCGGACTTCAGTCAGGTAGAAACCGACGTCGGTCAGATTCCTGGCGACGTGCGCTTCGCCAATTTCTTTCCCGAACTGCGCCCGTTTTTCGTTGAAGGCAGCGAGCAATTCGATGCGCCGAATCGATTGGTCAATACCCGCTCCATCGTGCAGCCACTCGGCGCGCTCAAACTCACCGGCAAGATTCCACGCACAGACGTCGGTCTGCTGTCGGCGCTGGACGCACCGAGCGCCGGGAGCGACGGCAACACCAGTCCGCTTTTCACGATTGTGCGTCTGCGCCGCGATATTGGCGACCAGAGCACGGCCGGCATCGTCCTCACCGATCGGCACGAAGGGGCCCGTTTCAATCGTGTGGCCGGGTTTGATTCGCGGCTGCAGTTCGCGAAGACGTACAGTGTCGAAGTCCGGTACGCCACCAGCCTCACGCGCGACAGTGTGGATCGCAGCGGTACGTTGTGGGAGGCCAACACCGGCCGCACCAGCCGTGGCTACGGCTACCGGTACGGGGTGCAGGGATTCTCGCCAGGGTTCGAGACGAAAACAGGCTTTGTGAATCGCGTGGACTTTGTGCGGGCGCAGGTCAATCAGCGGTTCACGCTGTTCGGTTCCAAAGGTGGCTGGTGGGATCAGCGCCAACATTTCTTTACCGGCACGTCGCTCTGGAACTACGACGGATTTGCCCAGCGACAGTCCCCGCTCGAAACCAAACTGTCGCTCGACAACTCGATGACGATTCGCGGTGGGTGGAAAGTGAGTGTGATTCCCGACTTCCAGATCGTCTCCTTCGACGCCCGTCGGTACGCTCGGTATGCCGTGGTGCCGGGCAATGGCGTTGATACCACGGCGTTTACCGCCAGTGAGTCGCAGCGCACAAGCAGCACCTCGCTCATCGTGAACACGCCGCAGTGGAAGCGGATCGGTGCCACGATCACCGCGATCGCCGGCACGGAGCCCGAGTTCTTCGAAACAAGCACCGTTCGACGTCGCGATATCGAAGCGCAGATCGATCTGCGGCCAACGACACAAGTGCGCATCGGCACACTGCTGCGCTACCAGCGCTTCGTGCGCACGCGCGACGGCTCCGTGTTTAGCACGCAAGTCGTACCTCGCGTGCGTTTGGAATATCAATTCTCGCGGGCGCTCTTCCTGCGCTTCGTGGGGCAGATGGAGTCTCGCGACCGCAGCGCGTTGCGGGACCCGCGCACCGAGCGCCCCTTGCTCCGCCGCTCCGCCAGTGGCCGCTACGCCGAACAACGCGCCTCGCGATCTCTGCTGGGACGCGGTGACGTACTGGTGAGCTATCTGCCGAGTCCGGGCACGGTGGTGTACGTGGGCTACGGCACCGGCGTGGATGCCACAGCAACGATGCGCCCCACCGACGTCCAGCGCACGAACGATGGCGCGTTCATCAAGCTCAGCTATCTGTTCCGTGTGCGCGGTACGACCCGCTGAGACGCCGGCGGTTCACGGCTTCCGCGCGCGTGTCGGCCGCTGGAAGAGCTGTCGTTCCGGCGCGTCGTCGAGCTGCCGCGGTTCAGGCGGTGCGGTGGCGCCACGCGCGGCCATGGGCGTCAGCCACGACGACAGCCACCAGCGGTATCGTTCGTCCTGATGCAGTACCAAAAAGCGCGGTCCTGCCCCGGTCATTGCCGATGCCGTGAACGGCAACATCGCGCTCTGGATATACCCGCCGCGCTCGTCGTAGTAGTCGAGAATGCGCCCTTGGGCGTCCGACTCGACACCAACCAATACCACAAAACCGCCATCCACGATGGCGGCATCGACGACGAACGGCTGCCGCAGGCGCGTGCTGTCGGTCGCACCGCCACGATGCTCGATGGTCAGCGGCGTTGCCGAATCGCCCGGCGCCCGCAGTGGTGTCAGCTGCGGCGACACGCCGGCCCTCGGGTCGGCGGGCGCACTCACGATCAGCACCTCGCGCTCGGCGAGCAGCAGACACCGCCGCGCATCACCATTGCCAAAGCGCAGACGCGACGACGGGGCAACGGCAAGTTGGTGACGACCCACCAGAGCGTCGTCCTTGGCGTTCGCCGTGAGGGTGAACGCCTCGAGCGTACGACGCTGCCCCAGCGCCCGCACATGCAGCAGGGTCGCGGGCGACAGGGTGCAGAGTCGACCGCTTCCCCCGCGCAGCAACGGCAGCTCGCGACGGAAGACAAAGCCGCCGATCGACTCTCGCACCAGCGTGCTGGTGGCACTGTCGATCACATCGACCTGCCCATCGTCGGTGATGCGCGAGAGCTCGGTGGGAGCGATGATGTCGCGCGGTACCGCCGCGTTGAGCACCGAGTCGATCCGAGCCGGGCGCGTGGCCAGCAGCATCCCGCGCCGATTCAGCTCGAACAGCGAAATGCGCGTGGGCGACGCCTGCAGCAGCGCCACCGTGGTCCCACTGGCCCGGAAAACGAGCGGCACCATCGTGCTGTCGGTCGCGGCCGTGATGTCGGTGCGCCACTCCTCGCGTTTGGCCGGATAGATCGTGCGCGTCGCCATGGCCGCCCGGAGCGCGGGCGGGGCCTCGTTGGTCGCCGTTTCCTGACGGTCACAAGCCAGTACACCCACCGGCAGCGTCAATACCAGCAGGCCGCGCGCGATTATCCCCCGCACACGTTCCAGCGTACCACGGTGTCGTCGTTGCAGCGATACGTGCAGAAGCCGCATTTGTTGCCGGCGATGTTCGTGCACGCGCCGTAGCCCGGCACCCGGGCGAACTGTGGGCAGCGGCGCGACTGGGCTTGCGATTGGATGTGCGACGACGCCGACACGAGCAACGTCAGCCAAGACAGCGCGGCATATCGGACTCGGCGGCTACAGCACAGGATCTTGCGAGCTGGTGGGTTTGACATATCAGTGAACTACGGGTTTATCCGCGCGTCGGCAAGTGCCCGCCTGGTGCGGCCGATCGACCGCGTAAGGCGGCCGCGCGCAACCGACGCTACACTTCGTTCATCCTGGGCAACCGGGGCGATGATTCGCCAGTCAGGCGTGTGTTCATCACCGTTCATCTACCGTTCATCAGCAGGAGTGATCGATGCGTCGTAGCGGAAAGGCCGTCTGGCGCGGCACAGGATTGGAAGGTGCGGGTAGCCTGACCACGCCAAGCGGGGTGTTAGCGGAGCAGCCGTATTCCACGAAAATGCGGTTTGCGGACGCGGAGGGGCGGAGCGGCACGAACCCCGAGGAGCTGATCGCGGCGGCGCATGCCGGCTGTTTTGCGATGGCGCTGTCGTTTCAGCTCACCGGCGAGGGCTTTCCGCCGAGCGCGCTGCACGTGGAGTCGGTCATCACCATGGCGCAGCAGAACAACGACTGGTCGATGGTCGGTATCGTGCTCACGCTGGACGCCGTCGTACCGGGAATCGACGACGCGACATTCCGTGAGAAAGCGAACGCAGCGAAGGAGGGCTGTCCGGTGTCGAAGGCGCTGTCGTCGGTGCCGATCACCCTCGAAGCGACGCTTCGGGCGGAGTAAGGCGGCCGGACCGGATATGCATGGTTCGGTCGGGCCAGGATTACGGCGCCCACCGAAACATCACCGATACGACGGCCGTGAGCCGTGGTCGGGTGAGGCCCTGCGAGTACCCGCGTACATGGTGCTGGCCGAGTTGGACGTCGTCGTCAACAATGCGATGCGGCGCGCCTCCTTCGCAGCGCTCCGTAGCGCCGGCGCTCCGTGGGCGCTGGCCGTCGAGCCCGGCGTGCCGCACTTCTCGCTTTCAGTAGCCCAGCGTGACCTCACGATTGATTGGATGCGCGCGATAGTCCCGCGCGGAAACGCGGGCCCGTTCCGGGAGACCTCGCCACAGGTCGGCTTTCTCGGCGATCCCGCTAGCGGCCTGATCGCACCACGCCACACATTCACCGGCAACCTGATCGCGTCAAGCTGGTTCCCGAAGCGACCGCTGGCCACACAATGGTCGGCGTTTATCGGGATGTAGGTCGATACGTCGAAACATCCTCCCGCCGCCTTTCCATACGAGCCATGACGACTTCCCCGCGCCACGCCATGCCTCGCCTAGCGCTAGTTTCGCTCGCCTTCCTTGCATTGGTAGGCGAGCCGGCGGCGGCGCAGCCGCGCCCGCTCAAGGTGTTCGTGTCGGTGGATATGGAGGGGCTCGCCGGCGTCGTGTCTGGGAGCGACGTCGGTGGCACGTCGGGCGACTACCAATACTTTCGCAAGATCATGGCTCAAGAGGCCAGCGCGGCGGTCGCTGGCGCGTTCAGCGCCGGTGCAACCGAGGTGCTGGTGCGCGACTCGCACGGTGCCAAGCAGAACATCCTGCCCGGCGATCTCGATCCTCGGGCCAAGCTGCTGCGCGGCGCGAGCACCGGGCCAAAGAACATGATGGAGGGAATTGACAGCACATTCGCGGCGGTGGTGTTCATCGGCTATCACGCGAGAGCAGGCACGCCGAATGCGATCTTGGCACATACGTCGAATGGCAACGTCGTCGACTTCTCGATCAACGGCCGGTCACTCCCTGAGGGCGGATACAACGCACTCGTAGCCGGGCTGTACGGCGTGCCCGTGGTGTTCGTCGCCGGCGACGGCGCGGTCGTACGGCAGCATCGCGAGCTGTTGGGCAACGTCGACGGCCTCGCGGTCAAGGAAGCCATCAGCGGCGCGATCAACGGCATGTCGCCCGCCACAGCACAAGACGCCATCCGACTCGGAGTCGAACGCGCGGTGCGTGCCCGTGCGAAGTATCGCCCGTTCGCGCTCACCGCACCGTTCGCGATGGTGCTCAAAGTGGCGAAGGATGGCAAGAAGTTTGACGGTGCGAGCAACTCGGCCAACGGCGAGTATACCTTCACCAGCCCGGATCTTCTCCTGGTGCTGTCAGCGTTCAACGCACTCAAGTAAAAAACGGCTCTGTTCCGTAATTGCGTTTGCTTTTGCGTAGTCGCATGAGAAATTGCGACGCTTGTCGGCTGGCCGTCGCTAAGCAGGCGCGAGTCAGGGCGACTTCGGGAGAAGCCGCTCTTCCAGCGCCGCGCCGCCGCCTGTCGACGCGGTGCCCGTGAGATCCACGACGCTTGCGAGATTGAGCGACTCCAGAACCAGCGGTTGAGGCAAGTCCTGCCCGGAGCCTGCGTTGACGCTACGCGTTGAGTAGGTGCTTGCGTACCATTGCCGTCTGGTGTGTCACTGCCTGGCTCATGGTCGCCAGGATGTCGTGCGATCCCGCGACCTCCGCGGTTGTGTGTAGCACGTCGCTGAGGTGACCTCGAATGCTCGTCGTCACTTCATCGATCAAGGTGACGGCGCGCTGCGCCGTCAGCCCAAACTCGCGAGCGGCTTTGGGGACCGCGCCCGGCGTCAGACCCGCCAACGCGACCTGCCCACCAAATCGCATTGGTAGCTCGAGATCCAGTTGCTCGTAGGCCACCGTGCAAACGACGTCGTAAACAGGCGCGAGGCGTTTGGTCTCCGCGTCGTGGTAGAGCATGCTCACATTCTTGGCGTGAGCATCGCGGTTACCAATCGCGAGATTGGCGACGGCCCATCGAAATAAGTGCTCCCCGTCGACACGCGGGTCTGCACTGTGGCGTTTCAAGACGGCAACGAGGTCGGCGTAGGTGGGCCCATGGGTCCCGGCGTATTTTGCAATCGAGACTTTCCCGGTGAGTTGGCATCCGTCTTCGGCGTGTAACCGTTGTACGCTGCCGTCCGGTTGGAGCACACGGTCGAAGCGCGCTGTCTCGTAGACATCTGACAGCAAGGCGTTGCGCGCATGGTGGGCCGTCGGCACGCCACATGTCGCCATCAGGCTCATCGCGGCAATTTCGTTCTGCAGGAGGCCGGGGTACGCGCCTCGGTCGCGTTTCAGCAGCACGGTGCTTGGCGCGCCCGCCACAGGCAGCCGATACTCCAGGGCGTGACCAAGGTCTGGAGGGCCGCTGGCGGGGCGACGGTAGAGCACGAACTTGTCCTGCGCACCACTCATCGTCTGGCGTGTCTGGCGCAGGAGGTGAACCATCTGCGTCACGGAATAGGCCTCCCCGAGCGCGTGGCCTAGTTCATTCGCGCCGCACGGTCGGTAGGTCGGGGGGCTCGGCGGGGCCGACTCGTCTGGCCAGAGGGAGAGTGCCCCTGCGCACTCTCCACCGAAAATGCCGAGCAGTCCGACCACATCTTTTGCGCCTCGTTGCGCTGCCGCCGCCAGGGTCTGTCGGATATCGCCTTCGGGGAGAAGGTTCTCGAAGCACGGCAGGGTCACATGGTCGTCGTAGGGCGCGCGCCGCCGGGGCAATCGCACGCTCACCTCGGCCTCTGGCTGCTCGAGGACGGCTTCGTCGTATGTGAACTGCGTGCGTCCCAACGCATCGCACGTCAACACACCGACAAGCAACGTGTCCTTGTAGACGTTCAGTCGATGGATGCTGGCTGACACGGTCGACGTCGTCACGGTGCGGACTCGTCGATGCTGTGAGAGGCTTCGGTGTTTCGGGCGCGGGTATCGTCGCGCTCACCACGGTTTGCGTTCGTGCGGTTCTGGTCCCCCTTTGGCACCTCGTCTCGAAGGTCCATAGTGGGATCCCGGGGGACGAGGACGAGATCCAAGCCAAGTCGGGCGATGACGTCCAAGGCGGTACCCAAGTGCACCCCACGATCTCCGCGTTCAAGCCCGCGCAACAGTTCCGGGCTCACTCCGAGTGAGGCCGCGGCCTCCAGTTGCCGTACGCCCTTGGTGCCTCGCATCCAGCGAAGCACCTGTCCGAGCTCCACCGCATCGACCACGCGTCCGCCTCGCACCGCGGTGTCGGCCCGTGGTCGCATCAAGGTCGGTCGTGTCGGTGTAGATACTCGTCGTGCCATGGTCGCTCCCTCCTCAGGATGACTCGCATGGTGGCGTTCGCGCTGCGTCAATCTCTTGGACGCCCCATAAGAGCGCACTACCACGCCTTATATGGAGTATCGTGTAAATATCGTAAATACACG
This sequence comes from Gemmatimonas sp., assembly GCF_046594945.1. GTDB lineage: Bacteria > Gemmatimonadota > Gemmatimonadetes > Gemmatimonadales > Gemmatimonadaceae > Gemmatimonas. The sequence goes on along the minus strand of NZ_JBKJRB010000139.1, from coordinate 51,157 downwards.
CCTTATTGCGCGACTTCTGGATAATAGCGTGCAAACACCTGTTATTGTAGTATTGGCAATTAAACGGCAGAAGAGCGCCATAACGGACGTTCGACAGCAGATACGGGGCTTCGCCGTGGCCACAAGAGTTTGTCGCGTCAACGGGCGAGCGGCCGCCTGCACTGCTCCACATCCGACGTGCGGTCGACCATTTCGACGTAAGACGTCGAGGTCTCAAGAGCAGACGCCTCACGCCGCATTGAGCATCGCCCCGCCGTTGGGGCAGCACCGATCCGGGCTGAGCTCGGCCGTGTTCCCGACGAGCACCGCCCGGGCCTTCGCGGCCGTCAGCCGTTGGATCCGCCGTCCATGATGTGCCAAGTGAGGTAGCGCGGCCGGTACTTGGTGGCGACGCCCCGGAATCGCGCGATCCACTACTTGAGGCGGCCCTGCGAACTGTTGACCGTCTGGACGCGGTAGCTGCCGCGCTTGCATTCGCTCCGGGCCGTGACGAGCGCGATGTGCCGCACGGGCAGCGCCTGCGCGGCCCCGCGCCTCGCCCGGGACGCGTCGGTGCACAGCGTGACGTCGGGTTGCAGGATCGGCCGGAGGGCCGTCACCAGCGCCGCGGTGGTGGCGGTGACGGGGAGCACCACGGCGCGCGTATCCCCGCACCGAGCGCGGGCCACCACCACCGGCACCTTGTCCTTGCCGAGGCCGCGCGCGCTGCCATTGCGCGTTCCGTGCTGCCTGGCGCGACGCCCGACGGGGGTGGAGCCCTTGTAGTTCCGCCGGAAGTACGTCTCGTCGGCCTTGGCGGTGCCGCTCAAGATCGGTTGCTCCGCCGGTGCTAAGAACGCCATCACCTTGTGCCGCCAACGCCACGAGGTCTTGTGCTCCACGCCGATCCGCTCGGCCGCCTTCCGCGTCGAGAGCCCGTCCCGCATCGTGTCCGGGTACGCCCGCCACTTCTGCGGCAGGTGCGTGAGGGCATGGCGGTGCGTGTCAGATCGTTGAAGGTCCGCCGGCAGCCGAGACACCGATAGCGCTGCGTGCCCGTGCGCTCGCGGCCCCAGCGCTGCACCTGCGCACTCCGACACCGCGGGCAGGCACATACCCGTGGTGAAACCGGCGGTCCCGGGCCTTCGCGGACGTGAGCATGACGGCAAAAGTAGTGGGCTTGGTGCAGCGCGCCACTCGATACCCACGCCATTGCGGAACAGAGCCAAAACACCGCAAGCGGCCGGAGAGGCGGCGCGACATGGGGGGACAGCGATACGTCTGACGGCAGTGCGTCGTTGAACGGCAACTACCGCACGGACATCCGCGCGTCACGCCGCAGGATCAGTGTCTTGCGCGCCGCGATCATGCCGTCCAATTCCGCACCATGCGGTGCGTTGCGGATCCGCTCGCGATACCGCTGCCAGTCGGCCAGCGAGCGGATGCCGTAGATGCGTACGAAATCCCAGCCATCACTGACCAGCATACGCCCTGTCTCCGACCACGCATAGAGCGCACGGGCACGTTCGTACGGCCGAATGGATGTAAACAGCAGCGTCGAGAATCGTGTCTGCATTCCCGGCGCGACGCGCACGTACTCGAACACCGTCAGGTCAACACCCTCAGAGATGGAATCGCTGAGCGCGGGGAGCATCTCGACGAACTGGTCGTGGTGCGTCTGCGTCATCGAGGACAATGTACCGTACAGGGCGAACGCCGACTGGCCTGATGCCGTTGGACGCCGCAGGGCCTCGTTGGCGGCGTCCATGCCGGCCATCCCGTCGTAGCTGCTCACGACGACCAGATCGAGCGGTTCCGGGCTCTCGGCCTCGCGGTAGGCGCGAAAGCGGCGCAGCGGCGCGACGCCGGTGTAGATCGGCTTCAGCTGTTGCTCAAAGATCGTCGTGGCCTCGCCTGCCCTGCCTGGCTGGAACAGGAAGGTCACGATCTGGCGCACCTCGCCGCCTCGGGTGGCGAGCGTGTTCTGCGCGGCGAGCATTGCGGGCGACAGGGCGGCAAGCGCGACGTTGAGAGCGATGGCGCTCACGCGGAAGGTCATCGGGAGCTCGGACGTGTGTAACGCGTTGACGCGGGGGCGACGGCTACGCGAAGAAGCGGATGACGAGCTGACAGAACAGCGCACCGGCGATGGCCATCGAAAACTCCCAGATCATGAGCTGCCGGAAGAAGATCACCGTCCCGTCGCCGACTCGGTCGAAGTCGGCCACCAGTCCGCACGCCCTGGAGCCACGATTCTCGTAGAATTTGCGTGTGTGCGCCAGTGGCACCAGTGCGCGTGTTTCGATCACCATGAGCCGCGCCGGTGTCTCCGTCGCTGCGGGCACGCGATGGCCTTCTGGAAGACGCCGAGCCGGACTTCGGAATCCGGGGGGCAACGCGGGACGAAGCATCAGTAACGGAGATGGGGGCCGGCACAGCGTGCGTCCGCCGTAGTATGAGCCGCGGCCTGCGCGGGCACCCATCCGGCAACGCCTATAGAAGTTCAACCGCGGGCCGCGTCCTCGCGTTCGTCACCAACGTCACATCCGCGCGCATCTGTTCACGCTGCTGTCGCCTAGCGCTAAAGTCTGCAGCAAGCATGGTTCGACGACGATGCGATCGTAGTCCGCGTGCGTTGTCATCAAGAACCACAGGAGCCCGCCTGGAGCATTGACCGCGAGGGCACGATAGGGTGCACCAACTCGGGCCGAGTGAAACCGCCCAACGTGCTTGAAATGCGGCGAAGGATGCCGCGTGTTCGCCTTCAGGTGTTCGAACAGCTTGTCCGCGAGTTAACGCTTTGGCTAAGCTGCGAGCGAACGAAATAAATTGCGAGCGCAGCGAGCTTCCACAGCTCGCTCGTCAGCTTCAGCGCACGTTCGACACCGGACGCGCCGCACTATAGGCGCCCCGAGCGCATGGCTTCCTCAACCCAGGTGCCGTACTCCGCCTGCATGCATGTGCCACACGGTCGGTAGCCGGCCGCGATGGCGGTCGCCTCGTCCTCGAAGAAGACCCGATGCTTCGCATATCCCGTGGGCAGCGAACCGACCGCGCTCCGGCAGTCGAGGCGCCCATAGATTTTCCGCCGGCGGTTCCCGCCAAGAGTGCCCGGCACCGCACTAAGTACTTCCTGTCCGTCTGAGCCAATCAGCTTGTATTGTTTTCCGGTCATGACCCAAAGATGAGACGGTGCTCGGTCGGTGTTCAACGCCTATTGTCCATCCAGGCATGCCTGCGTGGCGGACGTTATACAGGCAACCGCTCGCTGTCTAACAATACAGTGCGGCGCCGCGCGCACCGCCACAACCGCCTCCGAAACAACCACTTCCGCCGCTTACCGGCGTCGGTCTCGCGATTGTTTAGGCTGCGAGCGACGCGACCTAAATGGAATTTTGACAGGGAGCCGCCGCGCACGCGCTTCTCAACTCCCGACGTCCAGGCAACTTCGCACGCCGAGCCCGCCACGGTTTAACTCGTGACGGAGCAACGCAACGAACCGTGAGGAGGCCGACGCCCTCCCTACCCCCGCGCCACGCGCGCATCCTCACGCGCCTGCGACGCCGAGCTGTCAGACCATAGCTGCTGCGTGACGCGCAACAGCACGAAGCCGCTCACCGCCAACACGGCCGTGAGGATCCATGCGGTCCGCAACCGCGACGGATCGCCCGACGAGTAGAGGAAGTTGCCGATCGCGAACAGCGACGACCAGATCACGATGCAGCCGGAGATCCAGCCGGCAAACGCCGCGCCGACGCGATTCTCCTGCGCTACCTCAGCGTCGGAGATGCCGGCCGCGGCGCGCTGCTCGCGCCACCCGGCGCCGGCTGGCTTCACCTTCTGCACGAACGAGATCAGCGTGGCGCGATCGGTGGTTGGGCCGACATACGCGGTGATCAGCCACGCCACCGTGGTGATGCCGACCTGCACGATCGTCGTGATCGCGAAGCCTGCACCTGGCATGAGGTACGGCACCGCCAGCGACGTGAGCAGCGACATCACCATGGCCACGATCTCGCACCAGGCGGTTACGCGCCACCAGAACCAGCGCGCGATGTACAGCAACCCCGTGCCAGCGCCGATCGAGAGCAATACCTGAAACGCCTGCTGCGCAGAGCTCATGGTGAGACTGAGCAGCGCGGCGAATATGTACAGCCCGATGGTGGACAGTCGTCCGGCGTTCACATAGTGCGATTCGCTACCGTCCTTCTTGATGAATCGACGATAGAAATCGTGCACGAGATACGACGAGCCCCAGTTGAGGTGCGTGAGAATCGTCGACGAGTTCGCGGCCAGCAACCCGCCGATCATGAGTCCCACGAAGCCGATCGGCAGGAACTTGAGCATGGCCGGGAACGCCGAGTCGTGTCCGATGAGACTCGCGTCAGCGTTCGGGAACGCAGCTTGAATCGAGGCCAGATCGGGATAGACAATGATCGAGCAGAGCGCCGTGATGATCCACGGCCACGGACGCAGAACGTAGTGCGCAATGTTGAAGAACAGCGTGCCGCCCAACGAATCCTTTTCCGATTTGGACGCCAGCATGCGCTGGGCGATATACGAGCCACCGCCCGGCTCGGCGCCGGGATACCAGTTGGCCCACCAGCTCACGGCGATCGGTAGAATGAAAATCATGAGCGCCAACTCGGACATCCCGAAGTTGGGCATCAGGTCGAGAATGGGCTGGCCGGTGCCGTCTTTCATCGACATCACCGGCTGCGCATTGGCGGCCGTGCTCTGCACCACCTGCAGCGTGGACAACCGTTCCGTGAGCAGCTTGAGACCAAGCCACCCGTCGGCCTGACCAGCCAGTCGACGTCCCACTTCCACCAGTGAGAACCACGCCGCGGCGAATACGGCCGTCATCTTGATGAAGAACTGAATCATGTCGATGACGAGCACGCCCCACAGACCGGAGTGCGCCGCGAACGCCACATTCAGTACGCCGGTGATCACGATCGTCTGCCAAGGCGCAAGGCCGAACAGGATGTTAGCGATCTTGCACGCCGCCAACGTCACCATGCCCATGATGAAGCAATTGAAAAACAGGCCGAGGTAGACCGCGCGGAAGCCGCGCACCATCGAGGCCGACCGGCCGGAGTAGCGGAGCTCGTAGAACTCGAGGTCCGTCATCACGCCCGAGCGTCGCCAGAGGCGCGCGAAGAAGAACACCGTGGACACGCCAGTGAGCACGAAGGCCCACCATTGCCAGTTGCCGGCCACGCCGTAGCGCCGCACCTGCTCGGTCACCCAGTTGGGGGTATCCGACGAGAACGTCGTGGCCACCATCGACAGGCCGGCGAGCCACCACGGCACCGAGCGTCCTGACGCAAAGAATTCCGAGGTGCTGGCCCCCGATCGCTTGGCGAGGAAGAGCGCAGGGACGAAACACACCAGAATGGTCGCGGCGGCGATGACCCAATCGATCCAGGAGATGTTCATGCGCGGGAATCTCGCGTTGGGAGAGCGGGTCGGCAACGCGTGATAGCGCTGGCCCGTGCTGAAACCATGGAATATCGGAATCAGGGTCTCGGAGCCTCAAGTCTGCGACCCGCCGTCCCGAATCTCCAGAGGGTAGCGGGTGTTGCGCGGTCGACGATGGCCTTGGACACACCGACTCGTCTGGATCACTGTATGCCGCTGGACACGACATCCCGATTGCTCGCGCCTTTCCTCGATCACCTCACGGTCGAGGAGCTGGATGCTGTCCCGTACGGCGTGGTCCAACTGGATCTCGACGGACGCGTCCTGTCGTACAATACGGCCGAAGCCGAGAATGTCGGGGCGATGCCGCGCCCGCTTGGCCGGCACTTCTTTTTCGAAGTCGCCCCCAGCGCCAATGTCCCGGAGTTCTACGGGCGTTTTCTCGAGGGTGTCGCCGCCCAGCGTCTCGACGACACGTTCAACTTCACCTTTTCGTGTGCCCTGATGCCGCGTCGCGTGATGGTGCGCCAGTACTACTCGATGCGCACGGGCTCCGTGTGGCTGTTTGTGGGCCAGCCCGACGGCTCCGCATTCACCCGGCACACGGCGTCGCACGGCCTGTCGGCGGTCCGCGAGACACCGGCGTATGGCGTTGAGCAGGTCGCCTCCCGAGTCGCCTGACACGGACCCATCCGTCGCGCGCGAAGAGTTCACGAAACAGGCACGGAGTGACCACATTGCGTAGTGCCCGTGCCTCTCTCGTCTGAGCCTCCTCTCGGAGCCCCCGCATGACCCATCGCCCCGTCCGTCTGCTCCTCCTCGCCAGCGCCGTGTTCTCCAGCGCCGTGCTGGCGACCTCACTTGGCGCGCAGACGAAACATCGTCTCATGCCCACACCGGAAACGGTGGCCGTGGGGCACTATTGGTCGGAGACCAAGCCGGTTTTACGGATCAAGTCGGGCGACGAGGTCACCATCGGCACGCTGATCACGTCGAATCCCACACGGCTGGAAGGCGCGGGGGTCAAGCCGGAAGACGTGGAGCCGGCGCTGCGCGCGATCACCGACCAAGTGAAAGATCGCGGCCCGGGCGGACACATTCTGACGGGACCGATTTTCGTGGAAGGGGCCGAGCCTGGTGACGTGCTCGAGGTGCGCATCAAGAAGGTCGATCTGGCCATTCCATATGCGTACAACGCCTTCGGTCGCACCAGCGGATTCATTCCGGAAGACTTTCCGTACGCCAAGATGCGCATCATCCCGCTCGACGCGAAGAAGATGATGGCGCGTTTTGCGCCGGGCATCGACATCCCGTTGCGTCCGTTTTTTGGCAGCATAGGCGTCGCGCCGCCACCGTCTCGTGGACGTGTGAGCAGTGCACCGCCCGACATTCACGCCGGTAATCTGGACAACAAGGAGCTGGTGGCCGGCACCACGCTGTTCATTCCCGTGCATGTGCCCGGGGCGCTGCTGGAAGTGGGCGACGGACACGCCGGCCAGGGCGACGGCGAAGTGGATATCACCGCCCTCGAGACGTCGCTGACCGGCGTGCTCGAAGTGATCGTGCGCAAGGATATGAAGCTCACCTGGCCGCGCGGCGAGACGCCCACGCACTGGATCACGATGGGCGCCGACAAAGATCTCGTGATCGCCACCAAAACCGCGCTGCGTCAGGCGATCGAGTTCCTGCAAACGAAGGGACTCTCGAAGGACGACGCCTACATGTTGACCAGTGTGGCCTGCGACGTGCGCATCACGCAGCTGGTGGACGGCAACGTGGGGGCCCACGTGATGATCCCGAAGAACATCTTCACCGCGAAGTCAGTGCGGTCCCGCTGATCCGGTCGATCGACGTGCACGTCCCTTGAGCACGTCGAGACGGAACTCAGTCCAGCCGTCGCCCTGCACGTACTGCGCGCGTACCCGATGCACACCACCGCCGAGCGGGGCGTAACTGGGCCTCGTCTCGTGCGGCGTCCACTCGTCGATCACGAGTTGGTCGTCCACCCACACCCGCACGGCGTCGTCGCTGAGCGTGCGCAGTGTGTACGCACCGGGCGGCAGCGAGATCATGGCCGTGGCCTCCATGGCCATACGTCGCGTAGGGATCTGCCCATCGCGTGAGCGCGACCAGAACCAGTCCATGCGCGGCGCGGTGCGTGTGCTGAGAGGCGTACCCGCCAGCAGCGCCGCGAAGGCCGCCGGCTGCTTCACGGGATCGGTACTGTCACTCCACGCGAACACGCGTTGCGTCCACGTGGTGCGCGGCTCGAACTGTTCGTAGCGAAAACGTTGCGGCACGCCGGCCGCGGCGCGCGCGCCGCGCGGCGACACGGTGGCCGCGCCGCGATACTCGAGCGTGACCTCCCAATCGCTCGTGGAATCGTCCCGCTGATCAGCCCGCGGTGTGATCACGATCGTGTCGCCAACGTTCCCCCGCTCGGCCGAGACGCTTGCCACGCCGCGACGTGACAGCACGCGCCAGCGACCGGACGGCCCAAGCACGCGCAACCGCAACGTCGGAGCGCGTGACGTGGTATGTATACTGTCGAGAGGCCACAGCTTGGGCGACTGCCAATCGTACGGCCCCCATTCATCCACCACGATGGCGCCGCGGTCGCGTAGCGCGTTGGACGCCGTCGGCCAGCGCAGAGGCGCGTTCTCAATTTTTGGCATACGCCACCAGGTGGTCGTGGGCACGAGCCGCGTGGGATCGCACGACGTCGACGCCGTGTCGTCCACCACGCTGCGAACGCTATCCACGTCAATGGTGTTCGCGATACGCCACGGTTCCTTCACTCGCGTGAAGCGGTTGTCCACGAAGCGCCAGGTACGGCTGCGCGTATCGCGATGCTTGGGATACCCCCAATCGCTTGGCTCGATGGAGTCGGCCCACAACCGAATGGCCAGCGTGTCGCCGATGAACCGATTGGCCCCGACGGTATTCTGTTGCCCGTGTTCGATCGCGATGCCGATCCGATTGTTGACGAAGCAGTTGCCGATCACCGTCGACTCGTAGCTGTAGCCGCCCCAGAGCCCGTGCGTGTTCCCTTCCACACGATTGCCCACGAACTGGTTGCGACTGAACGTGGCTTCCATGCCATTCGTGGGCGCGAAGCTGAAGTCGTTCACGAGAAACACGTTGTCGTTCGAGCCGCCCTTGCCCGTATCCATCGTTTCCTGTCCAGCCCACAGAAACAGACCATCGCCGCTGTGCGTCATCGAGTTGTAGGCGACGACATTGTGTTGGCACTGCTCGAACATGAGGAGTGCGGCCGAGTCCTGCCCGCGCGCAAAGAATCCGTGTGAGTAGCCGCGCACATTGTAATCGGCGCGATTGTTCACGATGGTGTTCCAGCTCGAACGGTACATGCCGATACCGAGCCCGCTGTTGTACGACAGGTCGTTGTCGCGAATATCGAGCGAATCGGCGCGTGTGAGGAGTAGGCCGTTCATGCTCTGGCGCACGGTGTTGCCGCGCAGCGTGCCACCGGTGACGCGCGCAAGATAGATGCCGGCACCGAAGCGCAGCCATTCATCCTGCTCGTTCTTGTGATACGACAGCCAGTCATTGAGGCTTTCGTGCTCCACGACGCTGAACAGCCGGGGCTTCCAGCTGTGACTGAGGTCGTTGCTGTCGAGCGTCAGGCCACGCGTGCCGCGCGCGAGAATGCCCACGCGATAGCCACGGGCGGTCAGGCCACGCACGCGAATCCTGTCACCGCCGTCCACGCGCACAGCGGCGCCCTGTCCCGCATCGGGAGCGCTGCCTGCCGGCGATCCGATCAACGTGACGCCGCGTAGGTCGACGGTAATGTTTCGGCCGCGAATCGTGAGCAGGGCCGAGTCGAGCGACAGCGGCGCCCGCAGTCGGTACACCCCGGGGCGCACCTTCACCGACTGCGTGATCACGAGCCCGGCTCGCGGCACGATCACGGGCACAGACTGTGCCCTGCTTGCCGAGGGTACGACCGCGAACGCCGCCAGTACGGTCGCGAACAGGAGACCTGCGCGCATCAGAACCATCGACCCACCCGCGCGCAGTAGTCGGCGTAGGCCTCGGGGAATCGCTCGCGAAGATGACGTTCTTCACGGCGGATTACCTGCGTGACGAGCAGCGTGAGCACGACGGGCAACAGGAGGAGCACCCAGAGCACACCGGTCAACAACACGCCGCCGAGGTAGGCCGTGGTGAGTCCGGTGTACATAGGATTCCGCGTGTACGCATAGAGGCCCGAATCGACCATCGTCGACGCGGGGCGATTGGGATACACGGCCGTACGGAATTTTCTGAACGTCAGGATCCCGGCGAACATGCATCCGAGTCCGATCAGAACCAACGTGAGACCCGCACTTACCACCCAGCGCGCATCGGGAATGACGGCTGGCAGTGGCAGGACAAGATCGAGCAGCACGCCGATCGCGATACCGCCTACAAACAGGAGCGGCGGCGGGAACGGAACGGCGGGACCGAGGTCGATGAGACTGTTGTCGGTGGACATGCGGACAAGCATGCATCGACGGCGGGCGCGTGGCTACCGGACGTGTGGTACGGACAGTGAGCTGAACTGATCACACAGAGGAAAAGAGCTAAAGAGAAAAAGCGAAGTCCAATCCGCCCCCTCCTTTGCTCCTGTTCTCCTTGTCTCTGTGTGATCTGTTCCGCGAACTACATCATGCAAGCCGAACTGCTCGGTCAATCCCCCGGCAGCATCGCCCAGAGCGCCGACCGGCCCACGTTGCAGTGCACGGCCCGCGACAGGGGCGTGCACGCGCCCCAAGTGAGCCAGAGCGCGTGACGAGCCAGATGATGCGCGTGCCACGGTTTCACGGCGCTGGCGTTGCCCACGAGGCGCGCGATTCTGCGGACGCGCCCGGGCACGGGATGGAACACCGTCTCCACGCCGGCGCGGCGTACTGGTTCGTCGTCTTGCCAGATGTCGAGCAGTTCGATCCCTGAACGCATCGGTTCCGCGCCAACCGATGCGGTAGCGGCGGCATCGAGCGCGAACACCGCCGCGCGCGACGGCGTGGGCAGCAACAACACGCCGAGAAACGCCCACAATGTCATGGCGGCCGCGAGAGTGATCACACCGCCCGCCGACGCGGGCGAGACCCCGGTGAGCGCCAGCGACACCACGAAGCCTATGGTATTCCAGACCATCGCACCGACCACGCCACGCAGGTGCGCGCCAGTCGTCGCGGCAAGGCGACGACGCAGCAGCATGGCCGCCAGCGCGGGCTCCGGCAGTTGCACCCAGCGCGCCGGCACCACGAGGGTGCGGGCCGTGAGCCCCGACCAGCCACCCACAAAACTCTCATCGGAGCTGTCGACCACCTGCACGCGCGATGCATCGAGCCCAGCCTGCGCCGCCGCGCGCGCGATGCGCTCCGGTGTAGGTATGACCGGCATGCGCGCGATCACCAGTGCCATCCGTCCGCGTACCGTGGCAAGCAGCACTTGCACCAGCACGAACACGGCGACGGCGGCCGGATTCCCACCCGCCCGTGCCGCCAGCATCAACAGCGTGGCCGACAGCATCCACACCCCCCACTGCACCGTCACCCCGCGCATCCAACGGGCGAGCCAGGTGGAGGCCCATTCACGTCGCCGCACCAGCCATGCGCCGCCGATCAGGTCGAACATCAGAAACGCCACTTGGGCGAAGGCGAACATGAGGCCAACACGGAACAGCGCCGCCGGCACGGACTGCTCGGCTGTCATCGACAGTCCGCTCGACGGGATACGGAAATGGAGCAAAGCCGTAGCGAGCAGCACGGCGCTCCCCACGCCCGTGATCCCGAGATACAATCGAGCGCGGGCGTACGTCACACCACGAGGCAGCGTATCGAGAGGTAAAGTCAAGGTCGTCATTTTGAGATAACGCACGGGAGGCACGTTCGGGTTGCAGCGACTTTCGACCGTGGCCCCTTCGTGACACGAGCCTGTAGCCAACGAATGCGTTCAGTCCTAACCTATGCGTATGGACCGCCGACTCTTCCTGACCGACCTCACTCGCTACGCCGCGCTCGCCGCCGTGGTTCCCAACGTCTGGCGCGTGACCAATCGCCCACGGTTCGCCGATGATCCGTTCCAACTCGGCGTGGCCTCGGGTGATCCAACGTCCACCGGCGGCGTACTCTGGACGAGACTCGCACCACGGCCCTTCGAACCCGACGGCGGCATGACCGGTACGCGCACCGTCGTGAGCTGGGAGGTCGCCGATGACGACCAGTTCAAGACGATCGTAAAGCGCGGTCGCGCGACCGCCGCCCCCGAACTGTCGTTCAGCGTGCATGTAAACGTGGATGGGCTGCAGCCCGATCGTTGGTACTTCTATCGCTTCACCAGTGGCGACGCGCTCAGCAAAGTCGGTCGCCTACGCACCGCGCCGGCCGACGGCGCCAAAACGCCCCTCGCGTTCGCCTTCGCCTCGTGTCAGCGCTGGGATCAGGGCTACTTCACAGCCCTCGGACATCTGGCGAAGGAAGAGATCGACCTCGCCGTGCACCTCGGCGACTACATCTACGAGTATGCCAGCCCTGCCACCGCCGTGCGCTCGCATCAGGGGCTCGAGATCCGCACGTTGGACGATTATCGCCGACGCTATGCGCAGTACAAGTCCGATGCCGACTTGCAGGCCGCCCACCAGCGGTGCCCGTGGCTGGTCACGTGGGACGATCACGAAGTCGACAACAACTATACTGGCCTCATCGGCGAGAACGAGATGGAGTCGGCGGAGCAGATGCGCACCCGCCGCGCCGCCGCTTATCAGGCCTGGTGGGAGCACCAGCCGGTGCGAGTACCGCGCGCGCAGTCGTGGGCCGATCTGACGATCACGCGCACGATCCACTGGGGCGCGATGGCCCGTTTCTGGATGCTCGACACGCGACAGTACCGCGATGATCAGGTGTGCGACGACGTGCCGCTCAAGGGTTGTGCACCGTGGAGCGACGCGAAGCGCGGAATGTTGGGCGCCCCGCAGGAAAAGTGGCTGGTGGACGGACTCGGCGCCTCTACGTCGCATTGGCAGGTCCTCGCCAACCAGGTGATGATGGCGCCGTATGATTCTGCACCCGGCGACGACGTGCGCACGTCGATGGATCAGTGGAGCGGCTATCCTGTGGCACGCGATCGCCTACTGACCGAAGTAGCCCAACGCGCACCGAATCGCACGGTCACCATTACGGGCGACATTCACACCAACTGGGTAAACGAGCTACACAGCGACTTCGCTCGTCCCGACCGGCCGACGATCGGCGCCGAGTTCGTGTGCACGAGTATCTCCAGCGGTGGCGACGGGAGCGATGTCCCCGCGCAGCGGATGGCCGCGATGCGGAGCGACAACCCGCATCTCAAGTGGTTCGAAAACCGTCGCGGTTACGTGCGCTGCAAAGTCACGGAACAGGACTGGACCGCCGAGTACCGCAGCGTTCCATTTGTGACAAAGCCGGGAGCGCCGGTGAACACGGCGAGCGCGTGGAGAGTGGAGCACGGACGCCCGGGAATCATGAGAACCCAGTAGTCAGACCTCAGAAGGTCAGAAGTCTGGCGTCTGACTGACTGACATCTGACCTCTGATCTCTACATCTGGGGAGATGTCGGCATCAACGCGCTGAATTCTCGCGTCTGCATTCGCCCCCCGCCCCGCAGTCCCTCGACGATATCATCGGCTCGATCATCGTCCACGCCAAGCGAGCGGAGGCTGTGGTACGCCATCCCGAATGCCAATTCGCGTTCGCCCATGAGCGCCTTGCTGACGCCGAGCTGCTCGAACATTGTTTGCTCCTGATCGCTGTGGGTGCGCACCACGATATCGATGGTCGGATTCTTCGCGCGCACCATCTCGATAATGTGTCGCGCGTGGTACGGATCCGGGGACGCGACCACCAGCAGTCGGGCACCGGCGGGGTGCGCATGCTCGAGAATTCCGGGACGCGTGGCGTCGCCGTAGATCGACGGCACCCCAATCGTGCGCATCGCGTCCACTACGCGGCGATCCTGTTCGATGGCGACGAAGGGCACGCCGAGTCGTTGGAGCGCGTCGCCGATCGTTCGGCCCACTCGCCCGTAGCCGATGAGAATGGCGTGCCCTTGCTTCACCGTTTCGAACAGCTCGGTGTGCGCCAGGCGCGGCGCTTTCTGTCGTTCGAGCTTGTCTAACAGCTTCGGATGTCGCGCGATATACGTGGATAACCGGTCGAGCGACGCGAACAGCAGGGGATTGAGCACGATCGTGCAAAGTGCCGCCGCCAGGATGAGACTGCGTCCTTCTTCGGAGAGCACGCCCAGCGATACGCCGAGTCCCGCCAGGATGAACGAGAACTCGCCGATCTGTCCAAAGCTGGCGCCGATGCGCAGCGAGGCGCCGAATGGATGACGCAACAGCACCATGAGCACCGTGGCCACTACAGTGTTGCCTAGCAGCACGATCGCCACCGTGGCCAGCACTTTCGCCGGCTGCGTCAGCATCACGCCCGGATCGAGCAGCATGCCGATCGACACGAAAAAGAGCACGGCGAAGGCGTCCTGCATGGGAAGCGCGTCGGCACCGGCGCGATGACTCAACTCCGACTCACTGATCACCACACCGGCGACGAATGCACCGAGCGCAAACGACACGCCGAACAGCGTAGCGGCGCCTACCGCGACGCCCAGCGACACCGCCAGCACGGCCAAGGTGAACAGTTCGCGTGAGCCACTGCGCGCCACGTGGGTCAGCAGCCACGGCACGGCGCGGCGACCCACCACGCCCATGAGCACGATGAACGCCACCATCTTCACCAGCGTAAGCGCCACCGTGGTGATCAGTGCGGTCCGGCCCATCGGTACCAGGCCTTCGGCACCAGCGCCGAGCGCATTGAGAATCGCCGGCAACAGCACCAGCGCCAGCACCACCAGCAGATCTTCAACGACCAGCCAACCAACAGCCACCCGCCCGTCGATCGAGTCCATGAGTCCACGATCTTCGAGCACGCGCAGCACCACCACGGTACTGGCCACCGACAACGACAGGCCGAACACCAGCGAGGCGGCCGGCGTCCATCCCCACGAGCTGGCCAGCCAGAATCCGAGACCGATCGCGCTGACCATCTGCAGCGTCGCCCCCGGCACGGCGATGCGGCGCACCTTGAGCAAGTCGCCAGGCGAAAAGTGCAATCCCACGCCGAACATCAGCAGCACCACGCCGATCTCGGCCAGCTGACCGGCCAGACCGACGTCGCCCACGAACCCGGGCGAGTGCGGCCCGAGCGCGATACCCGCCAGCAGATAGCCGACCAGCGGCGGCATCTTCAGCTTCGAGGCGATGAAGCCGAACAGGAACGCCGCGCCGAAAGCACCGGCAATCGTGAAGAGGAGGGCAGTTTCAGGATGCATGACGCGGGAAAGCTAGCGCCATGAATGACCGGTGCGAGATTCCACACCATGACCCCTTCCCGCCGATTCCTTCTAGCGCTGCTGGGCAGCGCCTCGCTGCTCTCCTCGGCCTGCGCGTCCGGTGGCGCCGGCACCTCCGTACCGATGGGGGCGGCAGCGGCGGCGCTGCGCGTGTACGACAGCAAGGCCAAGCGCTTCGTTCCGTTCTCGCAGCTGGCCGCCGCCGCCGCCAAGGCCGACTTCGTGTTCTTCGGCGAACAGCACGACGATCCGGCCACGCACTCCAGCCAACTCGCGGTGTTGGCCGCGCTCGGCGAACGCCGGCCGAGCGTGGTGGTCACCCTGGAAATGTTCGAACGCGATGTGCAGCCACTAGTCGATCAGTACCTCGCGGGCACGATCTCTGAAGCAAACTTTCTGGCCGGTTCGCGCCCGTGGGATCGTTACACCACCGACTACCGCCCGCTGGTCGAGCTGGCGCGAGTGCGTGGCTGGCGGGTCGTCGCGGCGAACGTCCCGCGTCGACTGGCGAGTGCCGTGGGCCGCCGCGGTCTCGCGCTACTCGACACGCTGAACGCGGCCGATCGGCGCTTCATCGCACGCGAACACATCTGCCCGAAGGACGCCTACTACACGAAGTTCGCACAGACCATGACGGGGCACAGCGCCGGCGGCGGCCCCCCGACCGCTCCCGATGTGGCCGCGATGGCGAAGATGACCGACACGTTCTACGAGGCGCAGTGCGTGAAGGACGAAGCGATGGGTGAAGCCATCGTGCAGGCGTGGCGCGGGGCCCCGAAGGGCGCGATCGTGTTCCATGTAAACGGCGCGTTTCACAGTGACGCCGGACTCGGCACCGCCGAACGGGCCCGTCGTCGCGCTCCTGAAGCCAAGACCGTGGTGCTCAGCGCC
Source organism: Gemmatimonas sp. (assembly GCF_046594945.1). Taxonomy (GTDB): domain Bacteria; phylum Gemmatimonadota; class Gemmatimonadetes; order Gemmatimonadales; family Gemmatimonadaceae; genus Gemmatimonas. Next base: position 35,464 of record NZ_JBKJRB010000139.1, on the reverse strand, counting down.
GTCCCGATCGCCGACGTGTCGAAGGCGAACGGTCGGGAGCACGCCGACAAGGGCGACTACATCCTGTTCACTCGCGCGCCGAAGTAAATACGCGTTTACGCGGCGCTGTAGCCGCGGTCCACGAGAAAGGCGCGCACCTTGTCCGGGTTCCGTTCCACGTCCACGGAGCCCGGACGCAGTCCGGTGCGGATGAGCACTCCGCTGCCGTCGCTGGCCGCGATCACGAAGGCATCGGTGGTGATGCATACCACTTCGGCGGTGTCGGACAGCTGCCCCGGGTGCCCCGAAAAGTGCATCACGGACTGCGCCGAGAAGCCCTCGGCCCGCACCGCGCCTTGCGGTTCGCTCCACGTGACGCCAGTAAAGAGCACGATGTCGTTGTTCCCGTTCGCGAACGCGTCGACGGGCACACCGTACATGCCCTCGGCGTCTTCGACCTCTGCCTGCAATCGGTGCGCGTCAAAGAGCGACTCGACGTCGACCGTATCGCTCTGAATACGGACCGCGCGCTGATCCTGCAGCACGACCGTGATGGAATGCTCGGCTACCATCATGCCGCGCCACGCACCACGGAGCTGGCGGAGCGCCTCGACGGTTTCGGGTGTGGCCTGGAAACGATATTCGCGCACTGGATCCTCAGGGTGAAGTCGACCCTGCAATCTCGCTATTGCGCGCGTCGCAGCACATAGGCCCGACGGAAGGCGAACTCGCCACCGACGGGCCGGGCTTCCTGCACGAGCCGGATCTCGGCCTGCGAGAGCTCGAGTGTCTCGCGAATCATCGTGGGTTCATCGCCGTTGTGATCCTCACCTTCAAGCACAAGCCGAAGCGCTGCGCCGTTCCGGCCGCCTTCGCGACTGCGCACGGCAAACGCCTGCGGCGCGGTGGCGCTGGCATCGCCCCAGATCGCGTCCGTCATGGCGCGGTCGAAGTGCAGGTGGTCGACATGGCGTTGCGACACACCATCGGCGTCGGCGCTGTAGCGGAGCTCGAGACCATCCTGATCTGGCGCCGGCAATACTTTGAGCGCGGCCGGTCGCGTGATGCGCGCGTCCGTACCGTCGCCGTCGGCCACCTCGAGGGTCCCCTTCCACGTGCCCACGAGGTTGACGTACAACTGATCGCGCGCCGGCGCATTCGACGTCGGCGTCGGTCGCACACACGCCTGCGCAACGGAGACCGCGACCACGGTGATCGTGACCGCGCAGAGTGTGCGAAGGCTGGGCAGCATGGACGTCAGCAGGCGAAGGGGCATGGTCAATACTCTGACACCATGAACACGCCAGAGGGTTCCACCCCCGCGCAAGCGGGGTGGGATCCGTCCCGAAAGACCGCCCCACCCCGTACTCCCTACTACCAACTCCCTACTTATTTTGCGCCCGTGTTCTCCACGCGCAGCTTGCCCTTCACCACCGTCGTGCCAACCTGGAGCACGATGCCGTAGTCGCCAGTGTCAGCGGTGCCGCCACCACCAAAGCCGCCAAAACCGCCACCGCCGCGACCGCCCTGAGCTGGAGCCGGGAGACCGATCAGCGCGTAGATCTTGAGCACGGCAGCGCTCAGTACCGCCGGCTGCACGAACGCCGGCGGCGCCACAGCGCCGGCCCGCGGCGGCGTCGCCTCGGCGGGACGCGCACAGAACGCTTCCCACTGCGTGAGCGGACGCTCACAGCTGCTGGCGCCGCCTCGTCCACCGCCGCCACCACCACCACCACCACGGCCGCCGAACGGCACCGTGCCGAGTCCCGGTGGATTGATCAGGGCACGAGCCTGTGCGATGGCGGCGCTGTCGTACTTCGCCTTCGTGAGCGAATCGAATACCTGCGGCGCACGCACGGCGCGGAGGATGCTGTCACGCTTCTCGCTGGGCGAGAGCGCGGCCCGACCGGTCGCGCGCGGCGTGATCGCATACGCCCACGTGACCGTGTGCAGGCCGGGCGCGCCCGGGCCGGTAAGCGTGGTCAGCGTATCACCGGCGGCGTCGACGATGCTGAGGCGCGCCGAGGTCGAACCGGGCGTCGTGATACGATACGATATCGATGCCCCATACGCCGGATTCTGCGTCGCGAAGAAGTTCTGCGCATTGCCGTTGCCACTCGCGCCGCGCAACGGTTCTTCGCCCCACTGGAAGCCGGTCTTCGGCTCGAACAAATGCACCGGCTTGGCCGCCACGGCCGCCGTCATCTGCTGCAAGGGTGCCACGTCCACAATCCAGAAACCGCGACCATGCGTAGCCGCGATCAGTTCACCATCACGCGGATGGATCTGCAGGTCGTACACGGGCACGCTCGGCAAATTCGCCATGAAGCGCGACCAGGTGGCGCCGCGATCGATCGACGCGTACACGCCGATCGACGAGCCGACGTACAACAGATCGCGGTTGATGGGATCTTCACGCACGACGTGCAGGAAGTCACCCGGACCGCCGGTGGGCAGGTTGTTCACGAGCGAGGAGAACGACTTGCCGCCGTCTTTTGACACGAACAGGTGTGGTCGGAAATCCCCCCACCGGTGATTGTCGAACGCCACATAGACGACGTTGGTGTCGAACTTCGACGCTTCGATACGCGTCACGTACACTTCGCCGCCGTTGGGCAATCCCTGAATGCGCGACGACAGATTCTCCCACGTGGCGCCGTCGTTCGAGGACTTCCACACGTTGCCATCGTCGGTGCCGGCGTACAGCAGGCCAGGCTTGGCCGGGCTCTCGTCGAGCGCCACGATGGTGCCGTACGTTTCGGCGCCGGTCGCGTCGAGCGTAATGCCACCGGTGAGACGCAGTGCGGTGTCGAGCTTGGCCGTGAGGTTCTTCGAGAGATCCGGCGAAATAAGGCGCAGATCCTCGCCACGATTCGCTGACTTCAGCACCTTGTTGCCGGCAAAGTAGATCACCGACGGATTGTGCGGCGAAATGAAGAACGGCGCGTTCCAGTTGTAGCGGATCGAGAGCTCGCTCGAGTCCTTCACCTGCAGCGCGCGGAGCGCCGCGATCGCCGTGCGCTGCAGCTTGGTGGCCGGCTGCAGCGGATTCCCACGAACGGTGGCAATCGAATCCTCCCACTGCTTGTATCGCGCCTGCCAGCCGGGCTTGGAAAACGCCATGCGCTCACCACTCTTCAGGTTCACGCGCGACACATTGCCGCCCTGCGACTCGCCGTATACGACGTTCGGATCGGTCGGATCCATGGCGGCGTAGAACCCGTCACCGCCGGCGATCGTGAACCAGTAGCCAAGGCTCGTCGTTGGCGTGCGACGCTTGCTCGGGCCACACCAGGTGCCGTTGTCCTGCGCACCGCCGCAAATGTTGTACGGCACGGCCATGTCGTAGGCGACTTCGTAGAACTGCGCCACGGGAATGTTCTGTCCCTGTACGAAATTGCCACCCTTGTCGTACGTGATGGCGATGCCGCCATCGTTCGCGATCACCCAACGCTCCGGGTCGCTCGGGTCGATCCAGATGCCGTGCGTATCGATGTGTACACCATTCGCCGCGGCACGGTTCGTCTTGCCCCCATCTTCCGACAGTTGCAGGTCGGTGCTCGAGAAGTACACGCGGTCCGGGTTCTTCGGATCGCTGCGCACCTGCGAGTAGTAGAACGGACGCACGTTGTAATTGTTCATCTGCGCCCACGTGGCGCCGCCATCGGTGCTCTTCCAAAGCCCGTTGTTCTTCGGGCTGCGCTCGCCGACAATCGGGCCAGTGGCATTCGCGGCTGCTTCGATCATCATGTACATGACGCTCGGATTCGCGGCATTGATATCGAGGGTCATGCGGCCTTTTTGACCAGCCGGAAATCCGCCACCCTTCACCTCCGCCCACGTGGTGCCACCGTCGGTGCTCTTCCAGAGCGCCGAGCCGGGGCCACCGCTGAAGAGCGAGTACGGCGAGCGACGCCGCTCCCAGCTGGTGGCGAACACCACGTTCGGATCCTTCGGGTGAATCGCCACGTCCACGAAGCCCGCTTTGTCGCTCACGAACTTCACCAGCTGCCAGGAGGTGCCGCCGTCGGTGGTCTTATACAGGCCACGTTCCGGGTTGGAGCGCCACGCTGCGCCCAGTGCCGCCACGTACACCACGTTCGGGTTTGACGGGTGTACCGCGATGCGACCGATGTGCTCGGTCTTCTCGAGCCCTTTGGCCGACCAGGTGAGGCCGCCATCAGTAGACTTGAAAATGCCGCCGCCGGGCTCGATCGAGTTCCGCGAGTTGGGCTCACCAGTGCCCGCCCACACCTGCTGCGTATCCGTTGGCGCGATGGCGAGCATCCCCATCGAAATCACGCGCTTGTCATCGAACAGCGGGCGCCACGTGGTGCCGTTGTTGGTGGTCTTCCAGATACCACCGCCGGCGGCGGCGGCGAACAGGGTCTTGGAGGGGCCTGGAATGCCGACCACGTCGGACATGCGGCCCATGAAGTTGGCGGGGCCGACGGTACGCCATCGCATACCGGCCACGGCGGCGGAGTCGAGCGACTGGGCACCGAGCGTCTGGGCACCCATGAGCATGCTTCCAGCGAACGCAAAAAGGGAACGAATTCGGGACATGAAGGGAACGGTGGAGGGAATCCGGCGAGTTCACCTTACAAAACGTATGGCTCCCCTCACACGTTTAGCGAATGATTCCTACCCTCGGTTTTGCCGCGTTCAGCGCGGTCGCTCCCCTCGGTCCGTGGAGCTTCGAGCGCCGTACGCCCGGCCCTCGCGACGTACAGATCCAGATTCTTTTTTGCGGCATCTGCCACTCGGATCTCCACACCGTGCGCGGCGAATGGGGGCCAATCGCCTATCCGCAGGTGCCGGGGCACGAAATCGTAGGTCGGGTCGTTGCGACCGGCGCCGAGATCACGCGCTGGAAAACGGGCGACATGGTTGGCGTGGGCTGCATCGTCGATAGCTGTCGCACCTGCCCGTCCTGCGAAGAAGGGCTCGAGCAGTACTGTGAGGGCGGCATGACCGGCACCTACGGCGGGGTCGAGAAACAGTCGGGCCGCCCCACCCAGGGTGGCTACTCCAACGCGATCGTAGTGGACGACCGCTACGTGCTGCGTATCCCCGAGGGTATGGACCCGGCTGGCGCGGCCCCGTTGCTGTGCGCGGGCATCACCACCTTCTCGCCGCTGCGCCACTGGAAGGTCGGTCCGGGCAGCCGCGTGGGCGTGGTCGGTATTGGCGGATTGGGCCACATGGCCGTGAAGCTGGCCGCCGCCATGGGCGCCCATGTCGTGGTGCTTACCACGTCGCCGTCCAAGATCGAGGATGCCAAACGTCTGGGCGCCCACGAAGTCGTGATTTCCAAGGATCCGGCGGCGATGAAGGCGTTCACCAACTCGCTCGATCTCATCATCGATACCGTTGGCACGTCGCACGACCTCGAGCCCGAGTTCGCCCTGCTTCGCCGCGATGGCGCCCTCTGTCTGCTGGGTGGTTCCCCCGAGCCGCACCACGTGCCGGGCGCCTTCGCGTTCATCATGAAGCGGAAGAAGCTGGCGGGTTCGCTCATCGGCGGCATTCCCGAAACACAGGAAATGCTCGACTTCTGCGCCGCACACCACATCGTGGCCGACATCGAGGTCGTGGCCGCATCGGCCATCAACGAGGCCTACGAGCGCATGCTCAAGTCGGATGTGAAGTATCGGTTCGTGATCGATATGAGCACGCTTGAAAGCTGATGAATGCTGCGCCGGTCCGTGTCGGAGCAATCCGACACGGACTCATTTTACCTGTGCTACGCGAGTGTTTACCGGAGTACTTTTTGCTATATATCCTACACGCAGTCTTCGTCTGACGAATCGTGCGCTCCCGGTCACGACGCCGCGGATTGGTGCGTGTCCCGGACAGCATATCTCTCAGTAACGGATGCGATGCTTCAAGACGAGTTCCAATCGTCACCCCGTTCGGCGCTTGCAGCACTGAAGTCGGCGACGCAGCACGAGCACGATGCCCTCGATGCAGCCCTTGATCTTCTGCATCCGGCGCTTGGATCAGCGGCATACCGGCACCATCTGGAGGCTTTCTTCGGCTTTTATGCGCCGATGGAGTCGGCGCTGGCGGCAATAGGCGGCTGGCTCGAAAATGACATCGATCTGACAGCACGCGCCAAAGCAGCGCTTCTGCGTGCCGATCTCATCAGCCTCGGTGTTGAGGCGCCGGACGCGTTGCCGATGTGCCAGACGCTGGCGCCGCTGCCCAATCTCGCGGCGGCGTTCGGCAGTCTCTACGTGCTCGAAGGCGCCAGTCTCGGCGGCCAGATTATCAGTCGCCATGTCGAAAAGCAGTTCGGTTATACGGCGACGCACGGGGCCAAGTTTTTCAACGGTTACGGCGCGCGAACCGGTGAAATGTGGATGACGTTCCGCCGGTCAGTCGATGCGTATGGCGTCGAACACGGGCCCCATGACCAGATGATCGCAGGCGCGCTCGCCACCTTCGTCACGTTCAGGCAGTGGTGCGAACAGAGGGCATTGGCGTGACCAACGACATGAGTGAAGCGCGGCTCCCGTGGGACGGTCAGGCCTACAGTATCAAGCGCTTTGGCGCAACCATCACGAATTGCGACAGCGAACCCGTGCAGACCCCTGGCTGTATTCAGGGCCACGGCGCGCTACTGGTGCTGCGTCCGGACGACTTGACGGTGGCGCAGGTCAGCGACAATAGCGACGTGCTGCTCGGTCACCCCCCTGAATCCTTGCTCGGGCAGCCGGTCAGCCGGGTGCTTGGGCACGCTCGTGCCGAGGAGTTGCGCGCATTTATCGCACGCGAGCCGGTTGATCGCAATCCGCTTTATGTGTTGACGCACCCAGGTCACGGCGGCACGGCGTTGGACGTGACAGTGCACACGATCGACGGCGCCGTGATTGTCGAGTTCGAGTCGACCGCCCACACCGCCGTCGACGGCCGCGACTACTTCACGCTGATCAAGCAGAGCGTCGCGCGCCTGCAAAGCGCGTCGTCGCTCCAAGCACTGGGCGACGCCGCGGCCACCGAGATCCGCGCGCTGACGGGATTGGATCGAGTGATGGTCTACAAGTTTCACGACGACGGCCACGGCGAGGTGGTGGCGGAAAGCCGGCGTCCGGAACTGTCGTCGTGGCTCGGACTCCACTATCCGGCTCAGGATATCCCCGAGCCCGCGCGCGAGATGCTTCGCCGCACGTGGATTCGGCCGCTGCGAGAGATCGGCTCGCCGCTGTCGGAGCTTGTGCCGCTGGCCCATCCCGACACCGGCCGGCCGCTCACGATGACCCACTGCGCGCTGCGCGGCCCGTCAGCCATGCACACCGAGTACCTGCAGAACATGGGTGTAACCGCCGGTCTCACGCTGTCGATCCGGCGCGGCGAACAGTTATGGGGCCTGATTGCCTGCCATCACTACGGCGGCGCCTTCGATCTGCCATACAATATGCGCGCGGCCTGCGAGTTGATGGCGCAGATCGTCTCGTTGCAACACAAGGCGGCTGAGGAGCGCGATTACCTGTCTCGCCAACTGCGCTTCGATGAAGTGCGCCAGCTGCTGGTCACCCAGGCAGCGCACGAGGGAGGACTGTCGGCGATGGTTGATGGAGCACTGACCCTGCTCGATGCCATGGATGCGCAGGGGGCGGCGCTGTATCATCAGCAGCGCTGGTGTCACACCGGGCTGACGCCGTCGCTCGACGAACTGCAGCAAATCAGCGACTGGCTGCTCGAACGACCCGAATTCGCGTCGTCCACCCAACCGGTGTTCGTGACCGATGCGTTGGGCAAGCATATGCCGTGTAGCCCCGAACTGAGCGCCGTGGCCAGCGGGATGCTCGCCCTGACCTTGGCGCCTCGCGGCCAGAATCTGATCTTATGGTTCCGTCCGGAAACACTGCGTACGATCCAGTGGAGCGGCAATCCGGATGACAAGCCTATGATGCCCGGCCCGCACGGCCCGCGATTGACCCCGCGCCGCAGCTTTGAAATGTTCAGCGATTCGGTGCGCGGGCGATCGCTGCCTTGGCAGCAGTGGGAAGTCGATCTGGCGTTGCGCTTCCGACTGGTGGTCATGGAGATGGTGATCAGCCGCGCCGAGCAGCTGAGCGTTTTAAATGCGGATCTGGCGCGCAGCAACGATGACCTCGACGCCTTCGCGTATGTTGCCAGTCACGATCTGAAAGAACCACTGCGTGGCATTTACAAGTACGCCTATCATCTGTCTGAAAACGCCAAGCGTACCGATCCGCAGGATTCGCAACACATCGAAGCGTTGATTCGGCTTACGTTGCGCATGGACAGTCTGCTCGACTCACTCCTGCACTTTTCGCGCGTCGGTCGTATAGCGTTGGAGGTCGAGGACGTCGATCTCGACGAACTCGTGGGTGAGGCGCTGGAAATGGTGGTCGCGCGCCGTGACGAAAAGCCGAGCGTGGTGGTGGTCACGCCGGGGCTGCTGCACGTGCGCGCGGATCCGGTTCGACTGCGTGAAGTATTCGTCAACTTGCTCTCGAACGCGTTCAAGTACAACGACAAGCCCACCGTACACATCGAGATCGGCTGCTATCCGCCGCACGCGATCACTCGGAAGTCACATTGGCCCGCGAACGTGACTCAGGATCCGATCGTGTATGTGAAAGACAACGGAATCGGCATCGACGCGCGACATACCGAACAGGTGTACAAGATGTTCAAACGATTGCACGGCCGCGACGAGTACGGCGGCGGAACGGGTGCCGGCCTTACCATTGTCAAAAAGCTGATCGAGCGCCACGGCGGCGCCGTATGGTTCGACTCCGAGCCTGGCGTCGGCAGCACGTTCTACATTTCTGTGGGCGCGTCGTGATGCCAGCGTCGATACAACACAGCATCAATATGCCAATTTGCCTACTCGTGGAAGACTCGGACGACGATGCAGATACCGTCACGGAAGCGTTTCGCCGAAGCGGCATTCCGGGTCACCTGCAACGCGTGTCCAACGGTGATGAATGCCTGACGCTGCTTCGGGTGGCAGGAGCAACGCGGCCCCCAGCGTTGGTGCTGATGGATCTGAATATGCCCGGTACCGACGGTCGCGAGACGTTGCGCCAGATCAAGGCCGATGCCAAGCTCAAAAATATTCCGGTCGTCGTCACCAGCACGTCAGCGAATCCGCGCGACCTCGCATTCTGCTATAGCGCCGGCGCCAATGCGTACCACGTCAAGTCGGTGAGCCACCCGCAGCATCTCGACGCGATGACCACGCTGCTGCAGTACTGGCTCGGCGCTGTCGTGCCGCCCGCTTACCCCGTACGGTCGCCATGACGGGGAAGCCCTTGCGCGTCGTCATTGCCGATGACAATCCCGACGATCGACGTGAAATTCGGCGTCTCCTGCTGACCGGCAGCGAATCGCGCTATGAATTCGTCGAATGCGAATCCGCTTCCGCGGCGTTGCGACTGGTCATGGAATCGCCCACGAACCCGCCCGACTGCTTGTTGCTCGACTTTTACCTGCCCGACATGGACGCGCCGGAGTTGCTGTCAGCCCTGCATACTGCCGAGGGCCTGACCGCGTGCGCAGTGTTGGTGCTCACCGGGAATGCCGACTCGAGCCATGGGCGCCAAGTGTTGCGTCTCGGCGCACAGGACTTCATTGGCAAGGATTGGCTGACGGCCCCGGGGCTGTCGCGGGCAGTCGAGAACGCGATGGAGCGCTGGAGTATGGCCGGGAGCCTTCTCGCCGGCCGCCGCGAGCTGGAAGCGCGTGAGCGTCAGTTGCGCAGTCTGGCCAACAACACACCGGACATCCTGACACGGTCGGACCGTTCCTACCGGCATCTGTTCGTCAACGCCGCTGGCACGCGGGCCACCGGGCGGCCAGGCGAGGAAATAATCGGTCGCACCAATCGCGAGTTGGGGATGCCCGAGGCGTTGTGCGACCGATGGGAGGCGGCGCTGGCGCGCGTGTTTGAAGGCGGTACAACGGAAGAGGTCGAATTCTCATTTGATGGCCTCGGGGGACTGGCCCACTACACGTCGCGCTTCGTCCCGGAGTACGACGAACTCGGCCGGATCGAGCAGGTACTCGGCGTTACTCGCGACGATACCCAGCGTCGCCAGGCCGAGCTGGAACTGCGCGAGAGTGCCCAGCGACAGCAGATGGCACTGACGGCGGCGAAGGCCAGCGCGTGGTCCTGGGATATTCAAAGCGGTGGGATCGAATCGTCGGCGGAGCACTATCGACTATCCGACGGTTCACCTGCTCTCAGTCCGCCGGTGTACGGTGACGGACTCTCAACGATACATCCCGACGATCGCGCCGGCGCCGAAAGCGCGGTGCGCGACTCATTGAGCGGCAAGGTGGCGGAGTTCCGCGCCGAATTTCGCCTGCTGCAGGGCCACGAAGATCCCCGCTGGTTCCTGGGCATCGGCACGGTGGAATTCAATCCCGCCGGCGCGGCCGTGCGGATGGTGGGTATCAACCTCGACATCCATGAGCGTAAGCGCGAAGAGCTGACATTGCGCGACGAGGTCCGGAGCAAGGACGAGTTCCTGGCCACACTCTCCCACGAACTGCGCAACCCGCTCGCGCCGCTGACCAACGCGATCGAACTACTCAAGATTGCACCGCCGGGAGCCGCCGCAGCGGAATCCGCCTTGGCGATCATGGAGCGTCAGGTCAAGCATCTAACGCGCTTGGTTGATGACCTGCTGGATGTCGCCCGCATCCGCCACGGTAAGATCGCCCTCAAGGTCACGGTCGTGTCGCTCGGTGACGTGGTGCTTCAGGCGGTCGAAGCGTGCCAACCGCTGATCGACCGCGCCCAGCATACGCTCACCGTGGTGGTGGAGCCGCCGTTGATCGCGGTGAAGGGCGACGACGTACGCCTCACGCAGATGTTGACGAACGTGCTGAACAACGCCGTCAAGTACACACCGAACGGCGGCCATATCGATCTGCGGGCGTGTATAGAAGACGGTCAGGCGGTATTGCGCGTCATCGACAACGGCGCTGGCATACCGCCCGCCATGCTGTCCGACGTGTTCGAGCTCTTCACGCAGGTAGAAAGTACGCGGGATCGCGCCGGGGGTGGCCTTGGCATCGGCCTGTCGTTGGTGCAAAACGTGGTGAAACTCCATGGCGGGACCGTGCGCGGCCACAGCCGTGGACTGGGCCTGGGCGCCACCTTTGAGATTCGCCTGCCTCTGTTGGTGGCTCACGAGGCCGACGTCAACCACCAAGCCAACCGCACTCTCGCAGTGCGTGCGCCGGCCGGCGATGGCCCCCTGCCGGGCCATGTCGGGCGCCGTATCCTGCTGATCGATGACAACGTCGACGGCACCGAAACGATGGCGTCGATGTTGCGCCTGCGTGACCATCAGGTGTGGACGGAATACGACGGCGCCGCTGGGTTGGCGACCGCGAAGGCGATTCGTCCCGATATCATGTTGGTAGATATTGGCTTACCAACCATTGACGGCCATGAAGTGGCACGCCGCGTGCGCGCCGATCCGAGCCTGCGCGATGTGCGATTGATCGCACTCACCGGCTGGGGCAGCGCCCACGATCAAGGCCTCGCGTTGCAGGCGGGCTTCGATTTCCACTGCACCAAGCCGGTCGACCTGACCGCACTGGAAATGCTGCTGGAACCGACGCGGTCCGCACCAAGCGACGATCGCGCCGACCTGGTCTGAGTGCGAACGGTGAGACCGACCGTATCCGGCAGGATGTGTGCACGCACGCCGCCGGGTCCGCGAGGCGCAGCTCGAGAAGCACGACGCGATGCTGACGGAGGACGGACCGGACCATTAGCATTCGGGCATGTCGCCCGCACTGCTCCCGGTAGGGCCTGACCCGGACTCGATCCTCATCGTCGAAGATGATGCGGATCTCCGGGACGTGCTCATGCACACCCTCGGCACGATCTGCCGCTCGATTCGCACGGCGTCCACGCTCGCCGACGCCATCCGCGAATGCACCGTGAAGGCACCGGATCTGGTCTTGCTTGACCTGGGGCTCCCCGATGGGGACGGGGCCGACCTCCTGCGTCGACTGCGGGGGATGACCGACGTGCCGATCATCGTCTTGTCCGGGCGCGCGGAAGAGGAGGAGAAGGTCGCCTTGCTGGATGCCGGCGCCGACGACTTCATCATCAAGCCGTGCGGCGCCGGTGAGTTGCTGGCCCGCGTACGTGGTCAGATCCGGCGCTCGGCCACCTCGATGGCGGCGCGTTCGTGGGCGCGCATCGCAACCGACGGCGTCGAGATCGATCTGATTGGCCAACGGGTGGTTCGGCACGGCGAGTTGCAGCGACTGACGCCCACCGAATGGGCGCTGCTACGCGCCCTGGTATTGCACCCGGGCCGGGCGCTCTCACCGCGCGAATTGTGGGATCTCGTGTGGGATCGCGAGTTCGGCGACTTCGCCACCCACGTGCGGGTCCACATGACGCATTTGCGACGGAAAATCGAACCCGACCCATCGGTGCCCCGGTTGATCATCACCGAACCGGGCGTGGGCTATCGATTCGTCGGACCCACCTAGGCTCGCCGGGATGACGTCGACAGCGCGTACGTGGGCCGCGTGGCTCGGCCTCTACGCCGTCGCCACGCTGTTCTTTACCCGTCTCGAAGCGCTCCCCGCACTCCGTACGTCGCATGGGCTGCTCGTGTATCTGCTGCTGATCATTGGAGCCAGTCGATACGGCGGTCGCTCGCTGTCACTGGTCATGGTCGCCCTTGGCTACCTCGCGGTGGATGTGCTGTTCGTGCCGCCGCGCTTCGCGTTCGGCGCCACGAAGCCTCTCGATCTCCTTATGCTTGTCGGATTTCTCATCACCGGGCTCGTGATCTCGCAGCTCGTTGCCGGATTGCGGCGCGCCGTTCACGTGGCGAACGAGCGCTCCGACGACGCGGCGCGGCTCAGTAGCACGCGCATGCAACTGGAGCGCGACGCATCGGCGGCTCGGGTGTTGCGCGATGCCGACCGCCTCAAGAACGCGTTGTTGCTCTCGCTCTCGCACGATCTGCGCTCGCCGGTAGCCACGCTCGCGTTGCTATCCGATCCACAGTCGGCCTTCACACCAGACGCCGCGATGCCGCGGGTCCGCGAGCAGGCCGAGCGATTGGGGGAATTCATCCAGACGCTACAGCGGTTCGCGAGTTCCGGCGCCGGGTCGCCGCTGGAGATGGCACGGCACGACGCCAGCGCCTTGGTCTACACGGCGCTGCGTTCGTCGGCAGCGCTATTGCATGAGCGCGAAGTACGCGTGACCTGGCCGACCGACGCCGAGCTGGCGGTGCACTGCGATTTCACGTTGGCGTTGCAGGTGCTCGGAAATTTGCTGCAGAATGCGGCGCGCTATTCGCCGGCAGGAACGCCGATCGATGTCACGGTGCTGCCAGGTACGCATCTCACGGAGATCGTGGTGGCCGACCGCGGTCCGGGAGTAAGCGACGCCGATCTCGAGCGCATCTTCGCGCCACTGAATCGTCGCGCATCAGCGCGCGATGCGCAGCAGGAGCGGATGGGTATCGGTCTCTCCATCGCGCGCACGTTCGCGCGGGCGCAGGGCGGCGATGTGCGCTATCGCGCGCGTGATGGTGGCGGCTCGGAATTCGTGCTCGTGGTGCCGGCCGACGCTACTTGACGCAGCTGTAGTACAGATTGCGCTGCACGTCTTTCGGCGTCTTGATGTTCTCGTAAAAATCGTCGTAGTAGCCCAGCGTGCTCTTCACCTTGTTGGGCGAAATCAGCTGGCCGATCTCATCGCTATACAGAGTGTAGATCGCGTCCTTCTTGGCGATGAACTGCTCGAACGCCTTTGGATACGCCGCCTCATGCGCGCAGTAGCCACGGAACAGCCGATCGCGCACGCGGGTGACCTTGAGCGACGGATCGACGCCGGCGTACGTCGCGTCGATGGCACCCGCGAAGTCGAAGTCGTAGGACACGGGCAGGTTGCGGCCATCGGCCAGCGCGATCACTTCACCATTGTGCAGTCCAGCGAACGAGAAGTCGGTGTTGCCGATGAAGTACTGGAAGGTGAACGCGAGCGCCGAAATGTCCGGATCGAGATCGTCGGCCGTGGCGCCCTTCCGGTCGAGGATCACGCCGCTCGCGCGTCGTGCGACCTGCGCAGGATCTTCGATCAGGAACGAGTAGCGCGTGACCTCGACTTTTCCGCTCGCACTGTCGGCATATGAGAGGCGCAAGAGCCGCACCTTGTGGCTGATGTCGGTCACCAGACGATTGATGCGATAGAGCTGCGCCTCCTGCAGCACGTACTGCTCGTACGGGTCGAGGTTTCGGCAGTACGTGACCAGCTTTGGCTCGTCGAGATCTTCCAGCAGCGTGCCCTTGCCCACCTTGTCCGCGACCTTGATGCGAATGGGCGGATAGTCGCAGTGCTTCAGACGCCAGATCCCGCGCGTCTTCACGCGCACCGGGACGGCGATCGTTTTGCCGTCTTCGCCGGTGTACGAGATCGTGCCCGTGCGCCACGGCGCGGTCGCGCTCTTGTCCTTCTTGATCTGCTTGATATTCGTCGTGAGCGTGAGCTCGAGCGGCTTCTCGCTCGCGAACATCGGTGGCGCCGGCATCTTCTTGACCTTCGGCGGTCCCGCGTCCGCGAGACTGTCGGCCGCCGTCTTCGGCTCCTTCGGCTTCTTGGGCTTCTTGCCGGTGTCTTGCGCCTCGACGGCCGAGACAGCGGCCGCCGAGACAGCGATGATGAGCAGGAGGGCGGTGGCAGCGCGTATGGCGCGCATCATGGTGCGCATCACGATCCGTGGCATGAGTGCGTGGCTCCCTGAGCAAAAGGTCATACGACTTCCGCGCTCGCGACCTGCGTGGACCCGGCAGCGCGCACCAGCGCGAGCAGATCGTCGGGGCCGGTCTTCTTGCGGAGCTGAATCCGATACTCGAGTACGGTCATGCCTTCGGCCGATTCCATGCTCCCAAAGCGCCACGACTTCGTGAACTCCTGCAGACGCGGCTCGAGCACGCGTCGCAAGGCGGTCGCGTTCTCCGTCTGCACGCGCAGAATGCGCTCCTCCTGCACCACCGGCATCTCGTCGGTGTGATTGTTGGCCTGCGCGCGCTTCCAGGCGCGTTCGGCGATGCCCTCGAGCTGTTCTCGCGTCATGTTCTTGAGCACTTCGTCATCTACCCGTGCCACGAACGTACCGGTGCGCGCCAGGTTCTTGGCGCGACTGAGCCGACGTTCCGCGATACGCCCGTCCATTTCGACCGGCGCACTACCGAAGTCGGTGTACCAGAGAATCAGCGTGACGGCGTTGAAGCCGATTGACAGCACCGCCGCCACTGGCAGATTCACCGCCGACGACAGCCCGATCGCGGTGGCCAGAAACACGTACACGGCATCTTTGCTGTCATCGAGCGTGTTGCGGAACCGAACCGCCGCCACGATGCCGGCGAGGCTGAAGGCCAGGGCCAGCGAGTATTTCACCAGCAGCACGATCCCCGCCACGACCGTGGGGAGAATCACCAGCAGCTGCACCACCGACTGCTGATAGCCGCGCTTGGCGCGCGTGAGCAGATACACCCACGCCACCGGCAGCGACAGCGACACGGCCGCCGCCATCGCGACCGCCACCGTAAAGGCGAGGCTCACTTCATCGAGTGGCGTCACCACGCGCGGATCCGGCTCGGTGCCCATGCCCAGCAAGGCTTCGAGCGACGCCGGGATCGCGGCCGAACCGTGCGGCAGGAAGCGCCAGAGCAATGTGCCCCCGCCGATGAGGACGATGTAGTACACCACGGCGCGCACCACGACGCGGGTGCCGGCGTCGGCCCGCTTCACGGCGGTCATCACGGGCGTTCAATCCTCGGGAAAGGCACTCGGTTGCTCGGCAGGGGTATCGATCGACAGGGGCCGCATTGGGGCCGCCCCAACCGCTATTCGATGGGGAATGGCAGCAGTCTCGCACCAGTATCGTGCGGGCCGCGCATTCGCGCCATGGGACGGCCCGTGCGGACCCGTCCCCCCTGGCTTGCCGTGCTTCACCCCCTGCGCCACATTCGCCCCATGATGCGACTGACTCTCGCCGTACCCGCGGCGCTCGCGCTGGCCTGCCTCTCCGGCGCTGCCCGGTCGACGCCGACGCCCGCGCCGACGCCGTCCCAGCCCGCAGGAACGCCCTCGTTGGTCGTGCTGATCACGATCGACCAGTTCCGCGCCGATTATCTCGACCGGTACCCGGGACAGCTCACCGGTGGACTCGGTCGGCTGGCCAAGCGTGGAGCTCGCTTCGACAATGCGCATCAGGATCATGCCATCACGGAGACCGCGCCCGGTCACGCGACGTTGTTGTCGGGTCGATTCCCGCGCTCCACGGGGATCATGCTCAACCGCGTCGGCGTGGAAGACGCGAGCTACCCGCTGGTGGCCGGCGGCTATGGCTCGGGCGCGTCGCCGGCGCGCTTTATCGGCACCACGCTGGCCGACTGGATGAAAAGCGCCAACAGCAAAACGAAAACGCTGTCAGTATCGATGAAGGATCGTGGTGCCATCCTGCCGATCGGCAAGTCGAAGAGTGACGTGTACTGGTATTCGATCGACGGCCGCTTCCTCACCAGCACCTACTACCGCAAGGAGCTGCCAGCCTGGGTACGCGAGTTCAACGATCGCCAGCCGGTCAAGGCGTATGCCGGGAAAACGTGGTCGTTGCTGCTGCCGGACAGCGCGTATCTGGAGCCGGACAGCGTGAGCGTCGAGATGGGAGGGCGAAATTTCACCTTTCCACACAAGCTCACCGATGACTTGATGGACGCCGGCAGTGAGATTCGCATCACCCCGTACATGGATGACCTCACTGTGCAGTTCGCGCTGCACGGCGTGAACGCGATGGAGCTCGGCAAGGGGCCCCAGACAGACCTTTTGGCGATGTCGTTGTCGGCCACCGATGTGATCGGCCACAACTACGGTCCCGACTCGCGCGAGATGCACGACCAGGTGTTGCGGGTTGATCGCACGATCGGCGTCTTCCTCGACTCGCTCTACAAGTTACGCGACTCCACGACGATCACGATCGTGGTAACGGCCGATCACGGCGTAGGCAGTATTCCGGAGATTGCCCCGGCGTCGGTTCAGCCGCGCCCGCGGCGCGTGTCGTTGTACGACCTCATGCCGGCCACGGTGGCGCGCCTGAAGGCAAAGAAACTCGATACCCTCGCCATCGATCTTGACGTCCAGATCCTGCTTGCCAATCGCAACGCGTTCCGCCAGTCGTCCGACCTCGACGCCATCGTGGACGCCTTTGCCGTCGATGCGCGCACGGTGCCCGGTGTCGCGCGAGTCGATCGGTTTTCCACACTGGTCACCGACACGCTCACTGACGACATCGCGCGACGGTGGGCGCATCAGTTCCCGGCGAGTTCCCAGATCGAGCTGGTGGTCACGCTCACGCCGTACAGCACGTGGGGCGGCAACGTGGCCTCGCACGGTTCACCGCGAGAGTACGACTCGCACGTCCCGCTCATCTTCGCCGGTGCCGGCATCAAGCCCGGCGTGCACACGCAGTTCGTGCGCACGGTCGATCTGGCCCCGACGTTGGCCGAACTGCTCGGCGTGAAGCCGTCAGAGCGCCTCGATGGCGTCGCGCTCAAAGACGCCCTCCTCACGCCGCGATGACGTTGGCCGAAGCGCTGGCGCGCTTCGATGCGTTGCCGGCGGTCACAACATGGACGGGTTGCTCGAGAGCTACGCCTGGTACGGCTAGTCGTTCGTGAGCGAGGAGGTCGTGCATCCGCTGCAGTTCCTGAATCGCGCGGGCGAGCGCTATGCAATCGACCCGCGTTTGATTCCGCTCTCGCTGTCGCGCTTCCACGCGCTCACGCGCAACGCGGTCGCGACGGCGCGCCTTTCTTTTTCCAGTTGGAGCGGAACGTATGAAGCTGGCACGGTGGCTGATGGGCGGATTGGTGCTGGCGGTGATGCTCTTGCTGCTACTCGCCAGCGTGTGGGCACCTGATAAGCCGGTATCGGCGCTCTCGGGGCGCTGGGCGCCGTCCCCATCGCGCTTCCTGGCCCTCAATGGCATGCAGGTGCACCTGCGCGACGAGGGCCCGCGCAACGATTCAGTGCCGATCGTCCTCGTGCACGGCACGTCGGCCAGCCTGCACACGTGGGACGGTTGGGCGGCATCGCTGCGCCCCTCGCGCCGTGTGATCCGCTTCGACCTGCCCGGCTTTGGCCTCACTGGCCCGTCGCCAGACAACGACTACTCGCTGGCCGCGTACACACGCATCACGCTGCAGCTCCTCGACTCGCTCGGCGTGTCGCGTTTCGCGATCGCCGGCAACTCCCTCGGCGGCGAAGTGGCCTGGCACGTCGCCGCCGCCGCGCCCGATCGGGTCAACGCCCTGATCCTCGTCGACGCCGCGGGGTATCCGATCGCGTCGCAACAAGTGCCGATCGGTTTTCGAATGGCGCGCACTCGTGGGCTCGAGTGGCTTTTCACGCGCATCTTGCCGCGCGCCGTCGTCGAATCGAGTGTCCGCAGCGTGTACGGCGATCCGTCACGCGTGACCGATTCTTTGGTCACGCGCTACTACGAGCTCACGCTGCGCGAAGGCAATCGCGCCTCGCTTCCGCGCCGCTTCGCCCAATCCGACAACGCCGGCGACTCTACGACCATCACCACTCTTCGCGTACCCACGCTCATCATGTGGGGCGGGCGTGACGGACTCATCCCGCCCGATCACGCCGGACGCTTCGCGCGCGACATCGCAGGAAGCCGCATCGAGCTGTTCCCGACACTCGGGCACGTGCCACACGAGGAAGATCCCGCCCGCACCGCCGAGTCGGCGCGGGCCTTTCTCGACTGCCCGCGCTGTCCGCCAGCGCGCTGAACCACGCTCAGGTGCTTGGCGGATCTTTCATGCGCGTCCGCGTCACGCCGGTCATGATACCGATGCCGAGCAGCACGAGACAGGCGATGATGATGTACGTGGACGAGACCCCCATCACGGTCAGTCCCCACGCTACGCCACCGATAAAGACGAAAAATCCAACGAGGTAGAGCGCGAAATTCATGAGAGGCTCCCGAATTGAGTGAGTCCAGATGGTCCTATGCAATTGCTGTGCTCGCGGGATTCCTACCGTCCCGCGTTCACCCGTGCCGAGAGTCCGGCCAGCCGTTCGCCGGCAGCCCTGAGTGTCTCTTCCCGCTTGGCGAAGTGGAAACGGATGAGGTGGTTGACCGGCTCGCGGAAGAAGCTCGAGCCCGGTACGCCGGCCACGCCGATTTCCTTGATCAGCCATTCCGAGGCGAGCGTATCGTTGGCGAAGCCGAGCGCCGTGATGTCCACCATCACGTAGTACGCGCCTTGAGGCTCGGTAAACGGCAATCCGGTGCTGCGAAGGATGTCGAGGAAAATCTGGCGCTTGCCGCGGTATAGCTCCGTGAGCCCCGCGTAGTACGAGTCAGGCAGTTCGAGCGCGCCGACCGCCGCTTCCATGAGCGGTGCCGCAGCACCGACGGTGAGGAAGTCGTGCACCTTCTTGGCCTGCGCGATCACACTGGCCGGCGCATGCACGTAGCCCAGTCGCCAGCCGGTGATCGAATAGGTCTTTGACAACGAGTTGCAGGTGATCGTGCGCTCGAAGGCGCCGGGTAACGTATTGAAGTACGTGTGGACGTGCGGCGCATAGATGATGTGCTCGTACGGCTCGTCCATGATCACCCAGCTGTCGTACTGTTGCGCGTACTTGAGGATGATCATGAGCTCCTCGCGCGTGAACACCTTACCACTCGGGTTCGACGGGTTGCACACCACGATCGCCTTCGGACGCTGCGCGAACGCGGCGGCCAGCACCTCTTCGTCGAAGTTGAAGTGCGGCGGATGCAGCGGCACGTAGATCGGCTCGGCCCCCGCGAGAATCGCGTCGGCGGCGTAGTTCTCATAGAACGGGGAGAAGACGATCACCTTGTCGCCCGGATTGCAGGCCGTCATCATGGCGACCATCATCGCCTCCGTGCTGCCGCAGGTCACCACGAGCTCCGATTCGGGATCCACCTCGAGGCCGCTGAAGTGCGCGATCTTTTTCGCCAGCGCGGTACGGAAGCGCGGCGCGCCCCACGTCACCGCATACTGATGGAACGGCCCGCGTGTAGCGCGCTCCAGCCCCTCGAGCAGCACTTCCGGCGGATCGAAATCCGGAAACCCCTGCGAAAGGTTGATGGCGCCGTGCTGATTCGCGAGGCGCGTCGTACCGCGAATCACCGATTCGCTGAAGGCGGAAAGACGTTGGGCAGTCGTAGGCATGGCGACGACATATACCGCGCGGTGCAGGTCGGCGCTACCTTCGCGCCATGCCTACCCGCGCCTTCTGGCTGATCAGCGGATCGGGGCTCGCCCCCTTCCTCGTGTGTCTCGTGATCGCGTACCGCACGCCCGCTGTCAGCGCGTTGCACGACGCCGCGGTCCGCACCTTCCTCGTGTACGCCGCTCTCACGCTCAGTTTCTTGGGCGGCGCGCGGTGGGGCGCGGAACTCACGCGAGCGCCAAACGCGCCCAACCTGTGGCGCATGGTAGCAGCCGCCACGCCGTCGGTGGTTGGGCTGGCAGCGCTCCTGCCGCAAGCGCCACTCAAGGCCGCCCTCGGTCTCCTCATGCTCAGTGGTGGCATCCAGCTCGCCTGGGATGTCGCTGCCTCGCGTGAAGGATTGCTGCCGCCCTGGAATGCCCGCGTGCGCACCGTCATGACGGTCGCCGGTACGTTGTGCAGTCTCGCGCTGTGGCCCGCGATCGCGTGACGACCGCCGCCGAGTCCGGATTCGCGCTCGCGGCGCGCCGTCTGCTGCCGCTGCTCTTCGTGAGTTACATCGTGGCCTTTCTGGACCGCGTGAACGTCGGTTTCGCCAAGCTGCAGATGGCGTCGGCGCTCGGCTTTTCCGACGCCGTGTACGGGTTCGGTGCCGGCATTTTCTTTCTCGGCTACTTCCTGTTCGAGGTGCCCAGCAACCTGCTGTTGGAGAAATTCGGTGCGCGTCGATGGATCGCACGCATCATGTTCACGTGGGCGATCGTGTCCGGCGCGTTCGCGTTCGTGGACCGGATTCCGTGGGGACCGCTGCCCGCCCTGTTCGGCGTGGCGCCGCTCGAGTTCGGATTCTACGCGCTGCGTTTCCTGCTGGGCATCGCCGAGGCGGGCTTCTTCCCAGGCATCATTCTTTATCTCACGTACTGGTTTCCCGCCGCGAAGCGCGCCCGCACCGTAGCGCTGTTCATGACCGCCGTGGCCGCCGCCAACGTGATCGGCGCACCGGTGTCGGGCGCCATCATGCAATACGCCGACGGTCTGCGTGGCTGGGACGGATGGCGCTGGTTGTTTGTGCTCGAGGCCATTCCGTCGATGATCGCCGGCATCGCGATCTGGAAGCTACTCCCCGACCGTCCGGCGCAGGCGACGTGGCTCTCGCCCGAGCAACGTCGCGCGATCACCGACCAGCTCGCGCAGGAAGACACGGCCGCCCACGGCGTTGCGGTGACATTCGCACGCCGTTCGACACATGGCGCAGCACATGGCGCAGCACATGGCGCGGCGCAGGCGCTGCGCAGTGGCCGCGTGTGGGTATTGGCGCTGGTCTATCTGGCCGGCACGTTTTCGCTGTATGGCGTGAGCTTCTGGATGCCGACCATCGTGCAGGAACTCGGCATCGGGAAAACGGAGTTCCTCGAGATCGGACTGCTCAGCATGATTCCGTGGGGAACCGCCGGTGTCGTCATGGTGTGGGTTGGCGCACGCAGCGACCGCACCGGTGAACGTCGCCAGCATGTGGCGGGCTCACTGTTCGTGGCCGCCACGGGTCTCGTGGGACTCGTGCTGGTCGGCGCCCACGTGATCCCGGCGCTGATCGCACTCTGTTTCGTGACCTCGGGGGTCTTGTCATTTCTTGCCACCTTCTGGTCGCTTCCGACGGCGTTTCTCAGACAAACGGCCGCCGCCGCCGGCATCGCCTGGATCAACGCCGTCGGCAATCTTGGCGGGCACTTCGGTCCCGATATCATCGGCCGCATCCGGACCGCTACCGGGAGCGCGAATTACGCGTTTCTCTTTCTGGCGGTGCTGGCGGTGGCAGGGGCGCTGCTCACACTCTTCGGCACCGGTGTGCGAGAACGGATCAACACGACACAGGACGCCTGACCATGCGGACACGGATGCGGATAATCTGCCGCGGCGCAATTGCGGCCGTGCTCGTCGCGGCGCTCGTCGTGATGTCCCCGCGCTCGGCGGCGACACAGTCGTCGCCTCAGCCGACGCCGATCGACCGCGCCCTCGCCGCCGGGCTGTGGCGCGAAGCGGTTCGAATGCTCGACAGCGCACTCGCCAAAGCGCCGCGCGACGCCACCAGTCTGCAGCAGCGGGGACGCGCCCATCGCGAGCTCGAGGAGTTCGAGCAGGCGTTGGCCGACTACACGCAGGCGCTCGCCGTGGACCGGCGCTTTGCCGCCGCGTACGGGGGTCGGGCCATCGTTCATCAACGCGTGGGCAACGGGAAAGCCGCATTCGCCGACATCGACAGTGCCCGCGCGCTCGGCATGAGCGACCCTCAACTCGATCTCGTGGAAGGGATCGGGTACATGATGAACGACGACGGCGCCAAGGCTTGGGCGCGGTTCGACAAGTACGTGCGCGCCGTCCCCGACGCCGCGCAGGGCTGGTTTCTGCGCGGACGCGCGGCCGGGATGTCCGGGCGCACCGACGACGCGGAGAAGGACTTCACCGCCGCCATCGAACGGCGGATGGCGGGGCCGGAGGTGTACACCTTGCGGGCCATGGCGCGCGTTGCGCTGAAGAACACGGCGGGCGCCTGTGCCGATCTGGCCCAAGCCGCAAAGCTCGGCGACAAAGCGGCAGCCACGACCGCGGCCAAGAACTGCAAATCGCCGACCCAACCTCGATAGACAGGTCAGTGATACTTCACTGACTGGATACTGACGTGTCACTGATTACAATAAATCGTCACGCTACATCGACCATTGTTGTGTCGTAGCGCACGCTGAATCGTCCATGACGCAGAGCGCAGATGTGCCAGAAACAAAATATGGCCATGCCTGCAGATCCTACACGTTTTCCAGTACAGTGACACCGTGCCCCAATTAGACCGCATATTGGCACGCCTCGAATCTGGCGCCGCCAGTCAGATCATTCTCGAGGCCGATTCCCCCATTTGTTGTCTCACGGATACGGGGACGCATGCAGTGAGCCAGCAGGTGCTGTCGAGCAAGCAGGTGTTGGCGCTCGTGAGCGAATTGGCCGATGCGGACCAGAAAGTGTTGGTGGCGACGGGTCGCGGCATCCGGTTCCTGTACAGCTGGAACGCGCAGCAATGGCTGGTTGAGCAAGACGGGAGCTCGGCGCATACGCGACTGACGGTCCGAAAGCACGTTGAAGAACTCAACGTTTCTTCAGAGCCCATGGCTACGCCAGCGCCCGAACTTCGGCGCTATCGCGCCTCCGACGTGCCGTTCGGGGATTCTACCGACAGCACGCTGGCCCGCGAACGCTTGGAGTCCCTGCTGCTGGAGCAGGTGCGACGAGGCGCCGCCGACCTGCACCTACGCGTGGGGGAGCCGCCTATTCTCCGATTGGGGGGCGACCTGATTCGCATCGAGGATCAAGCGATCCTCGACGACCCATCGGTGTCGCACATGGTGCGCTCGATCATGCCGGCCAAGAACAAAGCGGAGTTCGACGAGCACTGGGATACCGACTTCGCGCACGAAATCACCGGCGTGTCACGCTTCCGGGTGAACGTGCTGCGGGACCGTAACGGTACGGCAGCGGTGATCCGCACCATTTCCACCACCACGGTTACCGTGGAGCAGATGGGCATCACGCCCGAGGTGCAGCAGCTCTGCGCGCTCACCAAGGGACTCGTGCTGGTCACCGGCCCGACCGGCTCCGGCAAGTCGACGACGCTCTGCGCCCTGGTCGATCTGATCAACCGCTCGCGACACGATCACATCATCACGATCGAAGATCCGATCGAGTTCGTCCATCAGAGCAAGAAATGCCTGATCACGCAGCGGCAGGTGGGCGTGCACACACAGTCGTTCAAGAGCGCCCTACGCGCGGCCCTGCGCGAAGATCCGGACATCATTCTCGTCGGTGAACTGCGCGACCTGGAAACGATCGCCATTGCGCTGGAGACGGCGGAAACGGGTCACCTCGTGTTCGGCACGCTGCACACCTCCACGGCCGCGTCCACGGTCAACCGCATCGTCGACCAGTTCCCCGCTGATCGGCAGGATCAGATCCGCGTGATGCTCGCCGAGTCGCTCAAGGGCGTGGTGTCGCAGACGTTGTGCAAAAAGATCGGCGGCGGACGTGTGGCGGCGCGCGAAATCCTGCTGGTCAACAAAGCCGTGAGCTCGATGATCCGCGAAGGTAAAACCGTGCAGATCAACAACATCATCCAGACCCAGAAGAAACTGGGTATGGAAACATTGAACGATGCCCTGATCAACCTGGTGAAGAGCAAGACGGTCGAAGCGGATGAGGCGTACGTGAAGTGTGCCGAGAAGAAGGACATGGCCGCCAAACTCCGCGCGCTCGGCTACAACCTCGACGGACTCGCCGCCGACGAGTAGTTGCCGCCGGAGCCGTTGTCAGGGGATTCACTACAGCCATCCACGGGAATAACCGACAGCCGACGTGAAGGGGGCTGACCATCCTTCTGGTCTATGACTACTCAGGATTCCCTCCCGGTGATCATTCAAGGCGGTATGGGCGTCGGCGTGTCGCGCTGGCTGCTGGCGCGCGAAGTCTCACGCCTTGGACAGTTGGGCGTCGTCTCTGGCACCGCGCTCGATTCCCTGCTCGTTCGTCGACTGCAGGACGGTGACACGGATGGCGAGATGCGCCGCGCGATCGACGCGTTTCCCATTCCTGAGGTCGGCGCGGCGGTGCTGCGACGGTACTTCCTGCCCAACGGACGGGAAGGGGAGCCGTACAAACTGCTTCCGCTGTACAGGCAACACGTGAGCGTCGCGCGTCAGCAGCTCACAATACTCGCCAACTTCGTCGAAGTGTTTCTGGCGAAAAGCGGACACGATGGCTTGGTCGGTATCAACCTGCTCACCAAGCTTCAGCTGCCGAATCTCGCGTCGCTGTACGGTGCGATGCTAGCCGGCGTGGACTATGTGCTGATGGGCGCCGGCATTCCGCGCGAGATTCCGCTGGCGCTCGATCGACTTTCGGCGAACGAAACGGCCTCGTTGCGCTTCGACGTGGAAGGCGTGGCGGCGGTCGATGCGCCCGTGTTGACCTTTGATCCGGTTGCCCATGGCGCCGACGCGACGCGGGTGCTCATGCGGCCACGCTTCCTCGCCATCGTGGCGGCGAATTCGCTCGCCGCCACGCTGGCCAGAAAGGCCTCGGGTCGCGTCGACGGGTTCGTAGTGGAAGGACCCACCGCGGGTGGCCACAACGCGCCTGCGCGCGGTGGTGGCGCCCTCTCGGCCACCGGTGAACCGGTGTACGGTGCACGCGACGCGGTCGATCTCGCCAAGATGCGCGACCTCGGTCTCCCCTTCTGGCTGGCCGGTGGCACTGGGTCGCCGGCGCAGCTGCAGCACGCGCTCGCCGAAGGCGCGACGGGCATTCAGGTGGGCACGCTGTTCGCCTACTGCGACGAGTCCGGATTTGACACCGAACTCAAAGCCACGGTGCTCGAGCATGCGCGCATGGGCGATCTCTCGATCCGTACCGACCCCCGCACGTCACCAACCGGTTTCCCGTTCAAGGTCGTATCGTGGCCCGGACATCCGGCCACGATCGAACGCGTACGTCGCTGTGACTTGGGCTATCTGCGCACAGCGTATCAGCGCGACGACGGACGCGTAGGCTATCGCTGTCCGGCCGAGCCGGAGCAGGACTACCTAAACAAGGGTGGCCTACTCATCGACACAATCGGTCGCCAGTGTGTCTGCAATGGCCTGATCTCCGCGGTCGGTATGCCGCAGGTGCTCAACACCGATGGGAGCCAGACTGAAGTGGAACCAGCGCTGATCACGAGCGGCGACGAGCTGTTGCACATCGGAGCGTTCCTCGGCGATCGCGCGTCGTACACTGCGCGCGACGTCGTGGAATATTTGCGCTCTGGCAGCTAAGCCGACGACGTCGGATCATTGGTGATCATGCCACGCGCTTCGCGCACGCGGGAGCTACTTCGCCGCCGCGGCGCATTCCATCTCGACCCGGGCACCGAACAGCAGCGTCGCCTGCACGGCTGCGCGCGCCGGATAGTTGCCGTTGCTGAAGTAGCTGCGATACACCTCGTTCATGGCCGGCCACTCCTTGAGGTCGGCCAGAAACACCGTGCACTTCACGACGCGGTCCATTCCCACACCGGCGGCCGCGAGCGTGCCCTTGATGTTCTCGAGTAGTTGCCGCGTTTCCGCCTGAATACCCCCGGGCACCAGCGTACCGTCGGGCTTGGTGCCGAGCGTGCCGGACACGAAGATGATGTTGCCCACGCGCACCGCAGGTGAAAACGGATTCGCCGGCGGACCGTCGGGATGAATGAACTGCGGCTCGGGGCCGCTGCGCACTGATGCGCGGCAGGCCGACGCGAACGGGAGGCCGGCGAGCAGGGCCAGCGAAAGCGCGCGTCGCAATGCGATAGGCAAGGTAGAGGTCATCAGGGATCTTCCGTTGGCGGATGCGTCGAGTCAAGCGGGTTGGAACGGCAAACGGCGCCAGGAATGAACGGCGCCAGGAATAAACGGCGCCAGGAATGAACGGCGAAACAACGAACAGCGTGACAGCAAACCGCGTTTTCGCCGTTTGCCCTGACGTCGTTCGTTGTTTCGCCGTTCATTGCTGATGCCCCCAATTTCTAGCGCCGTTCATTCCTCCCGCCGAGGACCCCGATGTACGCTTCTCTCGCGTCATTTCACGCCGCCTGGCAGTACGAATCCGACAGCACACAGAAGCTGCTGACCTGCCTCACCGACAGGTCGCTGTCGCAACCGTTGTACCCCGGCGGCCGAACGGTCGGGCGCTTGGCATGGCACCTCGCGCAGTCGATCCCGGAGATGCTGAACCGGACGGGACTCGTGGTGTCCGGTGCCGGTGAGCACGATGCCGTGCCCGCGCACGCCGCCGAGATTTGCACCGCCTATCGCACCGCGGCGGCGTCCGTGAGCGAACAGCTGCAGGCGACGTGGACCGACGCGACACTGCTCGAGTCAGACGATATGTACGGCGAAACATGGCCGCGCGGCATGACGATCGACGTGCTGATCAAGCATCAGGCGCATCACCGCGGCCAGCTTTCCGTGGGTATGCGACAGGCAGGACTGGTCATCCCCGGGATGTACGGGCCGGCGAAGGAAGAGTGGGACGCGATGGGAATACCGGCGCCGGAATGAACTGCTGACCGCGCTAGGAATAAACGGCGCTAGGAATAGACCGCGCCAGGAATGAACGGCGCGAGAAATAAAAAGCGTGAGGGCAAACCGCGTTGTCGCCGTTTGCCCTCACGTTGTTCGTTGTTTCGCCGTTCATTCCTGGCGCCGTTTATTCCTGGCGCCCGTAATTTCTGGCGCCCGTAATTCCTGGCGCCCGTAATTCCTGGCGCCGTTCGCAGTTCACCGCCAGCAGTTACCGCCTCGCCACCGGTTCCATCCTCATGACCGCGCTCGGCTTTCCCTGCTGATCGTCAATCGAGAAGTAGATGAACCCGTCCAGCCCTTGTCGCACGTCGCGGATGCGTCCCTGATTGCGCACGAGATTGTCCTCGACGTTGAACAGCTTGCCGTCGTACGTGAGACGCACGATGCGCTGTCCGGCGAGTCCGCCCACGAAGAAACTGCCTTTCCACGCCGGAAACTTGTTGCCGGTGTAGATCATGAGGCTCGACGTGGCGATGGAGGGCACCCACACGTTTTTCGGGTTTTCCATACTGGTGCGCATGGTGGCCGCATGAATGGCCACGCCGGGACCGTAGTTCACGCCGAAGCCGACCACCGGCCATCCGTAGTTGAGCCCCTTCTGAACCAGGTTGAGCTCATCGCCGCCCTGCGGTCCGTGCTCGGTCGCCCACACCTCACCCGACATGGGATGAATGGCGAGGCCCTGCGGATTGCGGTGACCGTAGCTCCAGATCTCCGGCTTCGCGCCAGCTTTGCCCACGAATGGATTGTCGGGCGGCACGCGGCCGTCGTCGAACAGTCGAATGATTTTGCCGTGATGATTCGACAAATCCTGCGCCGGATGCTTTTCGAGATCACCGCTGGACGGCGCCTGCCGCTCGCCGACGGTGATGAACATCATGCCGCTCTGGTCGAACGCGATGCGTGAGCCGAAGTGGCCCGGCGCGCCCCTGGTATCAGCCACGAAGATTTCCTTCGCGTCAACCAGCGCGTTGTTCTCGAAGCGACCGCGTACCACCGCCGTCGTGGCGGCACCGCCGCCCGTCGGCTTGGAGAAGCTGAGGTAGATCAGCTTGTTCGTGGCGAAATTCGGGTGCGCGACCACATCGAGCAGGCCGCCCTGTCCGCGGTACACCACGTCCGGAACGCCAGCCACCGGCGTGGGCAGCAGCTTGCCGCCACGCACAATGCGCAAACGACCCGGACGCTCGGTCACGAGCATATCGCCGCCGGGGAGGAACGCCATCGACCACGGCTGTACGAGGCCGTCTGCCACGGTCACCAGGCGGTAATCGTGCATCGACGACTTGTAAACGGGCGACTGCGCCAGCGCGGGGACCGCGAAGAGCGCGCTCGCGGCAGCGCTCAGCGCCGTGGCAATTGAGCGCGCGAGCAGGAACGTACGACGAACCATCCGGAGGTCTCCTGAAAACGGATAAAGGGGTGCCTTGGAAAGTTAGCGCCGCGCGAAGCTCTGCAGCACCCGCACCGTGTTCAGGTGCACCTGCACCGTGTC
Source organism: Gemmatimonas sp. (assembly GCF_046594945.1). Lineage (GTDB taxonomy): Bacteria > Gemmatimonadota > Gemmatimonadetes > Gemmatimonadales > Gemmatimonadaceae > Gemmatimonas. Next base: position 6,603 of record NZ_JBKJRB010000139.1, on the reverse strand, counting down.
CTGCACATCCCGGCCGTAGCCGCCGGACATGGTGGCGCACACCGGCACGCCGATTTCCCGGCACATCTGCAACACGAACGCATCCCGGCGGTGCAGCCCCTCGAAGGTGAGCTTGAGGCGCCCCAACTTGTCGCCCTCGTGCGGGTCGGCGCCGGCCAGATAGACCACGAGATCGGGACGCGACTCGCGCAATACCTCGGGCAGATGCGCCGCGAGCCGTTCGAGATACTCGGTGTCGCCGGTTCCGTCGTCGAGCTCCACGTCACGCGTGCCCGGCACTTTGTGAAACGGGAAATTCTTCGCGCCGTGCATGCTGAACGTGTACACGTGGCGGTCGCCGGCGAAACAGCCGTGCGTGCCGTTGCCCTGATGCACATCGAGATCAACGATCGCCACGCGACGTACGCGCCCGTCGCGCTGCAGACGCCGAATCGCCACGGCCACGTCGTTGAACGTGCAAAACCCCTCGCCGCGATCGGGGAAGGCATGATGCGTTCCGCCGGCCAGGTTCATCGCCACACCATGCTCCAGCGCCGACTCCGCCGCTTCACACGTGCCCTGTACCACTCGATACGCGCGCTCCACGAACGACTCCGACCACGGCAACCCGATCCGGCGCTGCTCAGCCGATGGCAGCGTGCCATTGGTAATACGGTCCACATACTCACGCGTGTGCACGAGCAGCAGATCGTCGATGAGCACTCGTTGCGGATCATGCATCTGCTCCGGTGCCACCAGCCCCGCGGCCAGCACGCCCTCCCGCAACAGCTGATACTTGGACATCGGAAATCGATGCCCGTCGGGGAGTTCGATGGCGTACGTCGATGATGACCAGAGGTGCAGCATATACGAATTCTAGCCTCCCGAAAGCACACACAGAAAAGATCACACAGAGAAAAAGAGAAAAAGAGAAAAAGAGAAAAAGAGGGGATCGCCGATCTCACTCCTCGACGCGTGCTCCTTTTTCCCTTCTTCTCTTTTCCTCTGTCTGATCAGGTCAACCCAACTTTCAACCGCACACCACCCTTACCGACCCGTCTCCGCCAGCACGGCCGCCAGGCGCGTGTAGTAGCGCAGCTCCGACCGCTGATCCGACGTGGGTGCGCCGGTATAGCGCGCCACTGCGCCGTACAGTCCAGAAATGCGCGCACTCAGCTCGGCCGACTGACGCTTGCCGTCGCGCGTGGCGGCATCAGTACCGGGGTTTGCCCGCCACCGTTCTGCGACCGGCGCATGCGACGTCGCCACCGCCGCAATCGCCCGGTGAAACGCCGTCCACGCGGCACGCTCGGCCCGCGACAGCGTCATCCGCGGATCGTCTAGTACCACTACACGCTGCTGCTGCGTGCTCCCGCCCACCGACAACCGCACCGTATAGGTGCCCGGCAACACCAGCGGACCCGGCGTCGTCGCACTCGGCCCGGCATCGTCGTCTTCACCACCGCCACTGCGAATCGGCAGGTCGGCGTGACGCAAGTTCCACACGATGCGATTCACGCCGCGCGCCGTCGTCGGCCGCAGCGTCTGCACCGCGCGCCCGGCGGCATCAATCACCGTGAGCTCGATCGCCGTTCCGGCCTCACGCACCCAATAGTCGATGAGCGCGCCGTTGGTCGGGTTCTCGCCGCGGAAAATCATGTCGCCCGTGTGCGGACGCAGATTCGTGGTACGGATCTGCCTGGCCGGCTGCACCGTGAACAGATGCGTGCTGCGGGCCGCCACCGCCGGCGTGAGCTCCTGCAACGCGTTGAGCTGATCGAGAATCCACAAACCGCGCGCGTGCGAACCCAACACGAGCGTGTTGTCGCGCGCCTGAATCGTGAGGTCGTTGAACGGCATCATCGGCATGTTGTTGCGCAGCGGCACCCACTGATCGCCGCCATCGGGCGAAATGAACACGCCGAACTCGGTGGCGAGATACAGCAGCTTGGCGTTGCGCGGATCTTCACGCACGGTACGCGTGACACGATTGGCCGGCAGCCCCGCGTCGATCCGGCGCCACGTAGTGCCGAAGTCGGTGGTGGCATACACATAGTTCGCGAAGTCGTTGCTGCGATGGTTGTCGATCACCACGTACGCCGTGCCCGCCGCATGTCGTGAGGCTTCCACCCCGGCAAACCAGGAACCTTGCGGTAGCCCCGGGAATCGATCCTGCGCGTCCGCAAACGTTGCGCCACCGTCGCGCGACACACGGAAGCGGCCATCATCGGTCCCCACGTACAACACGCCCTTCATGCGCGGCGACTCGGCCAGTGCGGTCACACCCGGGAAGTACGGCACGCCGTCGTCGAGCGACAGCGTATTCTCACCCGGCAAACGCCCCATGAGGGCCAGGCGAGAGCGATCGACACCGGTGCTCATATCGCCCAGGTCCTTCCAGGTGCGTCCGCTGTTTACCGACTTGAACAGATGCTGCCCGCCGGCATACACCGTGGACGTGTCGTGCGGCGAGATGATAAACGGCGCATCCCAGTTGGCCGGATGCATCGCGTTACCCAACACTTGTTCAGCACCCGGCTTGCCCCACGTTTCCCAGTTGCGACGACCCGCGATGTGTCCCGTCGAATCGCCGGGGCGGATGTCCTGCACTTCCCACGTTTTCGTGTCGTTGCGCTGCAGCCCCAGAAACTGCGACGCCGAGTAGACGGTGCGCGGGTTGAGCGGATTCGGCGTTACGTGAAAGCCGTCGCCGCCGCAGAGGCGCGAGAAGTGGTCGTTGAGCACGCCGCCGGTGGTCCAACTGGCGCTCGGTCCCATCCAGCAGCCGTTGTCCTGCAGGCCACCGTACACGTTGAACGGCACTGCGTTATCGGTGGCCACGCGATAGAACTGCGACAGCGGCAGCGACGTGACATACAGAAATTTGTTACCACGATCGTAGCTGATACCGATGCCACCGTCGTCGAGCTTGACCACATGACGACTGTTGCTGGGATTCACCCACACAAACCGATCATCGCCGTGCGTGGTGGTGCGCGGCGCGGTGAATGTCTTGCCACCGTTATCGCTGAACGAATAAGCATTCAGCATGTAGATGCGCTGATCGTCGTTCGGATCGATGATCACCTGGCTGGCGTACATCGGCCGCGGATTCCAGTCGCTCATGAACGTCCACGAAGCGCCGGCGTCTTCGCTGCGATACACACCAGCTTTGCGCACGATGTACGCGGTGCTGGCGTTGTAACGCGCCCCCTGCTCGATGCTGACGGTCAGAATTTTGGGATTCTTGCGATACACGCCGATGCCGATACGGCCGTACTCCCCCTCCGGCAGTCCATGTCCCGTGAGCTTGCTCCACGTGACGCCGGCGTCAGTGCTCTTCCAGAGCGCGCTGCCGGGGCCGCCGCCGTCGAAACCGTAGGCGCTGCGACGACGCTGATAGGTTGACGCGTACAACACATTGGGATCGTTCCAGTCCATCGCGACATCGGTGGCGCCGGTTTCGTCATCCACGAACAGTGTGCGCGTCCAGCTGCGGCCGCCGTCGGTGGTGCGGTACACACCGCGGTCGCCGCCGGCGCCCCACACCGAGCCCTGCGCCGCCACATACGCAATGTTCGGATCGCGGGGGTGCAGCTGAATACGGCCGATGTGCATGCTGGTGGCCAGTCCCATATTCTGCCACGTTTTGCCGCCGTCGGTGCTCTTGTACACGCCGTCGCCCCACCCCACGCTCTGCCGGCTGGCGCGCTCGCCGGTGCCAACCCAGATCGTCTGCGGGTTGGGTTGGAACACCGCTACGTCCCCGATGGAATGCACGGGCGCATCGAACGTGGAGCTCCACGTCACGCCGTTGTCGTTGGTACGCCAGAGCCCGCCCGTGGCACCGGCCACGTACCAAGTGCTTGGGTTCGACTCCACGACGTCCATGTCGACCACGCGGCCGCTCATCGACGCGGGGCCGATGTTGCGCAGACGTAGTCCGCCAAGGTCAGCCGGCGTGAAGGAGGCCGCTGGTTGGGCAGACAGGACAGCGGGGAGGGCCCACAACAGGGCCGGGAACAGGAAACGGGAGGGACGGACGCGCATAGGGCACCGGGGGGCGGTGGGAGTCAGGTGAACGCCGGAGCAATATGCGGCGTATTGTTGGAGAACGCTGGGCATTCCGCTTCGCGCCCGGCTTACCGCTTCACCCGACCAAGGACGCGTCTCGTGTTTCGACCCGCACGTTGTGCTGCCACGGCGATGGCCCTGCTCGCCGGTGCCTCCGTCGCACTCCCCGCGCAGAATCGCCCCAACGCCACCAAGGTGGCGCGCCCGGAACGACCGGTGTGGCCCGACGAGGGGCCGCGCACGTGGGCGCCGCGCCCCACCGTCTCGGCGATCACAGCCAACGATCTTCGCACCCGTCTTTACCAGTTCGCCGACGATTCCATGCAAGGCCGTCGCATCGGTGAAAAGGGCAACGTCAAAGGCACCGAGTACATCGCGCGCGAGTTCAAGCGCCTCGGCCTCAAGCCGGCCGGCGACAGCGGCTCGTTTTTCCAGACCCTCCCCTTCGGCCCCACCCAGTTCGACAGCAGTGCGTCGTCGTTGCAGATCGGGGGCGTGGCGCTGGCGGCCAAGCGTGACTGGATCCCGACCGCACCGTCCGCCCAGAATGGTCTCGGTGGCAAGGCCGATCTGAGTGACGTTCCGGCCGTCTTCGCCGGCACTTGGGGGGACACCGCGGTGATGCTCGATCCGGAGGCGTTCAAGGGCAAGGTCGCGGTGTTCCTGGCCGCACCGGGCGCCGGCGCCACCGGTGGCGTGCGCGGACCGGCGTCCTTCGTGAGCTGTGCCGACGTGCCCAACAAGTTCGGCGTGAATGCGATTCTCGCCGCCGACAAGGTAGCGGCGTCCACTCCTGCCCGTCCCGCAGTCATAGCAACCGCCGCCGCGGCGCGTGACCTGCGCGCCCGTCGCGCCGGTGCCGTGGCGGTGCTGGTGATCGGCCTCGACGACCTGACGCCAGCCACCATCAACGCCGCCTTCGACGGCCGCAACGGCATGCGTCCGACCACCGCGGTCAACGCCGACGCTCCCGCCGGAGCGACGATTTCGCGGAAGATGGCCGAGCAGCTGTTCGGCAAGCCGATCCGCGAGGTATCGGTCGGCACCGTTGGTCAGCCGATCACGGCGTCGTGGAACCAGACGTGGCGGCCGGCAGCGTATGCCGCGCGCAATGTCATCGCGGTGCTCCCCGGCTCCGATTCCACGCTCAAGGAAGAGTATGTGCTAGTGGGCGCGCACAACGACCACGTGGGCATCAACACGTCGGTGCTCGATCACGACTCGCTGCGTGCCACGAACTTCGTCACGCGCCGTCAGGGCAACAATGATCCGTCATGCATTCCGACGGCTGAGCAGCAGGGGAAGATCAACGCGCTGATTGCGAAGGCGCGCGCCGCCCGTCCCGCCCGCAAGGACTCGATCATGAATGGCGCCGACGATGACGGCTCCGGCTCGATGGTGATGCTCGAACTCGCCGAGAAGTTCGCGAAGGAGAAGCCGGCCCGATCGATCATCTTCGTGTCGCATCAAGGGGAAGAGGGCGGATTGCTTGGCTCGCGTTGGTTCGTCGACAACCCGACGATCCCGCTCGAACAGGTCGTGGCCGCGCACAACATGGACATGGTCGGTAAGGGCCGGGTGGATCAGGTAAAATTCGGCGGACCAAACTCTGTGCAGATGCTTGGCGCGCGCCGCCTCTCGCGTGACTTTGGCGATATCATCGACTCGGTGAACGCCAACAGCGCCGAGCCGATGGCGATCGACAAGAGCTGGGACATTCCCGCCAACCCGCTCAACCGCTTCTGTCGAAGCGACCAGGTGAATTACGTCCGCAAGGACATCCCGGTCGTGTACATGTCGCTCGGCTACGGCCCCGATTATCACATGCAGTCGGACGAACCGCAGTACATTGACTATGTTCACGCCGCGCGACTCGGGCGTTTCGTGCATGAGCTGATGACCGCGGTGGCGAACCGAAAGGAGAAACCGGCCATCGGTGGTGCGGACCCGACCTACCCGAGCTGCAACCGGTAGAGACGACGCGTGGGGGCGTGACGCATTCCCCTTGCGACCACGGGTGATTGTTGCCTCGGCCACGGCTCAGTAGTTTCCGAGAGTGACCCTTCCCTCCCCCGGCCGACCGATGTTCACGTCGCTCAGCATTCGCGGTCGGCTGCAGGTCGCCGCCATTGTGGTGGCCGCCGTGATCACGACGTTGGCGTTTCTGCGGGCCCGCGAGCGGCGCGCGGCCGAAGAGCGTCGCATCACGGCGCAGTCGCAGGAAACTGCCACCATCGTGGCGCGCTCACTCGATGCCACGATCATCGACGCACGGACGATGCTGAACAGCCTGCATCGGCTCCTCAATCCCGACGCCTCGCCGGAGCGCAACGCGCTGCTGTTGCAGGCGATCTATCGCGAAGCGCCGATGCGTTACGCCCGCATCTTGCTGATCGATTCGTTGGGGCGCACCATCGCCGCCGCCAGTCCGACCGGGTACAGTGGCCCGGCCGTCCAAATCGGCGGGCGGACTTATTTCCAGGACGCCCTGCGCACCAAGCGGTTCACCGTCGGCATGCCGGTCCGCACGCCGAGCTACACCGCGCGTCC
>NZ_JBKJRB010000052.1:0-15890 GCF_046594945.1 Gemmatimonas sp. | reverse complement strand
ATGCCAACACGTTGGGATGCTACGGCATACACTCCAGACCTATTTGCTGCACGGATCAGTCCGTGCATTTACCCGCACCGTGTCGAAGCAGGAAGCGCTCCGGCAGACCCAGGAAATGCGCACTCCGAACAGTATGGGGGCAGGACCGCGGAAATCCGCCGTCCTGCCCCCTCCGTCCTGATACCCTCCCGACTGCTTCCTAAGCCGTTGGCTGTTTACCCAACCATCAGGCTCGAGCTCACCACCGCCGCCTTCTTGCCTTCCGCCTCATGACCGGCAAACTGCCCGTTCGTCCAGATCACGATGCCGTACATGATCGCGCCGATCAACAGCGCGCCTCCGATCAGGCCCATGAACCCAGCGGCCTTGTCGCTGTCCTGCTGTGCGTGTCCGCCCATCTCAGATCTCCGGAGAAAGTCAGTCGACGTCGGCGACGCGCACCGTCACCATACCATCGTTCGCCACGATCGAGGGGAGGAACTCGAGCCCCTTCGTGACCTTGCCGAACACCGTGTGCACGCCGTTCAGGTGACGCGTGTTCGCCTCGCTCAGCACGATGAAGAACTGGCTGCCGCCGGTGTTCTTCCCAGCGTGCGCCATCGACAGCGAGCCCACTTCATGCTTGTGCGGGTTGCCCGCCGTCTCGCACGGAATCTGCCAGCCCGGGCCGCCCGTGCCAATGCGACGATCGCCCTCGGGCAGATCACGCGAGTACGGATCGCCGCCCTGTACGACGAAGTCGTCGATCACGCGATGGAACTTTACGCCATCATAGAAGCCTTGGTTCGCGAGCTTCTCGAAATTCTCTACGTGCTTGGGCGCTTCGGCCGAATACAACTCGGCGACAAGGGTCCCTTTGGTGGTCTCGAACGTTGCCAGCTTGGCCACTGTGTCTCCTGGATCTTTTTGAGAGTGAAGACGGGAAAACTAATCCGATCACGGCGCATTGACAGAGCAGCCCGCTGGGTAGGATACTCGCTCCCATGAAGACCAGCCGACGGGAATGGTTGCGGACCGGCCTCGGGGCCGCCGCCGGAGGGGCCGCGCTGGCGTCCGCCGGCACTGTGCTCACGCCGTCGCCCCTGGTCGCCCAGCCTCCCACCCGGTCACGCAACGCCCGCCTGGGCGGTCTCCTGAGCCAGCTCGGTCAGCAGGCGGCCTGGACGTCGCCCGAGCTCCGACTCCTGCGCCGCACGTCCCACGGACAGACCGCCGCCCAGGTCGCACGCGCCCTCGACCTTGGCTACGAAGCCTACCTCGAGGAGCAACTCAACCCGCAGCGCCTCGACGACTCGGCCTGCGAAAACCACCTTGCCGCGACCTATCGCGATCTGCTGGCGCTGACCCCGCGTCAGGCCATGAACATCGCCGACAGCGGCAGCCCGTACTTCCAGATCATCCGTCCGCTGGGCCGGATGACGGTCGAACGCGCCATCCTCTCGGAACGCTCCCTGCTCGAGCGCATGGTCGAGTTCTGGTCGGACCACTTTCATGTGCCCATCGACGGCGCCTACAGCCTGAAGCTGTTCCACCAACAACAGGTCATTCGGCCCAACGCCCTCGGCAAGGTCAGTGATCTGATCCACGCCAGCATGCGCAGCTCCGCCATGCTCTGGTATCTCGACCAGGTGTGGAACACCAAGTGGGGCATCAACGAGAACTACGCGCGTGAATTGATGGAGCTGCACACCCTCGGCTGGGATGGCGGCTACAGCCAGAGCGATGTGCGGGAGCTGGCGCGTGTCCTCACCGGCTGGTCGGTAGACGGACAAGGCATCTTTCAGTACAAGGCCGACCTGCACGACTTCGACGCGAAGACGGTGCTCGGCATGACGTTTCCCGCACGCGCGCCCGGTACCGGCACGGCGGGCATGGACGAAGGCATCGCCTTTGCCGCGATGCTGGCCAATCATCCGGCCACCAAGCGCTTTATTGCCGCCAAGTTGCTACGCTGGTTCGTGCGGCCCGATCCCACCGAGGCGCAGATCGGTACCGTAGTGACCGCGTACACCCGCAGCGGTGGTGACATCAAAGCGATGCTGCGCGCGGTGCTCTCGCGCGAACAGCTCATGCGCGCACCCGCCAAACTCAAACGCCCGCTGCATCTCATGGTCTCCGCGTTGCGCACCACTGGCGCGCGCGCCGTGCCTGTGGTCGATGTGCGTCGCGATTTCGATGGCCTGTATTTCCCGCTCGAAGCAATGGGCCATCGCGTTGGTGGGTGGCCTACCCCCGACGGCTATCCCGATCGCGCCGAGTTCTGGGCCGGGATGATTATTGATCGCTGGAATAACGTGAACACCGTGCTGCAGGTGGCCAACACGGGCAGCGGTTGGACGATCGTCGATCTCGCGCTGTTCATGACCACACCGACAGTCGATGGCGTGGTCGACGCGATTCGCGAGCGGCTGTTCGGCGGCGAGATGTCGGCCGATCTCGAGGCGGAACTGCGCACGTTACTCGCCGCCGATGTGTCGCGCAGTCGCGTGCTCGACGCGCTACAACTCGCCACGATGGCGCCTGAATTCCAGTTCTACTGACGGTCCCCTGATGTCAACCGACTCCATGAACCATGTGCCTGACGACGTGTCGTGCGACGAATATCGTCACGTGAGTCGTCGCCGTTTTCTCGAACTCGGGTCACTGAGCGCCGCCTCCGTCACGCTGCCCTCGTGGTTGCCATCGGTCACCTTCGCCGACTCGGAAGACGGCGTGCGCGATGTACTCGTCTCGGTGTTTCTGCGTGGCGGCGCCGATGGCCTGACGCTCGTGGCGCCGTACGCCGATCCCACCTACTACGCGGTGCGTCCCACGCTGGCGATTCCACGTCCCGACAGCAGCTCGCCGAACCGCGGCCTCGCGCTCGGCACGTTTTTCATGCTCCCGTCCACCATGGCGCCGCTGATGGCGCCGTATGTGGCGGGTGAGCTGCTGGCGGTACACGCCTGCGGACAGTCGGCCACGAAATCGCGCTCGCACTTCGAGGCCGAGCGCTATCTCGAGCAGGGCAAGCCGGAAGACTACACAATCCAGTCGGGGTGGCTGGCGCGACATCTCGCCACCAGCGCGCCGCTCAATGCCACGGCGCCGATGCGCGCCACGTCGATCACGTACGGTATGCCACGCACTCTGGCCGGCGCGCCCAAGAGTTTGCCGGTACCACGGCCCGCGTCGTTCGGTATCACGTCGCCCAACGCTGCCGCCGTGAAGCGCCTGTACAACGGCGCGTGGACGCCCATGCGTGACAGCGCGATCGACGGCATCGCCACCGTGGCGCTGCTGAACAAGCTCGATTTCAATGGCTATCGCCCGGCCAACGGGGCGAACTATCGCAATGACCACCTGGGTCAGTCGTTGCGGGCGATCGCTACGATGATCAAAGGCGATATCGGACTCGAAGCGGCGCATGTGGACGCGAACGGGTGGGACACGCACGCCAATCAGGGATCTGTGGGCGGTGTGCTGGCCGACAACATGACGGAATTCGCGAGCGCACTCAGAGCATTCTGGCAGGACATCATGCAGGGGCCCATCAACCATCGCGTCACGCTCATTGCCACCACCGAATTCGGGCGCAACGTTCGCGAGAACGGCAGCCTTGGCACCGATCACGGACGCGCCAGCGTAATGTTCCTGATGGGCAACGCGATTGCCGGTGGACAGGTGATCACGCAGTGGCCGGGTCTCGAACGCGAACAGCTCGAAGACGGGCAGGACCTGAAAGTCACGATCGATATGCGCGATGTACTCGCCGAAGTGGTGCAGAACCGTCTCAACAACCGCAATCTGTCGGCGATCTTCCCCGACTATACGCCACGCTTTCGTGGAGTGACCAAGTGACCGTGACCGCTGGCGTGAGCGCCGTGAGCGCCCGACTGAATTTGCGATGTGGTGCGCGCTGCACTGCACGGCTGGCCACGGTGGCGTTGCTGCTGCTCACCGCCTGTACGGGTGCGGAAGGACCGGCGGGGCCGGCTGGTCCTTCCGGACCGACTGGACCAACGGGCACGCCAGGCACGCCGGGAACTACCGGGGCCCCGGGGGCGACGGGTCCGGCCGGACCGCAGGGGCCATCGGGGGTGGTGAATCGCATTGAAAGCAGCGGGGTGTTCGGCTTGAGCGGCTCGTTCTCGATGCCGTTGCCGGCGGCGGCGGTGGCGAACAGCAAGCTGCCGTTCGTGGCGTGCTGGGTCAGCATCGATGGACGGACATGGGTGTCGGTCACGCAGACTCCGGCCACGAATGACGACGTGTACTGCGGCGTGACGGGCGTAGGGACAGCAGCCGTCGGGGTGACGATCGTGAATGGACTGACAGGATGGAGGTACTATGTGCTGGCGATGTGGTGAGGCTTTTTTTCCAACGAACTGCGCTAGGAATTAGGGGCGCTAGGAATTAGGGGCGCTAGGAATTACGGGCGCTAGGGATAGGTCGAGGCCATCGGTGGTGCGTTCCAGTTTGGCACCGACGAGAGCAACGCACGCGTGCAGCCCAACGGGCAGCCCAACGGGCAGTACCACTACCACTGACTTCCCGAGGCGTGCTCTAGCCAGCGTAGTCGGCTTCATCTTTCTAGCGCCCCTAATTCCTAGCGCCCGTCATTCCTAGCGCCCGTCATTCCTAGCGCCCCTTATTCCTAGCGCAGTTCGCAGTTCCCTGTCTCACAACTAGCACAGACCTCCTTCACTACGCACTTCTCGCACACGGGCTTCCGCGCGAAGCACGTTCTTCGTCCGTGCCAGATCAACAGGTGACTCAACAACGCCCAGTCATCACGCGGAAACAGCGGCATCAACTCCCGCTCGATCCCGATCGGGTCTGCCTCTCGCGTAAGCCCCAACCGCCGTGCCAGTCGCTGCACGTGCGTATCTACCACGATGCCTTCGTTGATGTCGAACGCATTGCCCAGCACCACGTTCGCCGTCTTCCGTCCAACCCCAGGCAGTGGCACCAGCTCAGCGATCGTACGCGGCACATCACCGTCGTACTTCGCCACCAGCATGCCCGCCATGCCGATCAGGCTCTTCGCCTTGGCGCGGAAGAAACCCGTGGTGCGAACAATCTCCTCCACATCTTCCTGCTTGGCGGCGCTCAAGGCATCAGCGTTTGGGTAGCGCCTGAACAGCACCGGCGTCACCATGTTCACGCGCACATCGGTGCACTGCGCCGAGAGAATCGTGGCGCATAGCAGCTCGAACGGATTGCGGTAGTCCAATTCGCAGTGGGCGTCGGGATACTCCGCCTTGAGACGCTCTAACACCACCGTGGCAATCGCCAGCTTGTCAGCCTTGGTGTTCGGCGAGCGTGACACCAGCGCTGCCCGCTGCGACGGCTTCTGCCCGTTTGTCTTCGTCATGCTGCGCGTGGCCTTTTTCACGACCGGCTTGGCCGTGGACAACTTCGCCGTGGCCGAGTGCACTGGTATCGTCTTCTGCGCCGCTTTTCCCGGCTTCTTGGCCGAGAGTGGTTGACGCGGCGCGCCGCTCGCGGTGCTGCGGGCCACTCTCAGCCTTGCATCACGCGCAAATGCGGCGCGGTGGTGGCTTTGCCCTCGCGTCGGGCGCGCGCAAAGGCCAGCACCTCGTCGGCCGTGCGCGTGTTGAGCACGTTGGCGGGTGTGAGCCAGCCTTTTCGTGCGTTCGCGATACCGAGTTCGAGATGGTCGAAGCCTTGCGGCGAATGCGCATCGGGGCCGATGCTGACCAGCGCCCCCTTTTCTTGCGCAACGCGGCAGGCGCGCCAGTCGATGTCGAGTCGATGCGGGTCGGCGTTGAGCTCCATCGCCACACCCACTGCGCCGGCCTTTTCAATAATGGCCGCGATATCGATGGCGTACGGTTCGCGCGTAAGCAGCAAACGACCGGTGGGATGTCCCAGGATCGTGAGATGCGGATCATCGAGCGCCTTGAGCACGCGGTCCGTCATCTGTCGCTCGTTCATGCCATAGCGCGTGTGCACCGAGCCGATCACGAAGTCGAAGCGATCGAGAAATGCGGCGTCGTAGTCCACGCGACCGCAGGGGAGAATGTCGGCTTCGATGCCCTTGAGCACGCGAAACGCGATCCCGTTGGTTGCGTACTGCGCGTTCAACGCATCGATCTCGTCGTGCTGCCGCAGAATCGCATCGCGCGACAAACCGCCGGCGTACGTGTTCGACTGTGAGTGGTCGGACACGCCCAGGTAGCGCAATCCGCGCGCCCGCGCCGCGCTCGCCATGTCGAGTATCGTGGCACCGCCGTCGCTGTACTGCGAGTGGCAGTGCAGGGCACCGACCAGATCCGCTTCGGTGATCAGCGTCGGGAACGGGCCGCGCGCGGCCGCTTCCACTTCGCCCATCGCTTCACGCTGCTCCGGCACCACATAGGCCAGTCCCAGTCGCGCATACAGTGCCGGTTCGTCGGGAATCGACACCAACGCGCCGTCGCGATCACGCAGTTCGTCGCCCGCCAGCACGAAGCCCAACGTGGCCGCACGCTCCGTGAGCTGCTTCACGTGCGCACTGCTGCCGGTGGCGCGCCACAACGCGAGCGCGAATTGCTCCGGACGCACGCAGGAAACGTCCACCCGTACGCCGTTGTCGAGACGCAGCGACAACGAGCGACCCCCGCCGCCGAGCACTTCCTTCACACCACGCAGCTGGGCGAACGTGGCGGCCACCACACTGGGGCTGCCGCGCACCGAGCACACCAGATCCACATCGCGCACGATTTCCATGCGCCGCCGGATCGAACCCGCGATCTCGAGTTGCAGCACATCCGGGTGCGCGCGAATCGCATCGGCAATGCGCTCGGCCTCGGCGCGGCCATGCTGCCAGAGCACGTACGCCCCCGTGGCTCGCAAATCGGCGATTCCCTTGAGAATCTTTTCCGCCGTCTTGGCGCCGAACTTCGGCAGTTCCGCCAGACGTCCGTCGCGCGCCGCAATTTCGAGCTCCAGCAGCGAGTCCACGTGCAGGCCGTCGTGAATGGAGCGGATGCGCGAGGGACCCAGTCCGGGCACGCGCAACATCTCCAACAAGCCCTCGGGAGTCTCTTCCTGCAGACGCTCCAACAGCGACGACCCGTTACTCATGGCGAGATCCCGCAGCACCTCGATGGCCGCCGGCGCGATCACATCTTCGGCCGAGAGGTCACGCGAGAGCGCCTGTCCCAGATCCGTCTCACCATGCGCCGCCACCACTCGCGCCGCCGTCTGCATCGCTCGGACCGAAAACCGATCCTCGTTATGCAACTCGAGGAGCGTAGCGATCTGGGTCAGGGCAAAGGCAGCGGCGCGGCAATCCATGAGGGAAATGTAGTGTGATTCACTAAAAATTCACGGCATCTGCGCTGGGGCGACGTTGGCAACGCCGCTCAAAATGCTCGTGTCCTGCGTGGTACACGGCGTTTTTAGCGCGACGTTGCGGCGCCTTGCCATCGTTCGGTGAACGGGTGCCCCCCCCTGTTCGTGCCAGCGGTTCTCGCGTGGCCCGACCCCCCGATCCTCGTGCTAGGTGCAGCTCAGCTAAGGGGACATTTTATTGGATAGGGGGTTACGGAGGTTCCTTGCTTGGCTAAGGGGCCTATGAGCTGTCGCTGTGGGCTGTCGGCTCCCGAGGCTCGGGGCTGACAGCTGTCTGCTATCTGCCATGAGCCATGGGCCATGAGCCATGGGTCAAAGCTGGCGACTGACCGCTGGCGGTAACCCATGGCCGATGGCCCATGGCCCATGGCCGTTAGCCGTGAGCCCAGAGCCCCAAGCCTCGGGAGCCGACAGCCCCCAGCCCACAGCGAAAGCCCACAGCGAAAGCCCACCGCGAAAGCCCACCGCGAAAGCCCACAGCCCCCAGCCCACAGCTACAGTTGGCAAGGTTCATCCTTCTATCCCCGCCAAGTGCCTAACCTGCCGCACCAGCTCCTCCATTTGCCCTTCCGTCAAATCCATCTCCTGGCCGGCCGCCTCACCGTCCAGCAGACCCGTCCGTACACTCACCGCGACCTGGTTCATGTACCGCACCTTCGACAGCAGCTCAAGCGTGAGCTGACGTAGCCCGTGAAACCGTCGCTTTTCGGCGTTGGCGCGGCGGCAGCGCTGCGCCAGCTCCTCCGGGCGAAGGTCACGAGCCAACAGCTCTACGTCGTACAAGGTGCGGCCGGGGAGTACGCCGCGATCGGGGATACCGCTGTTGCCCCACCCTTCTTCGGCGAAGAACAGGCGCCCCACCAATTCGATGCCGTCGTGCGCGCTGTGCAATGTCACGCGCACGTCTCGGCCATCAACGTGGATCGTGGTGAGTAGCGTGTGGGTGACCGGACCGAAGGGAACCATGGCTCTCTGCAAGGAATCGACGTATGGCGGCGAATAGGAGTTCCGGTTGTTCGACATACGGCACATGACCGCAGTCGTCCAACGCGAGGAGCTCCGCGCTCAACGACTGCGCAGCGGCGGCAGCCGACTCGAGCGGTATAGGATCCTGCTTGCCGTGAACGACGAGCGTCGGGCAGTGAACGCCACGCAGCTCGTCCCGGATATCGAATTCACCCAGGCTCTCCCACACCGACTGCTGCACGCGACCCGTGACGCGAAAGGGCGTGAGCGCGCGGGCGCGTGACGGATCGGCAAAGTATCCGGCCACGCTCAACTCGAACCCACGCTGCCGATACGCGACCGGATCGCGCTCCCGTAAACCGGAGGCCGCAAGCTCCTCGCGCATCGCCAGTATCGTTGAACTTCGCCCGCGCGATGACAGCGACGATTCGAACTCGTTCCGCCAAGCACGCGTGATCGGTGCCGGAGACACCAGCACGAGACGTGCCGGCGCGAGACGCGCATCGCCGGTCTTGGCGCATTCGATCGCGTACAGCATCGCCAACAGCGCGCCCCACGAGTAGCCCACGATCGTGGGCGGCATGAGGCCGAATTCCGTGACGATCTGGGCGAGATCGCTGACCTGTGTCTGCCAGGTAATCGGTGTCGGGTCGTCGATCTTGGAGCGGCCCCCGCCGCGCTGATCGTAGGTGATCACGCGATAGCTGTCGGACAGCGCCAGCATCTGCGGATACAGATAGTCATGGTGCGCGCCGGGTCCCCCGTGCAACAGCAGCAGCGGCGGCGCGCCGGGCGGCCCGTCGGCCCGCCAGTACAGCGGCACGTCGGTCGTCTGCGTCACGCCATCGGTAGTCGGCTCGCGCGTGCTCCCGAATGACGGCCCAGCGGAAAGGTCGTGGTGTCCCATGGGCGGAAGATAAGGGCCGGTCACTATCGCCATCCACATGCCAACTTCGTAACTTCCCGCCCATGGGTCCCCTTGGCTATCGACGCAACACTCCCAGTGCGAGCACGACCGACAGTGGCCTGCAGCGGGCCGTGCCCGACGGCCGTTCGTCCCGTGCGGTGCTCCGGGCGCTGGCCCTGCTGATCGATCGCGTGGTCACGGCGCAGGCCCGGCGTCCGTCCGAGACGGCCGGTGAGATCGACGCCGAGCTCGTCATGCAGCCGCTGGTGCGTGATGCCCTCCGCCAACTCACCGCGCGTTCCCGCGACGGAGCGCTGCTCTGCCGGGTCATCGACGGCCAGCTGGTCCTCGAGGGTGTCCCCATTGAGCGACGGCTGGCGGCCGACGACCCGCTCCTCGGTGGGCTGCTACGACGCGCCCTCACGCTCGGGATCGGCTCGATCACCGTGCGTCAGGGTGCCGCGCCAGGCGAATTGCTCACGCTCGCGTCGCTCGTCGCGCAGCCGATTCGTGTTGGCGAAGATATCCGTCCGTTGTCGGGTGATACGCCGACCACGATCAATCGCGCCGTCATGAGCGACGAACCGCCGCGCGAATTGCTGCGGTCGTGGAGCGTGCTCGTCACGCCGCGGCCGCCCGCCCCCGACGCGCTGCCGCGATTCACACCGTTCAGTTCGGCGGTCATCGACGACAGTGAGACGGGCACCAGCAACGCCGGCGGCAGCGCGGTGGCCCACGCGCTCTCCCGCCTGGCCGCCGCACGCACCGATGACGCCGCGCTGGCCGCCGGTGACTTGTTCATCGAACTCATCGACGGCGCGGAATTCCGCGGTGACGCCCTCACGATCGAATCGATCGCGCGCGCCACGATGCACCATGTGCACACCGTGGGTGGCGGCGGGGGACGACTGGGCGGCGAACGCATCATGCGACGGTTGCTGCACCGCACCTCGTTGCGACTGCTGGCCACGCGCGTCCCGTACACCTCCGAGCGCACGATCACGCTCGAACTCATGGCCCGCGCCGGTGACGCGACGGTCGAAGTGCTGGTGCAGGAGCTCATGAGCTCGCCGGAGAGTCAGGCGCGACGCGCGTATTTTGACAGCATCGTGGCGCTTGATCTCAATGCCACCCTGCTGTTCGATCTCGTGCGCGACAGCCGGTGGTTCGTGGTGCGCAACGCCGTCGCGCTGCTTGGCGAAATGGGCGTGGAACAGGCCGACGTGGCCATACTGCCGCTGCTCACGCACGACGACGATCGCATTCGCATTGCCGCCGCCCGCGCTCTCATGCGTCTCGGTACTGCCAAGGCCATGCACGGTCTGCACGGCGTCGTCGAGGACAAGCATCCGGAGGTACGACGCATCGCCGCCGCCGCCTACGGCTTGCCCGGCGTCGGGGGCGGTGGCGGTGGTGTACGCCCGCCCGCCGCACGATTGGCCGCCGCGCTCGACAAGGAGCGCGATGAAGACGTGGCGCTCGAAATGCTCGCCTCGCTCGGCAAGCTTGGCAGCGCCGACGCGATTCAGCGCTTGCTGCGCATCGCGCAACCGGCGCCGGCGGCCGAGCCGGGCGAACGCCAGGTTAATCGCGACGCGTGGATTCGCATCGCTGCCCTCGAGGCCCTCGTTCGCGCACGCGGCTACGCGGTGCTGTCCTCGATCGAGTCGCTCGCCGGTGACGCTGATCCCGAAGTGGCGGCGGCTGTTGTTCGGTTGCGGGCTTCTATTTCTTGAACTGCTAAACAGCGCTTCGGTCGGTGCGGGCTTCGGGTCGGCCGAGGAGATCCCTGGCCGTCGAGCATTTCCTCTCGGCCGTCGCTTCGCGCCGACCTTTGAGGAAACGAGTCGGCTTCCAGGGACTCTCGGCCTCCCCTCGCAGCGGGGCACGTCGCCAGCGCTGTTTGTGGTTGGCGATTACCGCCCCCAACGCGAACGACAGTCGCCCGACAACCGTCTCCCCGCGCCACCGCCGATCGCCACGACCGAGACTGCGCGCGGAACACGCGGCCTCACTCCATCTTTGCGGCTGCAGCACGCTTGGGTTCGCGCGACACCAGTACGCGCCGCTGGCCCCGCAGCCGAGAGAGTCCGAAAGCCGAGTCGTTTCTTCGAGGCACGGCGCGTCAGCGCCGGACGAGAAGAAATGTTCGGCGACTCGGATCTCTACTCGGCTAAGGGGTCGGCGGCGCGGACGGCTCCGCCAGCACACAACACCAAGCTCAGCGCGCCGTAAAATCAGTGTCCGCCGTCACCGCGCGACACACTTCCGCGATCAGCTCGGCCGCACGATCCAGGTCGTCGAGCGACACCAGTTCGTTGGGCGAATGCATGTAGCGGTTGGGGATCGACAGCAGCGCCGTCGCGACGCCATCGCGCGTGAGATGAATGCCGTCGGCGTCGGTGCTGGTGAAGCGCCCCGCGGCGTGCACGGAGTACGGGATCTCGAGCTTCCTGGCCGTATCGGCGAGCAGACGGAACACCACCGGGTGCACGATCGAACCGCGGGTGAGTACCGGTCCACCGCCTACGTTGTGCTCGCCGAGTTCCTTCTTCTCGACACCCGGGTGATCGGTGGCGAACGTGACGTCCACCGCGATCGCCATCTTGGCGTCGAGCTGCTGCGCGGCCACGCGTGCCCCACCGCCGGCGTAGCCAATCTCTTCTTGCGCCGTAGCGGCCGCGATCACGCGGGCGGCGCCGGGCTTCTCGGCGTAACGACGCAGTGCTTCGAGCACCACGAAGGCGCCGATGCGGTCGTCGATGGCGCGTGATACGATGCGATTATTCGGCATCTCCATCACACGCGCGTCGATCACGCCGGCGTCGCCGATTTCCAGATGCTCCATCGCTTCGGCCTTGTTCTTCACGCCGATGTCGACCCACAGATCGGTGATCTTCGACGCCTTCTCGCGCTCGTCCGGTTTCATCAGGTGAATCGGCTTCTTGCCGATCACACCGAACACGTCACCGTGGCGACCCAGAAAGCGCATGCGTTGGCCCACCAGCACCTGTGGGTCCCAGCCGCCGATCGCTTCGAAATACGTGTAGCCGTTCTCGTCGATGTAGGTCACGATCACGCCGATCTCATCGATGTGACCGGCCAGCAGGATGGTGGGGCCACCGCTGCCCTCGACCGTGGCGAGGCTGTTACCGACAACATCGGCCTTCACGGAGGCGAACGTGGCGGCTTCGGCACGCCAGACGCGCGCCGGTGCACCTTCGAAGCCCGACGGACCGGGGGTGTCGAGCAGGCGCTTCAGAAAGGCTACGGAGGATTCAGAAAGCATAGCCCAAATATAGGTGCTATTCTTTTCGCATGACTCTCCTCCTTCTCGCGATCGGACTCGGCGCCGGTGTGCTCTCCGGTATCTTCGGGATCGGCGGTGGCATCGTGGTCGTACCCGCGCTGATTTACCTGGCCAAAATGACGCCGCAGCAGGCCGCCGGTACATCGCTCGCCGCGCTCGTGGTGCCACTCGGTGCCGCGATCGGCGCCGCGACGTACTACCGCGCCGGACACCTGCAAATCAAGGACGCACTCTTGATTTCAGCGGGCATGGCGGTCGGCGCATACTTCGGCGCCCAGATCGCAACCCACGTCGATGCGGTGGTGCTGAAGCGCCTGTTCGCGGTGCTGATGGTGGGGATGGCGGTGAAGCTGTGGGTGGGGTGAGCTGCCGACTGTCTACTGGGAGCCTGGAACTGCGACCTAGGCAGTTGGCAGTTCCCAGTTGCGAGCGCGCCCGCTACCGCACCCTCTCCCCATGCCTCGCATCAATCCCCGTGAACAACAACGGATTGAAAATGCGCGCCATCGCTTCAATGCCATCCACGATGCGTGGCCCCGGGCGACTCACCAATCCGTTCGCGTCCAGCGCCCACACCTGACGTCCGGCCAGCCACGACCACTGCGGTAGCGCCAGGCATCGTTTCGCCTCGGCGACCGTCGCGGCGAGTGAATAGCCGCACGGAGCGAACAACACGAACTGCGGGTCGGCCTGTGACAGCTGTTCCATCGGCACCGTGGTGGAATGCACGCCAGCGGTGCCGAGCACGTCGAAGCCACCGGCGCGTTTGATTTGCTCGGGTCCCCAGTGACCGGCGATGTACACCGGGTCGGTCCACTCGATCAGGGCAACGCGCGGACGCGGTGCCTTGGCGGCTTTCAGAATATCGTGCACATGCTTCACGCGGTCGCGCAGTCCCGCCAGTAACTCTTCCGCTTCGTCGCTGGCGTTCATCGCTTGCGCCACGGCCTCGATGTCGGCGTACACGCCGTCGAGTGTGGTGCCGTTTAGTGTGACGATGCGCGGCTCGGGGTGCAAGCGCCCCGCCAAGGCGCGCACGTCGGATTCGCTGATCGCGCACACTTCGCACAGCGCCTGCGTGAGCAGCACGTCGGGATGCAGCGCCTTGATGCGCGCTTCGTCCATCGAGAACAGCGCGTGACCCGCACCGTGCAACTCGCGCACCGCCTCGTCGATCTCTGCCGGGTCTGCACTGTGCGGCAAGCTGCTCTTCGTTACCCGCGCACGAGACGCGACGATGTCGGGATAGTCGCATTCGTGCGTCACCCCCACGAGGTGGTCGGTGGCACCGAGAAACGCCATGATCTCGGTGGCGGCGGGGAGGAGGGACACCGTGCGCATTGATGGATCGCTCGTGAGTTTCGAGTAATGAGTAAAAGTTTCGCGTTATGCGTTTGCCGTTGTGCGCCTGCAACCCAAAACTCCAAACTTCAACCCACGACTCCAAACTCGCACGATCTATCGGACCGCCTCGTACACTGACTTCCCACCCACGTACGTCGACAACACTTTCGTCTTCATCACCAGCTCGCTCGGCACCCGCATAATATCCGTATCAAGTATCACGAAATCAGCGAACTTGCCCGCGGTGAGTGATCCCATCGACGCTTCCTGGAAGCCCGCGTACGCCGGCCAGATCGTCATGCTGCGCAGGGCATCCTCACGCGACATTCTCTGCTCCGGGAACCACCCGCCCGCCGGCCAGTCGCGCGCATCCTGACGCGCGATCGCCGCGTGGAACGAGATCAGCGGATTCACCTGCTCCACTGGAAAGTCACTGCCGTTGGGAATCACCACACCCGTCTGCAACAGCGACTGCCACGCATAGGCGCCGTACAGGCGCGTGGGCCCCAGTCGCTTGCCGATCCAGTACATGTCGCTGGTTTGATGACTGGCTTGCATGCTGGGAATCACGCCCAGCTGCGCAAAGCGCGGGATGTCGTCGTAGTGCAGAATCTGCGCGTGCTCCACGCGGAACCGGTGATCCACACTCGGCACCGACTTCAGCGCTTGCTCGTACGCGTCGAGCACCACCCGATTGCCGCGATCGCCGATGGCGTGTGAATTGATCTGGAAGCCCGCCTTGAGTCCACGCTCCGCCACCTCGCGAATGTGTTCTTGCGTGCTCTTGAGCAGCCCCGTGTTGTTCGGATCGTCGCTGTACGGCTCCAGCAACGCCGCGCCGCGCGAACCCATCGCCCCGTCGGCGTACAGCTTCACCGCGCGCACCCACAGCTGCCCGTTGTACATCGCCGACTGCGGTCCCTTGGCGAAGTAATGATCGAGGGCGGCCTTGTCGTCACCGATCATCACGTACAAACGAAGCTTCAGCTCCTGCGACTTCGCCAGCTCCTCATACGTGTCAATCGCCACCCGCGTGGCGCCGGCATCGTGCATGCCCGTGAGACCCCAGCTGTGCATCAACGCAATCGCGTCCTTGAGCGCGCTCTTGTACTCGGCCGCCGTTGGCGCAGGCACCTGCTTTTCGAGCACGTCGCTCGCGTTGTCCACGAACACGCCCGTGGGATTACCCCTGGCGTCCTTGATGATCTGCCCACCCACCGGTGCCTTCGACGCCGCCGTGACACCCGCCGCCTTCATGGCCGCCATGTTGGCGTACGTGGCGTGACCATCCACGCGCTCCAGCAACACCGGATGATCGGGCAGCGCCGCCGTAAGCGCATCGTGGGCGGGGAAGTCGGTCACGCCCCAATCGTTCTGATCCCATCCTCGGCCCGTGATCCACGTGCCTTTCGGCACCGACGTCGACTTGGCCACCACCCGCGCGATCACCTCAGCCAGGCTGTTGGTGCCGGTGAGATCCACCGACCGCAACGTCTGCGCGAGCCCGCTGAAATGCGCATGGGCATCCACCATACCGGGGATCACCGTGCGACCGCCGGCGTCCACCACACGGGTGTTGGGCCCCTTGAGCACCGCCGCTTCACGCTGCGAGCCCACAAACGCAATGCGCCCATCGCGCACCGCGAACGCCTCCACCAGCGGACGCGCATCGTCGGCCGTGTAGACGCGGGCGTTGGTCACGATCAGGTCGGCCGGCGCTTTGGACGAAATGGGCTGCGCTGAAAGGCCAAGCGGGGCGGCTGCGAGGGCCACGCCGAGGAAGGTACGGAAAGCGATCATGGAGCCGGGGTAGGAGGGTCCGGCAAAGAGTAACGCGGGGCAACCGTGATGGTCACCCCGCGTGTCTCGAACTACTCCGTACTCGGTACTCCCCACTCACTACTTCGCAGTTACTTAGACGGCGGCAGAATCACTGCGTCGATCACGTGGATCACGCCATTCTTGGCGATGATGTCCGTCTTTACGATGTGCGCCTGGTTGATCATCGGCACGCCACCCATC
>NZ_JBKJRB010000051.1:0-47635 GCF_046594945.1 Gemmatimonas sp. | reverse complement strand
CGTCGCGCGAACCAGCTGGCGGTCCGAGCGCACCGAGGCAACCGAAAGCACCGCCGGTCGCGCGAAGTACGCGACGGCCGCGAAGGCCCGCGAAGAACCGCCACAGCAGCAGTGGTGGTTCGGCGCGCCGCCGTGCGCCGACCGCTCTTCCGCCGCCAGACGCCACGGCAATTCATTCAGCACCTGTTCCACGAGACGCACGTGCCCTACGCCGCCTGACGGCACCACGCACGACGTTGCGGCCTCGTCAGCAACCGAACAGCATTGGGTCCTCCATCGCCTTGACCTATTTCAACGACTGCACGTGTGCCACCAGCTGATCGAGCGCGATCTCGGTTCCCTGAAGAAAACCAGACGCTTTATTCTTCGCACAGTCGGCCTCATCCCGATGCAGTGCGGTGAACACGTAGCGTGTTCCGGTGCCCACGGCTTCCAGCGAGACAATGGCGGTGATCGGAATGTCGTCGAACACTGCCGGGCGATAGTCGGGAAACAACATCGACGTCCAGACAAGTCGCTGCATCGGAATGACGTCCAGGAAACAGCCGACGTTCGGCATCTCTTGACCGTCTGACGTAGCAATGTCGATGCTGAATATGCCGCCCGGTCGCACGTCCATTTCGCAACGCGAAACGCGACCCCACGGCTTGGGCATATACCACTCCTTGAGATGTTCCGGCTTCGTCAACGCCTCCCACACGAGACGCGTGGGCGCATCGATGAACCGTTCGAGCGCGAAATCAAGTTTCGGATTGATCGTGAAGGGCCTGCTCATCGCTGTGACTCCTTCTCGTTGAGCTGTTGGATGTATGCGTCGAACCGATTTAATCGGGCCTCCCACAACTGACGCCGCTCGGTCAGCCAGTCGTCAACGACCGTGAACCGTTCAGGAGCGATCTCATACGTCCGCACTCGCCCTCGCTTCTTCGACGTCACCAGTCGGCTCTGCTCGAGTACCGAGAGGTGCTGCACGAACGCGGGGAGCGTCATGGCGAACGGTGCGGCCAGCTCGCCGACCGTGGCTCGTCCGACAGACAGATGCTCCAGGACTTTCCGCCGAGTCGAATTGGACAAGGCATGAAAAACTTCGTCAACGACGGCGGATCGAACCATCTCCTCACCATTCGATGGGTAATTCCCTGATCGGATGGATAGATCCTATCACAGGATTATACTAAGGTCAATACCTAAGTATTGTGTTCGGTGATCTTTATGGTGGCGCGCGTACGCCGCAGTGGCGGAGTCGCGCATGTACGCGCATCTTACTACTGCACGGCCAATCATTGCGTCACCTGTCTTCACAATCAATCCATCAATCGATGCGCTCTTCGCTCTCTCTCTTCGCCGCTCTGTTGTTGCCCCTCTCGCTCACCGCACAACCAGCGCGAGACACGCTCGTCACGGTATCGGCGGTGCGGAACAGCAAAGTCCTTCCCGATCGTGCGTCGCTGTATCTTATCGTAGAAGGAACAGCCGAAACCCCGGCCGATGCCATTGCGCGTGTCGACATCAAGCTGAAGACCGTGTCGGACGCGTTAAGCAAATTCGGCAGTCGCGTGCGAGTCGAAGCGCCCATCTCATACGGTGTGGGTCCGTCGCCGCAGCCGAACGGATTTCCCGGGAATACAGCGCCGGCCACGAGTCTTTCGCGGTCGGTCCTGCGGGTGCAGATCGATCGGCTCGACCAATTGGGACAGATCGTCGCGGCCGCCGTCAGTGCCGGCGCCGGGACCAGCTCGTCGCTCACCTTCGAAGCCAGTACGGCGGATTCCGTCCGCCGCTCCCGCATCGGCGAAACACTTGACGCAGCGCGACGCGATGCGGAGGTCATAGCCTCCGCGCTCGGCGCGAAACTGGGCGCCATCGTGTCCGTGAATTCGACCGGGAATTTCGGATTCCAGCAGCCGACCGCGCTGTACTTCGATTCGCGCTTCGGGCAGCAGGCCCAAGCACCCGAGATACAGATGTCCACCAGCGTCAGCGTCACATTCCGCATGTCGCGACAGCCATGACGCGCTGAGTCGCACGCCCTTCTGGGGGACTTCGTTCAGCAGGGAGAATTCGTGCCAGG
The DNA here is from genome assembly GCF_046594945.1 of Gemmatimonas sp. Classification (GTDB taxonomy): domain Bacteria; phylum Gemmatimonadota; class Gemmatimonadetes; order Gemmatimonadales; family Gemmatimonadaceae; genus Gemmatimonas. The sequence continues at coordinate 45,564 of NZ_JBKJRB010000051.1, read as the reverse complement.
CGGGAACTGCGCTAGAATATGAGTGGCCGTGGATGAGACTCGCGAGATCTCGTCGCGGTCCTTTCGTCGCCTACTTCCCGTTTCCTCGATCGCCGCGTGACCCTTCTTTCCTGCTCCAATATCGGCATCTCGTTCGGCGCCACCGAACTCCTCAAGAACATCACGTTCACCGTGGCCGAGGGCGAGCGGTGGGGAATCATCGGACGGAATGGTGCCGGCAAGACGTCGATCTTCAGCGTCATCACCGGCGACCTCCATCCCACAACGGGAGCCGTCGCACGCCAGCCGGGACTTCGGCACGCGCTGCTCGACCAACACCGGGCCTTCGAAGGTGCCACCACCGTGTGGCAGGCGGGTGCGGCGGCTTGGCGTGATGTCATGGCCCTCGAACAGCGGATCGCCGACCAAGCAATGGCGCTGGGGGAACTGGGCGACAAGGTCACCGACGAGATGCTCGAACGGTTCGGGCACGACCAGGAGCGCTTCGCCGACCTCGGGGGCTACATCTATCACGCCCGCGTCGATGCGGTGCTCCAAGGGCTCGGCTTCGACGCCGAGGAGTCGAGAGGGCGGTTGGTGTCGACGCTTTCCGGCGGCGAGCGAGGGCGAGTCGGTCTCGCGGCGCAACTCATCGCGCCCGCCGATCTGCTACTGCTCGACGAGCCCACCAATCATCTCGACCTCGATACCACGACCTGGCTGCAGGAGTGGCTTACGGAGGCCGATGAAACGGTGATCGTCGTGTCGCATGATCGTGCCTTCCTCGACGCGATCTGCACGAACATCCTGCACATCGAAGCGAAGTCGAGCGAGTCGTACAAGGGCAACTACAGCCAGTTCGTGCCGCAGCGGGCCGAACGCCGTCTTACACGCGAGCGTGAGCTGGAGAAGCAGCGCGCGTACGTGAAGAAGGAACAGGACTACATCATGCGCAATCTCGCGGGTGTGAACTCGTTCCAGGCGAAGGGCAAGCGCAAACGTCTGGAGCGCTTGCCGCGTCTGGCGCCGCCTCCAGGCGATCCGGCGGCGATGTCGCTCGAGTTCAAAATCGCGGAACGCGGCGGCGATCAGGTCGTGTCGATCAACGAGCTCCGTGTAGAAGTACCCGGACGCGTGTTGGTGGAAGCGTTCACGGCGGTACTGCGACGCAACGACTTTGTCGCGCTCGTGGGCCCCAACGGTGCGGGGAAATCTTCGTTCATCTCCACGCTCCTCGGTGATCGCACGCCGGCGAGTGGCGAGGCGAAAGTGGGAAGTTCAATCACGCCCGCCTATTTCAGGCAGGACTTGGCCGACCTGCCGCTCCGCATGTCGTTGTCGGACGCGATTCAAGCCCAGCGGCCGCTCTGGAATCGAGGGAACGTGCAGAACCACCTCGGCGCGTTCGGTTTCACCGGCGATGAGGTGTTCCGCGAAATTCATACGCTGAGCGGTGGCGAGCGCGCCCGCGTGGCGCTCGCGCTGATCACGCTGTCGGGGGCCAATCTGCTGGTGCTCGACGAGCCCACGAATCATCTCGACGTCGAGAACATCGAGGTGCTGGAGGACGCACTGGACGAGTACGAGGGTACCGTGCTGCTCGTGAGCCACGACCGCGCATTCCTGCGCGAGGTCGCCACGCGCGTGTGGTGGTTCGACGGGTCACGCCTAGTGGACTTCGACGGCCCCTTCATCGAGTGGGAAGCCAATCGACAGCGTCCCCGTCACGCGCAGCGTTGAATATCACGCTCGGCGGGCAATGATGGTGGCCTTCCGACATCCCTGAGCGCGCGCCACAACGCCGTGTCGTCCTGAGCGCCGCTCAGGACGACACGGCGTTTCTTCGCACGTTCAACCCCCGCGCTCGCCTCACGACGGTAGCGCAGGGGATCGTTCGTCAGGGGCAGCTGATGGACGGATTCCACTGGCTGAACATCCCGCTGGGATTCGTGTCCCACGCCCACACGTGCTTGTCGTAGTGCCACGGCATTCCGGCATCGTGGCCGGGCATCGGTCCCTCGAACAGCTCACCGAACACCGAGGGCCGCTGCGTTATTTGCGTGTAGCCAGCGCCCCATGGAGTCATCCCAAACCACGGATACACGTCGTTGGTCGCGTTGTTGCGGACCAGCACCGGCACCAGGTATTCGACGGCGACGAGCTTGAATTTGCCATTGGCCTTTGGAAGGTAGAGCAGGAGCTCCGGCTCGTTTGGTACCACTGCCTGGTCCAGCAGTGACGCCTTCACGACATGCACGCCCATCGTTCCCGCCGGGCTGGATACGCACGGAAGACCGGCCGGATTGGCATATCCAGCGGCCATGGCGGCGCCCACGTTGTGAAACGCTGCGGTGGAGCTACGCAGTGATGCGAGCGCCTTGGACACGTCGGACCCGAGGCGCGTGGCAGCTGGCGCGAGCTCGGTGGCAGCGGTGGCGTCGGCTACGCGCGGCGCCACCGGATCCGCCGCTGAACACGCCGTGGTGATCGAGAGGGCGGCTCCGAAAATCAGGAACCAGTGAGTCGGGGAGCGAGTGCTGGTCGACATGAGTTCTCCACTGCATCCACAAGGTGGGTGTGCCAAGGAGCGGGACCTTTGACGCTACGCCACGATTTTCGAAGCCGCAAGATCCGTGTATGCAACGTTCGCATGGCCTAAACCTGAGCCCGGCGTGTGGTGACGGACTGTGCGGCGACGCCCCGCGTTTACCGGCGACCGAACTCCACCGATCCCTACCGTGAGATCACGCGATTCCGCGCCCGGGTCCAACGAGCAGTTGGCCTTGAAGCCCTACGACGGACCCGCATAGACATGCCCTTCGCGTACTGTTCATTGCGCGTCGATCACCTGAAGACGCGCCGCTCTAGCGTTCCCATTGCCGCTGCACGAGCTCCCGATAGCTGCGTACACGCGACACGGCACTGTCGGCCGCGAACGACGCCACGGTTTGCACGAGCTGCGTGGTGTAGTAGCCCGCTACCGACGCCGGATGCGATCCCGGGCCTCCGAACCAGCTGCGCACGATGACACTCTGTGCTTGGCGTGGAAGGCGAGCTACGTACCGTGCATACGCCGAGAAGCGACCGTCGCGGATGAGATAGTCTTCCACATTCGACGCATACAGCACCGACAGCGCTTCCCGTCGCTCACGCAGCACGGTGCCGATGCGGAGCAACGTGCTGGGGCCCGAGAGATCGCCGACCACGGGAATGACGAGATTGCGTCGCTCGAGCGACTTCACCACCTGGAAGTCGCGATCCCGCGCCAGATAGCTGGCTTGCCGACCGGCGAGATCCTTCTCGGTCATCAACTGTCCGAGCGTGGGATAGTAGTCGCGGGGCGCGCGACCGGTGCTCGTGAAACGCAACGTGGGACCTTGCGCCATGAACGTGCGATGGAATCGCTCGATCGTCGCGAGATCGCGTTCCGACATGGAGAGACCATATCGCATGACGCGCGCGCGGACGTCGCGTACGGCGGCATCCGCACTCGCCGGTGTCGCAGGCGTACGGGCGGCCCACGCCACAATGGAGTCGATGGGCTGGTCGCGGAGCGACTCGATGTTGGACGGCACGGTGCGTCCGAGCCAGAGCGCCACGTACTCGGTGCGGTTACGCGCGCGCTCGAACAGTGCTTTGAACAACAGATGGTGTAACTGATTGTCGCGGCGGATATCCGTGATGAAGGCGATCGACGGATTCACACGAGCGATCAGACTGAAGTTTTGGTCGGGTCCCACACCGATGTAAGCGCCACCGCGCACACCGAGCTTGTCGAGCGTCGTGAGCGGATGCAGATAGCTCGACTCGTTCGAGATCAGGTTATCGGTGTCGAAGTAGCCGCCGTTGTCCGAGAGTCCGCGTACGAGCACGGCGAACTGCTCGACGCTGAGGCTGTCGGCGGCAACGGACGTCGTCGCATGCACAAACGCATGCGCTTTCGTGACCGGCGGCGCCGGCGTGGCCGTGACAACCAGCGCGCTGGGTGCGAATATCGCGACCAACAGGACCCTCAGTCGGAAGGCCATACGGCGCGCCACACGCGGTCTCACGCTATTTGCGCTTTGCTGCACGACCGTTGGCGGTCCAGATGACGATCACGCCGCAGCCGGCGTTGGTGCCGGCGAACTCTCCCGGCACATCACTGGCGCCGGTGTACACCTCGATCGCTTGGATATCGCGCACTGGAACAAGTGGACCGAACATGTTGTCCACGCGCTCGTCTACCACGTAGTCGGGCGAGCAGCCTAACGGTGCGCGTGCCATCTGCACCAAGCAGGTGGAGCCCGCGCAGGAGTAGCGTACGCCACGTAGCGGGCGCATGGCATCCTGCAACGTGCCAAAATGTCCCTCTTCGAGCTGGGTACGAGTGAGGTACTGCCCGCGGCCAGTGGTCCGTCGCCGCTCGAAGTCATCAAATCGCCGCCCCGCCGACATGGGCGCGGTAACGGGCATAGTGGGCAAGACCTGAGCTTTGGCGCTGTCCTCGGCGGACAGTGTGCGCCCCACCGGGTCGAGCTCGAGATCCCGCTCCATCACTTCGCGCGCGGCAAAGGCCAGCGTGACCGAGCCCCTGTTATAACCGGCGGCACTCACCAAGAAGCGGTGGATGCCGACTTTGAGACCATCGATGCGGTACCGGCCTGCGGAGTCGGTTTGCACACTCGCCCCGGTGGTGGTGGCGGCCACGGTGGCGCCGATCAATGGTGCACCGGAGACGGCGTCGAGGATCCGACCGCGGAGCAGGGCGACTTGAGATCCGCTCTGGGCGGCGAGCGGCTTGAGAACGATCAGGAAGGCCACACAGAGCATGGCTACCCGTCGACGAAATGGCGGGCCCGACCGTAAATACGGGCGATCAGAGACGGATCGTAAAGCCGACATGGTTAATCCCAATTTGGAAGGTCGAACCCCAGATATACACCTGATCCCACAAAAAGATCGACAACCAGTGACGGATGTGTGACGTTGGCGGTTAACATTGCAACATGGTTCCAGACGGCTTGTACCTGCGACAAGCCGCACTCCACAGGGACGAACTCCCCAGGCCCGGAGCACGAATGCATCACGTCTCGCGGCGGTTATACGCCGCTGCCGCCTCATTGATCTTCCTACTGCAACCCGACGCCGCGCAAGCGCAGGCGACGATGACCATTACCGGTCGCGTCACTTCGAACGGGCAGCCGTTGGGTGGAACACAGATCGGCCTCATCGAACTGTCGGCCGGTGCCGTTACCGACCAGCAGGGTCGCTACTCGTTTACCGTCGATCCGTCGCGGGCCAGCCGGCCGGTGAGTCTGCTCGCGCGCACGATCGGCTATCGCCCGATCCGCCGCTCGATCACGCTGACCGCCGGACGCAGCGAGCAAAACTTTGAGCTCGAGAAGGACGTCCTCAATCTCGAAACGATCGTCACCACGGGTGTGTCGGACGCGACCTCGCAGAAGAAGACGACCTTCTCGGTCGCAGCAGTCGACAACGCGCAGATCAAGGAAGCGCCGGCCTCTTCTCCGCTCGGCGCCCTCAGTGGCCGTGTGGCCGGTGCCAGTGTGACGGCCGTCAACGGTGAGCCCGGATCGGCGCCGCGCATCCGTCTCCGCGGTCCGACGTCGCTCACGGGCAGTCAGGATCCGCTCATCATCGTCGATGGCACGATCTCGCGCCTGTCGCTCGCCGACATCAACTCCGAAGACATCGAGCGTATCGAAGTCATCAAGGGGGCGGCCGCGAGCTCGCTGTACGGCTCCGACGCCGCCAACGGCGTGGTGCAGATCTTCACGAAGCGTGGCGCGGCACTCGCCGCCGGCCAGACCAGCGTGACGGTCCGCAACGAGATCGGCAGCAACGATCTCCGGAAAACGATCCCGAACAACTTCTCGCATCCGTACAAGGTCACGGCCACGGGCGAGTTCCTGCGAGATGCCAACGGCAACCGCGTGCAGGAAGACGATCGGATTTCCGACAACTCATACCCGAAGGTCTTTGACCAGCTGGGTGAGGTGTTCCGCTCGGGACAGTTCATGACGAACTACATCTCCGTCGGCCAGCGCAACGAGAAGTCGAACTTCAACGCCTCCTTCCAGAATTCGAAGGATCAGGGCATCGCGAATTTGCTGAGCGGCTACAACCGTCAGAATTTCCGCATGAACCTCGATCTCGAGCTGCACCCCAAGCTCGACCTCCAGACGGGTGCGTTCTACGGGCAGTCGAAGGCCGACGCGTCCGACGACAGCTCAGGCGACGCCTTTTTCGGTCTCCGCTTCCTCGAGCCGAACATCGACCTGCTGGAGAAGAATCCGAATGGCTCGCCGTACAAGGCGGCTATCCGTCAGACGCCGGCGTCGGGTAATGTGAGCAACCCACTGTACAACTGGTCAAACGTCCAGAACCTGAACGACCGTAGCCGCTTCACCGGCACACTCAAGGTGCGCTATCGCCCGTTCCAGTGGCTCACCTACGAAGCCAATACGAACTTCGATCGCGGCTCGCGCGAACTGCGCTCGTACACGCCGCTCGGGTACATCGGCTCCACCGGCACGGTGAACAAGGGCAACATCTCCAGCGACGTCGATCAGACGAAGGCCTACAACCTCGGCAGCACGCTGACGGCCACCAAAACGACGTCGTGGTTTACGAATACCACCAAGCTGGCGTGGGTGTACGAGGATCAGAACAATACCGGCACGAGCATCTTCGCCTCGTCGCTTACCGTGCCTCGTGTGACCGAGTTCTCCGCCGCCTCGCGCGATCCCGAGAGCCCGATCATTCCGAACTCCTACACGCAGCCGATCCGCAACCAGAACTTCTTCGCCATCACCACGTTCGACATCAAGGACAAGATCATTGTTGACGGACTCATTCGTCGCGACGAGTCCTCGCTGTTCGGCGCCGATCAGCGCTCGAAGCTCTTCAAGCGTCTCTCGGGCGCGTACCGCGTGTCGGAAGACTTCAAGCTCCCCGGCGTTGACGAATTCAAGCTCCGCATGTCTTACGGCGAGGCGGGGCTCCGTCCGGTGTTCGATGCGCAGTACGAGCAGTTCGCGATTCGCGGCGGCAGCCCGGTCAAGATCACACTAGGCAACCCGAATCTCCGTCCGGCGTTCTCTCGCGAAATCGAAGCCGGCTTGAACGTCAACTTCCTCAAGAACTTCACGTTCGAGTACAGCTACTCCAGCAAGATCACCGACGACCAGATCCTTAATGTTCCGGTGTCGGCCGCGACCGGCTTCGAGTCGCAGTGGCTCAACGCCGGCTCGCTGGGCGGCAAAACACACGAAGTCCTGCTCGGCGCGGTGCTGGCCAACAAAAAGGATTTCCTGTGGCGTGTGAACATCGCGGGTGACCGCACGCGCCAGGTGGTTCGTAGCCTCGACGTGCCACCGTATCTCGTGGGACCGGTGGCCAATACCACCATCTTCCGCCTCGCGTCCGGACAGCCGTTCGGCATCGTGTACGGCAGCAAGTGGCTCCGCTCGGCCAGTCAGGTCAGCGAGATGGTGGCCTCGAAACGGCTCGCCGGAACCGCTGCCGACTACGTGCAGAATGAAGAAGGCTTCTACGTAGCCAAGAGCGGCTACCGCACCGGCGCCGAGCGTCCGATCAAGTTCGCCGACGCGACCGGCAACACGCTGTTCGAGATCGGCGATGTGAACCCCGACTTCAATCTGAACTTCAACACCCAGATGAACTGGAAGAAGTTCGCCGTCACGGCGGTGGTGAACTGGGTGCAGGGCGGCGACATCTACAACTACACGCGTCAGTGGCCGTTCTTCGACCAGCGCGACCCGGCGTTCGACCAGCGCAGCAAGCCGGAAGTCGAGAAGAAGCCGACGCCGTACTACGCGACGTTCTACAACAACTTCGACGCCAACGACTACTTTGTGGAAAGTGGCAGCTACGTGCGTCTGCGCGAACTCGCCGTGAACTACGAGCTGCCGGCGTCGCTCGTGAAGCGCATCGGCATGGGCGAAGGACGCACGGCGCGCCTTGGCGTGGTTGGCCGAAACCTGTTCACGTCCACCAAGTACTCCGGTTACGATCCGGATGTCTCGGGTGTCTCGAGTGTCCCGCGCGGAGCGGGCGGATCGGGCGGATCGGGGTCATCCAACCCGTTCGCGTATCGCGTCGACTACTTCACGTATCCAATTTTCAAGACGTTCACGTTCATGCTGGAGCTCGGACTGTGAGCGCCGCCAACCGGAGTTCTACATTCATGCGAAATCGCACACTCGCGGTCGGCATGGGGGCGCTGCTCCTCGCCGCCTGCAATACGCTCGACGTCGAGAACCCCAACGCGCCCGATTCCAAGCGCGCGCTGGCGGATCCTGCTGCCATCGAAGCCGTCGCGGGCGGCACCATGCGCTCGTGGTTCAACACCTACGACGGCATGGAAGGGGGCGGACCGCTCGTCACGATGGCCCAGACCTACGCGGCCTCGTGGAACAACTACAACATGAACTTCTACTCGTCGATCGATGCCGACGGCACGCGCAACACGCGCGCTTATAAGAACGATCTGGCGTCGGCCGCCCGTACCACGATGATCGGCTATTGGCAGGGGTACTACAGCACGCTGTCGTCAGCGGTGGATGTGCTCACGGCCATCCGCAAGAACAACCTCGTGATCACCAACGCCGCCAACACGAAGCGGGCGGAAACGATTGCGCAGCTGATGCGTGGTGCCTCGCTCATGGGCATCGCACTCAACTACGACAAGGGGTACGTGATCGACGAGAACACGGACCTCATCACGCTCGAGTACAAGACGCGCAAGCAGGTGCGGGATGCGGCCGTCGCCTCATTCGCCGAAGCGACGACGCTGGCCACGGCCAACTCGTTCACTACGCCCAGCGGCTGGACCAACGGCACGTCGTACACCAACGTGCAGATTGCGCAGCTCGCCAAGACGATGGCGGCGATGACGCTCGCCTACTACCCGCGCACGCCGGAAGAAAATGCGGCGGTAGATTGGGCGGCCGTGTCGGCGCTCGCGGCAGGCGGTATTTCGTCGGGCGCGAAGTTCGATTTCAACTTCACCGGTGACGGCTGCAGCTCGTGGTGCCACGAGATCTTGTATTGGTTCAACGCGTTCGACGGCGGTCGAGTGCACACGCGCGTGGCCAACCTGCTCGATCCGGCCACGCAGCGCACGCCGTATCCGAACGGCGGCAATGCGCGCCCGAATTCCGCCGACAAGCGGATGGGCGACGGTACGTTTGGTCCAAATGACCCTGATTTTTCCAGCAATTTCGGCGTCAGGCCCAAAACGGCGAGCGGTGGCACGGACTTCGTGTACTCCACGGAAGAGATTTTCCGTCCTGATCGCGGTATGTACCACCAGTCGAACATCGGCCATATCCGCTACGATAAGTCGGGCGAGCAGTCACCGAACGCGATCTACGGCGGCTTCGGTGTGGCGCCGGTCATCAGCCGCAACCAAAACGATCTGCTCTGGGCGGAAGCCGAGCTGCGTCGTTCGGGCGGCAACCTCACCACGGCCGCGAACCTGATCAACACCACGCGGGTCGATCGCGGCGGTCTTTCGGCGGCTACCGCCGGCGAAGGCCAGGCTGCGCTGCTGCAGAAGCTGATTTACGAGCAGGAAATTGAACTACTCGGTCTTGGCCCGGTGTCGTACTACCAGCGTCGTCGTGTCACCGGTGGACTGCTCGTCGGTACGCCGCGTGAGATGCCGGTGCCAGCCAAGGAACTCGCGGTGAAGAATCAGGAGTTCTACACCTTCGGTGGCACCGGTATCGCCAACAGTCCGACTCCGCCGTGATGCTTCGGCTGGGCCACGTGCTGTTGTCGTGATCAGGTGGTAAGTACCGAGAGGCCGAGCGCACACGCGTTCGGCCTTTCTGGTGTTTCTCTGGTTATTCTGATGCCTTCTTGGTTTCTTACGCTGATGCCAGTTCGTTGTCGCTCTCGCGCCGTCTCCCCTCGCGCGGCACTCGTCGTTGGTTCGGCGCTCGTTTGCTGTACGGCGCTCGGCAGCTGCCGAGAGGGCGCGCCGTCCACCTCGCGTCTCGAGGCAGGCGCGTCGTCAGCGCCGATCATGCCGGCCGCGCTCGCGCTCACGGTGGTCGAAACTGATGGACGCTGGGAAGCGCGGGCCGATAGTGACAGCACGGTGCGCATTCTTGTCACGACGCGTCGCGACGACCGCATGACGGCGCGCTTGTGTGGGCACCTGGTCACGCGCAGCGTCGCTGCATCGGCGATTCCGTTCGGTTTGCCGATCGACACGACCATGCCGCCGCTGGCCATCCGACTGGTAAACGGGGACAGCGTGAGCGGGCTACGCTATCTCGTGCCGGGCGCCCAGGGGTACTACCTGTTCGAAGGGGTGAGTCGGGACGGGTCACGCCGCATCAGCGTGCGCTGGCCCGTAACGTCCGACCCCACGCGACCCATTCCGGCTGGCGCTGCCGATTCGCTCATTGAGGCAGCGGTGACGCCCAATCCGTACATGCTCGACAGCGCTATGCAGGCCATGCGGCCCGGTAGGGGAGCGATCGATCGGGAGCTCGGCGCGTTGCCACCAGCCGACTCGGCGCGTGCGATGGCGATGCCGCTCGTTCGCGACTACCCAGATCAGCCGGTCCTGTTGAGCGATGCCTGCCCGCAGGCCACGATCCTGCTGCCCGTGCTGGCCCGCATCGATCAGAAGCTGCGGGTTTCGGTGCGCGCGGGAGATCGCGTGCACGCGCGGGCGCTGCAAGGCGAAGGGACCGTGCAGCTCTCGTTCGACGAGGCGCCACCCGCGGCCACACGACCCGCCGTGCGTGAGGCCATTCCCGAGGCGTCGTTCACGTCTCAACGCGATGGACGCGTGACACTGCGGGTGCGGGTGCAGGTGGTGCCGCGTGTGCAGCCAGCAGAGCAAAGCCTCGTGATCTCGGTGGGCCGGACGTCAGCGAGGCGCCACGGCGGCACGTAGTTTCGGGTAGACCTCTTACCCACCCGTCCATGACATTCGCGCGTTTGCACGTTCGCACGGTTCGTTCTGCGTTGACACTCGGAGCGACGGCCGTGTGCGCGTCGGCCGTCAGCGCGACAGTGTGGCCCGAACTGGCTCACGCCCAGCGAGCCGGCAAGGCGACCATCGAACAGTTCATGTCGCCGGCCTCGCCACTCACGCTCGCTTCCGCCCGGAAGGCGGATCGCATTGCGTGGATGGTGTACGACCGCGGACTCCGCAACGTGTACACCGCCGCCGGGCCCGACTTTCGCGCGGTGCGCGTGACCAGCTTTCTCAAGGATGACGGCACCGACCTGACCGATGTCGAGCTATCCGACGACGGCAGCATCATCGTATTCGTGCGTGGGTCGGCGCCCAATCGGTACGGGTGGGTGGCGAACCCGTCGCACGACCCGAATGGTGCCGAACGCGCGATCTGGGCGGTGCGCTCCACGGGTGGTCCGGCGTGGCGCGTGGCGGCAGGCGCGTCACCCGAGTTGTCGCCCGACGGGCGCACGGTGCTTTTCACGCGCGATGGACAGATCTATCGCGCCCGCGTGATGCGTGGTGCACCGGTTGCCGCGATGGATACCGGCGGCGTCCCGTTCATTCAAGCGTGGGGTCGCAACGGAACGCCCACATGGTCGCCCGATGGCAAGCGCGTCGCCTTCGTGAGTGATCGTGAGAATCACGCCTTCATCGCGGTGTACGACGTGCCCACGCACACGGTGAAGTACATCGCGCCGAGTGTCGATTGCGACGGTGGTCCAACTTGGTCACCCGACAGCAAACGACTGGCATTTTATCGTCGCCCGGGCACACCGTTCGGCAACCAGCAGCAACGTGGCACCAGTGGCATCGGCAATCCGGCGGGAGCCGCCACGAACGCCAACGCCGCACCCGTTGCGGGAAACCCCTCGGGAGGCTGTGCGGCTGGATTGGTCGGCGGTGCGGTGCGCACGGCACCAGAGGGCCGTCCGGATTCAGCCCGCACAAGCCTTCGGCGTTCACCTGGCTTTTACACCGCCACGTTTGCTGCGGGACACACGCTTGAATTGATGATTGCCGACGTGGCCACGGGCGATACCAAGCGCGTGTGGCGCAACGCGCCGCGCGACAGCGTATTTACATCGCTCAACAACATGGCGTGGGCCGGGAACAGCGTGATCTTTCCCGTGAACGTGCCGAACGACGAGTGGGATCGGTGGTACAGCATTCCGGTAGGCGGTGGCGAGCCCACGTTGCTCACGACCACCGATGGCATGATTGAGAATGCGACGTCGGTGGCGTTGTCGAAGGATGGCGGGAGCACGCTGTACTACTGCACGAACGCCACCGATATCGAGCGTCGCCATATCTGGGCGGTGTCCACGTCGGGCGGCACGCCGCGCCGCGTGTCTACGGGCGACGGCATTGAGACCTATCCGCAGCCGCTGGCCAGTGGCAAGTCGCTGGCGGTGATCTACTTCGATGCGAAAACGCCCGCGTCGATCGCGATCGTGCCCACGTCGGGCGGCGCACCGAAGCGCGTGTTCCCCACGCTCGCCGCGAGCTTTCCCACGGCGTCGCATGTGGTGCCGGAGATCGTGAAAACGAAAGCCGCCGACGGCCTCGAGTTAAGCAATACGCTGTTCTTGCCCAAGGACATGAAGCCCGGCGAGAAGCGGCCGGCGTTGATCTTTGTGCACGGTGGTCCGCGCCGGCAGATGATGCCCGGGTACCACTACATGCAGTTCTATCACTGGGCGTACGCCGTGAATCAGTGGCTCGCCGATCAGGGGTACGTAGTGCTCTCCATCAACTACCGCAGTGGCGTGGGGTACGGCCGGAGCTTCACGAATGCGCCGAACACGCAGGCGCGCGGCAACTCCGAGTATCAGGATGTCGTGGCCGGCGCGAAGTATCTGCAGGCGCGCGCCGATGTCGATCCCACGCGTGTTGGCATCTGGGGACTATCGTACGGTGGCCTGCTCACGTCGCAGGCGTTGGCGCGTAACTCCGATATCTTCGTGGCCGGTGCCGACTTGGCCGGCGTACACCTGTACGGCAACGTGATTGATACGGCAAACCTGGCATTCACGTCGTCCGCCGTTGGCGCTATCGACAGCTGGAAGTCGCCGGTGTTTCTGGTGCACGGCGACGACGATCGCAACGTGGACTTTGCGCAGACCGTGGGACTCGTGCAGTTGCTCCGCGCCCGCGACATCTATCACGAGCTGATTGTGGTGCCGGATGATTTGCACGAGTCCATGCTGCACGCGAACTGGATCGACACCTTCGACCGCATGGGCGCGTTCCTCAAGCGGTTCGTCTGGAACAAGGAGAAGGCACCGAGCATGAAGCAGTAGGATGATGCCGCAGGCGGCGCGCTACTTGATGGCGCCCGCCGCGCCGGCCCGTCTCGGGTCGGCGCCGGCGGTCACCACCTTGCCGTCTATGCGCACCGCCGATCCATAGCCTTCGCGCAGTTCACCCGGCAGCGATACGAAATTGATGTCGTAGCCGAGGGCGCGAAGGCGCCTGATGACCGTGGGCGAGAACCCGTTTTCCAGTTGCAGCGTGTACGGTACCGGTGTTCCGGCCGCGGCAGTCGGTGCGACGCCGAAGCCACCACTCGGCAAGTAGCGCGGCAGCTCGAGCGCCGCTTGCGGACCCAGGTTGTAGTCGAGCGCACCGAGCAACGTCTGATACACCGCCGACGTGATCCACGCGTTGCCGGCGGCGCCCACCGCAAAGAATGGCTTGCCGTTCTTGTAGGCGATCGTGGGGGCGAGTGTGCTGCCATGACGCGCGAACGGCAATCGCGAACCGTACTGCGTGGCGTCGGTGCCGTAACTGGTGAGCTTGTCGTTGCTGAGAAAGCCGAGTCCGGGTGTGACGTAGAAGTTGCCACCCCAGGTGCCAAGAGTCTGCGTGACGGCGACCGCGTTGCCGTCGTTGTCGGCCACCGTGAACGCGGTCGTGCCGGCCGCATGGCAGACGGTCATTTCAGCGGCATGTTCGTCGCCGCACGGCGACTCTGCCGTGTGGCGCGACGTGTCGGCGTTGAGCGCATCAGCCGGCTTGGCCGGTGCCGCCGCCGGCGCTGCTGCTTTCGGGAGACACGTCAACGTGTCACCGCGCACTGATGCCGGTGTGAGGGCCTTGTTGGCATCGAAGCAGCGCCAGCGCAGGCGCGCCGTGTCCTTGTTCACGATCGGCGCCACCTCGATTGGCCACATGGCGGGATCGGCGATGCGATTGCGCGACGAGGGCACCAGAAACCAGGCCGACAGCGCCGCGTGCAGCGAGGCCGGGTCGTCGGTGTAGCGCTTGCCTGTGCGCGATGGGGCAGGAGACTGCTCCAGCAGATTGAGACGCCCAACGAGTTCGGCCCCTCCACTCACCGGTGGCGCACTCGAGTAGATCGTGTAGTCGCGATAGGTGCCGCGAATCGGCTCGCGCTCGGGCGCGAAGTAGCGTGCGAGGTCCGACAGCTTCATCGCATTGCCCTTGCCGCGCAGATCGGCCACCCACTTGGTGGCCACGTCGCCCTTGTAGAAGCCATTGGCTCCCTTCGCGGCGATCTGTTCCAGCACCCACGCCAGGTCGGGGTTCTTTACCGTGTCACCGGCCACCATGGGCTGTCCGTTCCGGAAGAACAGGGCGCGACTGCCATCGTACTTCGCGAAGTGTTCGCGTTCAGTGGCCAGCGTGGTGGCGAGTCCCTGACTGACCTCGTAGCCATTGCGCGCCGCGCGAATCGCTGGCGCCAGCAGGTCGGCCCACGGGAGCTTTTTGCTGCCGTATTTCTGCCACGCCGCATACATCCCCGCCACCGTGCCCGGCACATTCACCAACACCGGACCATCGCTGGGATAGCGTCCGTTCACCAGCAGCGACGTGTTGTTCAAGCCGCCCTCTTCCGGCACGCGGCTCATGAACTCGATCAGCGTTGGGGCGGCGCGACCCTTGAGCGCGATCACCATCTCACCGTAGCCGCCGATGCCGCTGGCGTCTGGCTCCACCACACCCAAGGCGAAGCTGACCGCGACGGCGGCATCGACCACGTTGCCGCCGCGTCGCATGATCTCGAGCCCCGCCTCGGTAGACACCGGATGTGCACTCGACACTGCGGCGCGCCCCTTCGCATCGGCGCGAAGAGCCGGACGCGCCTGCTGCGCGTCGTACAGCAGCTGCTGCAGGACGCTGTCGTTCGCGGCGGCCAGCGCGCGAGGTCGGTACGACGTGCGCACGGCATCCCACTGCGCGCCACGCGTGGCAGTCTCGGCACCGCTGAAATACGTGCGAGTCATTCGCTCCCAGAGTCGATCGAACGCCGCCGCGTTGCGTACCGCGCGACCTTCTGGCAGCGATGAAACAGCGGCCACCCGTCCCGCGTCCGGCGCGGCCGGCGCCAGCACGCGGATTATGGCATCACCCTTCACCGCCGCTGCAGAAACCGCAGCACCGGTGAATCGTTCGGTGGCGCTGCGATCGAGCCCGCGATCGGGATCCCCGTTGTACCCGAGCACGACCTCCGAATACTCGGCGATCGTGATGTAGCGACCGTCGGCCGACCAGTCCACGTCGCCGTGTGCCTTGGACACGAGGGCGCTGAACGAGCCATCAGTGGCCACGGCGTACACCCCACTTCGCGTCGACACCGCCAGCCGTCCATCCGGCGACCAATCCACCGATTCCGCCGTCGCATCGCTGCTGGCCGTAGTCTGCGCGCCCCCGCCCACGGGTCGCACCATCACGCGGCGGCCGGCCTCGTTGATCACAATCCACGCGATGCGCGTGCCGTCGGGAGACAGCCGCGGCGCGCGCTCCGTCTGGTCCGTATTCGTGAGGCGCTGCTCGGCTCCATCCGCATTGCGCAGCCATATTCGCGTGGCACCGCCGCTGCCTCGCACGAAGGCCACCCGTCCATCGGGGTCGACACTGGGCGCCGTCTCAGGCGCCACGCTGCTGGTGAGTCGCGCCCTCGCACCGGACTGCACACCGCCGTTGGCTGCCGCGTTTATCGGCATGCGCCACAGGTCGTAGTTGCCCAATGAGTCGGAGGCGAACACGATGGCGCTGCCGTCAGCCGTCCACGCGGGATCACGATGCCACGCCGAACCGTTCGTAATGCGTACCACCACTCCACCGTGGCTTGACTGCAGATACAGCTGGCCGTCGTGCGCAAACACCAGCGCACCGGTTGCCGACGTGGCCGGCTGACGGGCGCCGCGCAGGGCCGCCGTATCGGGCTGCGTGGCGTTGCTGATCGACGCGGCCGAGAGTGTGGCCGATAGCAGTAGCGGAGAGAAGATCGACGCAAGCATCACGGACGGCGCGGCGAAGCGGTGGTGGCGCGGTGCACGACGATCGACTCGATCACGTCGCCTTCCTGTACACGGTCGATGAGCGTAAGTCCACGTACCACATTCGCGAACACCGTGTAGTCGTGGTCGAGCCGGAAGTTGTTCACGAGATTCACGTAAATCTGCCCGTCGCCGGTATCGCGACCGCGGGTGCTGATGCCGAGGCTGCCGCGCGCATTGCGCGCCAGTCCCACTTCGTCGCGCATGAACGTATCGGTGATCGGATCGTACTCATCGGCGCCAGGACTGCCGCCTTGAATCACGAAGTTGGGCACGACACGATGGAAGGTAAGGCCATTGAACTTCCCGGCGCTCGCCAGCGTCACGAAGGTGTGTACCGCCATTGGTGCGTCGTCGAAGCGAAACGCCAGGTCAACGTTGCCAATGCCCGCAATGCGCATGGTGGCGGTCGCGCCGTCGAGCCCCCGTAGCGCGTCGGCGCTTGGAAAGGCGGCCGGCTCATAGCGGGTCGTGATGGGCAATACGGTCGCCCCCGTGAGCTTCGACAGGTACTGCGCGGCGCTACTGGCGATGGCTGGATCGAGATCCTTCAACCGCTCGCGCAGCCAGATGGTGCTGGGCCCGTCAGCCGCTTCGCCGACACGCTCCAGCAGCGCAGCGCGCGGATCGCGAAGGCGTACACGATTCATGGCGGTAAAACGGTCGAAGGCGGCGCGCAGTTGAGGCAGAGCGCTGGCCAGCTTTGCATCACCCTTGAGCTGCGTGGCGGCCGCAAGCGCGAGCCCGGCGTGATTGCTTGCTAGTGCGCGGAGCGCCTGCTCGCGCGTGGTCATGGCCGCGATGACCACGTTGGGTTCCTCGTCGAGTGCCAGCGCACGCAGCGTCATGCTGTCCTTCAGTAGCTTGGCGGCGTTGGCGGCATACACGCGCGCCTGCCACGTGGTGGACACGGCAAGTCGTTGCACCACGGCCGGTGCACGGCCCGGTGCGACCTTCGCCAACGACACCGCGGCATGCGCTTGATGTCGCCACGGACGCCGCGCGTCACTTTCCGCATCGAGTGCGGCAAGCGCTGTGGCATTGGTGCACGTGAGCTCACCCAAGAGGTCGATCGCGAGTAGCGCGACATGCTCGCTGCTGTCACGCACGTGTGCGGCGGCGCGGGCGCAGGTGCCCGCCACACGGAGCGCCTGCCAGCGCACCATCGGGGCATCATCGGTTACCCAACGCTGGCCAAGTGCAACGGCCACGCGGCGGACCTCGGCGCTCGTATCGCGAAGCGCCACGGTCACCGTTGCCGAGTCGCGATCGTTGGCGGCCGTGAGCGCAAGCAGCAGTAGCTGTCGCGTATCCGAGTCGCTGTTGCTACGTACGGCGTCGCGGATTGCTCGCAGGGTGGTAGTACGTGGCGCTGTCGTGCGGGCCGAACGCCGCAGCAGCGACTCGATGCCGCGCGCGGCACCGGCGCGCACCACGGGGTCCTGGTGGCGCAGCCCGTCGGTGAGCCGCTGCGCCGCGGCGAAGTTCGTGGCCGCTACCGCCGTGGCACTGGCCCCCGGCGCCGTTGGCGTGCGTCCGAGCGTTTCATAAATCACCGCGCGTACCGAGGCGTCTTTCTCGCCAGTCAGGAGCGCGGCCAGATCGTAGCCCGAGCGCATTTGACCCAACGCATTCACCGCCTCACGTCGAACCGACGCGGCGCGGGCTGTGAGCAGCGGAATGACCTTGGGCGCGAGCGCACGCTGTTCGAAACGCCCCACGGCCCGGACGGCCAGCCGTTGGCGCACCGAGTCCCCGCTCAACAGCGCCGCATCTATTTCGCGCATGACGGTTCCGCGCGCATGCTCGGCGCGAAGTAACTCGTAGGTGGTGGGCGGCACTGGCGCTTGAGCGCTAGCCGCCTGCAGGACGAACGGGACTAACAGCCACATTACGGATGTCCGGGAAAGGGTCGAGCCCAATATGGCCCGTGGTCAGGCGCGCCGCCTCTCCCGTTGCCATCGACTGAACACTGTGCGGACGCCTCACGTATTCTTCCCGTAGTCCCACCATCTCTCAACTCTCCCCTGGAGCAACCATGCGATCCTTCGGGCTCGCCCGCTTGTCCCTCGCTGCATCCGTGTGTGGCCTGGCCACCCTTCCCGCGCTGCTGGCCGCGCAGGGGGCTGCCAAGACCAACCAGTACGGCAATCCCGCCACGCTCAAGCCGGCGCCGACCACGGCGGCCATCAACGTGCGCGACCTGCAGATCCGCCTCTACCAGTTCGCCGACGACTCCATGCTCGGCCGCCAAGTTGGTCGGGTCGGCAACATGAAGGGCACCGATATGATCGCCGCTGAGGTGAAGCGCCTCGGACTGCTGCCTGGTGGTGACAACGGCACGTATTTCCAGACACTGCCGTATCACCGGCGCAAGTTCACCGACCATTCGCGGCTGACCGTCGACGGGAACCCGATTGAGTGGAACACCGACTTTGTGGCGGTGCCGGGACAGCGCGCACCGCGTTCCATCGCTGGCGTCGAGGTGGTGTTTGGCGGTACGCAAGGTGACTCCACCACGCAGATCTCGTCGGCCGATGCGGTCGGCAAGTTTGTGGTGTTGCTGCCGAATCCGAACGGTGCCCGTGGCGGTCAGGGGCAGGCGTTCGCGGTGCGCGGCGGTAGTGCTGCCCCGCGCTCACGGTTCGACGATGCGGTGGCCATCGCGGTGATCGACCTCGACGCCCTCACGCCGGCGCAGCGCGTGGCGCTCAACGAGCCGATCGTGGCGTCGCAGCTCGCCGCCCCGCGCGGCGCGCCCGTTGGTGGAGCAACTGGTGCGGCAGCGAGCCGTCCATCCGCTCCCGTCGACTCGATCGCGTTGCTCAAGACGCAACTCGCCGCGCTGCAGCCGCCGGCCACGATTCGCCTCACGCGTGATGCCGCGGCGCGTCTGTTCAAGCGCCGTAACATCGACGGACTCTCGGCCGGCCTCAAGGGCGGCACTGTCACGGCGTCGCTGGATTTCGTGGAGTTGCCCACCGAATGGGCGCGCAACGTGGTGGCGGTGGTGCCGGGCAGCGATCCCGTGCTCAAGCACCAGTACGTTGCGATCGGGGCGCACAACGATCACGTAGGCATCACTGTACCGGTGGACAAGGACTCGATTCGCGCCTTCAACATCGAGAAGAACAAGCTGCTGCTGGCGAACAATATGCAGGGACTCGGCCCGGAAATCCTCAGCACGATTCGCGTCAACATGGACAGCATCCGCCAAGTGCATCCAAAGGCGCGTCTCGATTCCATCAACAACGGCGCCGACGACGACGGCTCGGGCTCGATGGGCGTGCTGGAGATCGCCGAAGCGATGATGGCCATGCCGGTGAAGCCCAAGCGTTCCACGCTGTTCATCTGGCACACCGGCGAGGAAGGCGGTCTCATAGGATCAGCGTTCTTCACACGCAACCCCACCGTGCCGATCGACTCCGTGGTGGCGCAGCTCAATGTGGACATGATCGGACGTGGCCGCGCCGAGGACGTGCCGGGTGGTGGACCGGATTACGTGGGCGTGGTGGGTTCGTTTTTCGACTCGAAAGACCTGGGCGAGACCGTGCAGGCGGTGAACACGAAGCAGGCGAAGCCGCTCACCTTGGACTACAAGTTTGACGAGCCGATCGCGTGGAGCGGCTACAACAACATTTACGGCCGCAGCGATCATTTCAACTACGCGCAGCAAGGCGTGCCGATCGCGTTCTTCTTTACCGGGCTGCATGGCGACTACCACCAGCGCAGTGACGAGCCGGAGTTCATCGACTATCCGCACTACGCGAAGATCGCCAACTACATCAAGGACCTCGTAGTGGAAGTGGGCAATGGCCCGCGTCCGCGGCTGAACGGGACCAAGCCCGCGAAGCCTCGGGTGATCGTGCCGTAAGCCCTACGCATGGGAGCGCAACGTTCCCGCTCACGACAACGGCTTGACCACGGATTTCACGAATGCCCGCGAATCCCTACCGTGCCGTGACCTTCGCCTCCTCCACGATCACCGCAAACGTGTAACCCGCACCAACGTCACGGTTGGTGCGCACCGTGCCGGTGATCGTCACGGTGTCGCCCACTGCAGCGGTGTCCAGTGTTGTCACCGCCACGTCGTGCGTCCCGCGCGCCGCATCGCCACTGCCGTCCTGCAGGTGGATCCAGTTCTTGCCCATCACGCCGGCGTTGTACTTCACGACTACGCCGCGGATCGTCACGGTCGCTCCAGCGAGATGACTTTTCTGCGTCCACAGTTCACTGATCGTGCGCGCATCGGCGCTGCGGGCCCGCACGATCGGGCCGACCTTGGCGTCGGGGGCCGGCGGTGTTTCAGGCAATGCCGCCGACGCATTGGGGCCTCCCACGCTGGCGGGTGACCCACTGATAAGACCACGCGCGGGCTCGAGCGCCCCGAAGTAGATCCGCTCAAACGTCCGGTTGAGCGTCTTGGAGGCGAACTGCTCCATCGGGAGCACGTTGTACACCGTGATCGACGACCCCACCGTGAGCGGCGCCTGGTTCACCGCGGCCCACCGCTCGCCGCTGGCGGTCGCGAGACGCACATACACGTATGGATCGACCGGGATCTGCTCACGCACGGTCCCGGTAATCGTGCCGCCCGGCGTGATGGCCGAAACTGCCGTGGCGTTCGCACGCGCAGGCGCCTCGACCGGTCGGCTCTTGTCGCATCCAACGGTGGAAAAAACAAGCAAACCCAGTAGAGCGGGGTAACGCATGATCAACGTGACGGGTGGAGGTGAAAAACCATCAATGCTACTTCGCGTCCTTCGCCATCGCCTTGCCCACAAACGGCACGCCATCCGTCATCCACTTCGGTGCCGGGGCGCCCCTGAGATAGTGATCGAAGAACTGGAAATACCGCGTCGTGAGATCCTTACGGTTCGCAAAGCCGCGCAGGCCGTGCCCCTCGTTCGGATACGCCAACATATAGGCATCCTTTTTGAGGTAGCGCAGCGCGCTGTAGAAGTTCATACCCTCGGTAAACGACACAGTCGGGTCGGCGGTGCCATGCATGATGAGCACCGGCGACGACACGCGCGGCGCGTGCGTGAGCGCCGACTCGAAACGGTACACGTCAGGCTTGTCCCACGGCGAGAAACCCCAGCGGCCCTGACCGGTCATGTAGTAGCCATGCGCGTTGGCGCCGCTGCCGCCCTGTACCTGGTAGGTCCAGCCCCAGCTCTGGCTGAAGTCGGTGTACAGATCGGTCACGCCGGCACCCATGCCCACGGCCGCGAACATCTTGGAACGCGTGGCGATGAACGCCGCGCCCTCGCCACCGTAGCTGTGACCGTGCACGCCAATATGCTTGGGGTCGGCATAGCCCATGGCGATCACCTTCTTCGTGGCCGCCTCCACCGCGTCGAGCATGTCGCTGTGCGATGAGCCCGTGTGGAAGGCCACGTCGGGTAGCATGGTGATGTACCCGCGGCTCAGTGCTTCCACCGGCATCGCACCCATACCCGTGATGTATGACGGCATCGGATACCGATGCATCGTCTGCGAGTTCTTCTCGTAGAAGGTGACCAGCATCGGACGCTTCTGCCCCGCCCCGTAGTCGTCCGGGAGCGCAAGGATACCCTGCAGCTTGTCGCCACGGCGCGTCGTGTAATCGAACAGCACACGGCGACCCCACATGTACTCGGCGTGCTGTGGATTGGCGTTGGAGACTTTCGTTGCGTCGGCCATGTCCGCGCCCGCCACCTGCAAATCGGGATACGCGGAGAACGTCTGGCGCGTGAAGAGGTAGCGGTCGGCGTTGGTAGCACGCGTGGGGTTGGAGTACGCCGCGTCGGTATACACGAGCGTTTTGAGTGCACCGTTGTAGAGCCTCGCAAAGCCGGCCTTCTTGGTGAACTCCCCGTACATCGACAGCGTGAGCGGCTGCGTGAGGTCGATCTCGCGTGCCACACGGGCACCTCGCTTGACAGTGGAGTCGAGCGGCTGCGTGCGCACATAGCGATACACCACCCGGTCACGCGCGCCCACGCCGTTCGTGAGGTTGCGCGCGGCCGTGCCGTCGAGTGGCAGCAGCCACAGATCGAAGCGGTTCTGCACCACGACGGCGCTGCTGTCTGTGGTGTAGCCGGCAATGCCGTACGCCGGACGCACCACCACATGATCTTCCTCCATGTCCACGAAGCTCGGCGCCTCACCGCCGCCAAGTATTTTCGAGGTGGCCGCTGCCATGTCGAAGGCGTTCCACTTCGCGTTGTTCCAGTACAGGTAGAAACGGCCATCCGGCGTGAGTCCACCGCCGTTGGCTAGCACGCCCTTGAACATCAGCCTGCGCGCACCGGTGCGGGTGTCCACGCGATAGTAGTCGAAGGCGGGTTGCTTGTAGTCCGACAAATACGCGCGGCCGTCGCGCCCTACGGCCCACGGGCCGTTTACGGCGAGCTCGAGGTCGCGCATGCTGGAGTCGGCAAGCAGGATAAACCGCTGCGCTGCTACGTCGAACGCTTGCCGATACGTGCGATTGCGATCGGCGTCGACGGTGTTCATCTGCAGCGACTGCACACGCTCGTCCTGTGTACGCCACACATCCACGTCGGCAATCGAGTCGGTACTGCGACGGCGGGCCGTGTCGGGCGCCGCCGATTGTCCGATCGTGCCGAAGAACACACGGGCACCGTCGTCGCTGAAGGCGAGCGGGGCGCGGTCGCTCACCATGAATCCGTTCGGGAAACCGGTGGCCTTCGATGCGTCGAACAGCACCGACGTGCGCGCGGTAACGTCGGGCACCACCAGCAGACGATTGTCACGCTCGCGCAGGCGCTCCACGTCGCGGCCCTTGAGGACGGCCACACCGGTGCCGCGATCGTTCCACGTGAGGCGCGTGTAGCGCAGGGAATCGTTGTCGATCACATCGGTGCGGCCGCTCGGCAGGTCGAGCACGAACAGTCCGTTGCCATCGCGTACGCTCGCGTCGACCGTGTACGCGAGCAGAGTGCCGGTCTTGTTGAAGGCGATGTCACCGACGCTGCCGAGGAATTGTGTGCGGCCCGTTTCGAGCGAGTGCACCAGGACATCGACGCCGCGAGGGGCGTTGCTCGCCACGGCGCCGGCGCCCCCCGCGCCGCCCGGAGCGCCTCCGCCAGGGGCTCCACCGGCCGCGGAAGTAGACGCCCCAGCGCCGGCTGCCGTGGCGGGACGGTGGCGGAGAACGGCGTGCGTCGAGGTGGGCGAGAACGCCACGCTCTGGATGTCTTGAAAGGCGATGGTCCGACCGGTGGTCAGTTCGCGCAGCTCATATCGGCGTGGCGGCGTTGCAGGGTGCGCACCGGCGGCGGGTGGCGCTGGTGTTGTTCCAGGTGGTGTGATGGCCGGGACCGCGGGAGGGGTGCCGGTCGGCATGGACACCGGTGCGACGGGCGGCGTGCCAGGCGGCGGTGTGGTTGGTGGCGTAACGGGTGGCGTAACGGGTGGCGTGCTAGTTGGCGTGCTTGCAGGTGCCGCTGTCGAATCGGCCGAGCGGACGCCACTGCGGGTCGGCGCGGGCGGCTCTACCAGGTAGGCGAGCCAGCGGGAGTCGGGTGAGAATTGCGCCTGCGACGCGTTGGCGAGTTCGATCTCCGCGTTGGTGCGAAGGTTCCGGAGTCTGAGCACCGGCTTTCCGTCAGCGGGAAGCGCATTGGCGAACTTCAGCCCGTACACGACCCAGCCGCCGTCGCCGGCAATCGACGCGCCGTCGATACTGCGCCATTTGCCGTAGTCGTCGATCGTCAGCGCCTTCTTCGCTCCGGGCGTCGCGGCCGGTGTGGCACCCTGCGCGGCGAGGGCCACCGGTGCCAGAGCGAGCAGCAGCGCCGCCGACAGCACGCGGCGAAAGAGCAGGGAGGAGGAGTGGGATCGCGGAGCGAGAAGCGGCATCGGAGTCTCGGGCGGGGCTAGAACGGGCGGCGGGAGGCGCATCGACATACCGTGGCAAACTAGAGTGCGTGACGACGGAAGTGAGTGGCGGTATCGCGCCCTTCGGTGTCCACACCCTCCGTGCGTTATCGCAACGTCGACCCACGCATCGAAACAATGTGCGAGTTCATGCCCGGGTTCGCACCGCCCATACTCGCGTTCGACAAGTGATGTCGTTGCTATCCCACGGCGAGCGCCTGACGACGTCCGATACGACGCTCGAGGAAGAGCCCCGGCGCCACGGTGACGTTGGCCTGCGTGGCCTTACCGTACGGCACGACGCGCGCGAACCACGCCACGCCGGAGGTGACGTTGAACAGGCAGTTGCGTTTTCTCGCCCAGCGAGAACGCGGCTTCTGCCCCCCGTGGTGCGAAGCCGACGCCGAAAACATCGCGCACCTGAGAGCGTGCGAGCCGCCGCGGGTCGTTCGCCTCAGCCGGGTCATTGGCGGGCGTGGGCAGGCGATTGGATGGCGCCCCAACCGTCACCAGCATGGCCGGCATGATCTCACCGAGCCATGCCACGTGCATGCCCCTAACCGTGAACAGCGGTCGCGACAGTTGAACGGCCATGGTGCGGAACGCGCCGTTGATCGGCTCTTTGTGCGACGCAGTGCGGGTGTCGGTCGCGCCGCTGAGCATGACGCTGACATGTGGGCGCTGCGCTGACGCCTGCGCCGTGAGCGCGGCCGGTGTGAGGCCCAGCGCGGAGAGCCGGGCGCCTACGGTGGCGCAGCGAACGTGCTCCGACATGCTGAAATGGCTCCTGGAACCGGGTGAGAATCAACGACGGACACGGTAGTCGGCTACCTGCTGGCGTGCGGTGCTGCCGCCGAGGAACTGATCACACAGAGGACAAGAGCAAACGAGCAAAAGTCCGCCGATGCTACGCGCCCCCGAATCCGAAGCGCAACGCATCGCCGAAACGCTCCGGGTAGGACGACCCGCCCGCCAAGTTTACTGCCGCGCCTTGCCCGTGTGATTGAGCACCAGCCACAGCGTCCCATTGTTCTCGCTGGCGCGCGCGCGCGAAACAGGGATCCACTGCTGCAGCCAGAGCACGTCGAGCCGCTTCGTGGTCGACAGCGGTAATCCGGCGCCGAACGAAAAGCGATTCTGGTCCACGGCCACCCCGCGATCGGCTCGCGACAGCCCGACGAACAGTTCATTCTGCACGATGCCAAGTACTGGCTGACGTCGCAGCGCGAGTCCGCCCACGGGTCGCGATCCGCGAATCATGTAGCGGGCGCGCCGAGCGAAGCGTGATGCGCTCAGGGAATCTTTGCCCGACACATCCTCCAGCACATCGGCCAGCCACCGGTTCTCGAACCGATAGCGGTGCATCACGTCGGCGCCACCGAGCTTCTGGTTGATCTGCGCGATGTAGAAAATTTGTCGATCGCGCAGCGGGCGGGCCGACGGCAGTTCGCCGTAGGGGGCGGTCGCGACGTAGTTGATTCCGGCGCCGAGTCGAAATCCCGGTGTGATGCGATAGGTGAGTGACCCGCGCGTGAGCAGCTGCTGCGGGTTGTCGCCTTCGTTGGTCCGTCGCCACTGCACGTCGCCCAGAAACGCCCATCGCGTCGTAATAGGCTGATCGACGAAGGTCGCCAGCCAAAGATGTTCCTGCCGCGCGGTCCGCCACGGCGTGGGCGTCTGCCCCACGGCGAGCGACGGAGATACGGCGCACAGCGCCGTCAAGCTCGCACTCAATAGCGCTATGCGCCGTGACACAGATAAGCAAGCGACGGCCCGCGGCCGCGCCGGAGGGGTAGGAAAAGCGATAGGCATTCCGGAAGTATCGCGACCTGCGCCGACGTTCGTGAAGGCACCGCGATATCTTTCGGCCGTACCCCTATAGAATCACTCGCGCCCCCGGGCGCGTTCGGAGGCATTTATGACCGATTCGACCGCTGAGGTCGCGCCTGACGCCGGGCCGCGTCTCGCTGTACCGCCCTCGCATATCGAGGTGCCTGTAGCCACGGCTACTGAACTCCGTCACCTTGACGGCGTTCGGAACGATCTGCTGCGGGTGCATCGCGGCCTGCTCGAGGCCGAGCGAAACCGGTTCGAGAAGGAGCACGGCCGGATCGCCAACAACAGCGCGTTTCTGCAGATCGTCATCAACGATCCCTGGTTTGAGTGGCTTCGGCCAATGGGTCAGATGGTGCTGCTGATCGACGAGCGTACGTCCGACAAGAAGCGGCCGCTGGGCAGCGTCGAGGCCACCGCGCTCTTTGAACAGTCGCTCAAGCTGCTCAAAGCCGATGCCGAAGGGGACGACTTTCAGAGGCGATTCTTCCAGTCGATTCAGAGCTCGCCGGAGCTGGCGGTATTGGTGCGCCAGGTTGCCAAAGGGCTCGCCGGGGACTGAGGACGGCCCAATGCCGGCGGGGCCACCTCGCGGGATGCGTTCCGAATTCAGGGACGAACGGCGCCGGCGCTCTGGACCTTGAGTGGTCTAGACCCCATCGTCCTTGTATGAGATGCGCAGGGCACTGGAAAGTGTGGCTCGCGCTGGGCGCTACCGCGTCGGGTGTCGCCTGTGTTGTCCCCTCGCGTCGCCCGCCCGCGGATGCGAGTGTCTCCGCAGCACAGACGCGCTCGTTTGTGGATCAGTTCGATACGCTCTTTACGCGATTCGATGAGGTCTATCCGTCGTTCGCCTTCAAGCGCGTCGATTGGCGTGCCCAACGTGCCACGTATCGCGCTCGCGCGCAGCGGGCGCGCTCGCAGGACGAACTAATTGCCGTGCTCGTCGACTTGCTGACGCCGTTACGTGATCTGCACGTGTGGCTCGTCGATCCGCGAGGGCAGGTGGTGCCCACGTTCCGGCCGGCGGGGCTGGCGAACTTCGAGCGGACGCGGTGGGAGTCGGCGATGCGTGACGCGAGTTATCTCGCGCACAGTCGCGACTTCGGCGAAGGCACCGTCGGGGGATACGCCTACCTGTATATCGGCGCCTGGAAAGATCCCGTGAGCCAGGAGGCGCTCGATCTGGCGCTGGCCCGAATGCGCGACGCCCCCGGACTGATCATCGATGTGCGTGCCAACGCCGGCGGGACCGATCAGACCGCGCTCGCCTTCGTGAGCCGCTTCACGACACGCGCCTTCGCAGCGTCGTACGTGGAGATCCGCACCGACTCGATGGTCAAGGGCATCGAGATGCCGTTGGCGCGCACGATCACTCCACGCGGGGGATGGCAGTTCACCAAACCGGTGGTGGTGCTGTCGGGACGCGGTGGCTTGAGCGCCACGGAAAGCTTTGTGGCGGCGATGCGCACCTTGCCGCAGGTCACGGTGGTGGGGGATACGACCGGCGGCGCATCGGGCAATCCGGCCACGTTTGCGCTGGGCAACGGATGGCAATTCACGGTGCCGCGCTGGCTGGAGTTCGGCCCCGATCGGCGCCCCATCGAGGGACGGGGTGTGGCGCCGCATCTGGCAATGACGTGGGATCCAGCCAACTACGACAGCACACGTGATCCGCTCATTGATGCCGCGGTGGGGTTGCTGGGAGAGCGCAATGGCCTGTACCGTATCGCTCCCGCCTCGTCGCACGGGGCCCGCGTCGAGAGCGCGCCTGGCAGCGGCGCCCTGCGCTAGCTCCCGCACGCAGCTTGTCGTTCCCGTACCCCGACACAGTCATCGTGATCGATCGCCAACCCACCGCGAACCAGCCCGTCTGGGACAACGGTACGTGGACTCCCTTCCCGTCGCTGCAGGGCCAGATCACCGCCGGCACCTGCGTGATCGGACTCGGCGGAACGGGACTCACTGTGATCGAAGAATTACTCGCTCGCGGTGAGACCGTGGTCGGACTCGACGCCGCCGACGTGGCGGCGGGGGCGGCCGGCCGAAACGGTGGGTTTCTGCTGGCCGGCGCCTACGATTTCTATCACGACGCGGTACGCAAGCATGGTCGCGACCGTGCGTTGGCGATCTATCGGGCCACGTTGGTCGAAATGCAGCGGATTGCCGTGGCGGCACCCGGAACGGTGCGCTTCGTGGGCTCACGCCGTATTGCGGCCGACGCCTGGGAAATCGGCGATTGCCAGGCGCAGATGGAGGCTATGCAGGCCGACGGCCTCGCCTGCGAATGGTACGACGCCGCTGATGGCGTCGGGCTCACCTTCGCCTCCGACGCGTCGTTCAATCCGTTGGCGCGCTGTCGCGTGCTGGCGCAGAAGGCCGTGCGCGATGGCGCGCAATTGTTTTCGCGGTCGCCTGTCACGGCGGTGCAGGGCACGCGGGTCGACACCGCGCAGGGCATGGTGCATTGCGATCGCGTGATCGTGGCCGTCGACGGCCGGCTCGAGCTGCTGCTCCCCGAACTCGTCGGCCGCCTGCGCACCGCGCGTCTGCAGATGCTGGCCACGGCGCCGACCACCGAGATCACGGTGCCATGCCCGATGTATTACCGCGAAGGGTACGAGTACTGGCAACAGTTGCCGGATGGCTCGCTCGCGATTGGTGGCTTCCGCGATCAGGCCGGCCCGAACGAGTGGAGTCTCGATGCGACGCCCACCGATGCGGTGCAGCAGATGCTCGAAACCTTCGTGCGCGGGCACTTGGGTGTGGCAGCACCCATCACGCATCGCTGGGCGGCGAGCGCCGGGTACACGGAGAGCGGTTTGCCGGTGCTGGAGCAGGTCCGTAAGGGCGTGTGGGCGCTGGGTGGCTACTCCGGTACTGGCAACGTGATCGGGGCGCTCAGCGGCCGTGCGGTGGTGGCGGCGGCGCTTGATCAGAATTACGCGGCGGTGCGCCTGCTGCTTGGTGAGCGCTGGTCGCCGGAGGTAACGCTGGGCACCGGCGCGTAGGCGATCAGGGGATGGAAACCTTCGCCGTCACCGATCGGACGATCAGCCGCACGATATGTGACGCACCCAGACGACCTGCATCTTACCTCCGGATGCCGCATCGAAGCGCACTCAGGCCGTGGACGCATCCGGAAGTGCCGCCGCGCGAGCCGGCTCGTCGCGGGCACCAAGAAACTCGCCGATCGGATGCAATACCTCGATGTGATCGCAGCAGATCTTGATGATCGACATGAGCGGAACTCCGATAAAAGCACCGGCAACTCCCCAAACCCAAAACCAGAACGCGAGTCCAATGAACAACGCCACAGAATTGAGAGCAAGCCGCCGGCCGAGTACGAGTGTGGTGACGATGTTGCCCTGAATAAGATTCACCACGAAATAGGCGCCGGGTACGAGGAGGATTTGACCGACGGAGTCGTACACGCCAAGGGCGCTGACCGTGAGTAACCCCATCAGCGCCAGCGGACCGACAAACGGGATGAATTCCAACGCCACCGTCAACACACCCCACAGCACCGGATTTGGCATCTCGAGGAACCACATGGCCGCCGTCACCATGACGCCTGCCATAAAGTTGATGCCGAGATTCGCGATGAGATATACCGAGACGGCCGATTCTACATCGCGGGCGATGCGGACCGCTTTTTTCTTGTCCTGCAGCACTGGAATGACACGAATCGTCTTCTCGAGGAACAGGTCGCCGCCGGCGAGCAGGAAGAACAACAGAAATGCGACCTGAAAGACGGCGGCCAGCATGCGTTGAACCGTCTCGGCCAGCTGGGAGGCGACTGAAGGACCCACCACCGTGACTTCAGCCGGACTCGTACTATCACTCATAACGGCGACTTCCTTCGCGGCCTTCGACGCCGTCGAGGTCGCCTCTGTAAGCGGCCGAACGACCTTGTCGACCTTGCTCCGCACTCGCGCGATGGTTGTCGGCGCGTCGCGCAGCATTTTCTGTGCTGGTCCCGACAGGGTGTAGGAGCCAAATGCCGCAACGGCGATCAGGCCGATGACGATGATCGCTGCTCCTGCGCTCGCTGGGATGTACAGCTTCTGCATTCCGCGAACCAGCGGGCTGAACAGAAAGTCAAGCAGGATCGCAAACGCGATCGGTACGAGAAACGATCGAGCGAAGTACAAGGTGTAGGCGCACGCGAGCGACGCAATCACGATAATCGCAATCGTGGCGCCGGTTGTCCGCGTGTCTGAGTCGTCGGCCATCTGTCGTTGTCTGCGAGAAGTCTTTTTCGCGTTCGCGGCTCGTCAATGAATACGAGGTGCTCCTGCACTTCGCCACGCGACGCGCGAAACCAACCCAATGCTCCGGCTTTTGTGACGCGCCTTGGCAATATACGGTTGCGAGAGCCGCGAGCAGAGAGTCGTTCCACTGACTCTCCCCTTCCTCGCTGCTGGTCGCCCCATGCGTTTCGCTCCGTTAACCCGTAACGCGCTGGACAGCCACCGCGCTCGTTGCGGCGGCCGTCCTCGGCAGTGCCGCCCGCCTGTATTCCGCTCGTGCGTCGAGGTCGCCGCGGCCGATCGCCATGCGCTACAGTGAGCTGCTGACGGCACTGTCCGCGCACCAGATCGATGCGATCGTGATCCAGTCTGGTGCGGCGTTGCGCGGGTGGCTCGCAGCGCCGAATGCGTCGGGGACGAGGCCATGACCCTCGTCGTCACGCGCCTCGTCGCGGCAGGCGTCGGCTTCGTCCTCTATGCGTAGGACGTGCGACAATCGCCAGGCAGCGGCGGAGACTTCGAGTTAGGCTCCGGCAAGTACTCCGGGACGCGCACCACCGTCGCCGATGTGGCGGGCAACACGGCCGCGCTCACCGACCGGCACGAGGTCGTCGACTTCTGGCGCGGCGCGAAGCGCTGCGTCGGGATGGGCACCACTCGGGGGGCGGGGTGATCTTCATCGACGAGATCGACTCGTTGGGCGGCCGGCGTGGGCGCACCGGCGAGCACCCCGAGAACGAACGCACGCTCAATCAGTTCCTGGTCGAACTCGACGGCTTCAGTGCGACCTCGGGGCTGTACGCCCCCCAGCGACCAATGCCGCTCGCCGCCGATGTCGAAATGGGGCGCTTGGCGCGTCTCATGCGGGGGCGAGCGGTGCTGATCTGGAAGGGCTGCGCAACGAGGCTGCGTTGCACAAAGCGGAGCCCGCGCTGTCCGGCCTGGTCTTCTGTCCCACCGACCCGCTGCACGCGGTGACGATCCAGCCGCGCGGCGCTGCGATGGGTGTGGCGTTCTTCCAGCCAGCCGCCGCGTTGCACCTTCATGCGCGTCACTACCTCCAGGGGCAGATTCGCAAGGCACTCGGCGGGCGCGCCGCCGAGGAACTCAACTACGGCAGCGCCGCGGTCACGAGCGGGGCCAGCAGCAACCTGCAGCAGGCCACACGCATCGCCAAGCAGATGGTCTACAAGTTGGGGATGGGGCAATCGACGGGGCTGATGACTTTCGATCCGGACTCCGGCCCGGTGAGCGGGACCATGCACTCGCCCATGGACACCGACGTGGGCGCGATTCTGTCGTCAGGGTATGACGACGTGATGCAGATGTTCCGCGAACGTCGTCCAGCGCTGGAGGTGCTGGCTGACGCGTTGCTCGAGCAGGAGACGCTCACGGGACATGAGGCGTCGGCCGTACGGCGGGACGCGGGAACGACGTCTCAGCGCAACGCAGACGGTAACCCGATCTTCTCCAGCATCCGCTGATACCGCGGCTCCTTACGAATCGGATACAGGAACGGCATCGCGTTCGCCACTTGCAGGAGGTCGGGGTCCCGCACGGCTATCGCACGATCAAACATCGTGTACATCGCCTCCGTATTTCCCGTCATGTAGAGCAGTCCCGCCCGCTGCGCCAATCGCGGATCGCCGTCCAACTCGCGAAGCATCCGTCGTACGGTGGCGGTGTCGCCGCGAGCGGCCGCGATCATGCCGGTGTTGAACTGCCGAACCCAGTAGTCACCACCGGCCAATGTCGTGGCGCGGGCGTGCGCCCGATCGGCGGCTTCGAAGTTACGAGCGTCCATTTCGATCAGACTCAGCACGTCGTGCGCTTCGTAAAACATCGAGTCGACCGCCACCGCAGATTCCGCGGCCATCCGCGCCTTGGCCATGTTGCGCGCCGACCAGTAACCCCACGCCATGTCACTGCGCCATTGCGACGTGGTCGGTTCCTGCGCCACGAGCGCCTGTGCGTTGGTCTCCATTTCGACCGAACGCCCCATCTCCCAAGCCACCCATCCGTACAATGCCATGGCTTGCGTGTTCGACGTCCGCTTGCGGCCTTCACGAAAGAGGCGATCCGCCTCGGCAAACTGCCAGTCGACGTGGGCCCGCAACGTGGCGAGCGCGTAGTACGGGTCCCCCAGCTGTTCGTCCAGCGACATCGCCCGTGCCGCCGAACGTTCGAGGAGGGCGCGGGCGGAATCACGCGGTGCGGTTTGATAGATCAGGGCATACGCACTCGACATGGCCAAGGCGGCCCACGCCGGCGCGAACGTCGAATCGATGGCGATGGACCGCTCGAAGTGCCCGAAGCTGCGCTGAAAGCCGCTTGGCGTGCGCAGGTTCGCCTGCTCCTGACCAAGCAAGTACTGCGCATACGCTCGTGGCTCCACCGGTCGTGTCGCCGCGAGCCGCTGAGCCTGATCGGGGGTCAGCCGCGCGCGAATGCCACGCGCGATCTCGCCGGCAATTTCGCGTTGCAGCGTGACGACATCCGTTGCGGGCCGCGAAAACGTGTGAGCCCACAGGCTTTCTGACGCGTGGTCGGTGAGCTCGACCGCCACCTGCACCTCGCCACCCACTCGCATGATGGTGCCGCTCACCAGCGCGTCGACATCCAATGCCTTGGCAATCGCGGCGCCCGACAGTGTCGAAGCCCGGTACGGCGCCACGGCGCGGTGTCCCAGCACGCGTACCCCGACATCACTCAGCACGCCAATCAACTCACGCGTCATGCCGTCGGCAAAGAACAGCTGGGTCGTATCCCCGGTTCCGTTGTCCAACGGCAGCACGGCGATGCGCTCGAAGGTGCGCGCCCCGCCTCCGAAAAACGACCGCGCCGCGAACGCCCCGGCGACCAGGAGCGCAACCACTACGGCACCTACCAGCCACGGTGACCGCGCGCCACCACTGCGAGCCGGTGAACGCAGCGACGGTGGGCGTTCAGTCGCAGGCGCTGATGTGGACGAGGTAAGTGCCTGCAGAAAACTGGCGATTGAACTGAATCGGTCGGCCGGATCTTTCGCCAAGGTGCGCCGCAGAATGCCAGCAATCTCGTTCGACACAGCCGGACGCAAATTCGTGATCAGCGGCGCGTCGGCCACCATGTGCTGTCGCGTGATGGCGTGCGCCGTGGGCCCTGTAAACGGTGGCTGTCCGGCCAGCATCTCGAACAACACGCAGCCCAGGCTGTACAAATCACTTCGGCCGTCCAGGTCGCCTTCGGCCGCCGCTTGTTCGGGGCTCATGTACAGCGGTGTGCCAACCGCGAGACCGGTCTGTGTCAGTCGATCGCCGCCGGCGACACTCACCGCGCGCGCGATACCGAAGTCGGCAACCACGGCATGTCCAGCCTCGAGCAGAATGTTCTCGGGCTTGATGTCGCGATGCACGACGCCACGCGCGTGGGCGTAGCCGAGGGCATCCGCCACCTCCCTCGCAATGGAGAGCGCATCCTCGATTGGCAGCTGACGTTCCCGTGTCAGCCGGTCGCGCAGTGACTCACCCTCGACGAGTGGCATGACGTAGTACAGCAGCCCCGCGGCCTCGCCGGAATCGAACAGCGGAAGGATATGCGGATGCCGCAAGCTGGCGGTCGTCTCGATTTCGCGCAGAAAACGCTCGGCGCCGAGGGCCGCCCCGAGTTCGGGGCGTACGACCTTGATGGCCACCTGTCGCTTGTGGCGCAGGTCCTCCGCGAGGTAGACCGTGGCCATGCCGCCTTCACCAAGTATTCGCTCGATGCGGTAGCGGTCGGCAAGGCGCGTGGCAAACTCCGGGAGGACAGGCATGGCGGGGGAATATACGGGGCGGGGTAGGCGGCGGCTGGCCCGGGTGCTGCGCGGGCCCGAGTGGAGTACAACAGTGACCGCTTCACGTGGCTAGATTGCCCCGTTGATGCCGACTCTCCAGCCTGCCGTCATGATCTCCGTTGCCCGTCGACTGTTCGAAGCGCTTGCATTGAGCGCCGTTTGTGCCGCGGCCTCCGTGTTGCCGGCGCAAGCGTCTGGCAGCACGAGGCAGAAAGCCGCCACGCCGCCGCCGCCCGCACAGAAGCTGCCCGACTTCACGAAGGTGCCCACCACCTTCGAAGGCATCTTCGCGGAGCGAAACTCCCGAGCGGTCGACGTTCTCGGCTACCTGCGCTGTCTCGAGGCGACCGTGAATGCGCTTCGCGCCGGGGCACTCGGCGGAGTGGACCGCGGCTGGTCGCTCACCTGCATCAAGCAGCAGAGCGAATGGCGCGGCATCTTCGGCCAACTCACCGAGACACCGCCGGGCATGCAGGTGAAAGTGCAGTTCGCCCTCCGCAACCCGGGCCCGACGCCCGCCTCGCGCAGCGGCATGGTGGTGCGCGATCCGGTGGACACGGTGTTGGCCAGCGGCACGGCGCGCGCGTTGCTGCGCGGCCTCGCCGCCACCGCTCCCGGAAACGGTCTCGGGCAGTTCGTGCCGGTCACGCTGGCACAAAAGAATTTCACCGAGGTCTGGTTCGTCCCCTCGGCGAACAGTCCGGAGCGCGCCGTGGTCGGCGGCGACTCGCTGATTCAGATGTCGTCCGACGGTTTGCGCGAGCTGGGACACGCGTCGAGTACGCCGAAAATGCGCGTCGTCTCCATCCCGCTGGGCGGCACGACCTATACCCTCGAGAGCAGTGAACTCTCCACGCCGCTGCTCACGGAGCTGATGTTGGCCCACCTCGCCATCGATGTGCTACCGGAAGTCCGGGTGCGCACGCGCGAGTACGATGCCATCCTTACGCGGTCCACCAGGAAGTGGACCTTCGTGAAGCGATGATCCGCTCCCTGATCATCGCCTCACTCGCAACGCTCTACTGGCAACCGCCTATGCCGATCAGTGCCGAGAAGTTGTTGCCGCCCTGTCCGAGTACGCCGAACTGCGTCTCCAGTGAAGCCACGCGTGCATCGCAGCGCGTGCCGACGGTGCCCTTCACCGATGCGCCGGCGGCGGCGTTGGCGCGCGCCAAAGTCGCGCTCCTTGCCGAACCTCGCACGACGCTCACCGCCGAACGCGATGGATATCTGCACGCGGAGTGCAAGAGTTTTCTGTTCCGTTTCGTCGACGACGTCGACATCGTCGTCGATCCGATTGCGCAGGTGTATCACTTCCGCTCCGCGTCGCGTGTTGGAGCGAGTGATCTCGGCGTGAACCGCAAGCGCCTCGCGCGCATTGCCGCCCGTCTCGCATCGCGCCAGGCGCTGCCGTCGACCACCTCGAAATAACGGAGACGCCGCCGATGTCGCTGGTATTGCGCGCTGCCACGCGGGCCGATGTTCCCCTGATCCGCGAGCTGATTGAAGGTCTGGCTGATTACGAGAAGCTGCGCCACGAATGCGTCGCGACGGATGCGCTGCTCGATGCCGCGTTGTTCGGCGCGCGCCCCTACGCCGAAGTGGTCATTGCCGACTGGGATGGCGCGTCGGCGGGCTTTGCGCTGTTCTTTCACCACTTTTCGACTTTTCTGGCGCGCCCCGGGATCTATCTGGAGGATCTCTTTGTGCGTCCGGCGTTTCGCGGGCACCGCATTGGAAAAGCGCTCCTGCAGTATCTCGCCCAGCAGGCCGTGGCGCGTGAGTGCGGACGCCTTGAGTGGTCGGTGCTCGACTGGAACGTGGATGCGATCGGTTTCTACGAGAAACTCGGCGCGCGTCCGCAGGATGAGTGGACCGTGTACCGCGTAACGGGAGATTCCCTGACGCATCTCGCCAACGGAGAAGTCTGATCATGCACCCGTCTTCTGCTGGTCCATCGGCGCTCTCGCGTCGTGAGGTGCTGCAGCTGTTCGCCGCCGGTGTGGCCGGCAGCGCCGGGTGGCCCGCGTTGGTCCAGGCGGCGTCGGGTGACGTCGTGAATCGTCGTCGTATCGGCCGCATCGGGTTGCAGCTGTATACCGTTCGCAGTGCGCTGTCGAAGGATATCGAAGGCACCATAGCCGCCGTTGCCGCCGCCGGTATCACCGAGCTCGAATTCGCGGGCTATTACGACAAATCGCCGGCGTGGTGGACGGAACTGCTGAAACAGCACGGACTCATTGCCCCCGCGACTCACGAAGCGCTGCCCGCCACGGACGACGGGTGGCCGGTGATCTTCGATCGCGCCAAGGGGATGGGGCACGACATCGTGATTGTGCCCTTTGTCGGCAACAACTATCGCGGCCCACGCGACAATTGGCTGCGTCTCACGGAGCGGCTCAACACGGGCGCGCAGAAGGCCAAGGAGGCTGGGCTTCAGTTCGCGTATCACAATCACGACTTCGAGTTCGCGCCCGTTGATGGCACTACCGGCTATGACATCCTCACGTCGCAGACCGATCCGTCGTTGGTGAAACTCGAGCTCGATCTGTACTGGGCGGTGAAGGCGGGGCACGATCCGCTGGAGATCATGACCAAGCACGCGGGTCGCGTGATCTGCTGTCACGTGAAGGACGCGAGCGCAGCGCCGGAGCGGAAGATGCTCGACGTGGGGGCCGGTACGATCGACTTCAAGACCCTGCTCGCGAAGGGCCGCGCGCTCGGCCTCACGCACTGGTTCATCGAACACGACCAGCCCACCGATCCGCTGGCGTCGATCCGCGCCAGTGCCGCCGCGATGCTGAGGTACTGAGAAATGCCCCGGTTCTCAGCGAAGATCGCGTGCGCCGCGTTGTGTTTGGCGGTGGCAGAACCCGCGGCGGCACGTCCCGTGAGAGCGCAGCGCGCACCGGTGGGACCCGCTACGCGCTCGTACGTGAAGGTGGATACGAACGTCTTGGCGCTCACGAACGTGCGGGTGATCGACGGCACCGGGGCCGCGGCACGCGACGGGCAGACGATCATCGTGCGCGATGGGCGTATTGCGGCCGTCGGTGCGGCGGGCACCGTGGCCGTGCCAGCGGGCGCGCAAGTGATGGATCTCATGGGCAAGAGCGTGATACCGGGTCTGGTGATGGTTCACGAGCACCTCTACTATCCCGTCGGCGCCGGCACCTACGGCAATCTCACCGAGAGTTTCTCGCGCCTGTATCTCGCCGGCGGTGTCACCAGCATGCGCACCGGCGGCAACATGAATGGCTTTGCCGAGCTGCTGATTGCCAAGGCGATCGCGCGGGGCGAGAAGCCGGGGCCATGGATCGACGCCACCGCGCCGTATCTCGAAGGGCCCGGAATGGGCTTTAATCAGGTCACCATCCTGCGAGACTCGAGCGACGCCCGGAAGCTGGTGGAGTACTGGGCCGATCAAGGCGCGACGTCGTTCAAAGCGTACATGAACATCACGCGCGACCAGCTCAAGGCGGCGGCTGATGCCGCGCACCAGCGCGGTCTCAAGATCACAGGGCATCTTTGTTCGGTGACCTATCGGGAAGCGGCCGACGCCGGTATCGATGATCTCGAGCACGGCTTCTTCGCCATGAATGATTTCGTGCCCGGCAAGAAGCTCGATACCTGCAGCGGTCGCGGCGGCGCCGCGCAAAGCATGCTGGCGCAGGCCGACCCGGAGAGCGCCGAGGTGCAGGCGCTGTTCACGTATCTCATCCACAAGAACATCGCGGTCACGAGTACGCTCACGATCTTCGAGACGTTTACGCCGGGCCGGCCCATGCCGCCAGGCACCGACGTGCTCATCGAGCCGCTGCGTGAGCAGTTTGCGCAGCGCTATGCGGCGACGCAGCGCAACGCGCAGTCGGTGTATACGAAGGCGTTTCCCAAAGGGATGGCGATGGAGCGCGCGTTCGCCAAAGCCGGCGGTACGCTCATCGTGGGCACCGATCCCACCGGTGGTGGGGGCGTGATTGCCGGCTACTCCAATCAGCGCGCGCTCGAACTCCTGGTGGAAGCCGGATTCTCGCCGCTGGAAGCGATCCGCATCGGCACGCTGAACGGTGCGAACTACTTGGGCCGCGGTGCACTGACGGGATCGATCGTGGCGGGCAAGCTGGCCGATCTCGTGGTCATCGACGGAAATCCGGCCGCTAACATCGGCGATATCCGAAAGGTGCAGCTGGTGTTTCGCCAGGGTGTGGGCTATGACCCCGCGGTCCTGATCGAATCGGTGAAAGGAAAGGTCGGCTTGTGGTAGTCGCGTAGCGCTGTAGCTTCGCCAGACGCACCTCCGTCCCCCCGCTTGCCGGAGCCGTTCATGGGCGAAGCAACGATCATTCGCAGTCCGTATCCCGACCTCGATATTCCCGACACGCCGCTCGTGCCTTTCGTGCTCGAGCGTGTGTCGGAGTTCCCCGACCACCTCGCGATCGTGTGCGCTGTCACGGGACAGAGCTACACCTATGCGCAGCTGGCCGATGCGGTACATCATGTGGCGGCCGGTCTGTACGCGCACGGCATCCGGAAGGGCGATGTCGTCGGGCTCGTGAGTCCGAACCTCCCGGATTTCCCTGTCGTATTCTATGCGGCCGCTTCGATTGGCGCGATCTGCTCCACGGTGAATCCGATCGCGACGGCGGAAGAAATTGGTGCGCAGTTTGCCGACAGTGAAGCGCTGATGATCGTCACGATACCCGACTTGTTCGAGAAGTGCTCGGCTGCGGCGCGACTCGCCAGCACCGTCCGCGAAATCGTCGTGTTCGGTGAAGCCGAGGGCGCGACACCCTATCGCGAGCTGTTTGCGCACGGCCGCACGCCTCCTGTGGTCGAGATCGATCCCGCGACGGATGTGGCCGCACTGCCGTACTCCAGCGGCACGTCAGGCATCCCGAAAGGCGTGATGCTGACGCATCGGAACATCGTCGCCAATCTGCTTCAGATGCAGGCCATCACCGAGGTGATCGGCAGCGACAGTCGCGTGCTCGGCGTCCTGCCATTCTTTCACATTTACGGCATGGTCGTGGTCATGGGCGGCGCGCTGCGACAGGGCGCGTGCATCGTCTCACTGCCGCGCTTTGATCTCGAGCAGGTGCTCAGCGTGCTGCAAGACCACAAGGTCCGCATGGCGAACATCGTGCCGCCGATCCTGTTGGCGTTGGCCAAGCATCCAATCGTGGCGAACTACGACCTGTCGCATCTCAAGTACCTGTTCAGTGGCGCGGCGCCACTCGGTGCGGAGCTCGCGTCGGCGTGCCAAGAGCGGTTGGGACTGACGGTACGTCAGGGGTACGGTCTGACCGAGACCAGTCCGGTCACGCACTTCCATCCAATGGACGACCACCGCGTCGTGCTGGAGTCAGTCGGCCCGTCGGCGCCGAACACCGAATGTCGGTTGGTCGATCCTGCCACCGGTCACGACTGCGCACCCGGCGAGCCCGGTGAGCTGTGGATGCGTGGTCCGCAGGTGATGAAGGGGTACTTCAACAAGCCCGAAGCTACGGCCGCCTGCATGACGAGCGATGGTTGGTTCAAGACCGGCGATATCGCGGTGGTCGATGAGCAGGGATGGTATCAGATTGTCGATCGCGTGAAGGAACTCATCAAGTATAAGGGACTGCAGGTCGCGCCGGCCGAACTCGAGGCGCTGCTGCTGGGGCATCCGTCGATCGCGGATGCGGCAGTGATTCCCGTGCCGGATGCCGATGCTGGCGAGATCCCGAAGGCATTCGTCGTGTTGCGCGCACCGCTCACCGCCGACCAAGTCATGGTGTTTATCGCCGAGCGCGTGTCGTCGTATAAGAAGGTGCGCCAGGTCGAGTTCGTCGATGTGATTCCCAAGTCGCCATCGGGCAAGATTCTGCGGCGGCTGCTGGTAGAGCAAGAGCGCAAGCGCGTGGCCGCTATTTCTCCCTCCTCTCACCCCTCGCACAAGTAATGTCTTCTCCTCGCCTTGGCATCGGTTTCATCGGATCCGGATTCAACGCGCGCTTTCACATGCAGGGCTTTCGGCAGGTGCGTGATGCCGACGTGCTCGGCGTGTGGAGTCCCAACGCGAAGA
Organism: Gemmatimonas sp.; assembly: GCF_046594945.1. Lineage (GTDB taxonomy): Bacteria > Gemmatimonadota > Gemmatimonadetes > Gemmatimonadales > Gemmatimonadaceae > Gemmatimonas. The sequence goes on along the minus strand of NZ_JBKJRB010000051.1, from coordinate 5,420 downwards.
ACGCCGCCTCAGCCGCGAAGTACGCCCGCGAACTCGATATCGGCGAATGCAAGGCCTACCGGTCGATCACCGAAATGGTGTGCGATCCCGCGATCGACGCGATCTGGTTGAACGGACCCAATCACGCGCGCATCGAGAACGTCGAAGAAGTCTGTGCGGCCGTGACGTCGGGTAAGGCGACGCTCAAGGGCATTGCCTGCGAGAAGCCGCTCGGTCGCACGGTGGCCGAAGCGAAGCACATTCTCAAGTTGGTGGAGAAGGCCGGCATCATGCACGGGTATCTCGAGAATCAGTACTTCTCGCCACAGGTCAGCGTCGGCCACAACCTGATCTGGAAGCGTGGGGCCGCGAACACGGGTCGCCCGTATCTCGCGCGCGCGGCCGAGGAGCATAGCGGTCCGCACGGCCCGTGGTTCTGGAATGGCCAGCAGCAGGGCGGCGGCGTGTTGAACGACATGATGTGTCATTCGGTGCTCGTGGTGCGACAGCTGCTCACGCCCCCAGGCGAGTCGCTCACGACGCTCGTGCCGAAGCGCGTCACGGGCCACATTGCGTCACTCAAATGGTCGCGCAAGGAGTATGCGGCGCAGCTCAAGAAGACGATGGGCGTCGATTATCTCAAGAAACCATCCGAAGACTTTGCCAGTGTGACGATCGAATTCGAAACGCCCGACGGCGGGATGGCGATCGGCGAAGCCACCACCAGCTGGAGCTTCGTCGGACCCGGTCTGCGACTCAGCGCCGAGCTGCTTGGACCGGAATACTCGATGAAGTGGAACTCGCTCGAATCAGGGCTCGACCTGTTCTTCTCGCGCGCCGTAAAGGGGAAGACGGGCGAGGATATCGTCGAGAAGCAGATGGCGGAAACGGGCCAGATGCCCGTGGTGGTGAACGAAGCCATCGCCTACGGTTACGAAGCAGAAGACCGCCACTTTGTGCGCGCCTTCCTGGGCAAGGAGAAGCCAGCCCTCACGTGGCACGACGGACTCGACGTCGTCAAGCTGCTTATGACGGCCTACATGAGTGCGGAGCAGGGCAAGACCATCGCATTCCCGCCCCGCAACATCGACAAATTTGTGCCGCAGGTGGCGCAGGGCACGTGGAAGCCGCGGTAAATCACTTCCGATAATTCACATCAAGGGCGTCCAGCCGCGCGAGATGCGTGGGCAGGCGCCCGCTGAAGTCTGCGAAGTCCCGCCGCACCTTCGCGCTCCACAGCACTTCCGACAGGGCCACCATGCGGGGGTAGGCCATGTACTCCACCTGCTTGGCGTTGGGCATGTACTCGGTCCACAGCTGCGCCTGCGCGCCAAGGATGTGTTTGGCCTCGCGTGCCGACAGTTGCGGAGGCACGGGCTCGAAGGCATAGACACTGTCGATCGGTGTGAAGCCGCCGATCGCCAGCGGCTCCTTCGTTTTGTCGCGCGACTGGTAATGATCGAAGTACGTATGACTGCCCGGCGCCATCACGACATCGTGATTGGCTTTCGCCGCGGCAATGCCGCCGTCCATGCCGCGCCAGGACATCACCGTCGCGTTCTCGGCCAGTCCGCCTTCGAGGATCTCATCCCAGCCGATCAGGCGTCGGCCGCGCGCCGTGAGGAACGTGTCCATCTGCCGGATGAACCAGCTCTGCATCTCGTGCTCGTCCTTGAGACCGAGTGCTTTGATTCGGGCTTGAATCTGCGGATTCGCTTTCCACTGTGCCTTGCCCGCTTCGTCGCCGCCAATGTGGATGAACGGCCCAGGGAAGAGCGCCAGCACTTCGGTGAGCACATCCTGCATGAACGTCACCGTGCTCTCGGTGGGGTTGAGGATGAAGTCGCTGACGCCCCACAGCTGCAGGACGCCAGGGCTGGAGTCTGGCCTGCTCGACAGCTGCGGGTACGCGTGAATCGCCGCCTGCGCATGCCCCGGCATCTCGATCTCCGGAACGACCGTGATCATACGCTCGGCCGCATACGCCACGACCTCGCGCACGTCGTCCTGCGTGTAAAAGCCGCAGTGGCGCTTGCCATCGAACACGCGCTGCGTCGGGTCCGACACATACGGGCCAACGAGCGTCTGCTCGCGACAGGATCCGATCGCCGTTAGCAGCGGATACTTCTTGATCTCAAGGCGCCATCCCTGATCTTCCGTGAGGTGCCAGTGAAAGCGATTCATTTTGTGACGCGCCAGCAGGTCGATGTACTTCTTGACGAACTCCTTCGATTCGAAATGCCGCGCCACATCGAGGTGCGACCCCCGCCACGAAAAGCGCGGTGCGTCTTCCACATGGACGGCCGCGGCGCGCCACACCGTGGTGCCCAGTGGCGCATCGCGATAAATCGCCGCCGGCAGCAATTGTTTGAGTGTTTCGAGCCCGTAGAACGCACCGGCCGGCGCGCTCGCCTTGATCACCACCCCGCTAGGTGACACATCGAGCGAATAGGCCTCGGGGCCAAGCGCTGGTGTGCGAACGAGCGCGATTCCGCCAGCCGCCGCGCTCCCCGCCGTCGCGCGGCGCACGACCATGAGATCGAAGCCGGTTGGATTTGCTACGTCGCGCGCAAACCGTCGCGCGACGCCCGTGAATGCCGCGTCGGTGTGCACGACGGTTCGCGCGGTCAGCGTGAACGCGCCTCGCTTCGGCGTGAGCACCACCGGCCGCGGGATGATCGCGTACGTACTGCTGTCTACCGGCATGGCGCGCGCGGTCGCGGGCCGTATCAGCAGGACGGCTAAGATCAGCAAGCGCATGGAGTCGTTCCCTCGGATCAAGTTGCTTCTCACCTTTTACTTCGCTGTCTCCCACGCCCGCACGAGGTCCCGGATAATTGCGGGATCGGTGGCGCGTGCGTGAACCTCACGCACGTCGCTCTGTTCAATAATGCGATGCACGTTGTCGGCGCGGACGCCGCCGCCGGCCAACACGACCAGCTGACTGCCGGCCCGCGCCTGAAGCGCCTTCAGGTTCGATGTCCCGTGTAGTGCTGTGCGACTATGCCCCGACGTGAGGACGTAATCGACGCCGTGCATCAGTAGGTGGTCGAGGGCGTCGAAAGCATCGGGCGTATGATCAAACGCCCGATGAAAAGCCACCTTCATCGGGCGGGCCACCGCCACGAACTCGGCGAGCTGTTGCGCATCAACCGTGTTGTCGCTGTGCAGCGGACCGAGCACGATGCCGTCGACCCCGAGCGACTTCGCGGCCACGATGTCGCTGCACATCACGACCACGTCGTCGTCGTCGTACCGAAAACTGTTCGTGTGCGGCCGGATCATCACGTGCAACGGGATGCGGAGTTCATCCCGGCAGCGGACGATCAGGCCGAGCGACGGCGTGGTGCCACCGGTGCCAGGACCGCAGAGTTCCACTCGGCCGGCACCATATTGCTGGGCGGCGCGTGCGGTATATACGGAATCACAGCAGGCTTCCACCAATGGCGGCACGGACGCTGGCGGAGTCATGCGTTGGCGTCAGGACGCCGCCGCCGCCGAGCGCTCGACGCTGGCAGACGGACGGAAGAGGAGCAAGAACATGACGAACACCACGACGGCGCCGATTGCCGCTACTTGCCATACCTGCAGCCAGTCGTGCGAGGTGACGCCCGTGGTGCTGCTCGCGTAGCGGTTCACGACACGGCCCGACACCGCTGCGCCGACGAAGTAGCCCAAGCCGTTCGTGACGAGGTTCAGGAAACCCTGCGCGGCGGCGCGCACTTTCGGTCCGGCCACTTCGTCGGTGTAAATCTGCCCCGCCACGAAGAAGAAATCGTAGGACACGCCGTGCAACAGAATGCCCGCATAGATGAGCCACATGCCCGTGCCCGCGTCGCCGCGGCTGAAGGCGAAGTACCGCAGACCCCACGCCAGCATGCCGACCAGCATGATCCACTTGATGCCGAGCTTGCGCAGCGCGAAGGGCAGGAGGAGCATGAAGCCCACCTCCGACGCTTGGCCGAAGGACATGATGCCCGCCGCATTCGGCACGCCGATCTCGTTCATGAAGGGGTTGGCGAACGCGTAGTAGAACTGCAGCGGGATGCAGAGCAGGAACGAGCCGAGTATGAAGACCACGAAGTCGGGACGCTTCAGGAGCTGCAGGGCATCAAGGCCGATGGCATCGCGCAGGCTGAATGGCGCGCCGGCAGCGCGGGGCGGGGTGTGCGGCAGCAGGAACGAGAACAGGCCTAATGCGATCGAGCCGGCGGCCGAGATCTGCATCGGCACCGCCAGCTTGTCGGCGTGCAACACAAAGCCCACCAGAATGCCGGAGGCCACAATCCAGCCGATCGTGCCAAACACGCGAATGATGGGGAAATCGCGCGTCGAGTCCTTCACATTGTGCAGCGAGATCGAGTTCGTGAGTGACAGCGTGGGCATGTAGCAGAACGCGTACGCCAAGAGCAGCGGATAGAAGCCGCTCCATTCGGTTTGCTGCGACATCAGGTACATGAACACGGCGCCGATGAGATGCAACGCCGCCAGCAGCTTTTCGCTGGCAAAGAACCGATCGGCCACGATGCCCATGAAGAACGGCGACACAATGGCGGCGATTGCCGTGGCGCCGTAGGCGGCACCGATTTGGGTGTCGGTGAAGTGCAGCGTCTGCCCGAGATACGTGCCCATGGTCACAAACCATGATCCCCAGACGAAGTACTGGAGGAACATCATGATCGACAGGCGTCCCTTCGTTCCCATCACTGCAGCTCCCGGAGGCGGGTGTGTCGGAATGCGACGCGGCCGCCATAGTCCACCGGCTGGGACCAGACGCGACAATCGCGACCCAATGGTATGGCCGGTGCTGGATATGCGGAAGGTACGAGGCCACCTTGAGGCATGGACCACTCCCCCGGATTTCTCGCCCACGTCGAGGGCCGTCGCCCGAACGTGCATGAAGTGTCGATTCCCGAGACACTGGCCACGCTACAGTCCGACACCGCCGCCGTGTTGATCGATGTGCGTGAAGATCGCGAATGGAATGCCGGACATGCAACGGCGGCTATTCATGTGGCGCGCGGCGTGATCGAGCGTGATATAGAAAAGCTCGTCCCGGACCCCGCCACACCGCTGTACCTGTACTGCGGTGGCGGTTTTCGCTCCATCCTGTCAGCCGACTCGTTGCAGCAGATGGGCTACACCAACGTCCATTCAGTGATCGGTGGATGGCGCGGATGGCAGGAAGCGGGCGCACCAGTAACGATGCCGGGCCTCGCCACGCCGTAGTCTGGATGGCCGTGGCACCGGACATGCAAGAGGAAGAATCACACGCGGCGCGCTCGCGCGTCGCACTACGAATCCTGTTTCGGAGCCAACGCTATGTCACTGTTGTGGACTGCTATCATCGGGCTGATTGCTGGCGCACTCGCCAAGGCGATCATGCCGGGCCGTGATCCGGGCGGCCTCATCATCACCATGCTCCTCGGCGTGGCCGGCGC
>NZ_JBKJRB010000060.1:0-2611 GCF_046594945.1 Gemmatimonas sp. | reverse complement strand
CGCAGTCTCCTCGAAGGTCACGATGGCGTCGAAGGCCTGATCCAGCCCGACATGCTCGAGGGATCGGGCCGTCATGCCGCGTCCCTTGCTGGTGACCAACGCGGTGCCATGCCCCTGAACCCTCGCCCAGGCGATGGTGTCGAGCACGCCGGGATAGGCCGTGGTAAGCCGAGGCAGGTGGATGCTCTGATAGTCGCGATAACGCTCGACCAGCGATTCCACCTCCGCCTCGCCCGCACACCACTCGGCCAACTGCGTGCGCAGCGGCGTCCCGATCCCCGCCACCCACTCCTCGGTGGTGGGCGCACGCTGGCGCCCTTCGAAGGCGAATCGCATGGACTCCAGGAGCAGCCCGATGGAGTCGATCAGGGTGCCGTCGAGGTCGAACAGCAGCGCGTGTCGTGGCATGCTGAAGTGTAATCGGGACCGATCAGCAGCAAAGCACGGACGCGACACGACCGCGGAGCCGTTTCCACGGCCGCCGACGAGGGAGGATCCCGCGCCAGCTGCGCCAGCGCGAAGTGCGCCAGGACGGGCTCTCGCTGCCACGCGGTCATCCAGGCCCTCGGTGAACTCCGTGGCATCGCCTCCGCCAAGGCGCACCACCGCGCTATGGCATCCTCGGCCCCGGATCCCCGCGCCCGCTCCACGACCTGCTCGGCATCGACAATGGCTCCCCGCAGCGCGACGCGTTCGATGGGGCCGCATTGCTGCACGAATTCTGCGAGGTGCCTGGCGGCGCGTTGCGTGAGTGGCGTCAGCGCGTGATCAGTGGGGCCGGCGTCATCGCGCGCCACACGACGCGCGTGCCAGCGGCGTATGTCGCGGAGTGCGTTGCGAATCGGAACCTGGAGCGCGGCGCGCGATGGTACGCCGACGGCGCCCGCGCTGTCGGCGATGATCACTGCGCGCAGCAGTGCTCGCACGCGTGCGCTGACGATGCGACGCCTGCGGTTGGTGGGATGCGCGCATCCACAAAGCAGTATCGACTGTCTTCCGTGCTCAACGAGCGCGATCCACGCCGTCTCCAACTGACTCCGCATGGCAGCGACCGCGAGCGCGCGCGTCGGCTCGCCTGCATCGCTCCCTTCGATGGCCACGACCCATTGCTGCAGTCGCGCGTGCAATCGTGTGGCCGCCTCCGCCGCGCTTTCGCGACTCGGCGTCGCGTGGTGGCGCTCGCGCAAATTGATGCCGCCCGCGAAGCGTTTCGAGAGCGCCGCCTTTTGGGCCAGCCGACGCTGCAACCGGAGCGCGCGATCGCCATCGGGGGGCGGCGCAAAGTGGTACACGTGCACCACTGCGTGCGGAGACCCGAGGCGTGCGCAGCGGCCCACGCGTTGTTGTCGCAGCGCGTCGGTCCACGGGAGATCGAGATGCACGACCACGCCGGCGTCTTGGAGATTCACGCCTTCCGCGAGGAGGTCGGTGGAGAGCATCAGACGAATCGCCTCGTGCGCCGACGGTGGCGGGCGTTCCTGCGCGAGCGGGGCGAAGCGGGCGAGTGCCTCGCTGCGGCCGATGCGCCCACTGGCGATGCGGGCGTGCGTGCTGGAGAGCAGACCAACACCGGCGATGTCGGACAGCGCGCGATGCAGGGCACCGATGGTGTGTGTAAACTGGGAGAAGGCGATGACGGGCGTGTTGGGGTGCGCGTGCAGGATGGCGCGAAGGGCGTCGGCGCGTGCGCTATCGCCAGACGCGGTCTGTGCATGCTGTTCGGCAAGCCGGCTGAGCGCTTCGAGATGGGTGTCAAGCCGCTCGATGAGAGGGGCGCCGTCCACTTCATGACTGGCCATCAGTTCAGGGAAGGCGAGCTGCACCTCGTGGTCACCCACGAGCCAGCTGCGCAGCTCCGACTGCGTGGGATGACGTCCCGCGCGCAACGCTTGACGAAGTGCGTCACCGCGCAAACGACGCTGCCGAAGGGCGTGCGCCAATGCGGCATCGCTGGAGCACCAGGCGCGCAGCAGTCCGAGGCGGATCAGCGCGCCGGCCACGGCACCATCATGGGCGGGAAGGGGAGCCGGCAGCGCCAGAATCTGGGTGAGCGTCGCACGGTCGTGCGGCATCTGAAGGGGGGCGTGTTGCTGCACGCGGGGTCTTTTCAACTCCGGTAAACTGACCAACGCGGAGGTCTGTATGTTCGATCGTCGGATCACGACCTGCGCCAGCATCGCATCTGACAGGAGATCGGCGCGTGACCCCAGGAACAACGCCAGCAGATTTCGCAATTCAACCGTGCGGTTGTGCAACGGCGTAGCGGACAGCAACAGGGTGTCACAGCCGGCAACGAAACGGGCAATCGCGGCATAGCGCGCGGTGCGCCGTGTGCGCAGGTAATGCGCTTCGTCGACAATGACCAGTGTGCGCAACCGCGCTCGCTCGCGTACCACTCCCTGGGGTACGGTGCCGGCCGCTGTTGCGTGATGGGCGCCGTCGTGGCGGGAGAAGCCGTGCACGGAGTGCAGTCGTATGTGCGGCAGGTGCGCGTGAGTGATCGCGGTGCGCCACATGGGTTGCAGGGCGGCCGGTGCAATGATGTGCACCTGGTCGTACGCACCGGCCACGGCGAGCGCGGTGTACGTTTTGCCCAGGCCCACGTCATCGG
>NZ_JBKJRB010000136.1:0-34373 GCF_046594945.1 Gemmatimonas sp. | reverse complement strand
CCTCGCGCACGATCTCAAGCACGAGCGCGACGTCGCGATCAAGGTGCTCAAGCCGGAGCTCGGGGCGGTGCTCGGCGTCGAACGGTTCCTGTCGGAAATCCGTGTTACCGCGAATCTGCAGCACCCGAATCTCCTCCCGCTGTTCGAAAGCGGTGAGGCAGGGGGACTGCTCTTTTACGTGATGCCGTTCGTGGATGGCGAAACACTACGGGCCCGCCTCGAGCGCGAGAAGCAACTGCCGGTAGACGAAGCCGTACGACTGTCGGTCGCCATCGCGCAGGCACTCGACTACGCGCATCGCCGTGGCGTGATTCACCGTGATCTCAAGCCGGAGAACATTCTGCTGGCCGATGGGCAACCGCTGGTGGCGGACTTCGGCATTGCGCTTGCCGTGAGCAAGGCCGGCGGACAACGCGTCACGCAGACCGGCCTTTCGCTCGGCACGCCGCAGTACATGAGCCCCGAGCAGGCCACGGGCGATCGCGTGGTGGATGCGCGCACCGACATCTACTCGCTGGGCGCGATGACGTACGAGATGTTGACCGGCGAGCCACCGCATATCGGCAGCACGGCGCAGGCGATCATCGCGCGGCTCATGACCGAGGAGGTGCGACCGCTTACGACGCAGCGACGCAGCGTGCCCATTCCGGTGGACGCCGCCGTTCGTCGCGCGCTCGAGAAGCTCGCCGCCGACCGTTTCGCCACCGCGGGCGAATTTGCGCAAGCGCTACAGGGCAAAGGCGACGCGTCGACGATGGCGCGCTATTACGCCGCGGCGGAGGGCGCGACGCCCAGTGCCGGTGGAAAGAGAGTCTGGCGGGAGGCCACCGCGTGGGTGGTGGCGGCTGGGGCGCTTGCGGCGATGGCGTTTGCCATGACGAGACCGCCGGACATCACGGATACACCCGTCGTGCGCACCAAGATCGAACCGCCGCCCACCGAGCGGATCATGTCCAACGGCTTTCCGGTGGCCCTCTCCCCGACCGGCGATCAACTCGCCTACGTCACGCAGAGCACCACCGGCTATCGCACACTTGTGCAGCGCGTGGGGGAGATCGATGCGTACACCGAGTTGTCTGCCACGTCGCTGCAAAACCTCGTGTTTTCACCCGACGGCAAGTGGCTCGCCTATACCGACGGTGAGGACATTCTTCGCGTAGCGGCGACCGGCGGGCGTAGCGAGCTACTCGGGAAGCTCCGTCAGTTGACTTCCGTGTCGGCCACACGCGGAAATCTGAGTGCGTCGGCCCTCGCTTGGACGCCGGACGATCAGCTGCTCATCGGGAGTGATGTGGGGCTCTTTGCTATTTCGGCGCGTGGGGGCGTGGTGCGCGCGGTGACCGACACGACCAAGCCGGCCTGGGCGCGATTCCCCCTCCTGTTGCCGGACGGCAAGTCGGTTCTCGTGGCCACCGGGACCAGAGACCTCATGCGTCTGATGGTGGTGTCACTCAAGGATGGACAGCTGGCGGAAACGGGCGTGCGCGCATCGCAGGCGCTCGGCATTGTGGAGGGCCAACTGCTTGTGCAGTCAGATGGCGGTGATCTCTCCGCGATTCCCTTCGACGTAAACTCGAACAAGTCCATCGGCGAACCACTGACCATTGCCCGCGCCGTCGAGGGAGTGGGACTTTCCGCGTCAGGCACGCTCGCGTATCGGCCGGGGTATTCGGCCTTTCACCTCGCGCTTGCGGGAGTCGGCGCCGACCAGCTGCTGCGTTCCGACTCCGCCACCTACCGAAACCCGCGCTTCTCGCCGAATGGTCAGCGCATCGCCGTATCGATCCGAAATGGCGATCGCGAGGACATCTGGATTCTCGATCGCGTGGCCGGCACGTTCACGCGACTCACCACCGAAGGCTTGAATAGCGCTCCGGAATGGACTGCAGACGGGAGGCGGGTGCTGTACAAGACGGTGCGCACGGGTGGTGTTGACGATGGGCCCACCGGCTCCATTCGCATCATGTGGCAACGGATCGATGGCAGTGCGCCGGCCGACGTGCTTTTCGAAGCTGAGCCGGCACTCAATGAAGCTGTGCTGTCGGCCGATGAACGTTGGCTGCTGGTGCGCACCGCACCTGGTGGCAAGACACCACGCGATATTTTCGCGGTAGACCTCAAGGGCGACCGTACGCTGCGGCCCATGGCCATCGGACCAACGTCGGAGATCATGCCGCGCCTTTCGCCTGATGGGCGATGGCTCGCCTATCAGTCGGACCAAGGCGGTCGCGCCGAGATTTACGTGCGTCCCTTCCCGGGTGAAGGTGCGCGCGTGCAGGTGAGCAACGAGGGCGGCAGTGAACCTCTCTGGGACGCGAGCGGGCGCACGCTGTATTACCGAGCGCCGGGGGGCATCACGGCGGTTGCCCTGTCGGTCGGCGCGGAGATCACGTTAGGCGCGCGTCGGCTGGTGTTGCCCAGCAGCGAGGCCGCTGATCCCACGCATCCGTCGTACGACGTGTCACCCGACGGCAAACAGTTTCTCGTGCTGCGCCCGGTCGGTGGAGACACCCAGGCGATCGTGATTCACAACTGGAAACGCGAGTTGCGCGAGCTGCTGCAGCGCGGGCGTCCGAAGTAACCGCGTCCATAAGCGTGACGCGGTAAGTTATTGCGCACACTCTTCACCCGTCCTGCATGACCGATCGCTCCACCACGCTCGCCTCCGTACTCGGCCCCGCCTATCGCCTCGAGCGGGAACTCGGCGGTGGCGGTATGAGTCGCGTGTTCCTGGCCGAGGAAACCGCGCTTGGACGGCGGGTGGTGATCAAGGTGCTCCCGCCTGATACGGTGGCGAGCGTGAACGCCGACCGATTTCGCCGCGAGATTCAGCTGGCGGCGCAGCTGCAGCATCCGGCCATTGTACCGTTGCTGACCGCCGGCACGGGCGAGGGCCTGCCGTGATGGCCCCGCAGGCCAATATGCACTAACCTCCACCTACGGAGGTGCATATGGAGCTATCCAAGAAAACGACGATACTGCTGTCGCCTCAAACCCATCAGTATCTCACCGAGCTCGCGGCCCGGAAAGGCAAGAGCCTCGGGGAGCTTGTGCGCGAGGCCTGTGTGGCGCAATACGGTCTGGCAGACACCAATACACGCGTGGCCGCCGTCGCCGCGTTGTCGGCACTGTCACTGCCGGTCGCGTCGCCCCGCGAGATGAAGCAGGAGTCGGTGCCCAGCCCGCGCGACCTCATGCCGCCGTCGCGATCGCGTGCCAAGCGGTGATGCGCTCTGATCGGCGCGTGATGGCGGGATGATGCTCATCGACGCGAATGTGCTGATGTACGCCGCCGGCGCCGCGCATCCCAACAAGGCGCCCAGCACCCGCCTGTTGGAGCGCGTCGCCTGCGGCGAACTGGCGGCCACGATCGACGCGGAAACGCTGCAAGAGATCCTGCATCGCTATCGCGCCATCGGACGCTGGAAGACCGGTCGCCAGGTCTTCGATCTCGCACGGCAACTGTTTCCCAGCGTCGTGCCCATCTCGGCGGAGATGCTCGATCGCGCGCGCGCCCTGCTCGACGACTATCCCGCACTAATGGCGCGCGACGCGCTGCACGCCGCCGTCGTCATGCACGAAGGGTTCGACGCGATCTGCAGCTACGATCAGGACTTCGATGCGATCACCACGATCACGCGCGTCGAGCCGTGACCGGTGGGCACGTCGCCGCCGTGAGCGCTATCTTTCGGCAATGGCGACACCCACCTCGGCTCAACAGCGATGGCTCCGGCGTGCTCCCGCACGTACGCGGAGGCGCTGATGGCACTGCTTGACATCTTCGCCGAGCTGGAGGCCGCGGTCGCGGACGGCATTGTCGCACGCTATGCCGTCGGTGGTGCGGTCGGCGCAACGTTATAGATTGAGCCGGCCGCCACGCAGGACGTGGACGTCTTCGTAGTCGTCGATCAGTCCGCGTCGCGCTTGCTATCGCTGCCCCCGATCCATGACTACTTCACAAAGCGTGGAGCGGTCGTCCAAAATGAGCACTTGGTCATCGCGGATTGGCCCGTACACTTCCTTCCGGCCACCACACCGCTCGTCGACGACGCGCTTGCACATTCGGTGCGCATGAGCGTTGACGGGCAAGCGGTTGCCGTGCTGTCGCAGGAACACTTGGCCGCGATCGCACTCGAGACAGGGCGATATGAAGGACAAGATCCGGTTATCGCAGTTCTTGGCGTCGGGAACATTCGAGCGATCGCGCTTCGCCGCCCTGGCCGAGCGCTTCGGATTGACGGAGAAGTGGGCTCGCTTCGTGGCGCTGATGGAGGATCAAGCGTGAGATTTTCCATGGACGAAGCGCTCCGCATAAAGCGGGCCTCGCGCGTGGCGATAACGGCGACACCGATCGCCGAAAAGCTGCGCATCCTGGAGCGCTTGCGTGAGCGCGATCGCGCCATCAGGCGCGCCACTATTGCGCCTGAGCAGCGTCCGACGCGTGACGCAGCTTCGTGACCGACCTTCGTGACCGACCTTCGCGCCCGACTCCAAGCCACCCTTGGGCCCGGCTACACCCTCGAGCGCGAACTCGGCGGCGGTGGCATGTCGCGCGTGTTCGTGGCGCGCGAGAACGCGCTCGGCCGCGAGGTCGTGGTGAAGGTGCTCGCGCCCGAGCTGTCGGCGGGTGTGAGCGCCGAGCGCTTTACGCGCGAGATCGCGACGGCGGCGCGGTTGCAGCAGGCGAACATTGTGCCGGTGCTCTCCGCGGGGATGGCGGGCGGCGTGTCGTATTATACAATGCCGTTCGTGAAGGGGGAGTCGTTGCGTGCGCAGCTCACACGTGGCACCACGATGTCCCTGCTCGATCGACTCAACGTGTTGCGCGACGTGGCCCGTGCGTTGGCGTATGCGCATGGAGAAGGGGTGATCCATCGCGACATCAAGCCGGACAACATCCTGCTGTCCGGTGGTGCGGCGGTCGTGATTGACTTCGGCATTGCCAAGGCCATCAGTGCGGCACGCACGCAAGACACCGCCACGCCGCGCACGGACGACGGTACCCTGACCCAGGTCGGCAGCAGTATCGGCACGCCCGCGTATATGGCGCCCGAACAAGCCGTGGGCGATGCGGTCGACCACCGCGCGGATCTTTACGCGTGGGGGGTGGTGGCGTACGAGGTGTTGTCGGGCGCGCATCCGTTTGCGAGCAAGACGGGCACCTCGCAGCTGATCGCCGCGCATATCGCGGAGACGCCAGTGCCGCTCGTCGAACGTGCTCCCGAGCTCCCTCGCGAGGTGGCGGCATTGGTGATGCAGTGCCTCGCCAAGAACCCAACGGATCGCCCCCCCGGCGCCGCCGAGCTCCTTCGGCAACTGGTAGGGGTCGTCACGCCGATGGAGGGAGCGGGCCACACACCGGTCGCGGGGTTCGCGGCGGCGTCATCACACACATCGTCGAGCACCTCGAGCGGGCGACTGGCCGCCATCGTGGTGGCGATCGCGGCCGTGGCGTTCGGTGCCTGGCGCATCACGCGTCAACCTGCCGGTGCGACCGACGCGCCAGCGGCTGCGGTCGCAGCAACCCACGCCGCCGGTGCAACGTCGCCCCGCGCCCTCGTCGTGCTCCCGTTTGCGAGCGTCGGCGGTGATACGGCCAACGTGTACTTCGCCGAGGGCATGGCCGACGAACTCTCGAGCGCACTGAGCAAGGTGAGTGAACTGCAGATCGTCGGGCGCAGTTCCGCCGCGGCGTTCGCCGGTAAGGGCATGTCGGCGCAGGCGATCGGCGAAGCCCTGAAGGTGGGCGCGGTGCTCGAGGGCACGGTGCGTCGCGCGGGCGACCGCTTGCGGGTGAGTACGCAGCTCACCGACGCCACGACCGGTCTGTTGCTCTGGAGCGAGACGTACGAGCGCGCCGCCACCGACGTCTTCGCGGTGCAGGATGACATCGCCAACGCGATCGAGGGGGCGTTGCGCGTGACGCTGGCCGGTGGCACAACCGGCACGGCGACTGCGGCGCGCGGCACCGATAATCTCGACGCCTACGATCTGTATCAGCGCGGCATGTATTTCTATCAGCGCCGCGGTCCGGGGCTGGTGCGGGCGCGGGAGTATCTCGAGCAGGCCATCGCCAAGGATCCGCGTTTTGCGCGGGCCCAGGCGGGACTTGGCCTCACGTGGATTGCACTCGCCATCTACACCGATGTGGCGATGATCGATGCCGTCCCGAGGGCACTCGCGGCCGGCGAACGGGCAGTGGCGATCGATTCGGCATCCGGCGACGGATGGGCCGCCATCGGATTGGCGCGCACCTATCAGCACCGCTGGCGTGAGGCTGACGAGGCGACGCAGCGCGCAGTGCGCGTCGATGGCGCCAGCCCCAGTGCGCTCCTGTATCGGTCGCGACTGCTGCTGGCCACGGGCCGCGTGGATGAGGCAGTCGTCGCCGGGCGCCGCGCCGTGGAACTTGACCCGTTGAATGCGGTGGCGCTGGGTTACGAGGCGCTCACCCTGTCCGTCGCGGGGCAGCACGCCGAGGCGATGGCCGTCGCCAATCGGGCGTGGGAGATCGACTCCACCGTGTCCGGCGTGACGACCTATGCCGTGCTCGCGCTGCACGACGGCGGGCAGGTCACGGAAGCGGTCCGCCGGGCGGAATCGATCATTCGCGCTGATCGGGAGCTCACGCAGGTCTCCGCGGCGATTTACGTCGTCGGCGCGTCCGGCGACACGGCCCGCGCCGCCACGTTGACGCGGAAACTCCCAGCGCAATTCGCTGGGAATCCACGCATCAATTCAGCACTGACAGGTGGCTGGCTGAGTGCCGGTGACACGGCTCAGGCGCTTGCCGCCATGGAGCGGGCCGCCGACGGCTTCGAGATCGGCGTAGTCAACATGCCGCTTGGACACCGTCGCTACGACGTGCTGCGCGCCAGCCCGCGCTTTGCGGCGATCGTGCGCAAATTGGGTCTTGATGTGGCGCTGTTTACGTCGCCGAACGGGGGGCGCCCGCGGTGAGGGACCGCCGCGCCGCCGCGCTGGAGATCGACCTCGCGCACGAGGCGCCCGCTCTCGCGTTGGACGGCGCGTACGAATAAGTGTACGTTCAACTAACTACTCTGGAGGCACGCCCATGCTACCCAATCCGTTGATCACGAGTGCGCCCGAACGTCTCGGGGGAACACCGGTATTTGCTGGTACACGCGTTCCGGTGCAGGGTCTGATCGACTACCTGGAGGCAGGTGATCCCCTGGACCATTTCCTCGATGAGTTTCCCAGCGTGACGCGGGAGCATGCGATCGCCGTGCTCGAGTTGGCGAAGCACGCGCTGATTTCGCCGGCTGCGTAGCGTCCCGGGCGCGTGTTGCTCGACAGCAATCTACCGCGAGCATTCGCCACGCTGCTGCCGGGTCACCGAACGCATACGACGCATCAGCGTCGGTGGTCGGATCTCGATGACGGTCCGCTGCTCGATGCCGCCGAACAAGACTTCGATGCGTTAATGACCATGGATCAGAATCTTCGGTATCGGCAAAATCTACAACACCGGCGCCTTCGAATTATCGTGCTCCGAGCAAAGCGTAATTCATTGCCGGCGCTTGCGCCTATCGCACCTGCGGTGCTGGCGGCACTCGCTGAGGTGCCAGCCGGCGAACTCCGCATCCTGTCCGTCTAACGATGCTGTGCAGCGGGCGGGCGAGTCGCTGCTTGCCACGTTGCTGCACTCAAGGAGCGTCTCGAACGGTGCGCGCGGCTGTCCTCGCGTCGACGGCTCCGGTATCTTTGAGTTGCCTTCCACCCCGAGCGCCGCCGATGGGCCAGACCGTTGAGCTACTGGACTGCATGACCGCGAACCCGGATCAACGCCGGGGGCGTCCGTGTAATCGGGGAATGCGCATGCGGGTGAGCGATGTGCTGGACGAGTTGGCGCTGGTACTGACGGCGGAGCACGAGGGCGAGTTGCGGCCAGACTTGGAGCGTGACGACGTAGGCGCGTGCCTGCGTTTTGCCAGTCGCCGCATGGGAGACCCCGTGCTCGCCGCATGACCGGTGCGCGTCTGGATCGAGGCGCAGTTGCTATCCATCCTCGCGCGTTGGCTGCGCGAAGACGTCGGTAATGACTGACCTTCGCACCCAACTCCAAACCACCCTTGGGCCCGGCTATACCCTCGAGCGCGAACTCGGCGGCGGTGGCATGTCGCGCGTGTTCGTGGCGCACGAGCATGCACTCGGACGCGAAGTCGTGGTAAAGGTGCTTTCGCCCGAACTCGCGGCCGGCGTGAGCGCCGACCGCTTCGCGCGCGAGATCAAACTGGCAGCGGCGCTGCAGGAACCGCACATCGTGCCGGTGCTCGTGGCCGGCGCGACACGTGAAGGATTACCGTATTACACCATGCCGTATGTGCGCGGCGATTCGCTGCGCGCGCGACTGCTGAACGGCCCCGTTGCGCTGGGCGATGCCCTCGGCATTTTGCGTAACATCGCGCAGGCACTGGCCTACGCGCACGAACGCGGCATCGTGCATCGCGACATCAAGCCCGAGAACGTGCTGTTGTCGAGCGGTACGGCGGTCGTCACCGACTTCGGCATCGCGAAAGCACTCTCGGCGTCAAGCACGCACGCGCCAGGCGACACGCCAGGCGACACGCCGGGCAACACGCTCACATCCGTGGGGACGTCCATCGGCACGCCGGCCTACATGGCGCCTGAGCAGGCGGTGGGCGACGAGAACACCGACGCGCGCGCCGATCTGTACGCGTGGGGCGTGGTCGCGTACGAACTGCTCGCGGGCGCGCATCCGTTCGCGCACTGCACTTCACCGCAGTCGCTGGTGACCGCACACATCACGGAAACACCGCGCGCACTGTCCGACGTGCAGCCAACGATCCCGCGCGATGTGTCAGCGATCGTGATGCAGTGCTTGGCCAAGGACCCGCTGCAACGCCCGGCGAACGCGCATGCCGTGCTCGAACGGCTCAGCACCGTCACCACCCCAAGTGCCGAGCAGACTCACCGCCGTCTGATTCGATCGCACCGGCTCGCGTTCGTTGTGCCCGTGATTGTGGCGCTGATCGCCGCGATTGGGTGGTGGGCCACACGCGATCGAGCACCGACGTCGCCAAGCGCCACGGGTAGCGTGAGTTCCATCGCCGTACTGCCCTTCGCCGATATAAGCCCCGATCGCAGGAGCGGATACCTTGGCGATGGCGTTGCCGAAACGCTGATCAACGCGCTCTCGCAAGTGCCTGGCCTCACGGTGTCGGCGCGCACGTCAGCCTTCTCGTTTCGCGATCAGCAGAACGACCTGCGGGCGATTGGGAAGCAGTTGGGTGTGTCCGCGGTCCTCACCGGCAGTATTCAGCGCGCTGGCGATCAGTTGCGCATTACGGCGCGCGCGGTGCGCATCGCGAACGATTCTATCTTGTGGTCGCAGAGTTTCGATCGCCCAGCTTCTGATATTTTTGCGGTGCAGGACGAGGTCGCGCGAGCCGTCGTTTCAGCGCTTCGTCTCACGCTGGCGGCGGTACCCGATTCGACCCGTAACGTCGGTGGTACCACCAACATTGCGGCGTACGAAGCGTACGCGTTGGGCCGGTATCACTGGAATCTGCGCACGACCGAGGGAATGATTCAGGCCACGGCCGCCTTCAAGAAGTCCATCGCCGCCGACTCCACCTACGCGCGCGCGTGGTCAGGGCTAGCCGACGCGTACGTGCTGTCAGTGCCCGGCGAATACAACGTGCCGGGCGTGACCGCCGACTCGATACTTCCGCTGGCAGAAGCCGCCGCGCAACGGGCGATCTCGTTAGCACCGACACTCGGTGAGGCCTACGCATCGCTCGGTGAGGTGCTCGACCAGAGCAATCGGATTCAGGAGAGTCTGTCGGCCTTCGAGCGCGGGCTCGCGCTCAGTCCTGCGTATGCAACGGGTCATCAGTGGTATAGCTACGTCCTCATGTCCTCGGGTCGATGGGACGAGGGCATTCGCGAGATGGAGGCGGCCCACCGGCTCGATCCATTGGCGCACGTCATCACGCTCTCGTTAGCGTTTGCGTACGACGGCGCTGATCGCTTCACCGACGCCTCGCTACTGTATGCGCAGGGACTCGCCCAGCAACCGCAGTCGTGGTACGCGTGGCGCCTCCGTTTCTCGCACGACCTCGCGCTCAAGCGATTCGACGACGCGGCCGAGGCGCTGTTGATGTCGCTTAAGGATCCCGCTACGGACAAGTACGACATCGTGGCGCGATTCGCGCCACGGTGGCGCGACCCCGCCACCCGCGACGCGGCTACGGACTCGCTGATCGCGTCCGGTCCGGCCTTTGCGTCGATCGCGCTGTCGCGATGGATCCGCAGTGACAGCGTGGTGCTGGCTGTCATGCGGCGCATTCCGGGCGACCCGAAAGAAGTCGAGGTACGTTCGGCGTGGGGCGCTATGACGTTACTCGGTCCACGCTTGCGTGCCGATCCGCGCTTCCGGCCAACGTTGCGCGCGCTCGGTTTCCCTTTCGGTATCGAGAGGAAGTGACGTGACCGACCTCCGCACCCAACTCCAATCCACCCTTGGGCCCGGCTATACCCTCGAGCGCGAGCTTGGCGGCGGAGGCATGTCGCGCGTGTTCGTGGCCCGCGAGAACGCACTCGGGCGCGAGGTCGTGGTGAAAGTGATCGCACCTGAACTCGCCGAGGGCGTAAGCGCCGAGCGCTTTACGCGGGAGATCGCCACGGCCGCGCGCCTGCAGCAGGCCAACATCGTGCCCGTGCTCACCGCGGGTGCGTCGGGCGGGGTGCCGTACTACACGATGCCGTTCGTGAAGGGCGAGTCGCTGCGCGCTCTCATGGCGCGCGGTACCGTGCTCTCGCTGCACGACCGCGTGAACCTGCTGCGTGATGTGGCGCGCGCACTGGCCTACGCGCACAGCGAGGGCGTCGTGCACCGCGACATCAAGCCCGACAACATTTTGTTGTCGGCGGGCACGGCGGTGGTGACGGACTTTGGCATTGCGAAGGCCATCAGTGCGTCGCGCACGATCGATGGTGTAGCGCCCGCATCACCCGACGGCACACTCACGCAGGCCGGCAGCAGCATCGGCACGCCGGCGTACATGGCGCCCGAGCAAGCGGTGGGCGATGTGGTGGACCATCGCGCCGATCTCTACGCGTGGGGCGTGGTAGCGTACGAGCTACTGTCTGGCGCGCATCCGTTTGCCGGCAAGGCTGGCCCGTCGCAGTTGATTGCGGCGCACTTGGCCGAGTTGCCCGCGCCGCTGGCGTCGCGTATGCCTGAGCTGCCGCGCGAGGTGGCCGCGCTCGTGATGCAATGTCTCGCCAAGAGTCCGAGCGAACGGCCGGTCAATGCGAACGCGCTGCTGGAACGGTTGGCGACTGTGTCGACGCCGAGCGCCGAGCGTGCGGCCGCACCGGTGCCGGCGTCGCGGCGAGGCGTTATGATGGTCGCCAGCGCGGCGCTGCTGGCGGTGGCGGCTGGAGGACTGTGGATCGCGCGCGGTCGCGCACCCGGTGGCGCGGTCGACGGAAACGCCTCGACCGCAGGTGCGACTGTAGCGGCGAGCCGTGCCGTGGAGCCCGCCGGTGTGATCTCCGCACTCGCCGTGCTGCCCTTCGTGAACACCAGCGGCGACGCGGCCGACGAGTACTTCAGCGACGGCCTCACCGACGAACTCGCGCATGGCTTGTCGAAGCTTCCCGGGCTGCGGTTGGCAGGACGCACGTCGAGCTTCGCGTTCAAGGGCAAGACCATTCAAGCCGCCGAGGTCGGGCGTGCGCTGAATGTGGGGGCCATCATCGAAGGCACGGTGCGACGCGCCGGCAATCGCATTCGCCTCACCGCGCAACTCACGAGCACGCGCGACGGGCAGCTGCTCTGGAGCGACGCCTTCGAGCGCACCGGTGCCGACGTGTTCGCGGTGCAGGATGCGTTTACGAGCGCCATCGTGAGCGCGCTCACGCCGCGGTTGGCGGGCGCGAGCGGCGGCAACGCGAACCCCGCCGCTCGCGCTACCGTGGCGGCGCGCGGCACCACCGACGCGGTCGCCTACGACTTGTACCTCAAAGGGCGCTTTTACTGGGCGCAGCGCGGCGCGGCGGCGGGTGACAGCTCGATCAAGTACTTGGAGGCGACCGTGCAACGTGACTCTACGTTCGCACGCGGCTGGGCAGGACTCGCACTCGCGCACGTCATACGGCCCAACTACAACGCGGCGGTGGATTTCGACGCGTCGGATGCCAGTGCCGAAATCGCCGTCCGCCGGGCGCTGTCCCTCGACTCGACGCTGGCCGATGCGTACGCGGCACGGGGCTTCCTGCTCATGCGACGTCTCGACCTTGCACGGTCGGCCGCAGAGTTCGCCACGGCACGCCGGCTGGAGCCGCAGAACGCCATCGCCGCACATTGGTCGGCGAGCCAGTTTCATGCGGCAGGGGACACCGCACAGTCGGATCGTCAGATGGAGATCGCGCTCACGCTCGATCCGCTCTCTCCGACGACGTTCAATTCGCACGCGCTCATGCTTACGGAACGGCGGCGATTCGGCCCAGCGATGGAGAACTACGGACGCGTGTTTGCGATCAACCCGGCATTCCCGAACACCAGCGTGATAGCGCTCGTATGGTCCGGGCTCGCCGACAGCGCCTTCGCCGTGAGCCAGCGTGGTCTCGCCACCGCTGCGCGCGCGCGCTTCGGCAATGCCATCCTCGCCGCGGCCGCCTCACGCCGTTGGGACGCAGCACGCACGCTCCGCGATCGCATCACCGCTGGCGGGCCGGGGATCACGGCGTACGACCGTGCCATGTCGAGCGTGGTGTTCGGCAACAACGCGGCTGCGGCGACTGCATTCATCGAGCATCTCGAGCATGGCGGCGGTCTCGCGAACATTGCTTTTTCCGTCTGCCACCCGCCCTACGACGCCATTCGCACCGAGCCGGCGTGGAAGGCGTTTCTCGTTCGGCATCGGCTGCGCGAGTGTCCGTATGCGTCGCCGTGGCCGGTGAGTGCGGCGCTGTGATGATGCGGTCGGCCAACCGCAACGATGGAGCAGATGCCCGCGTGACGCGGGGACCGACATCCCGACGATTCGCTCTCGGCGCTGAGGAGCGGTACATTGGCGCTTCAGGGGCATGCAGGACGCCAACGGGGAGAACGTGGTCTATTGCGTGACGTCATGAATCGCCTCGCCGAGGCCCTCGCCGACCGTTATCGCCTCGCGCGTGAACTCGGCGCCGGCGGCATGGCCACGGTCTATCTTGCCGAAGACCTCAAGCACGAGCGCAAAGTCGCGATCAAGGTGCTCAAGCCCGAACTTGCCGCCGTGCTCGGCGCCGAACGGTTTGTGATGGAGATCAAGACCACCGCCGCCATGAGTCATCCGCACATTCTGCCATTGTTCGATAGCGGCACAGCGGATGGGTTTCTGTTTTACGTGATGCCCTACATTCAGGGCGAAACGATTCGCGACAAACTCAATCGTGAAACGCAGTTCGGGGTGGAGGAAGCCGTGCGGATCGCGCGCGAAGTCGCCGACGCGCTCGACTACGCGCATCGCCACGGCGTGATCCATCGCGACATCAAGCCCGAGAACATTCTGCTGCACGACGGGCGCGCGATGGTGATGGACTTCGGCATTGCGCTGGCGGTAAGCGCGGCGGCCGGTGGGCGCATGACGGAGACGGGACTGAGTCTCGGCACACCGCACTACATGAGTCCCGAGCAGGCGACGGCGGAAAAAGAAATCAGCGGTCGCAGCGATGTGTATTCGCTCGCGAGTGTAGTGTATGAAATGCTCGCCGGGCAGCCGCCGCACTTGGGCGGCTCGGCGCAGCAGATCATCATGAAGATCATCACCGAGCCCGCGGAGCCGGTGACAAAGCGGCGAAAATCGGTGCCGGAGAACGTAGCGGCGGCGCTGGCGATGGCGCTCGAAAAGTTGCCAGCGGACCGCTTCGAGAGTGCGGTGGCGTTCGGGGCGGCACTCAACAACGCATCGTTCACATCCGTTCCGAGTCACCGCACGCACAACGGCGGCGCGCTGTCTGCCGGGTGGCGGCAGCGTGTCGCGGTGCCTGCCTTGATTGCCGCCGGCGCGCTGGCACTTACGACCGCGGCGATGATGTGGCGCCCGGCGCCGACGGCGGCGGTGTCGCGGCACCATGTGGATCTGCCCGCCGGAAAGCGCGTGGGCAGCACGCAGTGGTCGCCATTCTCGGTGTCGCCGGATGGATCGAAGCTCGTGTACTCGGGAGAGTCGGGTCGTTTGCTCATCAAGTCGCGCGACCAACTGGAGCCGGTGGAACTGGCGGGAACGGAGGGCGCATTCAATCCGGTCTTTTCGCCCGACGGCTCACAGATCGGCTTCATGAGCCGCGCGCCGGGCAGTGCCGACATCAAAGTGATGCCAGTGGCCGGCGGACCACCAACGACGGTCACGTCCACCGGTGTCGGCGGGCCGGGCGTGGCGTTCGGCTACGACGGCTACATCTACTTCGACGCCAGTGGCGTGGGCCCGTTGATGCGTGTACGTGCGACCGGCGGCGCGTCTGAGGCGGTGTCTGTTCGCGATACCGCGAACGGCGAGCTGCAGCACAACTGGCCCGATCCGCTGCCGAATGGTCGCGGCGTGCTGATGGTGATCGATCGCGGCGGCCCGGGCGTCAACGTGACGACGACGAACGACATCGCGGTGCTGGACCTCAAAACGCACAAGCATCACGCCATCGCGCGCGGCGTGTTCGCGCGATACGTATCGTCGGGCCACGTGCTGTTTGTCACGCCCACCGGCGTGCTGATGGCGGCGCCGTTCGATCAGGATCGCCTCGAGACGACCGGGCCGGCGGTGGCGCTGCTCGAAGGCGTGAGCATACGTCGCGGCGGCGGCGCGGTGGATCTGGCAATTTCACGATCGGGCACGTTGTGGTACAGCGCCGGGTCAGGGTTCACCGATATGGACGCGCTGTCCGTCACGCGAGCTGGCGCATTTTCGCCGATCGATGACGGCTGGACGGGCGCCTTCAGCTCGTTGGCGATTTCGCCGGATGGCTCGCGACTCGCCATTTCAATCCATGAGATCAGTGGCGAGCAGATCTGGATCAAGCGACTCACGCCCAAAGGGGCCCTGTCGAAGGTGACATTCGACGGCGTGAACGGCGCGCCGGCGTGGAAGCCGGACGGTACCGAACTGCTCTACGTGGCGCCCTTCAAACAAGACCACAACCTGTTTTCGGTGCGCGCTGACGGCGGCAGCCAGAAGCCGACGAGCGTGATGCGCGGCAACAGCCGGGCGTACACCGCATCGTGGAGCAGGGATGGCCGCTGGATTGTGTTCGAGACGTTCGGCCAGCTGGACATGATGGGTTCAGGGCGGGACATTTCGGCGTTGCGCGCCGAGTCGGACTCGGCGCCCGTGGTGCTGGTGAACTCGCGGTTCGCGGAACGCAAACCATCACTGTCGCCCGACGGACGTTGGCTGTTGTACCAAGGGAGTCAGACGGGTACGCTGGAGGTGTACGTCCGACCGTTCCCGAATACCACGCAGGCGCTGTATCAGGTATCGACCGGAGGCGGAACGAGTCCGAAGTGGTCGCGCGATGGGCGCGAAATATTCTACGAGAACGCGAGCACCGAATTGATGCGCGTTGCGGTCACCCCTGGCACCACGTTCGCGTTCGCGGACCCGCGCGTGCTCTTCTCGTTGCGTGGTGTGACCGATTGGGACGTGATGCCCGACGGACAACGGTTTGTGGTGATCCGCGAGCGTGCGACACAGCAGCGCAGCAAGCTGGTGGTCGTGGAGAATTTCGTGGACGAATTGCGCCGAAGGATCCCGAACTGATCACCGAGCGACTCATGGCGGCGCTCGGCCGTAGCTATCGGCTCAAGCGTGAACTCGGTGTTGACGGCATGGCCACCGTGTACGTCGCGCACGATCTCTAGCATGATCGCGACGTCACGATCGCGACGTCACGATCGAGCCGATGACGCGTTTCGTCGACAAGTCGGGGTGCCCTGGACCGTCCATGTGGGAAGGCGGTGCGCCATTGGGTCCGCGCGGCGTGTACGACCTGGCCGGCAATGTGCGCGAGTGGACCGCCACCGCACGCGAACCCGGAAGCCGCTACATCTTCGGCGGCGGCTGGTCCGATCCGACTTACCTCTACTCCGAACTTTACACGCAGCCCGAACTCGATCGCGCGCCGATCAATGGCATTCGCCTCGTACGGGCGACTTCGCGTTGATCAAGCCAGTGAACGGCGCCACGTTCAAGAGCTATCTCACGTTCTACGAATACGACTACGACCACACGTCGCGCAACGCGACGATCACGCTCATCATGTTCGACCCCAAGCCGATGCCAACGAGGAGCCTCGACGTCATCGCACGGAGCGGTCGTGCAGTAGTCTATGGCAAGCGCGAGCACACGGGTGTTGTTGCGGCGGCCATCGCTACTGACGCGCGGCGAGTCGGCGGAATGCGCTCCCACACGAGCACCTGGCCCGTCGTCGTTGGCGTTCCATCGGCGCCGGTAATGACACGCAACTCGACGCAGTCGCCCGGCAAGAATCGATACCCCCGCACGAGCGTGCGTCCAATCCACTCCGGAGCCATGGCTCCTTCGACCCGATGCGCAATCGTGCGTCGCACAGTGTCCACGGTGAACGTTCCGTAGTACGATGCCAAGCCAACGAGTGCAGTTCGCGCCGCCTCCGGCGACACGTCCCCCCAATTCCCTACGCCGAGTCCCGGCCGTCGTTCGTCGTAGAGCTGTGCCGCCATCACACCGTTGGCGGAGTAGCGAATCATGCCGAGTGGCTTCGGTCCCCAGAATGGGCGCGTGCGGCCCGCAGAGTCCGGCTGCAGGACCGACACCAGCCGCCAATCGCCGACGAATGCCGATGCATCCTGTGCCTCGGCGTCGACGGGGATGCACGCGAGCAGGAGCAGACAAAAGAGAGGGATCACAGCGGCGGATGTCGAATGTGGCGGTGAGTGAATCGGCCCTAGTGGAATCACACGGTGACGCCCACACGAGCCGATGGAACGTGACACACGCAACACGACATTAGTACGCGTATCCGAAAATGATGTTCATCTCGTCGCTGCTGGCCAGGCCGAAAGAGACGGTGCGCGTGGTGGTGTTGTTCCACGTCACCACCGACACGAGGGCATCGCCCGCTTCCAGCACGAGTGGTGTCGCAAAGTTGACGAAGCCGGGATGTTCCCAGTCGGTGTTCACGTACACGACCGACTCAGTCCCGTTGGCGCGGCGCATACGAATTTCGAACTTCTCGCCGAGGGCATGCATGTGCGACGTGAGCCCCAAAATGGTGGTGCGCGTCGGCATCGAGAACACTTTGGTATGCGTGGTACGCCGTCCCGGCGGCAGCGGGATATCCTGATTGGCGTAGTTCAGCGTGCGAGCCACAGTCTGAATGTTGGCCCGGTCGGTGAAGTAGAGGTTCGCGAACGCCTCACCGGCAAGATCAGCCGGCGAACGATTCACGTAGTGCACATTGAAATCGAGGGATGTATTGGCGGGTAACCGGAGTGCGACACCGGCCGGGAAGCGGTAGTCGAAATCGGGCGTCATCGCACCGGCAAAGTACACATGGCATGCCATCGGCAGCATGTTCAGCAGGTTCAATGTGCCGTCGCGATTGCGGATATCTCGCACCACGTCAACGGTCGGCCGCGTGTTGCACGGGAAGGCCGTGTTCCGTTCGTCGAACGAGTACAGCAGCAGGTGATGGCTGCCCGGACGCATGCGCGATTCGATGCGCGTGATGTACAGGTCCGTGGCGTTGCCGACCCGTCGATTGACGAACAGTTCGCGCTCACTGAGCGGCGTCACGGCAAAGCTGTCAACCTTGAACTGGAGGCCGGCGCTCGTGGGCGCGGGCAGCGGCGTGAACGTGGCCGCCTGTACGCGACTGTCTCTGAGCACGAGTGTATCGGCCACGTGGCCTGAGCGTGGCGCGCCCGCTTCAATCCAGCGTCGCACGTATTCCAGCTGCCCCGCCGTTACCCCTTGCACGGTGCCCATCGGCATGAGATTGCCGTAGTCGACGCTGTGATGTCCGGGGATCCACGCCAACTTGTGATAGAAGAGCGAACTGTCGCTCCGGAAGGCCTTGATGCGCGGCAGCCCGTTGGCGTTGGCCGTGCGCTGCCGAGAGGGCACGCCCATGAGTTGCTGATACGACGAATCCGCGGTGAGCACGAGGCCCGACTGTCGGGCGTTGGCGTCGCCGGTCTTGTGACAGGACACGCATGACACATTGAGTATGTCGCGCTGAATGCGGGCAAAGCTCCCGTCGGCAATCGTGGTCGGCGGCGCGATCGAGTCACTGGCGGCGCTGTCGCCACCGGAGCAGGCAGCGAGCAACGCGAGCAGCAGTGTCGGCAAACAGTTGGACGGACGCATCGGAGGTCCCAGAGGGGGGCGAGCCGCAAGCAGTTACTACATGAGGAAAAGGTAGCTCACCAAGTGCGCGGCCACGACGCAATCAACTCACCGATTGCGCCCTCGTTACCGAGCAGAAACCCCACCGCAAGTATCACGGCGCGTGACCAGAACGTAAGCATGGTCAGGATCCCGAATCCGACGAGCGTGGGGTTGAGGTGCGCGGTGTGGCCAAGTTTGGCCACAGTCACGACGAAAGGCAGCGGTCCGCTTCCCCGCAACAGGAACACGATGCCGAGACGCAGCAGCCGGTGGTGATCGGAGAGCTTTCACATGAAAACCTCACGGCGCTGGGATCCGGCCGGATTTGACGACGCTAGGAGCGTGAACTGGCGGCGGAGTATCCGTGTTAAAGATGTCCACGATGATTCGCCAGTGCCCGTCCGATTGGCGCTTCCAAATCGAGACCCATTTGCCTCGCTCGAGCAACGATTGACCGTCGGTACTCAACATCGGCGACTCATACGTGCCGCGGGTGTAGCCAAAATCGCCGGCCGTCGACACCTCGGAAGCAACGAGTCGCGCCCTGTTCGCAAAGCCTGGAATGCCGAATACGTGGCGCCACTCGGCAAGAATTGCGGCCCGGCCTTCAACACTCGACTCGGCTACCGGCATCATCACTGCATTCTCAGCATAGAAGCTCGTCGCGCGCTCGGCGTCCCGAGACACGATCGCTTCCTGCACCATCGCGTCCGCCGTCCGCAACGCAGCGAGCGCCTGCACCGAGTCGAACGCCGGCACTGATTTTCGTGTCTCGCATGCTACGACGAGCACGGACAACGTGCCGATGCAGGCGTAGCGCGCAAGGCCGCTCAAGGTGGCACGTAACAAGTCCCCTCCTGGTGAATTCGAGAGCTGCTTGAAGTGAGTAGCCGCAACTGGTGTGCGACGGCTTGCGGCCTACACGTCGGAGCCCGCGTGGTACAGTCACTGCGCGCGAGTCATCCGTTCGATGTCAGCCCGCGCGTCCGCATACCTGACACCGTGGGCGGCGAGCACCTGCGCCGTTGGATCCGTGGAGTTCCTGAGGAGCGCGAGGAAGAGATGCTCGCACCCGTGATACTCCACTCCCAACGACGTTGACTCGGCAGCAATCTCGGACAAGACGCGTTCATCCAAAGCGGTCCAGTCGGCCATCGGCGGCAGCGCGAGTGCCGCCGTGACAGGCGGCAACAGTGCGACCAGCTCACGCTCCAAGACGTCGCGAGAAATGTGGCGGTTGTACAGGAGGAGCTGCGCACCGATGTTCTGCGCTTCGCGGAGCAACCCGAGCGCGAGATCGGCCGACGTACGGTCGGCGTGACCGCGCGCCGCGGCCGCAACTCGGGCGCACGTGAACACTGCCTTCATGCGTGATGTAACGAATGGTCGGTTCGATAGCTGCATGCGCTGTCCTTACGAAGTCAATCTGTGGGTAGCCCCGGATGATGGCGCCGTGACACTGCTTCATGAGATCGCACACCTCGTCGAGCGGCGCCTTGGCTGGATAGTCCGTAGTCCCGAGCGTTCGCGGCGACAGCCCGCTCGTCGTCAGGCGTTGGAGGAACGCGTCCAAGCCGCGGTCGAATTCGGGCGCCACCCACGTCGGTCGGCTCAGAAAGATGTCGATGATTAGTGTTGTTGCAAAAGTCCTTGAATCCGCACCTCACCCCCTCGATCTCGCAGGTGCGGTTCGGGGCATCTCGCAGACGGTGAAACAATCCCCCGGGATTCGTCCCTCCGCAAGCTGAAGGACACGACGCGCGAGCGCGGAAGGCACGAGCCGAACGAGGCCGTCCACCCTGCCCCGCCCTGCAACAGCACCCCTTGCGCCGTCCTGGGATAGGTCATATCATGCAACCATATGGTTGTACGATCTGCACTCTCCGATCCCGAACTCGACCGCCTCTTCCGGGCGCTCGCCGACGCCACCCGACGGGACATTGTCGCCCGGCTGCTGTCTGGCGAATTGGCTTCGGTGTCGAGCCTGGCAAGCTGCTACGACATGTCGTTTGCCGCCGTGCAGAAGCACGTCGCGGTGCTCGAGGAGGCTGGCCTCGTGTCCAAGGAACCCCGGGGACGGGAACGCATCGTCCGCAGCAACCCTGCCCGCCTCGCCCAGGCGAGCGCACTGCTCCTGCAACTCGAGCAGCTCTGGATCGAACGCTTCAGCCAGCTCGATGCCGTTCTCGCCGACCCCACTACGTCACCCACCCCCACCTCGGAGTAGGCATGCCGATTACCGATGTGATCTCCAACGCGCAGGATCTGACACTCACGATCATTGCCGACTATCCGGTACCGGTCACCAGACTCTGGGACGCCTACGCCGATCCGCGCCAGCTTGAGCGCTTCTGGGGCCCGGTGGAATGGCCCGCCACTTTCACGCGGCATGACATGGCCGTTGGTGGCGAGTCGCACTACCACATGACGGGCCCCGACGGCACCGTGTCCCGAGGCTGGTTCCGCTTCCTCGCCATTGAGCGGAATGCGCGCTTCGACGTCGAGGATGGCTTCGCCGATGAGCACGGGGTGCCCAGCACCCAGATGCCGACGATGCACATGACGTTCACCTTTGCGCCGACCGCGAACGGATCGCGCTGCACGCTCGTCACGACCTTCGCGTCGGTGGAGTCAATGCAGAAGCTCGTCAGCATGGGCATGATGGACGGCATGCGCTCGGCCATGTCGCAGATCGACGCGGTGCTCACCGACCTGCGTTCCTATGCGGCCGACCTTCTCACGAACGCGCAGCTCCTCAGCGACACGCAGGTGCGAGTGAGTCGGGTTATCCGCGGTACCGTGGCGCAGGTCTGGCGCGCCCATCACGAGCCGACGCTTATGCAACGATGGCTGCTCGGCCCCGACGGTTGGACGATGCCGGTGTGCAACGTGGCCACGACAGTCGGCGCGGCCTATCGCTTCGAGTGGGCGAGCGCCGATGGCGAGCAGCGATTCGGCTTCGAGGGTGAGCTGCTCGAGCAGACAGCGCCGTACCGCGCGGTGACCTCGGAGCGGATGATCGGTATGCCTGGCCCGGGCACGCGCAATGAACTCACGCTCACCGCGGTGCAGGGTGGCACGTTGCTCAGCCTCGTGATCACGTATCCCGATCAGGCGCTCAGGGACATGATCCTTGGCACCGGCATGACCACCGGCATGGAGACGAGTTACGCGCGACTCGAGCGCGAGCTGCTTACGGCGTAGGCCGAGCGATGCGCCTTGGCACTCGCGGTTCGCCGACGGCCAGCGAGAGTGTGGCACCCTGCGTCGCGCCGTGCTTGGTGCTCTCGTCATCGCGCGCCTGCGCGAGCTTCATCGCACTCCGGACCGGCCGGGACATCACCTGCTGAATCGCTAGTGCGTTCCGCCCGCGGGTGCCGACCCAAGCACCGGCGTCGCACGCGGCGACGCACGCGGCGACGCACGCGGCGACGCGACCGGCACCGTGCGCGTCCGAGCCAGGAACGCCACCGGGTCCACCGCCGTCCCCTTCACAAGCACCTCGAAGTGCAGGTGCGGCGCTGTAGACAGGCCACTCGAGCCGACGGTCGCAATCGCCTGGCCCATCGTCACGCGATCGCCTGCGTGCACGATCGCACTGCGTAAATGGGCATAGCGCGTTACCACGTCACCGCTGTGCACGAGTTCAATGGTGAGGCCGAAGCCGAATCGGCGTGTTACCGAGGCAACGACGGCAGTCCCCGGCGCAACGATGCGTGTCCCGGCTGCAGCGGCGAGATCGATGCCTTTGTGCGGACGATAGACATGCAGGATGGGATGCAGGCGTGCGCGCGAGAACCAGCTCGTGATTCGCCCGCCAAGTGGCATCATCATGTTCGGCGGTGGAAGCGTGGCGGCGCGTACGGCCAGCGTCGCTTGGCGGTACGTGTCGAGACTGTCGTTGAGCACAGCCATCAGCCGTTCCTGTGCCACGAGGCGTTGCGCCATCTGCTGCGCCGACGTGGACTGCGTGTCGATCCACGACCACGACAGCGCGAGGGCCGGGAGCAGCATCGCCAGCACCAGCATTGCCAGCACGCGCACCGTTCGCATCTTCACCCCGACCCGCTTGGTCGACGTTCTTGGCGTCGGCGGCACGAAGATGACAGTCCACGCCGGAGTCAGTCCGCCGCGCATCGGTCAGCGCGCGGCGATGGGCTGAGCGCCGAGGCTTGGCGTGAGCGCCAGGCGACGTTCGAGCGGCATGGGCGTAACGCTGGCATCCATCGGACCGATCGCGATGTGCCCGTGCACCGCGCCACCCTCGAGCAGCTGCACGGCCTCGGCGCGAATGTCGCCCCTCACGGTTGCAGTGGCCTGCACCTCGACGCGTTCGCTGACGGTGAGGTTGCCATGCAGCGTACCGCCGATCACGACTTCGCGCGCTTCGATGTTTCCGACTACGGTACCACCGGCGCCGATGATGAGTGTATCGGCACGATGCACGGCACCTTCGACGCGTCCGTCAACGCGTATCGTACCCTTCGTGCAGATGTCACCGGAAATCATGAGCTCATCATCGATCACCGAGTATCCACTGGTAGCGGCCCGGGCTGGGCGGCGCGAGAACATGCTCATCGGATTTTCCTCCGTCGTGGTGCGCGAATCGTCTGCTGATCGACGCGCGAACCGTTGCATTGGCACACTCTCTCGCATTGGTGATTTATGCACATTCGACGCCGCACGCGCGGCGCATTTCGTCATGCCCAATGCTTGCGCTGTAACGCTTCATGCTTGCGTGGCGCTCGCGTCCGATGCTCTACCACGTACGGAGACTGAAGGAACGAATTAAGAGTGGCGCCGGCCTGCTCGCGCCCGTGCTACCGCTTCCGCATCCACCGCAACCCCGCTCCGAATGTCGACAGGCCCGCCGATCGTCCACGCTGGCTGCCGAGCATGGATTGCGTGAAGAACAGCGTGGGCGTGGGCCCACGAAGGCGTGGCGCGGCGTAGTCGATGCGAAACTGCGTCCCCGCCCGCAGGCCGCTGCCCTGTACGTCGTACAGCGCGGGTCCGACCATCGCGCGAAGAATGGTCGACCTGATGTCGAAGGCGCCGCCGGTCAGCAACGCGGCGCGCTCGGTGAAACGGCGATCCTGGCAGCCCGACGTGCCGCTCTCCACGACGCATTGATTGGAGTTACCCAGCGACAGCACGGTGCCGCGCACCCCCACGATCCACGCGCTCTTGCGTCGCTGAAGCACCCGCGTGGTCAGCAGTCCGGACACCGCGAACGTCGGTGCCTCGGCGAACTCATTCGTCGAGTTCACCGAGCCGGCTTCAAGCTCGCCGGTGAGCAGCCCAGTCGTCGTATAGAACCCGAAGTTCTGACCGGGTCGCCGCTGCGCGTCGGCGCGGTGTTGCGGCACGACGAACCACAGGACGGCGAGCGCGGTATACGCAGCGAAGGCAAGAGTCGATCGTCGGAGCTGCACGTGTATCCTGGGAGAACGAGTGGCGGTCGAGGTCGGTGAAAGCTACGCGCTGGACGACGTTTGTCGTCGAGGTCGTCCACCGATGCGCGCTCCACGCCCCGCGTCGACTTGCCCATCCCGACCGGTATCACCGGCGGTATCGGCTGGCCGGCTTCAGCACTGCGGGCTTGGAAAGCTTCTCGGTGTTGCGGGCGGGCATGGTGGTCTCCTGTTCGCGCGAGGCCCGCCCTCAACGCGCCGACAGATACAGCATTTCGTGGGCGTAGTCCAACTCGACGCGGAAGCCGGTGAGGATGTTGCCGGCCAAGGACCCCACTATCGGCCCGCGCATCATGCCACTCATGTAGCGTTCAAATGTCCCTTCCCGCTGCGAGGTTACGCCGACGTCGCGGAGAGGGAACGCGCCCCACGAGCCCGCTGGCACGAACATCGTTTCCAACGTCATCCCGCCGAGCGTCGCCGCATCCCCGAACGCCCCGGGATACCGCGGCCACTCGGGATGGTCTTTGCCCCAGGCTTTGAGGACGACCTCCGACACCATGGTGAACGAGGCGCCCGTATCGAGCAGCATCCCATAGCGGCGGCCGTCGACCTCGATTTCGGTGCGCGGAAACCCCTGCCCTTTCGATACCGGCATTGGCAGCGGCGTTCCACGTGGGGTGAGGACCCCCGGGGCGGCGAGGGTCAACGTGGCCCCGGGATAGTCAAACACGACGTGGTAACGCGCCAGCACATGCCCGGGCACCATGCCCTCCGCGTGCCCGGCCGCCGCCGTTGGGAGCACGTTGTCCCGCCCGATCAGGACCGACACGCGCTGCGGGTTGAGCGTGAGCGGCAGCGTCCCAATCCAGGCCGCGAGGGGTGACGTTACCCGCGCAAACGACTGACCTTCTTCGCGGCTGACCGGCCCCAGCGTCAGACCGAGCTCGCGGGCGAGCGGCTCCGTGAGCAGAAAACCACCGCCCCCGGTGTCCAAGAGAAAGCGCGCCGTGCGCACCGATCCATCGGGGCGTTGGAACGTCACGATGACGTAAGGTCGATTTCGCTCGACCAGCAGCGGCACCGTGACCTGGTCCGGCACAGTTTGGGCGCCGAGCGATGGCGGGCAGCAGAGGGCGCCCAAAACGAGCAGCCGTTTCGCGAGGTGTCGGATCATGAATCGTACAACTCCGTGCGAAGAAGGGAGAGCCCATACCGTACCGACTACGGTGTCGGTCGTCGCGCACCGCCGCCTTCCCCGAACCCGAATCGAACATCCTCATTCCGTTCCGATTCATGCTCGCTTGACGGTGCGTTCTGTTGAAAGGCGGCCGGCCGATCCAGGGTCACCGCTGACCGCTCAGGGGCTCGTTGGCTCCGTGATCAGACCGCGTTTCGTCGGCGTGGCCGGTACGACTTTCCACGCTACCCCCAGCAAGGCCAGGAAGATCGTCAGGCTCAACGCAACGGCAGGGACTCGACCGATGGACGCGACGAGCATGGTCAACGGCTTCGGGTCAACCGTCGCCTGCAAATACCCGTTGAGGACGAAGAACGATGTGGTGAGCAGCCACGGCCACCCGGTGCGCCAGTTCTTGAAAAAGAACAGCAGCCCAATCACGCTGCAGATCAATGCACCCGACTGCGCGGCTGCGGCAAAACGGGGTACCGTTGATGGCCCCTCGGAGCGATAGCCTGGGACGTAGCTGACGAGGGCGAAGAACAGGGCGATCACAAGGAACATCAGCGCCGTACTCATCAGCAGCGCGCCATGGACGTTGCGGTTACGTCTCATGATGAATGCCAGCAACACCAGCAACGCCACTTCCGCTGCGAACGTCACGTTCTGAACCACGAAATCGTCCGCCGTGCCCATCACGGCGTCCTTGGCTGCCGAATGCACCGTCATGAGCGTCAGGCTGGCCACCAACACCGGTCCCGCGACAAAGATGGACGTGCCGATGGTGCGATGGCGACGGAAACGGTGCTGCCTGATAAACATGATCTGCGTCAGCAACAGCAGCAGCCAGGCCAGACTGGTGATGATGTGCAGCACGTGGTACGCGTCGAGCATGGGCTGCTCGCCGAGCGCGAGGCTCGAGAATCCGACCAGGCTCACGGCGATGACCATCACCAGAAAGCCGATCTCCAGCGTGTACTTGTTCTTCATCCTGACCTCTCGGCTCTCGGCGTGCACAGCGGGAACGGGAAACAGTGGCGCGGAACGGGCGATCTGGGAAGGGGCGGCACGAGCGAGCCTGCGCGCGTGAGGTAGCCGATGGCGCACCCGGTATCCGTCGGCAGAACGCGACGCCCAGTACGCCACGCGTCAACGCCACCCGTGAACATGAATCGACCAGGCTCGTCGCCGCACGCCGTTGTCGCCTTTTGGCGCACGACTCTGAAGGCCACCGATATTACCTCGTGAGGAATCCAACGGCGCGGCCGCGCTCGAACGCTGAGGCTCTGCTGCGAGGGCATATCACAAATTGCGGCCAGCGGGCACTGGGTCGCATTCCGACACGCCGCTGACTGCACCGCCGCAAAGTTGGACGACGAGTAGGACATTGTGCCGAAATCCGGACATGCGACGCGCGATCGGCACGAGTCGCTCGGCGGTTCGTGATGTCTCACCGATAACAATCGTTTTCGCAAAAAAGATCTTATCGTCACCGAACCCATAGTATTCCGGCACGCGCCTGCATTGCGTGTAACCCCGACGGGCATAGAACGCCCGTGCACGGGCGAGCGGGGGAAGGGCGCTCGTCTCACAGGTTCCAGACGCCATCGGCGCGCGCGATCGTGAGGGCGTCCGTTCGCCTTGGTCGTTCTTTGCGTACGTGTACACCGTGTAGCACAGCTCGTGATCGACGGCGCAGTAGTAGATCGTGCGAACATCGCCACGCTTCCCGCGACCCTCCGCACCCAGCGCAGTTTGCGGAGGCCTGCTCCGCCCGGGTTGAGCACTCCTGGCTCTAGACGCAGGGTGAGCGCTGCGTGCATCGCACGATACTGCTCATCATCAAGATGCCGACGGAGGCTGACCCTGAAGACCGGTGACTCGATGACGCGCATGATGCATATGCCATTGGCGTAGTCACACCGGCCACCACGTCGAACCAACGTCAGCGGCAAAACGCCTGAACTCATCTGCGGGCACGTCAGCGAGTTGCGCGAGCGAAGCTCGCGCAGCACAGCAGATCGCCCGTCTGCTGCAGCGCCACGTTATGCCGCCGAGCACGACGGGGGAGCATGCGCTGGAGAGAGAGAGAGAGAGAGAGAGAGAGAGAGAGACGGAGCTGGGGTGGCTGACTCCCGTGGGCATCACAGCGGCCAGATGGTGAATCGAGGCAAGCGCGTACGCAGGAAGCGGCCCCGCATCGTGTGCACTGCGGAGTCGAGCGTGACTAACTCGACACGCGACAGCTCGAGGCGGTCCTCGTCCGGCTGGTCCTGTGTCCCGACTGGGTAATCGGTGAACGGCGTCCGCGTCTGCTCAATGTGTGTGCCTAGTACGGCAGACAGAGGCCGCGAGGCGATGAACGCCACCAGGCGTGCCGTGCTCGACGCGAACGCAGCAGTGTCGCGCACGTACAGGCGTCCGGGATAAAAGGTGTCGCCTGTCAGCAACACGGAGGTCGCGCGGTCGTAGAAGGCGAGGCTGGCGGGCTCGTGCCCCGGGATAGCGAGGACGTCGAGGACACGATCACCCAAGTCAAACGGCACGACATCCGTTGGCCAGGCGCGAAAGCCGAAGAAGGCGCGCACTCCCGCCGTGGCGGGCTCCACGAGCGTCACGCCCGCCCGCTTGCGGAACTGGTCGTCACCGGCGGTATGGTCGCCGTGGCCATGGCTATGCGCCACCACGAGCTCGCGCGGAGCGCCGCCGTGCGCCGCGCGCCAAGCGTCGAGGATGCTGTCGATGGGCGCCGCGACGGCGATTCCACCAGCACCGGTGTCGAGGAGTAACGCCCGCGTGTGCCCGATCACGAGGTACAGGAACGGCTTCTCGTAGTTTGTGCAGGCGGGCTGGCGCAGGATGAAGAAGCCAGGGTGGTACTCGCGAACGCGAAAGGCGGGACGACCGGTGCATGCCGAGCCACCGGCGTACCAAGTGGCCGGTCGGTGGCCGGAGCGCAACGACGCCACCGTGCCGCACGCTACAAGCGCGAGTCCCACCGCTAGTGATGCGGGAAGGCGTAGAAATCGGCGCACGTTAATGAGATTCATGCATCACGGGATGGCAGGTGACGGCCGGTAGAATTAGTCTCGCTGCGTGCCGATGTGGAAACGGAACTCAGCGCGCGCCACAGTGCTCGCCACGAAGAGAATCTGCGGTGCGATTGCCCTTTCGTCGAGGCCCGTGATGGCGCGCGACAAGCACATCGACACGAACCCGAAGTTCTTGACCGTGGAGCTGGCCGCGCAGCTGCCGCCTGGCACGTTCGAGGACGCCCTCCAGCATCTGATTACGGCGGCCATTGATCGGTCGCCCTTCGACGCGCGAGGCAAAGGCTGCGGCCGCACTGCGGCAATCTTCACCGCGCGCTTACAATGCCGCGCTCAGATAGAAATCGGTCCGCCACTGCTTCAACGGATACAACCCGCGCGAGAAGTCCACGCGAATCAATCCGTCCAGCAAGCCCACGCCCACACCCGCCCCGCGTTGCGGCTGCACTTTGCCGAACGCCTCTCGGCTGCCCGCCCACCCAATGTCAAAGAATCCTACCGGTCGGAAGACGCCCTGCTTCGTGCCCACTTCGGCGCGCGCCAGCCAGAAGGCATCACCGTCCTGCGTGCCGGCGATCTGGCCGCGCACGGTGCGCACTCCTCCCAAAAACCAACCGCGCTGACGCGGCACGTTGCCGAGAGAACTGCCGATGGCACCGGTGAGTGCGGTGGCCAATCGGCCCACCGGACGCGTAGCGGTGCCTTCCACCGACGCCCGTGCGTACTGGAAGGTGCCGGTGCCAGCCTCGCCGTTCAGTACGGTGGTGAAGCGCAGTCCCTTCGGACGCTCCAGCAACACGCGAGAGTACGTACCACTCACTCCGGTCACACTCAGCTGCTCGCTTTCGATGTTGCGCCGAAAGCGGCGATCGGCAATCAGCTTGGCCAGCGAGAAGGTGTTCACGACATCGGCGCCGCCCGCCGTCCACTGCCGCTCGATGAACAGCTTGTATTCGAGCGCGCCACGACGCCGCTCGCGACGTTCACCGAGTTCGGCCCCCATGGTGCGATAGTAGAAGCCTTCGTCGCGTCCGTAGAGGAACGCGGGCAGCGACGCGCCTAAACTCAGTCCCCCGCCCCACTCGGGGTTGGTAGCCGCGAGTCGATGATACACGGTGGCCGTCACCGTGCGCGCGCCGTTGCTGCGCGCCAGTGACAGCTCACCGTTGGCATGCAGGTCGGCATGCCCAATGCGCCCCACGGCATTCAGCGTGTACCCCGCGCCCAGTACCTGCGACACGTTCACGCCGGCCGAGAAGCCTTCCACGCGGTTGAATCGCAACAGGTCGGAGCCCAGCCGAATCTTGGGCATCTGAGGCATGAAGCCGGGCTGCAGCGACAAGTCGAGCGCTGCCAGCAGTTCATCGCGACTCTTGAGGTCGAACAGCTCTTCGTCCGACGCCACCGCCGGCGGTAAGGCCGGTGAGTTGGCCAGCTTCGACGCGTCGCACGGCATGTCGTACGCCACGCGCAATGCGCCTTCGTAGCGCGACTCCACGCGCGTGTACGTGGAATCCTTCTGACACAGCCGATACCGCATGCGCGCCGACGCGGACATTTTCATGGTGTCCACTGCCGTACGCTTGGTCGAACCTGAGCCGCCCATCGTCACCGTGACATCGCCGCCAGCGCCAGTCACCACGGTGGTGTCGGCCGCACTCGAATCACCGGCCACACCGCTGAGTCGTGCCGCCGGAATCGCCGCCAGCGAGAAATCGCCGTTCACCTCGTCATAAGTGAACTTTTCATC
This sequence comes from Gemmatimonas sp., assembly GCF_046594945.1. Taxonomy (GTDB): domain Bacteria; phylum Gemmatimonadota; class Gemmatimonadetes; order Gemmatimonadales; family Gemmatimonadaceae; genus Gemmatimonas. The sequence goes on along the minus strand of NZ_JBKJRB010000136.1, from coordinate 4,581 downwards.
GATACTGAACGGCGTGCGAATGAAGCCCAATTGCATGGACGCCGTGGCACTGTTCGCGCGTGGCAACCAGAACTTGCCCTGGTACAGGCCGTACTCCACCGTGATCGCGTCGAGCTTGGCCTTGGCCGGACGGAAGGTGGCCTTGACCCAGGCGGGCGCTTCTTCGTCATCACCCGTGTTGCTGGCCCGTGTCTTCACCGACGGCGCCCGCAACGTCGAGTCTTTCACGTATAGCTCGCGCGGCATGCGCGCGCGCGCGATGGAATCGCGCAGCCGATCCGCCTCGACACTCACCTTGGCATCGGCTTTCGTCTCTTCCGATGCCACATCCCAAATGTCGAGGTCCATCGCCAATCGATACGCCGCGCGCACCAGCTGTCCGCCGTCGCGATCAAACCAGAACGAGCCCACGAACACTCGCCAATCGGGTCGGCGCGCGGTAATGCGTAATTCGCGCAGCTGGATCACGCGGCCGCCATCGAGCTTGATGTCTACCGAGTCGCCGCTGGCGTACTTGTAGTATGTCTCCGCACCATTGGCGAGCGGATGAATCACTTCGCGCTCATCGATGTCGGCCTTGACCACACCGAAGTTGCTGGACGGGAACCAGAGCGACTCGCGCCCCGGAAAGTACGGAATCGAAATTGCACTGCTGAAGTCGCCGCTGGCGCTCGACGCCATCGGCACGGTCATGCGCGACCCAACAGGCCGCACCCGCACGCCCACATCTCGGCGCCAAGAGATTTCGGCCACGTTATCACCGCGAAAGGCCAGCTTCTCGAGTCCCAGACGCTTGGCACCGAGGCCCATCGAAATGCGCTGGGTGGCGGTGGCCTTGTAGGCGCGAAGCGCGCTGTCCTGCCGCACCCGGGCCTCGCGGGCCCGCATCAAGATGAGCTTGGCCTCGGGGTCGCTGAAAGCCGTGGCGCTGGCGGAATCGGCCCGCAGGCGTCGTACCACGCTGTCGGGCGAGAGTTGCCGGCGGGCCATGGATCGCGCGTCGCGGGTGGCTTCCCGCGCCGCTGCCCGCTCGTCGGTCGTGAGCGTATCGCGCTTGGCCGGTGGCGTGCGTCGCACTTGCCCCAAAAGCGAGTCAGGGAAAGCGGCGGAAACCAGGCTCATTGCCCCGAACAGGGCGAAGGCACGGAGCGAATTCGAGTGGCGCATGAACCGGGGAACAGGAAAGGATGACCTAAATCGCTGTCTTGGTGACCGTACGGGGGTCCGGAGCGAGCGGTTTCCCCGTCTGAAACGTAATTTCCGGTCTCGCCTGTGTTGCCCGGTTCGTCACGGCCGCGTGCGAGCCCTGTCCGAGATTCGCCGACCACCCTTGGGAGTCCGCCGTGCATCCGACCCGTTTTCGCGAGTGCTTTCGCTCCACCCGTTCCCTCGTTGCCGGCCTAACGGCGTTGGCGGCCGTACCGACCGTCTCCTTTGCGCCCGCACTCCTCGCGCAAGGAGTCACTCCTCCGGCCGCCGTCGCGACCGTGCCCGCCGACCCGCGCCTCGAGAAGCTCAAGGCCGAAGCGCTCCAAATGGTCGAGTCCCGCGGCAAGCAGGTTCAGGAAATCGTGGACATGCTCTTCTCGTTCCAGGAGCTCGGCTTCCAGGAATTCGAATCGCAGCGGTACATCACCACGCTGCTGCAGAAGGAGGGCTTCGCCATCGAGAAGGGCGTGGCCGGCATCCCGTCGGCCTGGACCGCCAAGTGGAGCTATGGCACCGGCAAGCCGGAAATCTCCCTCGGCTCCGACGTGGACGGCATTCCGCAGGCCAGCAACAAGCCGGGCGTGGGTTACAAGGATCCGATGGTGACCGGCGGCCCCGGCCATGGTGAAGGACACAACGCGGGTCAAGCCGTGAACATCGTGGCGGCGATCGTCGTGAAGCAGCTCATGCAGCGCGACAAGATCAACGGCACGCTGCTGCTGTGGCCGGGCATCGCCGAAGAGCAGATGGCGGGCAAGGCGTTCCTCGTGCGCGCCGGCGTCTTCAAAAACACCGACGTCACGCTGTTCACGCACGTGGGCAACGACCTCGGTGTGTCGTGGGGTGCCAGTGGATCGAGCGCATTGCTGTCGGCCGAGTTTCGCTTCCGGGGGTCGAGCGCCCATGCCGCCGGTGCGCCGTGGCGCGGCCAGAGTGCCCTCGACGCCGTGATGCTGATGGGTCAAGGCTGGGAATTCCGTCGCGAACATTTGCGGTTGCAGCAGCGCTCGCACTACGTGATCAAGGACGGCGGCGATCAGCCGAACGTGGTGCCGAGCACGGCCAGCATCTGGTTCTACTTCCGCGAGCAAGACTATCCGCGTACGATGGCGCTATTCGAGATCGGCAAGAAGGTAGCCGAAGGCGCGGCGATGATGACCGACACCAAGCTCGACACGATTTTGATTTTGGGCTCGGGCTGGTCGGGGCATTTCAGCAAGCCGATCGCGCAGGCGATGCACGCCAACGTGCAGACCGTCGGCATGCCCAAGTGGGATGACAAGGACCAGACGCTGGCGAAGGGCATTCAGAAGGAGCTGGGCTCGCCGGATTTCGGCTTATCGGACCAGGTGAACAAGGAACTGCGTGGCGCCGAGACGCCGCAGAACTGGATGGGTGGTGGTTCCGACGACATCGGCGACGTGTCGTGGAACATGCCCACGATCACGCTGCGCTTTCCGTCGAACATTCCAGGGCTGCCGGGACACAATTGGGCGAATGCGATTTCGATGGCCACGCCAATCGCGCACAAGGGCGCGCTGGCCGGTGCAAAGGTGCAGGCGCTTACGATGCTCGACATCATGTTGACGCCCAAGGTCGTGGCCGACGCGTGGGATTATTTCAAAACCGTGCAGACGAAGGACGTGAAGTATCAGCCGTTCATCCGCGCGCAGGATACGCCGCCGATTTACCTGAACGCCGACATCATGGCGCGGTTCAAGCCGCAGCTGCAGAAATTCTACTACGATCCCTCGAAGTTCAAAACGTATCTTGAACAGCTGGGCATTGAGTACCCCACGGTGCGGGCGCAGGTGGCGAAACCGAAGGGACAATAAAACAGCAGTCGGGGGTACGGGGTACGGGAGTAGGGAGTACGATGGGCGTGCGGGGCTGACGTTGTTCAGCGCCGCACGCCCATTCTCTCAGGGTTCCCGGCGCTGAGTGAGCCAAAGAGAACGCGCGGTCACCTGATCTCCTCCACCGCCGTCTGTTTGTTCACGGTCAACAATTGCGACAGCAGCTCGGCCGAGAGGCCTTGAGGAAAGCGACTGACCAGGGCGAGCCGCTGGCGCTTCGGGGCACTGGCGTCTTCACCGCGCAAAAGATCGTAGGAGCCGGACAGCCGGTCCACGTCGATGGCGTACACGCGACTCCAAGACACGCGCGTGATCTGCGCGCCTCGCATCACCACCCCCTCGTCGCCGACCGCGAGTAGCTCGCCCACGCGATCCTGTGATTCTCCGTTCACGCGCATCGCAATGCGCGCCCCTTCGGGTGAGTTCACCCAGTCGATTTCCCCGGGTTTGGTGCCGAAGCGGCAGGCGGTCACCAGCACGCACGCGAACAGCGCGAACACACGGAATCTTGTCATGGCGCGCTCCTTACCGGACGGGGATGCGTGACGCATAGAAGTCGCGCTCGAAGGCCACCTTGCGCTCGCTCCAGCGGTGCAACGCGGTGAGCACGGCGGCATCACCGGGCTTGAAGGGTTCACTGCGCGTGGGATTGGCGAGCCAGTCGCCGCGAATCCATTCCCGATACCAGCCTTGCCACGCAATCAGGTAGGTGGTGGTGGAATCGGCCTGCATCGACGCCGTACGCGGCAGCGCCATACGCGGCAGCGCCGTACTTGGTGAGGCCCGGCGCTCGCGCGCGAACTCCAGGACCATGCGTTGACTGGGGCGTGTTTCGAGGTAACGCGCGTCGGCGGCGGCGATGGCGCGCACGGCGGCCGTGTCGAGCACCGGCGCCGTACCAACGGCCGGTGTGGGCACCACCACCCGCTCCACGGCGAGTGTGGTAACGGCGGGACGCGAGACCGTGCCCGCCACGCGCAGCTCATCGATACGCCAGTTGTCGGCCACGAAAGCCAAGCGAATGCGCGCCGCACGGGCGTTCGCGGCCGAACGCGGCAGCACCAGCGCGACATCGCGAAAGGCAATCGGCCCCACGTCGCCCAATCGTGCGGTCGCGCCATGTACGGCGTCGGTGTCACTCACGCCCTCCACTGATGCGCGCAGCCCCATGGTGCGACGATACCAGAGCGCCATCTCGGCGGTGGTACCGAAGTGCCCCAGTCCTTCGTGTAACCAGTCGGCCGCATCACGTCCACCAAGCATGCCGTTGTACAGCAGCACCGTGTTCAGCAGCGAGTTGCGCAGCCGCAGCAGCACGGCCACCGAGTCGCCGACCGGCAAGTCGACCACGCTCACATCGATCCAGTCGTCGAGATCACCGGAAGAAGCGCCACGCATGATGCGCGGATCGGTGGAGTACAGCGTGCCATCGCGCGAGAGCAGTGTAGCTCGCACATCGCGCCCCGCGCGGTCGGTAGCACTGCCCACCGGCGTGAAGCCCGACACGAGCACGGGA
>NZ_JBKJRB010000171.1:0-19138 GCF_046594945.1 Gemmatimonas sp. | reverse complement strand
CCCAAGGGCATCCGCAACTGACGCCGTTTCCATGCCAACACGTTGGGATGCTACGGCATACACTCCAGACCTATTTGCTGCACGGATCAGTCCGTGCATTTACCCGCACCGTGTCGAAGCAGGAAGCGCTCCGGCAGACCCAGGTAATGCGCCATCCGAACAGTATTGCGACCTGACCACTCCCACCGGGAATCACCACTTTCATTTGGCGTACGGGCTCAGTGAATACCACGACGGCGCCGGCCTTCGCGCTTCGCTGAAATCTAGCGTTGGCGCACAACAGCAACGGCAATGGAAACAGCAACTACAACGGCGAAAACACGGAGGCCACGGATTTCACCGAAACTACACAGAATTAGGATGAACAGCCGTTTGGCTTATCCGTGTTGATTCCGTGTTGATTCCGTGCAATCCGCGGCGCTGTGTTCCGGCGGTTGCGGTTGCAGTTCTCCGGGTGCGGCGTCGCGCCGTCGAGGCACGTCAGCGACCTAGACGAACGGCAGTTCAAGAACAGCGTTGCCACGGCCGTCACACGCGATAGCTTTTCGGATTGCCCATTTCCTCCCCACGACCCCACTCCATGATCCGAATCGCAACGCGGTTGATGTCGATAGCCGCGCTGCTCGTGGTGACAGGGGGCTGCGCAGGCGAGGCAACGGATGCGTCGACGCTCGTGCCCCCGCTCCGCTGGGGCGGCGACGCTGAGGGAGGCGCCCCTTTCGTGGAGGCCGATCCGGCCGACCCGACCCGTCTGCGCGGCTTCGACGTCGAGATCGCGGCGATGATCGCCCAGGGCCTTGGTCGCGAGCCGCAGTTTGTGCAGGTGGCGTGGGCGTCGATCGAGCAGTCGGTGGCGCGTGGCGACTTCGCGCTTGGCATGTCCGGTCTCGAAGATCGCCCCACGCTGCATGAACGGTTCGCGGTTTCGCTGCCGTACTACGAGTTCCGCGAGGTGCTGGCCGTGCGAGCGGCCGACAGCGCCCGTGTTCGCACGCTCGCCGACCTGCGCGGGCGGCGTGTGGCCACCCTGGGCGCCACCATGGCCTGGGACATGTTGCTCGCCGCCCAGGCATCGCACGGCGTGCTGCCCGTGTCGTACGACGACGACGTGCACCCCTACAGCGATCTCGTGAGTGGACGCGTCGATGCCGTGCTGCTGGACCACGTTCTGGCCGAACGCTCGCTTCGTCGCATCGGTGGCTTTGTGGTGCAACCGGTGCCGCTTGCCCGCGGTCACTACGTGGCCGTGCTGGCGGCTGGCGACAGCGCGCTCCGCGACTCGGTAAACACCACGCTCCGAGCACGCATGCGCGATGGATCCCTCGAGCGAGTCTTCCGGTCGTGGAACGTCTGGGACGCGCAGCAGGCGGACTTCCAGCAGCAGATGCTGCGCGATTCCATGCCGCACAGTCAGCGCGACGCGACGCGTAACTCCACCTCAATCGCGACCTATCTCCCGGCGCTGCTGCGCGCCGCGGTGGTCACTGCGGTGCTATCGGTACTCGCGATGGTGCTTGCCATCGCGATCGGCATCGGTCTCGCTGCCGGACGCCTGTACGGATCTCGTCCGGTGCGCCTGCTGCTCACCGCGTACGTGGAGTTGATCCGCGGCACGCCGGTGCTGCTGCAGCTGTTCGTGCTGTATTACGGGTTGTCGGACGTCGTGCGACTTCCCGCGTTCGCCGCCGCCGTGATCGGCCTCGGCCTGAACTACGCCGCCTACGAGTCGGAGATCTATCGTGCAGCGCTCGAGGCCATCCCCACGCTGCAGCTCGAGGCCGCGCGAACGCTCGGCCTCTCCGAATTCCAGATTCTCCACCTCGTGCGTGGACCGCAGGCGCTGCGACTCGCCTTGGCGCCCATGACGAACGACTTCGTGGCACTGCTCAAGGATTCGTCGCTCGTCTCGGTCATCACCGTCGTCGAACTCACCAAGCAAACGGCGATCTACGCCACGAATGCCGGAAGCTGGGCGATCCCCGGCGCGCTGTGCGCGATCGTGTATCTCGCCATGTCCCTACCACTCTCGCGCTTGGCCCGGCGCCTCGAGCAGCGGTGGAAGCTGTCATGAGCGACGACTTCACACGCGCGGCGAGTATTGGCGCCTTGCGCGTGCGCGCGCTGCACGCCGTTCGCGGTCAGCAGACCATCCTGCGCGGACTCGACCTCGACCTCGACGTCGGCGAAGTGTGCGCGGTGATGGGGGTGTCCGGCGCCGGTAAAACCACGGTGCTGCGGGTCGTGGCCGCGCTGCAGCCGTTTTCGTCGGGCACCGTCGAAATCGGTGACCTTGCCCTGAAGCCAGGCGCCTTGCCGCCCGAGTCGCGCCTCCGCAACCTGCGTCGCCGTGTGGGGGTCGTATTCCAGAGTCACGCACTTTTCGAGCATCTCACCGCGCTCGAGAACGTCATGCTGGCGCCAATACACGCGCTCGGACAGTCGCGCGCGGACGCGGCCGCCGCCGCCGCGCACTTGCTCGAATCGTTAGGCGTGGCGACCCGCGCGAACGCTTATCCGCGCCAGCTCTCCGGCGGAGAGGCCCAGCGCGTGGCGATTGCACGCGCGCTGGCCCTCGACCCTCAGCTGCTTTTAATGGACGAGCCCACATCGGCGCTCGATCCCGCCCGCCGCGCCGCGCTCGGTGAATCCGTGCGCACGCTGGCCGCCCAAGGACGCGGCCTCTTGATCGTGACGCACGATGCGGAGTTTGCGCGCACCTATGCCGATCGCGTCGTCGTGCTGTCACAGGGCACGATCGCCGAGTAGACACCCGCCGCTCAGCTGCTCACGTCGCGTCGGCGACCGTCGCCGGCCCATTGCGCAGCTCGCTGCCAAGTCGTGCGTGTCGGCGCGACTCTTACGGTCGGGTGCGCTTGCCTCGCGGCAGAGAAAGTGCGAGTTCACGCGTGTGGGCACTCCACGCACCACGACTTTCCTGCAATCCAATGAGGGACGCACCGCATGTCAGCCAAGATACACTCACGTACACGTCACGTTGTCTCCGCCGTCGCGCTCTCGCTCGCGTTCGCGCTGGCAGCCTGCGGGCCGAAGGATGCCGACATCAAGGCTGCGGCCGACACTGCCGTCGCTAGTGCGGCCGGAGTATCGGTCGCCGTCGCCAACGGCGTCGCCACGGTGTCCGGCGAGTTCGCCGATGACGCAACGCGCACCGCGACACTCGCTCGGGTCGCCGCCGTCAAAGGTGTGAAGTCGGTGGCCGACAGCTCGACCATCGCGCCGCCGCCGGTCGTGATCTCACCCGATGATGCCCTTCGCACGAGTGTGATGGCGGCGCTCGCGGCCTTCCCCACGCTCACCGCGACGATCAGTGACGGCGTGATCACGCTCAACGGCGAGATCAAGAAGGCCGATCTGCCCTTGGCCATGCAGGCTCTCTCGGCACTCAATCCCAAGAAGATCGACAACAAGGCCACGGTGAAGAAATGACCGCGCTGGAAGGGAAGTACGCAGAGCTCATCGCCGCCGCCAACGCGAGCGGCGCCTCAAACCTCGCGGTGCGCGTGCAGGACAACGTGCTCTACATCGATGGCGTCGTGCCAAACGGCGAAGCGAAAGATCAGCTGTGGGGCCTCTACGACAAGCTCGACCCCGACTTTCGCAGTGGTGACCTCGTGCTCAATCTCGACGTCTCGCCGGCTGCTCCGTCCACGCGTCTCAAGGTCACAACGCAGAGCTCCAATCTGAACATCCGCAAAGGGCCCGGCACCGATCAGCCAATCATTGGCAAAGCCGCGCACGAATCGGAAGTCACGCTGCTCAGTAAGTACAACGCCGAGTGGGCGCTGGTGCGTTCGGCAAACGGAGAAGAAGGCTACTGCTCGCTGCAGTATCTCACGGCGATTTAGTCAGGCATTCCACGACGTGCGCTATCGCCACGTCGTTTGCTACGCGTGAGCAGCTTCAATGATCGGGTCGAACCGATCACGCCGAGGGCGCAGAGTCCGACTTGCTCTGCGTTCTCTGCGCCGTCGCGTGAGTCAGTTCCGAGCTTCGCGCGTTGCCGTGAGTCCCTGCAGCAGGGCACCGAGTGCGATGCCGCCGATCGCGTACAGCAATTCCCAACTGCCGGCGCCAAGGCCGGCGATGGCCGGCCCGGGACACACCCCGGTGATACCCCAGCCAATGCCAAAAATCGCCGCCCCGATAATCGTGGAGCGATCCATCACCGATTCGTGCGCGCCGAACGCACCGCCCAACAGCGGCCGCCGCAGCAGGGTCGGCACGAAGCGGTATGCCAGGAAAGTGACGACCACGGCGCCGCCCAGCACTAGCATCAGCCCAAAGTCCTGAAAGCGCAGGAAACTCAGCACGACGCGTGGTTGAATCATCGTGGAGAGTGCGAGGCCAAATCCAAACAGGGCACCGGCGCCGAACGCTGACTTGAGCATCGTCTCAGCTCCCCCCAACGCGCGCCAGCAGATTCGCCGTGATGATCGCGGTCGTCATGAACGTCAGCACCGCGAACAACGACGGCAGCTTGAGCGAGGCCAATCCGCAAATCCCGTGTCCCGAGGTGCAGCCGCGCGACATTCGCGCGCCGTACCCCACCAGCACACCGCCCAACGCGAGCTGCCAAGGCGGAATCGACACGACCACACGCAGCCCATCGCTGAAGACCAGCCACCACACCAACGCCCCCACAACGAGGCCGGCCGCGTACACCAGACGCCACGCGCGGCTGTTCACCAAGCGCGGCTGCTGAAAGAACGGGCGGCGCACCACGTAGGACCAGGTGGACGTGTACACGCTGCTCATGCCCCCGATCAACCCGGTCAGTGCGAACAGCACCCCGACGCCAAGGCCGATCGTGAGACCACCAACGAGATAATGGGTCCAACCCTGCGGAAACAGCGTCATCGGCGGCGGTTCGCTTAGCGGAAGTGGGAATGGATGGCGTAGCGAGACATCTTGGGCTACACTCGGGTGACGGAAGCCGTTTCGCTGAGGCAGCGCACGGGAGCCGCACGCCGCGTCAGCGTCTGTAAACTCTTACCAAATACCAGTCATGGGATGGTTCTCTCGCACGCCGAAAATCAGCAAGCCCGTTCCTGTATTCCATGCGGCGGCACCGGTTCGGTACCCCAACACGATGATCGAGATTCGCCCATCCGCCCAGACCCTGCCCGGCGGCGGAAACTACACCGACACCGTGTTTCGGCACCTGATGGAGATCGAATCGACGCCCACCGGCGCCGCCCTGCTGACTGAACTTGGTCGCCTCGGGAAGACGCAGACCATTCTGTACGCGGGACCGAACAGCAATCAAGCCGCCGGCGGACTCGGCGGGTACAAAAAACTCCGCAAGGCGCACGATCAAGGCGACAAAGTGGCGTTCGCCGCCGAGTTGGCGGCCACGATGCTGGCCTGTCCGCACGACAAGCAGTGGCTCGCCCAGCAACTCCACGACACGCCGATTCATACGTGGACTGGCGCGGTGTTGCCCAGCCCATTCCGTAACCCAAAGCGCGTCGTACCCCCCGTCTTGCCGGGCGCCGCAAGACCGCTGCCCCAAACTCCGATTCAGCTCGCCGTCGCGAACATCGACTCGTGGCTCGCTGGGACGACCATTCCCGACGTCGACCAGATGGACGTTCTTTCGACCGTACTCCAGCACTGGCTGCGCTCAGGCAACGGGTGCGGCACACGCATCAACTATGATCCGCATAAAGATTCGGCCGGGGGACTCCCGCGCCCACCGCACGCCGCACTGTTGCACGAACTCGTGCATGCGTACTACAACGCGTGCGGCGATCAGCTCGGTCGCGAAGATAGTTCGCTGGAGTCGGCCGGTGGGCGACTCTTTGAACTAATGTCCGTCGGTCTGGTCCCGTTCGACAACCGGCCCTTCAGCGAGAACAAGTTTCGCGCCGAATGGCCGGGCGGCTGCGCCCCGCGCGCCAAATACCCCTGAGCCACACCCGTTGATGCCACTCCGACAACGATTGGGCACAGCATTCACGGTCCTCACAGCGCTCTCGGCGCTCCTGGCAACGACGTACGCCGCGCGCGCTTCGGCACAAAGCGCTGTGCCGTCTCGGCAGGACGCGAAGGCCTCGGCAAGCGCGATGGTGTACGGCATGGTGCACGACAGCGTCGCCGCGCGTCCGCTCGCCGGAGCGGTGGTCCAGCTGGTGGCGGCCGACACGCTCGCCAACTTCGGCCGCGCCATCGTCTCGGACTCCACGGGCCGATTCAGCTTCGACCACGTGCCGGTGGGGCGCTACACGATCGGATTCTTTCATCCCATGCTCGACTCGCTCGGGCTCGAGCCGATCACGCGAGCCGTTGCCGTCACCGGTATCGGCGCCGTCCAATCGGATCTAGCCGTGCCCTCTCCCGCGCGACTGCGCACCGCCATCTGCGGTGCCACATCGGGCCCGGGTGCAGGCGCCGTATTGGTCGGCTCCGTGCACGATGCACTCGGCCGGACGCCGGCGCCCGGCGTGACGGTCATCGTCGAATGGATTGAACTGACGTTCGGCAAGGGGGGCATGACGCGACGCATGCCGCGGCGGACGTCCACCACCCGCGAGAACGGCTGGTTCTCCCTCTGCAATGTGCCAGGCCCCGGCGTCATGATGCTCATGGCCACCCGCGGCGCCGACAGTACCGCCATGATCGAAGTGCAAGTACCGGCAACGGGCTTTCAGCGACGCGAGCTGTACCTGGGTCCCGCGCGGACAATCGCCATTGCCGGGGACAGCACGCGCACAAGGCATGTCGGTGATGGTCGCCTGAGCGGAGTGGTGCGAACCACCGCCGATGACCGTCCGCTGGCCAACGCACAGATCCGCATCGTCGACGGTCCGCAGACACGCACCAATGCGCGCGGCGAATGGGCGCTGACCGACGCGCCGCCGGGAACACGCATGCTGGAAGTGCGCGCCGTCGGCTACTATCCCGAACGTCGCGCCGTGGACATCGTCGACAGCATCGCGCCCATGCGGGTCGCGCTCGCGACGTTCAAATCCGTGCTCGACACCATGAAGATCAGCGCGACCCGCACTATTGATATGAATCTGGTGGGCTTTCAGGAACGTCGTCGCTCGAGCATGGGTCGCTTCCTGACGCCCAGCGATATCGCCGTGCGGCAACCATTCGTGACATCAGAGATCTTCCGCTCCGTGCCCGGCCTCTTCCTTGATCGCACCATGGACGCGCAGGAAAAGGTCATGATGCGCGGCATCTTTGAGGACCGCTGTGAGCCCGCGATCTACATCAACGGTCAGTGGATGAACGGCCTCTCCTCTGGCGATCTGGATGGCTTCATCCGCCCGAACGATATCGCAGGCATCGAGGTGTACAGGGCCGGCCAGGTCCCTGCGCAGTTCCAGCCGGGACTTGGCGGCTGCGGCAGTTTAGTCTTCTGGACGAAGTAGTCGGGCAAGCATATCCCATCGCTCCATTACCGGGCACGTCGTGAAGGCTGAGCCGAACACCAGTACACGCGTCACCAGCATGCACGCCACCGATCCTCGACCGCATGTGGTCATCGTCGGTGGCGGTTTCGCGGGACTGACCGCCGCCCGCACACTCGCCAAGGCCGATGTGCGGATCACGCTGATCGACCGTACGAATCACCACCTGTTTCAGCCGCTGTTGTATCAGGTGGCGATGGCGGTGCTCAACCCGGCCGACATCACCGTACCGATTCGCTGGATGCTCCGTGATCAACCCAACGCCACGGTCATCATGGCGGAGGTACACAGCATCGATGTGCCGCAGCATACGCTCACGCTCGACGGCGGCAGCAGCATCGTGGCGTGGGACTATCTCATTGTGGCCAGCGGCGCGCGGCACGCCTACTTCGGACGTCCCGAATGGGAAAGCAATGCGCCGGGGCTCAAGAGCATCGAAGATGCCCTTGAAATGCGTCGCCGCTTTCTGCTCAGTTTCGAAGCAGCCGAGCGCGCCAGCGCGGAAGGACAACGCGAGGCCCTGCTCACGTTCGTGATCGTCGGCGGTGGCCCGACCGGCGTCGAACTGGCCGGCATGATTCCCGAGATCACACGCAAGGCGATGAAGAAGGACTTCCGGCGCTTCGATCCCGCGACGGCGCGTATCGTGCTGCTGGAAGCGGGCCCGCGATTGTTGCCGCAGTTCCCCGAATCGCTCAGCGCACGTGCCGAGCGCGACCTCCGCGACCTCGGCGTGGACGTGCGCACCAACACGGCCGTCACCAACGTGGACGACGCCGGCGTAACGGTCGCATCGGGCGAACGGATTTTCGCGCACACCGTGTTCTGGGGCGCCGGGAACCAGGCCTCACCACTCGGCAAGCAACTCGGCGCTCCGCTCGATCGCGCCGGGCGCGTGATCGTCGGACCCGACCTCGCCTTGCCCGAAGACCGCCAGGTGTTTGCCGTCGGCGACATCGCCTCCGTACTCACCGACGCCGGCACACCGGTCCCTGCCGTCGCGCCAGCGGCCAATCAAATGGGCGCGCACGCCGCTCAGGCCATTCTGCACGATCTCCGCGGCACACCGCGCACGCCTTTCCGCTACTTCAACAAAGGCGATCTCGCCACGATCGGTCGCCATCGTGCCGTTGCATCGATCGGCTCGGTGAAGTTGCAGGGCAACATCGCGTGGCTTGCCTGGCTCTTCATTCACATTCTGTATCTCGCCGGACTCCGCAATCGACTCACGGTGTTCGTGCAGTGGGCGTATCAATACATCACCTATCAGCGTGGCGTACGATTGATCACCGGCACCACCGCGCACCGACTGTTGAGCACGAGTCGCGACCGGGAACTCGCGCGCGCCGAGGCTCGAGACGACGACGCGGACGCGCGCTGAGGTCAACAGAACGCCGGACTAACCGTATATCGGATATGAGTTCGCATACTGGTCGGAGTGCCGCCATCCTCATGCTTGGCTTGGCCGCCCAATCGCTGTCCGCGCAACCGGCGCCGTCACGAGTGAAGACTGGCGACGAGATCGCGGTGCCTCCGGCGGTCATCCCGGCCATGACGCGGACGTCGGACGGACGCGTATCGGTACATGTGTCTCGGATTTCAGAGCGTATCACGCTAGACGGCACGCTCAGCGAAGCGGTGTACAGCCGCGTGGAACCCTTCGCGGGGTTTGTGCAGCAGGAACCGAATGAAGGCGCGCCGGCCACGGAGAAGACCGAAGCCTGGATCTTCTTCGACGACGAAAACATCTACGTGGCCGCACGGCTCTACGAAAGTGAGCCGACGCGCCGCGTCATGAGCGACATGCGGCGTGATGCGCAGAACATGTACAACAATGACCATCTCGCCGTCATTTTCGACACGTTCAACGATCATCGCAACGGCTTCGGGTTCTCCACCAATCGTATTGGCGGACTCTTCGACTTTTCCGCCACCAACGAGCAGCCCAGCTCGAATTGGAACGCATTGTGGATGTCGAAGGCGCAGGATTTCGACGGTGGATGGACCGTGGAGATCCGAATTCCATTTCGCTCGATCCGCTTTGCCGAAGGGGCGGCGACCTGGGGCGTCAACATGCGACGCATGGTTCGATGGAAGAATGAAACGTCGTTCCTGAGTGGCGTGCCGAGGTCGTGGGGACGACGGGCGCTGAACAAAGTGTCCGATGCCGCCGTCATGACGGGGATGGCGGCGCCAACCGGCGGTCGCTACGTCGATATCAAGCCGTATACGCTCGGCTCGATGCTTACCAATACGACGGCCAAGCCTGCCGTGCGCAATGCCCGCGATGGCAACGTCGGGCTTGACGCAAAGTGGGGTATCACACCGCAATTCGTCGCCGACCTGACGTACAACACCGACTTCGCGCAGGTCGAGGACGACGAGGCACAGGTGAACCTCACCCGCTTCTCTCTCTTTTTTCCGGAGAAGCGCGATTTCTTTCTCGAAGGACAGGACGCTTTCGCCTTCGCCGGTGTCGGAGGGGGCGGTGGTGGAGCGGGAGGGGGTGGAGGGGGTGGCTTTGGCACGCCGGGCGCGAGCCCCAACGACAACCTCACTCCAACGCTTTTCTACAGCCGACGAATCGGTCTCACCGGCAGCGGCGTGGCGCCGATCATCGGTGGTGGACGCGTACTCGGGCGCTCGGGACCCTGGCAAGTCGGCGCCCTCAGCATGCAAACTGACCACGTCCTCGCCGCCAACGCCCCGTCCACCAACTTCTCGGTTGTGCGCGTGAATCGGGACATCTTGAGCCGCAGTCGACTTGGGCTCATTGCCACGCGTCGTGACCCGGCCGGCGCCGTGAACGGTCACCTGGCCGTCGGAGCCGACGCGCAGTTCAATATCCGCACCAATCTCGCCATCAGTGGATACCTGGCGCGCACCACGCGCGATTCGCTCGAGCGCGATCCGACGAGCTATCGCGCTCGCGTGGACTGGAATGCCGACCGCTACGGTGTGAACGTCGAACGCATGGCGGTGGGCGACGGCTTCGATCCACAGGTGGGGTTCCTGCGTCGCACGGGCTTTCAGCGGTCGTACGCGCTTGCACGATTCAGTCCTCGGCCGGCGCGCGTACCGCACGTGCGGAAGTTCACGATGCAAGGCAGTGCGGATCACATCACATCGATGACAGGGACGCTTCAATCGGAGGACTTCCGGAGCTACTTCGGCGCCGAGTTCGCGAACGGAGACGTGTTCTCCACCGAAGTGGCGCAGGTGTTCGAGCAGCTTGTCGTACCCTTCAGTGTCGCCAAGGGCGTCACCGTACCCGTGGGCGGCTACCGATTCAATCAGGCCAAGGCATCCTACATGCTGGGCCCGCAGCACCGCGTGAGCGGCGGCATCACGATTACACGCGGCGGCTTTTATGGTGGCACACTCACCGAAACGAGTTGGCGCGGGCGCGTTGAGATTTCTCCGCAGTGGTACGTCGAGCCCACCCTGTCGCGAAATCATGTCGACGGGCCCTATGGTAGCGGCGACGCGAATCTGTTGAGCACGCGACTCACCTATACCGTCACGCCGCGCATGTTCATGGCTGCGCTCGTGCAGTATCAATCACGTAGCTCATCCCTGTCCTCCAACCTGCGACTGCGGTGGGAATATCAGCCAGGGAGTGACTTCTTTCTGGTGTACAGTGACGGCCGCACAACGATCGGACCGAACTATCCGGAGCTCGAAAATCGCTCCATTGTCATAAAGCTGACCAAGCTGCTACGCTGGTAGGCGCCGCCCATAAAGAAGGGCTGGCCGGCGATAAGGATCGCCGCGAGCGCGCTACTTCCGCAGGTGCGCCCTCGTCCACACCAAGAGCATCGCGCAGTCGTCTCCAAGCGTGCGGTAGCGCGCGGGCGCGTACTTTTCACTCGGATACAGCTCGAGCGCCGCGATCTCATCAGCGTCCATCACGCGGAGATAATCCGTCCCAACGAGCATCCCGTCGAGATACAGCGTCACGTTGCAGCGGCCTCCTGGATTCCGCGATGACCCGCTCAGGCTGCTGGTGTTTCCGCCGGTTGCGACGCGACCGAGAATGTTGAAATCACCACGTACGTCACCCACCACGACGATGCCCGGCAACATTGCGATCGCGGAGCGCAACTGTGGATACTTCTTGATCTGCGTGCCCTCCATAATACGCGCAAATCCCGCCAGTTGCCGCTCCTGAAACTCGCGCTGATCACGCGAGCGCACGCGCACCGCCGTGACCGTGACTGCGGCGAGCGCGATGCCTTTGTCCATGATGATCGTACGTTCCCGCACTCCACGATCCAGCACATCGAGTGGCGTCACCAGCGGCAGATAGCCGACCTTACGCACGAACATCATGCGCGTGCCGGTAGGAACTGTCGACGACGAGAATCGTCCTGACACGTCGCTGCGCATCGCCTCCGCTCCTTCGATCTGCACCGTGGCATCTGGCACCGGCTTGCCGTCACGATCGAACACGGTTCCCAATACCACGGCGGTCGTCGCCTCCGCATCGATGCGACCGAGCACCAGATCGCCGCGACGAATCGGCAGCTCGTCATCGCTGAGCAGCAAGCTCGACGACTTATATACCGCTGACAATCCCACGATCGCCGCATCGACGCGCTCGCGCACACCGCAGAGCACGTAGTTGCCTAGTGAATCGCTGCGCGCGCTGCGCGAGTCGTAGCGTGGCGCCGAATCCGACGACAGACGCGGAAGCTCCCACTGCCCCTCCACCAGCACACCAGCC
This sequence comes from Gemmatimonas sp., assembly GCF_046594945.1. Classification (GTDB taxonomy): domain Bacteria; phylum Gemmatimonadota; class Gemmatimonadetes; order Gemmatimonadales; family Gemmatimonadaceae; genus Gemmatimonas. The sequence continues at coordinate 6,973 of NZ_JBKJRB010000171.1, read as the reverse complement.
AGTCGCGTGGTATCATCGGAGAGTCGCGTGCTGCCGAAGATGATCCCACCCAAGCCGTCCGTTGGGCGACGCCCCTCGCACAGTCGCGACCACACGGTCTCCATGCTTGGTGTGGCGAGCGTGGGATTCCACGTCGACGCGCCCAGCGGGCGATCGATAGCCAAGGCACCGAGCCCCAACCGTTCCGGCACGTCGTGAAAGGCCTGCAGCCGTGAAATACGACGCGAGGCGACCACCACAAAGCGTCCGAGCGAGTCGGTGGTGGTGGTTGTGCCATCGACATCGGTCGTGATGAACGCGCCGACCAGCGGTGCACCACCGAGGCTGTCGAGCACCACGCCGCGCACGGTGTCGGCTGCCTGGGCCTTCGCTTGAGGCGCGGGAGCCAGCAGCAGCACGGCAATCACACAGGGAATAATTCTGCGAATGGTCATAATCCCACCTACGGTACATCCCGCTCAAACGATGCACCAGTTCCGCTGGATTTCACCACGAACCATCAGAGGCCGGCCAACGAGCGTTCGTTGGCCGGCCTCTGATGACTCGTGCGCTTGTGGTCAGCGCATCCGATCGCGACGCACCAACACCTTCTTGCCCTTGATCGTCGTGTTCCGCAGCGCCGTGATGATATCCTCAGCGATCTCTTCCGGAACCTCGACCGTGCTGTACCCGTCGGCGATCTGGATCGCGCCGATCACGCTAGCGTCGATACCGACTTCATTCGCGATTGCGCCCACGAGATCGCCCGGACGCATTTTGAGCTTGCGACCCGCACCAACCCACAACCGCGCCACACTCCACTCCGGCTTCGTACGCTTGGGCGCCTTCGAGGCCCGCGATGTTTCGTCGTCGCCACCGCGGCTCGGCCGACCACCTTCACGGGTGCCTTCACGACCACCTTCACGCGCGCCTTCACGACCACGGCCGCTGTCGCGCGAGCCACGATCGTCCGAACGCGGCTGAACGGCCGGGATATCCGGCTCGTCCGACTCGTCCTGCGAATCGAACAGCTTCACGGCAGCAGCGGCGATGTCCATCACGTCGAACTCATCGGCCAGCGACTCCACGATACCGCGGAACTTGTCGAGACCACCTTCCATGATCGTCTCGCGCAGCGTCGTGCGCACCAACTCCAGACGATGCGCGCGCAGATCGTCGACCGTGGGTACCTGCGCGATCTCGATCCGCTGACTCGTCATGCGTTCGATGTTGCGCAGCAAACGATGTTCGCGCGGCTCGGCGAGTGTGATCGCCACCCCTTCACGACCGGCACGACCCGTGCGGCCGATGCGGTGCACATACGACTCGGCATCGGCCGGCACATCGAAGTTCACCACGTGCGACACGTGCTTCACGTCGAGACCGCGCGCCGCGACGTCCGTCGCGATCAGCAGATCGGTCTTCTTCGTGCGGAACTTCGTCATCACGCGATCGCGCTGGTCCTGGCTCAGGCCACCGTGCAACGCATCGGCGCGCAATCCACGCGCCATCAGCGTTTCACTGAGCTCATCCACTTCGGTACGCGTGCGGCAGAACACGATCGCGCTCGTAGGCTGCTCGATGTCGAGCACGCGCGCGAGGGCCGTCATTTTGTGCGCACGCGGCACGATATACGCCACCTGTCGCACACGAGCCGCTTCGCCATCAGGGACGATTTCGCGATCGATCGTGACGAACACGGGATCACGCAGCTGACGCTTCGCGATGTTGACGATGCGCGGCGGTAGCGTGGCCGAAAACAGCGCGGTCTGACGCGACTTCGGCGTGGCCTCGAGAATCGCTTCGAGGTCCTCCGCGAAACCCATGTCGAGCATCTCGTCGGCTTCGTCCAGCACGACGGTTTTCAGCGACGTCATTTGCAGCGTATGACGACGGATGTGATCCAGCGCCCGTCCGGGCGTCGCGATGACCACGTCGACGCCGCGCTTGAGGGCGCGTACCTGCATCTCCATCGACGAGCCGCCGTACACGGCCAGGGCGCTCACGCCCATCGGTTTGCCGTAGCGATGCACCGCTTCCGCCACCTGCATGGCGAGTTCACGCGTCGGGACAAGAATCAGTGCCGACGTGCGCTCGCTGCCCTTGGCACTTGTATTGACGCGGCTCAGCAACGGCAGCGCGAACGCAGCGGTCTTGCCGGTACCGGTGGCCGCCTGGGCCAACACATCACGACCTTCCAGCAGCGGCGGAATCGCGGCGCGCTGAACAGGGGTAGGTTCTTCGTAGCCTAGCGCAGCAAGCGCTGAGGCAATGCGGGGGTCGAGTCCGAGCGCCGCGAATCCGGTTTCGCTGACGTCGCGCTCGCTGTTCCGTGCGGCGACATCGCGCTCGTCCGGCTGTTTCATATGTCAAGTCTCCTTTTGAGATATGAAATCTACCCTAATCCGGCGCCGAGATGTGGTTTCGCCGGGTGGAATAGGTCAGATTGCCAGTCATCATGACCGACACGTCACTTCCATTTGAGGTCCGGCACTCCCCGATTCAGGGCTTCGGGGGCTACGCGACTCGCCCGATTGCCGCCGGCGTGCGCCTCATCGAGTACGCCGGCGAGCGCCTCACCCCGAGCGCCGCCGAAGCGCGCTACCCCGACGTGACCGGCGAGCGGCACCATACCTACCTTTTCGCGATCGACGACGAAGTGGTGGTCGATGCGGCCGTGAACGGGAACGAGGCCCGGTTTCTCAATCACTCCTGCGCCCCGAACTGCGACGCGGTGATCGACGACGGCCGTATCTGGATCGATGCAATCCACGACATCGAAGTGGGCGAGGAGCTGGTGTACGACTACGCCTATATCCTGCCGGAGCGGCACACACCGGCCGCCAAGAAGCGTTTCCCCTGCTCGTGCGGTGCGATCACCTGCCGGGGAACGATCCTGGCGAAGAAGCGATAGACGTGCCGCGCCTACGTACATTTACGGTACGCGGAGTTTCGAACCTCGCTGGAGCCTTGGAGGCCGTATGCGTTCGTGGGTCGTGATGTCGGTGGTCGTGATCGGGTCGGTGGTCGCGTGCGCCCGTGGCGCCAAGGAAGGGGCGGTCCAGGAAGCGCGTCCCATCGCCTCGCCGGAAGGCGGCGCGCCGGCGCGGCCGCAGGGTCCCCGTCGTGTGCCCCCCACGCCCATGAAGCTCGATACGCTGCGCCGTGAAGCCGTGGCCGAGCTGATGGCCACGCTCGTGGGTCGCGAGAACGAACCCGCCGGCACTGTGTTCAAGAATGTGAAGCTGCACAAGACGATGCCCGCGAAAGAGTTCGTCACCATGATGGACGAACAGTTCGGTCGCGGTCTGGGCATCAATTGCACCGGCTGTCACATGGACAACAAGGATTACGCCAGCGACGCGCGGAAGGACAAGATTATCGCCCTGCAAATGGTAAAGATGCAGCGCGACATCGACCGGAAGTACATCGCCAAGGTCAAGGAACTCGATGACCCTCGTCCGAAGACGACCTGCGTGATGTGCCATCGGGGTGCGACACATCTCACGACCGAGATGGACGTCCCGACCGCTCCGGTGCCACTGCGTAAGCGCTAACCCTCGTCTCTGACCGACCGCGTCATCACGCGGTCGGTCTGCAGATCACCGCCGAGCCGGAATTCCTGCGTGCCGACGTCGGTGAACCCCTGCTTTAAATAGAATCGGATCGCCCGCGCGTTCCGCTCCCACACGCCAAGCCACATCGTGGCCCCGCCGCGTCCACGCGTTGCCTCCACGCACGCCGCCATGAGTTGCGACGCGATGCCCTGGCCGTGCCAGGCGTGGTCCACGTAGAAGCGTTGGAGCTCCACCGACCGGTTTCCGACCACACTGGAAACCGTTGTATCGGCACGCAGGAGCGCGTACCCGGCCATCGCGTCGCCGACTACGGCCAAGAGACAGACGCATGAGGGATCGGCAATTTCCGCCGCCTGTTTCTCCGGCGTGAACGCGTCACTCAGATAGACCTGGATATCCACCGGGTCATTGTCGGGCGCGAACGTTTCGTGAAACACGTGCGCGGCAAATGTGGACAATGCCTCCGCGTCGGCCGCCGTCGCGTGCCGGATTGCAAGATCACCCGCGGGGCGGCCGTTGGCGGCGGTGCTCGTCATCCCGAACCATAGTGACCGGACGTCATTGGTGACACGGTTGGCGCCGAATGGCGGGTTGCCATGGGCGTAACCCGCTGCACCATGTTCCACGCTTCATCTTCGGATACGAACGAAAGCATGGCGCCACGGAAGTGACACCGATTACGTCGCGCTGTTCACCGTTCGGCCGTATGTTGTGCTGCAGTAGTACAGGTGTCCCCACGGGACCAGTGAAGTAGTACCAATATTCTCTCGTTCCATCAAATCGTGGCTGATATTCTCGAGACACTCCAGAAGCAGCTGGACGGTATGTACAGGGTGGAGCGGGAGCTCGGGCGCGGTGGGATGGCGACCGTGTACCTCGCGCACGACCTACGCGAGGATCGCGAGGTCGCGATCAAGGTGCTCAATCCTGAACTTTCCGCCACGATCGGAGCCGATCGCTTCGAGCGAGAGATCAAAATCGCGTCGCGATTGCAGCACCCACACATTCTTGGATGTTACGAGTCCGGCACCTCTGGCGGGCTCTTGTACTACGTGATGCCGTTCGTGAAAGGTGAATCGGTCCGCGATCGGTTAAATCGCGAGGGACAACTGCCCGTTGCCGACGCCGTGCGCATCATTCGCGAAGTGGCCGATGCCCTTGGCTATGCGCATGCGCAGGAGGTCGTGCATCGCGACGTGAAGCCCGAGAATATTCTGTTGCTCGAGAACGGGCACGCGCTCATGGCCGACTTCGGCATCGCGCGTGCGGCGACCGAAGGTGATGCACAGAAGCTGACGCAGACGGGCATGGCGGTGGGCACTCCGGTGTACATGAGTCCAGAACAGTCCACTGGCGAAAAGGTCGGACCCGCCGCCGACATCTATAGCCTCGGCTGCGTGCTGTACGAAATGCTTTCCGGAGATCCGCCGTTCACGGGCCGGAACGCGATGGCGATCATGGCGCGACACGCGATGGATACCGTGCCCAGCATTCGCATCGTGCGCCAAGCCGTACCGGATGAAGTCGAAGAGGCGATCTATGCCGCGATGGAGAAATCACCGGCAGACCGGCCACGTACGGCGGCGGAGTTCGCGGCGATTCTCGGCACGCCCATGGGCGAGACCGCCATGCGTCGCGTCGATCGGCTCACGACCATGCGTCGCATTCCGACACCACCGCCGTTGCCTCCAGCAGCGCCGTGGTTCAAACAGCCGTGGGTCGTAGGCGGCGTGTTGTTCGCGGTACTCGCCGCCGGCGGCGCCTATTGGAAGTTCGGTAGCGGTACGCCGCTCAAGAAGGACGGACTGGCCGCCGATCGCATCGCGGTGATGTACTTCGATGATGCGTCAGCGGGCGGAGAGCTTGGGTATCTCGCGGATGGTCTTACCGAAGCGCTGATCGGGTCGCTCACCGGCGTGACGGGTGTGACGGTCGTATCCCGCGGCGGTGTCGAGCCGTTCCGCGGATCGAAGGCGCCGAACGACAGCATCGCCAAGGTGCTCGATGTGAAGACGCTGGTGCGCGGTGATGTGTCGAAAGTCGGCGACAAGATCTTGGTGAACATTCAACTCGTCGATGGCGAGGGCGACTTTGTGCGCAAGGCCGCGAAGGTGACCGGCAGTGCGTCGAATGCTCTCGCGCTACGCGATTCGCTAGCCTCGCGTGTGTCGCTGCTCATTCGCGAAGATCTCGGCCGCCAGGTGAAGCTGCGCGAGACGCGTGACGCGACGCTGAACGCCGAGGCGTGGGAAGTGGTGCAGCGTGCGGAGGCCGCGCGACGCCGCGGTGAGGCAGCGCTCAAGGCTGGCGATGCGGCAACGCTCGAAAAGGAGTTCGTGGCGGCCGACTCCCTGCTGATTAGTGCGGAGGGTATGGATGCCAAGTGGGCCGAGCCCGCCGTGCTGCGCGCGAATCTCGCCTACCGTCGTTCACGGCTGCTGCAGGGGAATCCGCCGGAAGCCCGCAGCTGGATCGACTCCGGTATGGTGCACGCCGACCGTGCGCTGCAGCGTGCGCCGAACAATCCGGACGCCCTCGAAGTTCGCGGCAATCTGCAGTACTTCCGCGTGCTGGTAGGCCTCGTTCCGGAAACGGACAAGGCGGAGGCCTTGGTGAGCGAGGCTGAGAAGGATCTCGAAATGGCCACGCAAGCCAACCCGCTGCAGGCCGGCGCGTTCGCGACGCTGTCGCACTTGTACTATCGCACGAAGACGAACGTCGATGTCAACATGGCTGCCAAGCGGGCCTATGAGGCCGACGCGTTTCTGACCAACGCCGACGTAGTGCTCAGCCGTCTGTTCGCGTCGTCGTACGATTTGAACAACATCGACCCGGACGCGATCTCGTGGTGCGAGCAGACCAAGCGCCGCTTCCCGACGTCGGCGAACGCCGCGCGCTGTCAGCTGCAATTGCTGACCACGCGGTCGCGGCCGGCCGACGCGGCCGCGGTTGCGAAGGCCTGGGCGCTGGCCGACTCCATCGTGCAGCGGTCGCCGGCACCGCAGCAGGCGGTACAGCGACTGGCGAACGACCTGATCGTGGCGGCGGTTCTGGCGCGAGCGGGCATGGCCGACAGCGCGCGGGCAGTGGTGAAGCGCTCCGAAGGCGACGCGGAGCTCGACCCGAAGCGCGAGAACATGCTGCGCGCGGCGTTCGTGCATACGATTCTGGCAGACACGGCGGCGGCCGTGAGCGCGCTCAACGTGTACTTCTCGCGCAACGACATCCGTCGCGCGGCCTATGCCAACGATCCCGGCTGGTGGTTCAAACCCATCAGCGGCGCTCCCGCGTTTCAGAAATTGGTGGGATCGACGCGATGACGCGCGCTTAACGCGCGCTTAACGCGCGCTTAACGCGCGCTTAACGCGAGCATAACGCGAGCATAACGCGAGCATAACGCGAGCATAACGCGAGCC
>NZ_JBKJRB010000162.1:0-79340 GCF_046594945.1 Gemmatimonas sp. | reverse complement strand
CCGTGACGCGGCTCCCGTGACGCGGCTCCCGTGACGCGGCTCCCGTGACGCGGCTCCCGTGACGCGGCTCCCGTGACGCGGCGTTACGTGATCACCGTCGGTGCCGTCCGTCCGGTTCGTGTTTCCAGTGCGCTCAGGGAGAGGGCGGCCGCCACGAGCTCCGCCAGCGCGTGAGACGGGTCCATGCCAAGTCGCGACGCATCGGTTTCGCGCGACTCGATGTACAGGCGAATGGTCGCCCCTTCCGTTCCCGTACCCGACAGACGGAACACGATGCGGGCACCATCGTCGAAGCGCACGCGAATGCCCTGATTGGCACTGACGCTGCCGTCCACGGGGTCGGTGTACATGAAGTCATCGGCGCTCTGCACGCGACGTGACGCGACCATCGTGCCCGGCAACGTGCTGCACTGCGTGCGCAGATGCGTCATGACGCCATCGGCCGCGTCGGAGGGCACACCTTCATAGTCGTAGCGCGTGTAGTAATTGCGACCAAAGCGCGCCCAGTGTTCACGCACGATCGCTTCCACCGTCTGGCCACGCTCGGCCACGATGTTGAGCCAGAAGAGCACGGCCCAAAGTCCGTCTTTCTCGCGCACGTGATCGGAGCCGGTGCCGAAGCTTTCCTCGCCGCAGAGCGTGATGCGGCCGGCGTCGAGCAGATTGCCGAAGAACTTCCAGCCGGTGGGCGTCTCGAAACAGGGAATGCCCAGCGATACCGCCACGGCATCGACGGCCGCACTGGTCGGCATTGAACGCGCTACGCCGCTGAGTCCCCGTGCGTATCCGGGCACCAGCGACGCGTTTGCCGCCAGCACGGCCAGTGAGTCCGACGGTGTCACAAAAAAGCGCTGCCCCAGAATCATGTTGCGATCGCCATCGCCGTCGGACGCCGCCCCGAAGTCGGGTGCGTCGTGACCGAACAGTTCTTCCACCAGGTCATGAGCGTAGGTGAGGTTCGGATCGGGATGTCCGCCGCCAAAATCGGGGAGTGGCACGCGATTGACGACCGTCCCGGACAGCGCACCAAGCCGACGTTCGAGAATTTCAACGGCGTACGGTCCCGTAATCGCGTGCATCGCGTCGAAGCGCATGCGGAACCCGCTGGCGAACAAACCACTGATCGCGTCGAAGTCGAACAACGTTTCCATGAGCGTCGCGTAAGCCGCGACCGGATCGATCACGTCGAGTCGTACGGGGCCGACCTGATGCGTGCCGAGATCGTCGAGGTTGAAATGCGGTAGATCGGCGATCGAGTACTGCCGCATCTCGCGCGCGCGCTCGGCGACGGCGTTCGTAAACGATTCCGAGGCTGGCCCACCGTTGCCGGTGTTGTACTTGATGCCGAAATCGCCGTCAGGGCCGCCTGGATTGTGGCTGGCGGACAGGATAATGCCACCCTGCGCGCCCGAGCGGATAAGGTGCGACGCGGCCGGCGTGGAGAGCAATCCCGCGCGCCCAACGATCAGATGCGTGATGCCGTTGCCGGCCGCCATACGAATAATGGTTTCGGTCGCTTCGCGGTTGTGGTACCGTCCGTCGCCGCCCACGACCAGCGTGCTGTCAGGAGGAAGCGCGGCCACATCGAGCAGCGCTTGCACGAAATTTTCGAGATAGTGTTTCTGCTGGAAGACCGTCGTCCGCTTCCGTAAACCGGACGTCCCCGGTCGCTGGTCGGCGAACGGGGACGTCGTGATCGAATGCACAGTCATCGCATCGGTTGGAGTCAGGAAACCATCAGGACCATTTGAGATCAACCTTCGACAGCGGGATCTGTCGCACGCGCTTGCCGGTGGCGGCATAGATCGCGTTGATCATCGCCGGAATGACGGGCGGCAATGCCGGTTCGCCGATGCCGGTGGGCGCGAAGTTTGTCTTCACGAAATGCACGTCGATGGGCGGCGCCTGACGGATGCGCAGCATCGGATAGTTGTTGAAGTTCGCCTGATCGACTTTGCCCGCGGTGAGCGTGATCTCCTGGCCGAAGGCCTGGCTCATCCCGTCCATCGCGGCGCCCTGCACCTGCTGTTCGGCGTGGTTCGGGTTGATGATGTCGCTGCCGACGTCACCCACCGCCCAGACGTGGTCGACCTTGATGTCACCCGCCTTGCTCACGGTGACTTGCACAACTTCGGCAAAGTAGCCGCGATGACTGAAGTAGAAGGCACAACCCATGCCGGTTCCCTTCGGCAGCGTGGTCTTGCCCCAGCCCGACACCTCGCGCGCCTTCTCGAGAATGCCGATCACGCGCTGGGCATCCATCTGTCCGGCCTGCTGCTGTGGCGTGAGCGGGGTGGCCGACGCGATCTCCGCCTTGAGCGTGTCAATGCGGAACTGCAACGGATCCTTGCCGGCCGCGACTGCGCACTCGTCGATGAACCCTTGGAACGCGAACGACAGTGCGTTGGAGCGCGGCGCGCGCAACGCACCGGTGGGCACGCCAAGCGGCATCACTGACACGTCCATCTTGAGATTCGGCACGAAGCGCGCCGGATACTCGGTGGGGCCGATATCGGCACTCGGCGCGAAGCGCTCCCCCTCACCGAAGGTGGCGAAGTGATTGCGGAAGGCGATCAGCTTGCCGCTGGCATCGAGCCCACCGGTGAACGAGTGATATCCACCCGGGCGGAACATGTCGTGCTGCATATCGTCTTCGCGCGTCCACAGGAGCTTGACCGGCACCTTGGCTTCGCGCGCGATCCAGGCCGCTTCCACGAGCGGGTCGTTGTACAAGCGACGACCGAAGCCACCACCAGCGCGCACCATGTGAATGGTGACCTGGTCTTCCTTGAGGCCGAGCGTCGTGGCCACGAGCGCGCGTCCGCCTTGCGGCGTTTGGGTGGTGGACCACAGCTCACACTTGTCGGCCGTGACGTGCGCCGTGCAGTTCTGCGGTTCGAGGGGCGCGTGGGCGATGAACGGATAGCTGTAGTCGCCCTTCACGACCTTGGCGGCACCCTTGATGGCGGCGTCGAAATCGCCGTCGTTCCGAATCGTGCGGTGCGGGGCGCTCGCGAAGAACTCGGTGGCCTTGGCGGCAAACGACGCGCTCGATTGCTGCGCGGTGGGGTGTGCCGCCCATGCGACCACGAGCTTCTTGCGCGCCTGCTGTACCATCCACCAATTCTTGCCGATGATCGCGACGCCGGGCATGAGTCCCTGCAAATTTGTCGTGCCCTCGACTACGAAGGCGTGCGTCACGCCGGGCATCGCCTTGATCGCATCGAGGTTGGCGCTCGCGACCTTGGCGGCGAACACGGGACTCTTCACGAACGTGGCGTAGTGCATGTTCGGCACCGTCACGTCGATACCGAACATGGGCTTGCCCATCAGGATGTCACGGAGTCCGACGGTCTTCTGGCGCGTGCCGATGATCGTGAAGTGCTTGGGGTCCTTGAGCGGCACGGTGGCGAGATCGGGCGGCGTCACCGAGACCGCGGCGCTGGCCAGCGAGCCATAGGTGGCGGAACGCTTCGATGCCCGGTGGTGCACGACGCCTTTTTCCGTTTCCAGTTCGGCGGCGGGCACGTTCCACTGCGTCGCCGCAGCCGACACCAGCATCGCGCGGGCGGCGGCGCCGACACGGCGCTGCGGCAGCCAGTTGGTGGGCGTCGCGGTGCTGCCACCGGCGACTTGCGCCGGATACCTGGTGGGGTCGAAGTCAGCCTGTTCCACCCGCACGTTCGCCCAGTCCACGTCGAGCTCCTCGGCGATCAGCATGGGGAGCATCGTTTTGATACCCTGGCCAATCTCAGGATTCTTGGCCGTGATGGTAACGATGCCGTCCGGCGTGATGCGCACGAAGGCGCTGAGCATTGGATCGGCGACCGGCGGCAGTCCGCTCCGCACGCCGAGACGTTCGAGGGCTTCGAGCGGTTCGGCGTAGCTGACCAGCAGCATGCCGCCGCCGGCGATCGCCGTGGCGCGCAGGAAGTCGCGGCGGCTTACGCCCGGCTTGTCGGATTGGGTCGTCATCGTCGTGGTCTCAGCGGTTGTCAGGGGAGCCGTTCTTCGACCGAGTCGATCCACCCACGGCCGGCGTGGCGCCCGACTTGATCTCAGCGGCACGATGCACCGCCTTCCGGATGCGCAGATACGTCGCGCAGCGGCAGAGATTCGTATTCAGCGCGGTGTCGATGTCGCCATCGGTCGGCTTTGGCGTCTTGGCCAGCAGCGACGCGGCCGCCATCATTTGTCCGGCCTGACAGTAGCCGCACTGCGGCACGTCGAGTTCCTCCCACGCCTGCTGCACGGCGTGCAGCCCATCGGGCGAGAGGCCTTCGATGGTCGTGATGTCGGCGCTCGCCACGCGGGACACGGGCGTGTTGCACGAGCGTGTCGCGACACCATTCACATGGACGGTGCAGGCTCCACAGCGAGCGATCCCGCACCCGAACTTGGTGCCCTTGAGATCGAGTTCGTCACGGAGCACCCACAGCAGGGGCATTTCGGCTGGCACGTCGAGCGTGCGCGGCGTGCCGTTGACCTTGAGCGTAATCGGCATAGGACCAGGCGGGACAGGGGCGGGGGCGAACGATCGGGTAATCGCTCAACCCCGTAATCTCACGCCGGGGGGACGGGGAGTCCAGAGCTACGGCTGCTTCTTCCCCGTGAAGTACAGCTCGTCATCCTCGCCACGGCACTCGAATGTTACCGTGTTCCCCGAGATCGTGAAGGTGAACATCATGTCCGGTTTGAGCACCTCGTAGATCTCGCCGTCGGCGTACACCTCGGCCTTTTCGTACAGCCCAACGGTGAAGACGTTCGCGGCGGTCCGCATGAGCGCGAACGTCTGCAGGTACTTGTCCTCCGGCTCGAACCGTGCCTTCAGCCCGCCACGGTCGTAGCTCACGATCATCTTCCCGTCGGCCTGCTTCGTCTTGGCGTTGATCATCTCGTAACTGCCGATGTATGGGCGCGCCTCCGGCTCCGCCAGCAATTCTGAAAGCGAGGGCTCGACCGCAAAGTCCATGGTCACCCGCATGTTGGCCCAGTGCATCGCCATCGTCCCGCCGCGCACGCCGACCGCCGGGAACGACCAGGTCAGCATCTCCTCGCGGGCGGCGTTGGCGTCGGCGCGCACCGTCACCTTCAGCTGCGTGTCGTTCGGCGTCGGGTGATCCTCGTGGAACTGCTTCCACTTGGGATCGAGCAGCATGGTCCACGTGCGCGTCGTGTCCACCACCAGCCAGACGCTGTACTTGCCCTTGGGGACGTTCACGCCCGAGATCGTCACGTTCTTGCTTGCCTCCAACAGCGTGGCCCAATTGGCACCGGGCGTCCACACTTCGCCCCACCGCACGGCTTTGGTGCCGAACACCGGCCACCGCCCGCGCATGCGCGGTCGGGAGTACGTCACGCGCAATGTTGTGCCGTCTACGGTCTGCGCAATGCTCTGCAGTTCGCTGGCTCTGATCTGCGCATCGGCCCGCTGCGGCAACAGCGCGGGACTCACCGATACCGCGAGCATGGCCAGCGCGACACGACGACCACGGAATTGGTGCATGTGGGCACTTCTGCGAAGGGGACAAGGGATCAGCCGAACTGGGCATCGATGGCCGCGCGGATGTCGATGAGGGACTTTCCGGCTTTGGCCAGGCGTACGGTGACGCGACCTTCTCCTTGACAGATCGGGCACGACTTCGCCATCGCGTCTCCCTCGTAGCAACTCAGCAGCGAGTAGTGGCTGCTCAACTCGGCGCAGCCGCAGTGACAGCCGATGCCATCGGCGATCTGCGGTATGGCCCGGATGCCGTCGAACAGCTCGACGAGATGTGGTGACTTGGTGAGATCGGCGGCGGTCAGCACCTTCGTGCCCGTAATGCCGACTCTCGGCGTGGGATGCGCTACGCGCCGGAGCGCGACGACCCGACGAGGCAGCAGCATCCCGACGCTGGCGGAGAGCAGCGCCAGGATTGCGGAACGACGAGAAGGCAGGATTTCGGGGACCACAGGTGCCTCGACCGAGACAAGTTCCGTGAATGTATGCCGACGCCAAGCCGCCACAAGGCAGCGACGCGCGGGGGACTTTACCGGAGCACGGTCCACAGCGTCGCGGCCGCGACGAGCGCGACCACGAGGCCAGTCATAAGTGTTCGGGTGGTTACCGTGAGCGCCGCCGGGGTGACCACAGCGTGTGCGGAGGGCGCCGACGCGGCCGCAGGCCTTCGCAAGACCCGCGACGCGTCGGTTGGGGGCTCGGGGGCGGTCTGTGCCACTACCGTCGCCTCGCTCGAGGCGTCGGTGCCATTTGCCCCTTCGATCGCGCGGATAATCCACGACGCCGACGCCGGACGCTCGGCGGGATTTTTCGCCAGACAACGCATCACCATGGCAGCGATCGGCGGCGGCAGCTCAGGACGCTGATGCAGAATCGGCACCGGCGAGTCTGCCAGCTGCGCGGCCAGTGTGGCGCGCAGCGATGGCCGCGCGAAAGGCGGAGCGCCGGTGAGTAGCTCGTAGGCCACGCAGCCGAACGCATACAAATCGGCGCGGTGGTCCACCACGTGCGCCGATCCGATCTGCTCGGGCGACATGTAGTCCGGCGTACCGAGCACCGTGCTCACGGTGGTCACGCGTCGTCCGGTGCGCAGCGCGGTGTCGCTGGCGTCGTCGAGCGCCCTGGCGACGCCAAAATCGGAGATCATCGCGATGCCGTCGTTGAGGAGCACGTTCTCCGGCTTGATATCGCGATGCACCACGCCGCGCGCGTGCGCATACGCGAGGGCGAGTGCCATTTCCCGAAGTAGCCGGATCGCCTCCGCGTAGGGCGGCGTGCCCCGTCGCACCAGCAGCTCCCGAAGCGTGTGCCCCTCGATATACGGCATGCTGTACCAGCGCACCTGCTCGCTGTCGCCCTCGACTGTCGCGAAGGCGGCGCTGAGCAGTGGTACCAGGTGCGGGTGCTGCAGCTTTGCGGCAAACTGGATCTCGCGACGGAACCGTTCCGCATCGACGTCGGCTGTGAGCTCGGGCGGGAGCACCTTGAGTACGACGGAGCGATCGAGCGAAATCTCCGTGGCCAGAAAGACCTGCGACGATCCCGCGCCACCAAGCTCGCGCTCGATAACGTAGGTGCCCTCAAGCTGTCGCTGAAGTCGAGCGCGCAGGGCGCCGGCATCGATCGGTACGGTGGACATCGCGTGGTCGCATGGTTGCAGCACGCCGTGAACGGCGCCGCTGCGTTGTCGTCTGTGACGCGGCGGCTCTCGAGAAAAAATACGCCTCGCATGACGCACCGCAATGCGTGAGGTTGCGTGACGAATGTCACGAAGGGCAGTGCGACCTTCGTCACGCTGCCCTTCGTAGTATGCCAAAAATAGCGGTCGTGCGCTGTTACGAGGTGCGACGCTTCCGCTGCAGCAGGCCCATCGCCACGAGTCCGCTCGCCATGAGGAGATACGTGGACGGCTCGGGCACGACGGAAGTACCACCGCCACCGCCGCTCGCGACGGTGCCGACCGCGAACGTCTCCAGACCACCTGAAACGTTTGTGAGTGAAGCGCCGACGCCGATCATTAAGCTGGAGTTGGCGGCTAGCGCGGTAGTGAAGAGCGCCTGATCGCCAGCGGAGAGTCCGAAAATAAAACCGTAGTTACCGGTGCCGGTCAGCACGTTCGTCAAATTCAGCGGCGTTGCGAAGGCCGTGCTGGAGAATACCTGCGTGTTGCCGCTGTACAGTCGTACAACAACGTTGTTCACTGTGATCATGTTGTCGTTGCCGGGTTCGGCCGCGTTCAAGAACAGACGGAACGAACTTCCCGTGAGCCCTGGAAACGCAGACACCGCGCGCAACTGCGACTGTCCAGACTGCACGTTCGCGTCGGCAAATCCACAGCTCGTGAAACCGGTCGGTCCTACACAACCCGTTTCGGCAGTCGTGCCACCGGGGTTCTGCAGCGTCAGCACCGTCGCTACGGCGCCGAGTCCGCCACCACTAGCATTGGATTGCCCGAGCAGAGTGAGCTGCGCGTGCGCTTGCGCCGGTAGTGCCGCGACTATCGCGGCGGTCAACCAAGCGAGTCGAGATTTCTTCATGATGCACCCTCGTGTACGAGTGAAGACGACAGGAGGCGCGCGTTCGATAGTATCCGTCGGTGCGCACCACGCCGTTGTCAACGCAAGTCACGATCCGTCGCGCGAGACTTTCGTGATCAATGTGGCGCAACTCACGCCAGCCGATGAGCCACAATGAATCAGAGGGTGTGCGCACCTCTGCTTTCAAGCACCCCGGCGATTCCGCCGGGGTGCGCGACCTCAGGAAGAGGTCACCGTTGTCTCACGCCGTTGGCGCGTCTTCGTCTTCACTCGGTAGCTCAGCGATCTCTTCTTCGATTTCGGCCACAACCTCTTCCGTCTCGGCATCCATCTCGATCACATCGGAGCCTTCCTCGCCGGAAGCGGCGGCCGCCGCCTGCGGTGCCGGGCGGCTCCACTTCTTCACGACCGGTGCGGCGCGACGCTCGAGGAGATTGTCGTAGTAGGCCACCATGCGCTGCTGCACAACGTCGAGCGTGTCATCGGGGTCGGCGCGGAACGGCGCGTGACGCTGGTGCTGTTCGGTCGAGACTTCGAACCACCACCACGGATCTGGTCCCGTTACGCGCGACGCGGCGACACGACACTGAAACGTCCGACCACGGTCAACGAAGGAAAATTCCTGCAGTACGTCCGACATGGGCAAAACCTTCGATGATGGGCGTCAAAAAACCTTCTTTCGAAAACTAACCGATGCCGCCCCCGGGAAGGAGGGTTCCCCCTCACGAAATCGGCAGGAGGCGCCCCTGGCACCTATACCCGGCTATTTCGCCAGCTCGCGTACAACACCGCTGAGCAGTCGCACCTTGGTGGCATCGCTGGACGCCGTGGCGTCCTGCGCCAGCGATGCGACGAGCGCTATGAGCGCGGTTCGGCGGGCGGCACCACTCGCCCGCTCGGCGCTTTCGAGCGCGCCGCGGATGGCGGCAATACGCGCCTCGGCCAGCGCGTTACCGCGCTCGAGCTGATCGACGTACGCGCGCGCGACACTGAAGTGCGCCGGCCACACGATCCGGGTTTGCAGTTGCGCGTTGAATTCATCGCGTGTGATGAGCTTGGCCGCGTCGATCTCGTTCTTGGACAGCAACTCGCTGGGTTGCAGCGTGAAGATGTCGAGTCCGCGCGCGATCTCCGAGCCGATCAGCTGTCCATTGTACCAGTACACCGACCAGTAGCCGGCGAGCGTGAGGCGCGTCGAATCGATCGGCCCACGGTCGAAATAGGCGAGCTCTTGCGGCTTCGCGGGATTGGTGAAGTCGAACACCGACATACCGCCCTGATACCAGGCCTGTACCATGATGTCGCGTCCAGGTACCGGGATCAGCGACCCGTTGTGCGCCACGCAGTTTTCGGTGTTGCCTTGTGCTGCCGGAAGCTTGTAGTAACCGGCCGCCTTGAGCTTGCGATCGGCGCCCAACGTGAAAATGGCGTCGGCACCCCAGGTGGGTCTGTCACTAGCGCGGCAACGGGCCTGCGTGCCACCGCCCCATTCGTCGGTGAACAGCACCGTGTGGCCGTCGTTACTGAACGTGGCCGAGTGCCAGTAAGCAAAGTTGGGATCGATGACCTCGTCGATCCGCTTCGGGTTGGCGGGATTGGTGATATCCAGCAGAATGCCGTTGCCGGAGCAGGCGCCGGCGGCGAGTCCGATTTCCGGGTAGGCCGTAATGTCATGGCACTGATCGGTACGTCCGCTATTCTGAGTGCCGCGGCCGTGATCGCCGCCTTTCCACAGCCCGGCTACCTTCCCCGACCCATCGGCGAAGATGCGCGGCATGTTGACCACCTTCGCATTCTGCGGCGTGGCCAACGGCACCTTGATCACTTCGATGCGAAACAGTGCTGTGCTCGTGTCGTCGGGGCTACGCACGCACCCCGCCAGCTCGTTCGGCGAGCGCACGCCGCCGGTACCTTGTACGTACAGGTACACATTTGCCGTGTCCTTCGGATCGGTCACGAGCGTATGGGTGTGCGAGCCACGGCACGTCTGGACCGCGGCGATCTGCTTCGGTGCGTCGAGGTTCGAGATATCGAAGATGCGTACGCCCATGAAGCGCGTGGCGCTCACCGTGTCGGAGACACCCTGCGTGCCGCAGTCGAGACGGCCGCTGTCATCTTCGACCGACAGGAAGAGCAGGTGGCCGTATACCGACGGGTCACCCTGTCCACCCTGACACACGACCGCGGCGCGACGCGTCGGCGCCTTGGGATCGGTAATATCCCATGCCTGCCACCCGTGCCAGCCGCCCTGAAACACGATGTTTTTCTGGAAGGCAAGGTCGGAGTTGGCGAAACCAAAGTCCCCGAGATCCTTGGGATTGAACCAACCCGCGGCCTTCGGCGTGTTCGACACGAGCTCCAGATTCTTGATCGCCTGCTGGGCATCGCTGACACCGCCCTTGAGCGACGCGCGCGGGTCGGTGGTGCGCGAGTTCTGCGCGGCCACCACCGTGCTCTGCAGGGCCAGCGAGAGCGTGACCGACAGCGCGACCGGCAGCAAGCGGGTGGTCGACCGAATGAACGACACGACGGGTATCCTGGTGTGAATGGTGGAACACGGCGTCCTGATCACTTCGACCACGCCGACAGTAGGGCCTGCATACGGCGGATCTCGGCGCGCTGGTCAGTGTCGATCTCGGTGACGAACTGAAACAGCATGGGCGTGTGCGCGGCGCCAGGTACACGACGCAGCGTTGCCACCATCTGCAGCGCGCCCTCGTGATGCTGAATCATGAAGCGTAGAAACAGCCGATCGAACGCGGCGTCACGCGCCGCCGACAGCTGCGTAAGCTGCGCTCTCGACAGCATCCCCGGCATGGTGTGCGCACCATGCCGGTCAGGTGCCGTGACTCGCCGAGCACCATGCTCCTCGAGCCACCGGCGCATCACGGCCATCTCGTCCTGCTGCGACACCTCGATACGTTCGGCAAGGAGGAGCAGTTCAGGGCGCGAAGTGTGCGTCCGCACCATCGCCGACATGGTGATCGCCTGCGCGTGGTGCATCGTCATGTTGCGCAAGAATGCTATGTCGGCTTCGACCGCCGCTGGTACCGGCGTTGGCGTTTGCGCCGGCAGCGCGGTTGCCGTGCGCGCTGGCGCGGCAGCCGTCAGCGACGCGGCGACTACCGCGCGTAGAGTCAGTCGGGAGAAAGTCATGATGCGGCAGCGTACCCCATCGGTCGGTCAGTTGCGCCGACGGCTCGACCAATGGATGGCGGAAATCCGCCAACCTTGCGCGGTGCGACGGGCGACGATCAGCTCCGCGCCCGCGGTGTCCACGGCCCGATCGCGGAAGGTGCCCTTCGTGATTGAGGTGGACGTACTGGTGGCGATGTCCGCACGCACGGACACGCGCAGGGGGGCCCGAGTACTCTTGAGTGCCTTGGCGAAGGCGATGTCGGCCGGCAGATGATGCGACCGGTAGTCCGACACCGTTTCCACCGAGCCGCTTTCCAGAATCTCCGCGTCGTCGGCGAGCAGGCTGATGGCGGTGAGACTGTCTCCCGCTTCGAGCGCGGTATGAAAGCGGTGCACCATCGCGGCTACGTCGGCGCTGTCGTTCGCCATCGGCATGACCATGGGCGTCGCCATCGGCATGGCCATCGCTGCCATGTCGTGCCCCGCGTGCGCGTCATGCGCACCACCGACGGCTGAACCATAGGTGAAGCCTTTCATGGCGCCCGTTTCCCAGTCGTGCGTCATGACGGCCCCGGCGGTCACCGATGGTGTCGGCAGCGATGACAGGAACCCCACCGACGGGCCGCCCATGTTTTCGATGCCCATGTGTCCCGACATCGCGAGCCACGCGGCCACCGGCATCACGTACGACGTATCGTCGCGATACAGTCGGGCGGCACGCATGATCTCAGCGCGCTTTTGCGCCCGCGGTACGGCGCTGTTGCTGAGAATGTCAGACACCACGTCATGCATCGAATGCAGATTGTCGAAGATGATCGCTGCTTCGGGAAAGCGCGTGGCGAACGCTGGCGCCACCGCCGCCGTCATCGGCATCTGATATGGCAGCGCCGTCGGCGCGCCGTCCACCATCTGCCAGAATCGCGCTACCGTGGCGCGAACGCCCGCCTGCTTGGCCGCCGGCGTCTTCCCGACAATCAATGGCTCGTACAGCCCGACCTGGAGCCAGTGATAACCCCAGATGAGTCCATTGAACTTCGGAAAGCGCTTACGGAAGGCGAGTGAGTACGACTGCTCCTGCATCAGCGCCATCGTCTTCGGCTTCGAGCTGAACGCGACGTCCGGGCGGCTCTTGTAATACGAGATGAGTCGCTGGGCCTCCGCGTCGCGCTGAGCATCGCTGAGGCGTTCATCGGCCAGCACGTCGTACAACTGGCGGTGCAGGATATGCGCCCAGTCGAACATCACTTTGGCTTCCGGCGCCAGCTGCGCATACTTCGGTTCGATAGCCCCCTCTTCAAGCGGCACCCGCGGTGGCTTCACCAGCACCGTCTTGGTGAGGTAGTCGAACTCGTTCACTTCGAGTCGCGACTCGGGGGCGTTGGGCTTGGTCCAGAGCGTTTCGTACAGAATCGCGTGGCCGTAGTCGAAGGCGTTGAACAGGCGGTCGGCCGACGCATACTGATTGCGGAACGTCCAATTGTGCGGGGCCTGCAGATAGAACTGTTCGTACGTGGTGGTCCACTGCGCCTGCGCCGTGCTTGGCGTGAGGGTCGTCAACGCGATGGTGGCACCGACGAGGCCGCGCACCAGCGCTGAATCGAATCGAAGAGTCATCATGTGGTAGGCTCGTGGTTATCGACGGGGAGACCAAGGCAGTCCAAGCGATACGGCGGCGCCGGCGGTGAAAAACCAGCCGCCATCGGCACCGGTTAGGCGGTAGCCACCGCCACCATCGACCGCCAGTCGGGGACTGAGTTGATAGCGCGCGCCACCGGCCACGTCCCAAGCGGTTTCCTCCGTCGCGTCGATCGGCTGCGACGTCACCAACTCGGCCGTGAGCAACAGCGCGCGAAGTGGAAGCGTGCGATCGATGGCGATACCGACCAGCCAACGGGAGAGCTCCGTGGACGACGCGCTCGTGTTGCCGCCAGTCGGCACTTCGGGAGCATCGCCCATCGTGACCTGACCGTTCACGTGAAAGCGAACCTTCGAAAAGGTTTTGGTCGCGATCGCCTTGAATGACGGATACGCCTTGCCCGGAGCAAGGGCGCCCACGGGCAGCAACACGTCCGCGACCACGGCGAGCGCGGGAAGCCGCGTTTCGGTGTTCAGGTTGTACAGCACGGAGGCATCGATGCCGGCGAGGGCGGTGTGTCGTCGACCGGCGATGCCTTCCACGTGAGCCAGCGGAAAACCGATCTCCACTTGGGTACGCGGGAACAGGCCCACCGCGAGTTCCGGTTCGACCCCCCATCGGTATGCGCCGCCCCGTGCGCGCTCGAGACGGAACGGTGCCATCTGGAGTTCGACGGCGCGTCGTTCGATGGCGTAGGCGTCTTCAATGCGGACGGGCCGTCCGGCATCGGTGTTGTAGTAGTCGGTTTGCGCCGTGAGTGAGGCAAAGGGCGTCGCGAGCGCGGTCGCGATTGCGGTCGCGGCCACGAGCAGCCCCGTCACGCCGAAGCGTGGAGCGACGAACAGCGGATTTGTCATGTGGTCCAACGTGATGAGCGGAGAGCTAACGAAGGGGTCGAGGCGCTTCACCCTGCACGTTCGGTGCGGGCGAGCGACGGCGGCGAATCGCGCGAGCGGCTCGATCCGGCGGTGACCGGAGAGCCGGGGGCTCAACCTCGCGGCGGCCGGGGCTCGGGAGCGATGTCGAGTGACACGGGCCACTCGGCCACGTGCACGGAGCGATGCACGTCGACGTCGACATCGACGGTCGAGACGGCCACGGTCGAACTCAACACGCCGCTGATCGTGCAGGCCATCGCCATGGGGCACGAGGCCGGCGCGTGCGGATGCTGGACGGGTTCCGACGTTGGAGTACCGGACGACGGGTCCGCGGGCGCGCGGTGATGATGATGGACGGACGGTACGTCGGGCGCCGTCGCGGCTATCGCTGCGGTGGTCGCTGCGGTGGTCTCGCGTTCACAAGCGGCACCGGCGGCGGGGAGCATTCCCTGCAGCAGTTGCACTCCGAAGAGCGCGATCGCGACGATACGTTGGCGGACCCCCATACGGCTGAAGATAATGACGTATGCCGGACAGGGGTATACGGGTCGTGTTGGTTCAACCGGCCGATTTCTTGCATGAGCACGCCGCGCCGCAGAGTCCGTGCCTACGCGATCCCCGTTTCGTGTTGATTGTCTACCATTTTCACGACGCCGGAGTACCGAATAGTGGGGATGAAGCCGACGGAATTGACCACTGTTTCCTCCGAATCGTTCGCTTTCCTGGCCGGAGGCGGTGCGATGGGTGGCTTGATTCGGTCGATGGACTGGTCGGAAACGCCGCTCGGCCCCGTTGATTCGTGGCCGCAAAGCCTGCGTACGACGGTGAATATCTGTCTCGCCGCCGACCTGCCGATCTGTGTCATTTGGGGTCCTGGACTCGTGCAGCTGTATAACGACGGCTATCGCGTGATTTGTGGCGAAAAGCATCCGTTGTCCATGGGCCAAAACTTCCGCGACTGCTGGAAAGAGGCTTGGCCGGTCATCGGCGACGCGCACGATTTGGCGCTTGCTGGCGATACCGCCTTCCTCGAAACGCAGCGGATTTTTCTCGAACGGCATGGCTTCCTGGAAGAATGCTTCTTCACCTTCTCCTTCAGCCCCATTCGCGAGGAGGCCGGACTCGTGGGCGGACTGTTCCATCCCGTCATCGAGATGACGGCCAAGATGCTCGGCGAACGCCGGACACGAGCGCTGCGTGATCTGGCCGCCCGCACGAGCCGGGCCAAGTCGGTCATCGAGGCCCTCACCTTGTCCGCGCAGACGCTGGCCGAATACGACCTCGACCTGCCGTTCGTGCACCTGTATGCGCTGGATGCCAGCGGCCAGCAGGCCCAGCTCGTCGGGTCGGCGTGTGTGGAGACAGAAACATTCGTCACTTCCATCGCGCTTGCGTGGGAGCCGACCGTTCAATCGATCTGGCCATTGGACGAGGTGTTCCGTTCCGCGTCGACCGTGCCGGTCGACAACGTGCGTGAGCGGATGGGCGCCATTCGCTGCGGCCCCTATCCTGAACCACCGACTTTGGCCCTCGCGCTGCCGATCATACCACCGGGAGCCAAGCGGCCGACGGCGGCCTTGATTGCCGGTGTCAGCAGTCGTCTCCCCATGAACGACAGCTACCGAAACTTCTACGATTTGCTCGCGTCCGCTGTCACGACCGCCGTGGCCAACGCCCAAGCATTTGAAGACGAGCGCAATCGTGCCGAGTCGCTGGCTGAGTTGGATCGGGCGAAAATCGCCTTCTTCTCCAACATCAGCCACGAATTCCGCACGCCGCTCACGCTGATGCTCGGGCCGGTGCAGGAGCTGCTGTCGGGTAGCAGGACCGAACTCAGCGCCACCGCCGCCGGCCAACTTGAGGTCGTGAGCCGGAACGGTGAGCGTCTACTGCGGTTGGTGAATTCGCTGCTGGACTTCTCAACCATCGAGGCCGGGCGCTTCCGGGCGGAATTCGAGCCGACCGACCTCGGCGCCTTTACCCGCGATCTCGCCAGTGTCTTCCGGGCAGCTGTCGAGCGGGCCGGACTTACGCTGACGGTGGATTGCGAGCCCTTGGCCCAGCCCGTTTTCGTGGACCGGGAGATGTGGGAAAAAGTTGTGATGAACCTCTTGTCGAACGCCTTCAAATTCACCTTCGAGGGCGAAATCACCGTGTCAGTCCGACCGGCCGGCGGCAACGTCGAGCTGATCGTGCGCGACACTGGAACGGGCGTTCCGGTCGCCGAGATACCTCGCTTGTTCGAGCGGTTTCATCGGGTGCAAAACGCCAAAGGTCGCACCCACGAAGGCAGCGGAATCGGGCTGGCACTGGTACAGGAGCTGCTCAAGGTGCACGGCGGCTCCATTTCGGCTGCAAGCACTTTCGGTGAGGGAACGACCTTTACCGCATGGGTGCCGATGGGGTCGGCGCATCTTCCGGCCGATCAGGTCGTACGACAGGGCAGGACCGGTGAGGCGGGCACGCGGGTCACTCCGTTCGTCGACGAGGCGCTACGCTGGATACCGGGCAATGACTCGTCTCGTCGTGACCCGTGGATCGGCACGCGGAACGGCGACGATGACGTTCCCGTGTCTCAGACACCAAAGGAACACACCGACGTCGACGGTCGGCCGCTGGTACTGGTCGCTGACGACAATGCCGACATGCGACAGTATATCGGGCGCATCTTGGCCCCACACTTCAAAGTGGAGTTGGTGCACGACGGCGCATCGGCACTGGCGTCGGTTCGTACCCACGTTCCCGACCTGATCCTGACGGACGTGATGATGCCACGGCTGGACGGGTTCGGCCTACTGAAGGAACTGCGAGCCGACCCTCGCACACGCGGCGTACCGATTCTCATGCTCTCCGCCCGCGCTGGTGAGGACAGTCGGGTTGAAGGCATGGAGGCCGGGGTCGACGACTACCTCGTGAAGCCGTTCAGCGCCCGCGAGTTGTTGGCCCGTGTCTCGGCGTCTGTACAATTGGCCCGGATGCGACGTGGGGCCGACGCGTCGTTGCGGGAGGGGGAGGAGCGGCTACGGATGGCCCTCACCGCCGCCCGCATGGTGGCGTGGCGCTACGACTCTGCCACCGGTGCGTTCGCGGCGTCCGACAACGCCGGCGACGTTTTTGGCATCATGCCCGGCACCCGCCTTGATCACATCGAGCAGCGATTCGCCCTCGTCTATCCGGACGACATTGCGCACTACCGCGCCACGGTCGAAAAGGCGGTCGAGGATGCCGGCAGCTACCTGTGTCAGTTTCGCACGACGCGCTCCGATAGCGGTGGCGTCATTTGGCTGGAGGAGCGGGGCCACGCCATCGTGCATGAACCGGGTGAGCACGTCCGGCTCGTTGGCGTCGCGATGGATATCACTGATCGGAAATTGGCCGAGGATGCGATCCGGACCAGCGAAGGACGGACCCGCACGATCCTGGAGTCGATCAGCGACGGCTTCTTGGCGCTCAACGCCGACTGGCGGTTCACCTACATCAACGCGGCGGGGGAGCGGTTTCTGAAGCGCACCCCGGGCGATTTGATCGGGAAGTCGTTATGGGACGAGTTCCCGGGCACGGCCGGCAGTGAGTTCGAGCTGCTCTATCGACGGGTCGCCAGTCGGGGGGTCGGCGAATCGATTACGGCCTATTACCCGCACTTCAACCGATGGTACGACGTCAGCGCCTACCCCGCGCCCGACGGCCTGACCGTGTACTTTCGCGATGTGTCCGCGCGCAAGACGATCGAGGAGCGGCTGCGATCGAGTGAAGAGCGGCGGCGGCTGGCCCTCGACGCCGCCGAACTGGGTATGTGGCACGTGAATCTGTCAACCGGCGCCACCATTACCGATGCCAGGTTCCGGGAAATCTTCGGTACCACGGATGACACGACGGATTACCGGCAAATGTTCGACGTCGTTCACCGCGATGACCTGGCGGCGGTGCAAGACGCGGTCGCGGCAGCGACCCAGTTGGATGACCCCGCTCCATACGCCATCGAATACCGAATCGTCCACCCGGACGCGTCCGTGCGCTGGATCTTCGCCAAAGGGCGGACGACCATCGAGGGGATAGGCCCGTCGCGGCGCGTCGCCAGCTTCGACGGCACCGTGGCCGACATTACCCAGCGGAAGCGGGGCGAGGAGGAGCGAGAGCAGTTGCTTGCCCGTCTTGGAGAGCAGGACGCGCGGAAGGACGAATTTCTCGCGACCCTTGCCCACGAGCTACGCAATCCACTGGCCCCGCTCAGCAATGGATTACAGTTGCTGAATTTGACCCCAGCCTCCAATGCCGGCGTCGCGCGAACCCGCGCCATGATGGAACGGCAACTCGCGCTCATGGTTCGCCTGGTCGATGACCTGATGGACATCAGTCGCATTACGCGCGGCAAAGTTGAACTGCATCGAACGCCGATCGACATTGCGCAGGTGGTGCGGAACGCGGTCGAAACCAGTCGGCCGCTCATTGACGCGAGCCGGAACGAACTGACGGTCAGCGCCCCAACTGACGCGATCATGGTGTACGGCGACCTCACGCGGCTGGCGCAAGTGATGTCAAATTTGTTGAACAACGCCGCGAAATACAGCGAGCCCGGTGGGCAGATCACGCTGGACTTCGCACCGTTCGACAGCGAGGTCAGGCTTCGCGTGTCGGACACGGGAATGGGCATTACTCCCCAGATGCTGCCGGTCGTGTTCGACCTGTTTACACAAAGCGATCGTTCGCTGAGTAAGGCCCAGGGGGGCCTCGGCATCGGCCTCTCGCTGGTTAAGCAGCTGGTGGAACTGCACGGGGGCCGCGTGGAAGCCCACAGCGCAGGCAGCGGTCAGGGAAGTGTGTTCACGGTGTGGCTCCCTCTGGCCCAGCCAGCTGACGCGGCGGCCGCGAGTGTGCTGCCGGTCGAGTTACGTGCTCCAGCCAGCGGACGTCGTATTCTGGTTGCCGACGACAACGTCGATGCCGCCACGACCCTCAGCGCGCTGCTGGAATTGATGGGACACGAGGTTCGGACCGTGCATGACGGGACAGGTGCGCTGGCGGTGGCGGAATCGTTCGCACCGCACTTGGTCCTGCTCGACATCGGCATGCCCCGCATGAATGGATACGAGACGTGTCGCCGCATTCGGGCGCAAGATTGGGGGCGCGACATCCCGGTGGTAGCCCTCACCGGTTGGGGCCAGAAAGAGGACCGGGAACGCTCGACGGACGCGGGCTTTACGCAGCACCTGGTCAAACCCGTGCACAAGGACGTGCTTCGGCGCGTGCTCGCCACGTACTTGTAACCACGGCGCCGTTCCGGCCGTGTTGCCGACTCATCGCTACGTGAGCGCCGTGGGCAGCGACAGGCGGTACCCGACCCCCGGCTCCGTCACGATGAGCGTGGGCCGGATCGGGTCGCGCTCCACCTTGCGTCGCAGATTCGCCACGTACACGCGCAGGTACTGTTGAGCATCGCCGTGCGACCGACTCCACACGGCGTCGAACAGCTGTTGGTGCGTGAGCGTGCGTCCGGCCGCCGTCACCAGCGTGCGCAGCAACTCCCACTCGGTGGGTGTCACGTGGATCGGCTGCCCGTCGCGGGACACCACGCGACGGGCGAGGTCGATCGCGAGCCCGTCGAAGGCATACGGCACGTCGCCGCCGCGCACCGGCCCCATCGCCGCCCGACGCAGTTGAGCCCGCAGGCGCGCCTGCAATTCGATCGTGCTGAACGGCTTGGTGAGATAGTCGTCGGCCCCGGCATCCAGTAGACGCACCTTTTCCGCTTCGTCGTGGCGGGCCGACAGCACCACAATCGGCGTGGCCGACCACGCGCGAATCTGCGTGCACACCTGTGCGCCGTCGGCGTCTGGTAGCCCGAGATCCAGCACAATGAGCGACGGCTTGCAGCGGCGCGCCAATTCGAGCGCCGTGCGTGCCGTCGCGGCTTCATAGACCACGCCGCCTTCCGACTCGACGGCGGCTCGGATGATCGAGCGGATCGACGGCTCGTCTTCGATGACCAGAACAACCGGAGCGGGCGGCACCGACGCGGATCCCGAGCTGGAAGACATGTGTGGCAACCTAGGCCCTGATAGCGCAGCGCACGAGGGGCGCAGTAACCTTCAGGTATGCGATTGCTTCGCTGGTTCCTTGCCCTCTCGTTGTTGACGCTGGGCTTACTGCCGCTGCGCCCGTCGCTGGATAAGGCGCATGTATCCCTGGCGTACCTGCTGCTCATCCTCGCGGCGAGTGCACGCGCCGGGCGGCGGGTGGGGCTGGTGTTGTCGGTCGTGTCGTTCTTCTGCTTTAACTTCTTCTTCGTCGAGCCGCTCCACTCGTTCGTGGTGGCCGAACCGCTCGATTGGTTGGTGTTGGTGGCGCTCCTGATCACGAGCGCCGTGGCGGCGCATCTGCTGTCGGTGGCGCAAAGTGAAGCGCGTACGGCATGGGAGCGCGCGGCCGAAATCGATCGCTTGGCGGTCCTCGGCGCCGAGTCGTTGAACGCCGGTCCCGCCGAGCAGGCCCTCGACGCGATCGCCGGCGTGATACAGGATGCGTTGGGCGTCGATCGCTGTCGCATCTTTGCCGTCAGCGAGTCGAGCGGTGCGCTCTCGCTGGTGGCGGAGCGGGGCGAGCTCTCCACCGCCTCCGCGGATCCGGTCACGTCGGAACCTGCGGGGGCGCCCTTCATGACGGCGCTCGTACCGTGGCGCGACCTCGGAATGCCCACGCGCGCGCATCTGCTGCAATGGGTCGCGGAGAATGCACGCGTCGGGGTAGAACGTATCGACGGGTCCATGCGTGTGGGTGCCGCATCGACGGCGGCTCGTAGCGCCGAGAGTCCGCTGGACATTACCGCCGGCGCCGGAATCGCCGATGCCTGCGGCCTGCTGTTGCCTCTACGCGTGCATGAGAAGGTGGTTGGCGTCGTACACATCGAGCGCGGCGGTCCGCTCGACTTGACGCCTTCGAGGCAGCGTTTCTTGCGGGCGATCAGTTACTACGCGGCCCTCGGCATCGAGCGCGCGCGACTGGTGGTGCAGGCCGAGCACACCGAGGCGCTGCGTCAGGCGGACAAGCTGAAGGACGCCGTGCTCGCCTCGGTGTCGCATGATTTGCGCACGCCGCTCACGACGATCAAGGCGCTGGCCAATGCGATACGTTTGGAAGGCGACGATCGAGCCGCGATCATCGAAGAGGAAGCAGACCGCCTGAATCGCTTCGTGGCCGATCTCCTCGATCTGTCCCGTCTCGATGGCGGCGCCATGCCGATCGCGCTGCAGATCACGGCCGTAGAAGACCTGTTGGGGGCTGCGCTGCAGCGGGTGTCCGGCGTCATGCCCCACCGCGCCATTGATGTGCAGCTGCCGCGGGACGAACCGCTGTTGCTGGCGAGACTCGACTTCACGCAGTCGCTGCGCATCGTGGTCAACCTGCTCGAAAACGCCGACAAGTACTCGCCGGCTGATCAGCCGATCGGCGTCAGCGCCCAGCGGGTTGGGGACATGGTGCGGTTGTCGGTGTCCGATCGAGGTGCCGGCATCGCTGACGCCGATCGCGAGCGGATCTTCGAGCCGTTTCACCGCGTGGGCGACATCCCCGACGCCAACGGCACCGGTCTTGGATTGTCGATTGCCCGGCGGCTCGCCGAGCGGCAGGGCGGGCGACTCGTACACGAGCCGCGCGCTGGCGGAGGGAGCTGCTTCGTGCTCGAGCTTTCCGCCGCCGAACTCGAGGCGCTGGCGTCTTTGTGAAATCTTGATGCCGCAGCGGGCGGTCTTTGTGCGGTCTTCACGCTGGTGCCCCTAGCCTCACGTCATGACGCACTCGCCGCACGCCGTATCGCCTGAGAGCCCAAGTGGCCGACGCCTTTCCCTGTTGACGCTGGCCGCGCTGGGGGTGGTGTACGGTGACATCGGCACCAGCCCGCTGTACACCATGAAGGAGGCGTTCGGCGCGTCGCACGGGTTGCTTCCCGACGCGGTGAACGTGTACGGCGTGCTCAGCCTCGTCACGTGGTCGATTCTTCTGGTCGTGGTGGCGAAGTATCTGGTGTTCATCCTGCAGGCGGACAACAACGGGGAAGGCGGCGTGCTGGCGATGCTCGCGTTGTTGCTGCAGGACACGTCGCAGCGCATCGGTCCTCGCTTTCGAGGGGTACTCATCCTGTTGGGTGTATTCGGCACCGCGCTGTTGTACGGTGACGGGATCATCACCCCGGCCATCTCGGTACTTGGCGCGGTTGAAGGCATCGATATTGTGACCCCGACACTCTCCGGGTACGTGGTGGAGATCACGTTGGTGATTCTGGTGGCCCTTTTCGCCGCGCAGCGATTCGGCACCGCCAAGGTTGGTCGCGCCTTCGGGCCACTCACGCTGCTCTGGTTTTTGGTGATCGGGTCGCTCGGCCTCGCCTCGATCATCGACACGCCGCAGGTGCTGAATGCGTTGAATCCGCTGCACGGTTTTCGCTTTCTGCTGCACCACGGGGCGGGTGGGTTCGCGGCGCTGGGCGCGGTCTTTCTTTCCGTTACCGGAGCGGAGGCGCTGTACGCGGACATGGGACACTTCGGCAAGGTCCCGATCCGTCGCGCGTTTTTCGCGGTGGTGCTCCCGGCGCTGCTGCTGAACTATTTCGGTCAGGGGGCGCTGCTGCTGCGCAACCCGGCGGCGGTGAGCAACCCGTTTTATCTGCTGGCGCCATCGTGGTTTCTCGTGCCACTGCTGATCATCGCGACCATGGCCGCGATCGTGGCGTCGCAGGCACTCATTTCCGGCGCGTTTTCACTGGCTCGGCAGTCCATTCAGCTCGGCTACTTGCCGCGCATGACGATCGTGCAGACGTCGCAGGAGGAGTACGGGCAGATCTACATTCCGCAAATCAATTTCGCCTTGATGATCGGGACGGTCTTGATCGTGCTTGGGTTCAAGTCGTCGGCGGCGTTAGGCGCGGCGTACGGCATCGCGGTCACGGGAACCATGGCAATTACCACGCTCCTCTTCGCGGCGGTGGCGCGGACGCGTTGGAACTGGCCGCTCTGGCAGGTGCTCGGTCTTGCTGCCTTCTTCTTCGTCGTTGACTTCACGTTTTTGGGTGCGAACGTGATCAAGATTGCCGACGGCGGTTGGGTGCCGCTGGCGCTGGCGGCCGCCTTGGTGCTGCTGATGACCACCTGGAAACGCGGGCGAAACGCGTTGCAGCAGTTGCTGCAGCGGGCCAGCTTGCCGCTCGACCTGATGCTCGATGAACTGGGCCGTCGGCCGGCTCACCGCGTACCCGGTACGGCCGTGTTTCTCACCAGCGACAGCAAGGGCGCGCCGGTGGTGCTGTTGCATCATCTCAAGCACAACAAGGCGCTGCACCAGCAGGTCGTCCTGCTCTCCATCACGTCGAGCAACGTCCCGGCCGTCCCTCGCGAGGAGCGGGTATCGGTGGAGCCGCTCGAGCACGGCTTCTGGCGGGTGCAGGCGCGCTACGGCTTCATGGAGAGCCCTGACGTCCCGGCGTTGCTCGTTCAGTGCGCGGAGCATGGCATCGTCGCCCGACCGATGGAAACGAGCTACTATTTGGGGCACGAGCGCGTCATCCCCACGGGACCAACCAAGATGGCGGGTTGGCGAAAGCGATTGTTCGTGCTGATGGCGCGCAACGCGCAGTCAGCGGCGCAGTTCTTCCAACTCCCGTCGAACCGGGTGGTCGAAATGGGAGCGCAGATCGAGTTTTAGTCGCGCGGTACTTTCGAATGGAGGATCAGCGCATGGGTGCCAGCAGTCACGACTTGTTCGGCCCGCCGGCCGATTCCGGGGGCGATTCCGGGGGCGATTCCGCGGGCGAGGGGGCGCTGCCCGGTGGCTACGGCCGTCCACCGGCCGGCTACCGGTTGCCGCCGGACACCCGTCTTGGTGCCGTAGAGTTGCAGGTCAGCGATCTCGCGCGCTCGCTCGAGTACTACCAGCAGGTACTCGGCCTGTCGGTGCTCGCGCAGGACGATCATTCGGTGTCGCTGGCCGGCGTCGGAGCGACGGAACCGGTGGTGGTGCTGCGTGACGTGGCTGGTACGCGCCCCGTGACGCCCGGCTCACGACTCGGGCTCTATCACTTCGCGATTCTGCTCCCCGACCGGGCCGCGATGGGTCGATTCATTACGCACCTGTCGGCGATCGGCGTACGCGCGGGCTCCAGCGATCATCTGGTGAGCGAGGCGCTGTACCTGCAGGACCCCGATGGTCTCGGCATCGAGGTGTATGTCGACCGCCCGCGGGACGCGTGGC
The DNA here is from genome assembly GCF_046594945.1 of Gemmatimonas sp. Taxonomy (GTDB): domain Bacteria; phylum Gemmatimonadota; class Gemmatimonadetes; order Gemmatimonadales; family Gemmatimonadaceae; genus Gemmatimonas. The sequence continues at coordinate 55,415 of NZ_JBKJRB010000162.1, read as the reverse complement.
GTCGCGCCGACCGGGAACTCATGATGGCGACCGATCCGCTGGATCTCGCTGATCTCGTGCGCGCCGCACACGGAGCACCCTGGACTGGCATGCCGATCGACACCGTGATGGGACACGTCCATCTGCATGTGGGCGAGCTGGCCAAGGCCGATGCGTTCTATGCGGAAGGGCTGGGCTTCGATCGAATGGTGTGGCGCTATCCGGGCGCGCTGTTTCTCGGCGCCGGCGGTTATCACCATCATGTTGGTATGAACACGTGGGCCCGCGGGGCATTGGCGCCTGGCCCAAACGACGCGAAGCTGCTGGTGTGGACGATCGTGCTGCCCACCGTCGAGGACGTGACCGAGCTTCGAGCACAGCAGCTGTCGCGTGGAATCGCGCTCACCGACGAGTCAACGGGGATACGTGTGGCGGATCCGTGGGGTACGCCGGTACGCGTTCGAGCTCGTGTGTAACCGGAGAGATCCGGCCACCCCTTCGTGTCGGCACATGCACGGGGCCACACGCCATGCGCCGTGCGCTCTAGCGGGTCAACCGCAAAACGGTACCTTCTGCATGAGCCACTATGCAGTTGGACGCCGCCTACTTCGTTATAGCGCGACCCACTCCTCCAATCATACCCGCCCATGTCCTCGCCTCTTCCGCATCGCCGCCGAGTTGGTCGGATTACGCTGACGACCGTTGTGGCGCTTGGCGCGGCCTCGTTACTCGGCCTTGCGGTAGCGCATGACGAGAAGCCGCTTGCCGCGCAGGACACGGCGCCAGACTTCGCGAAGGATGTCGCGCCGGTGCTCTATCGCAACTGCGCCAGCTGTCATCGTTCGGGTGGTCTCGGTCCGTTTTCCATGATGGACGTGGACTCCGTGAAAGCGTACGCCGACGACATCCGCGACGCCGTGCGCACCGGATACATGCCGCCCTGGCACGCGGAAGGACCGCATGGCGTCTTCAGTAACGACCGTCGCCTGTCCGATCTCGACAAACAGACCATTCAGCGCTGGGTTGATGGCGGCGCCAAGGTCGGCAACCCGAAGTCGTTGCCGCCCGCACCGCGCTTCGCGTCGAGCTGGGAGCTTGGAACGCCCGATGTGGTATTCACGATGCCCGAAGCGTTCACCGTGCCGGTCTCGGGGACGATCGAGTATCAGTACTTCGAGGTGCCCACCAACTTTACTGAAGACAAGTGGGTGCAGGCCGTTGAAATCATGCCGGGTTCGCGCGAAGTCGTGCACCACGTGATTGTGTCGGCGCTTCCTGCGAGAACGGCAACCGCTGCTGCGGCCGCGTCGGATCCGACCGCGTCGGCTGCACGGCCGTCTGCGCCAGCCGCGAAGCCACCGATTTCGGTTGACGAGAATAGCAAGATCCCCGACGATCCGCCCCGTGTGGACACGAGGCATGCCCCGCGCATGCGCAATGGGACCACGATGATCGGCACCACCGCTCCCGGTACGAACATGGTGCGCTTTCCTGAAGGCACCGCCCTCCGCATCCCGGCCGGAACCACGCTGGTTTTCCAGGTGCACTACACGGCGCACGGCCACGAAGTGCAGGATCGGTCGAGCGTGGGATTCCAGTTTGCCAAAGCCGTGCCCGCCGAGCGGGTGTATGCGGGCGCCTTCTTGAATGCCAAATTCACCTTGCCGGCGGGCCAGAAGGATGTCATGGTGCCGAGCACCATCACGATCAACGAGCCCGTCAAGATCTACGGCCTGTTCCCGCATACGCACGTGCGGGGAACCCGCTGGGAGTATACGCTGGAGAAGCCGGATGGGACCCGTGAAGTCATCCTCGACGTGCCGCGTTACGACTTCAATTGGCAGACCTACTACATGTTTGCCACGCCGCTGGAGCTGCCGGCGGGTGCGAAGATCACGTCCAAGGCGTGGTACGACAATTCGGCGAAAAACAAGCACAACCCCGATGCCACGGCCAACGTGCACTGGGGCGATCAGACCTGGGAAGAGATGCAGTACACCGGCATGCTGTACTCGGTAAATAGCCGGCGGCTCGCGCCCGCGCCGAAGTAGACGTCAGTCAGCTCATGACCTCAGAACACGCGGATCGGCACCACGCGGGTGAGATTGATGATCTGCTTTTCGGAGCGATCGGCGGCGGCGCGCTGAATCAGCGTGTTGGCGTTGTTCGCGCCGGTACGTTCCAGCACCAACGTTGCGAGCCAGAGTGCAACGGCGTTGGTCACGCGAAGCGATCCGTGCGACACGGCTTTGCCGACCGACGCCGAATCGTTCGTGCCGTGAATCGTGCGCGGCATGTCGTACACGAGCTGAGCGCGGCCCAATGGATTCTTCGGGTCGCCGGGCTTTCTCGGTTCGCGCTCGTCAGCCCACGTCTCATCGGGTGGAATCCACTCGGGATTGAGCACGACTTGGTTGATCGCCCACGATCCCGCCTGGGTGGGCCATTCCGTCGAACCAATCGCCACCGGATGCACGGCCAGCGTGTCGCTGCCCGCACCGAGCACGCGGACCAGGCGGGCGGCGAGGTCGACCTCGAAGCGAATGTCAGCGGTGTCGGCCGCGACGGATCGGCGCGCGGTGCTGTCGGCTGCGCGGAGGCTGCTGTCGGTCGCACCGGCGGAGCGGTTGCGGTCGGCGGGCGCGGTGTCGCGACATGCGCCGAGGCCAATGCCGACGCACAACATGGAGACCAGTGAGCGGACGATGAGTCGGATGAGTTGGGGCACAGCGGGGTCCGGTTGGGGAATGCCGCCGTTTGTGGCAAGGAGCGTGCTCAGGCGCCGACCAGGGGACCGTCGCGTAAGCACGAGTTATGCATCGGGACGGTTGGCTGCGTACACGGTGGTGACGTCAGTGCCCCGTGGCTGGTGTTTTACTCACATCGGATGGAGGCTCTATGGTTTTTGAATCTTGGCGTACGATGCAGGGAATTGGCGCGGCGCTCGTGATCGGCTCGCTGGTCGCGTGCGGTGGGGACAAGGGATCGGTGGCAGACTCGGCTGGCAGCAATGCCATGGCTGCCTCGGCGGACTCGACGGCTATGATGGCGCCGGCAGGGGCTCACTGGAACGCCACGCTCCAGTCGATGGCTGGCACGAAGGTCGCCGGCACGGCCTCGGCAATGGCCGGTACGTCGGCCGGAACCACGATGGCTGAAGTCACGATCAGCGGGGCGCCGGCGAATGGCGAACATCCGTGGCACATTCATTCGGGCACGTGCGCGAGTGGCGGCGGTATCGTCGGACCGGCCACGGATTACATGCCGATCAAGGCCGATGCGAGTGGGAATGGAAAGTCGATGGCCACGGTAAACATCGCCGCGCCGACGTCCGGTGATTATCACGTGAACGTGCACATGTCGCCGACCGACATGAAGACCATCGTGGCCTGCGGCGACCTGAAAATGGGCGCGATGTAATCACGAACCAGCTGTACGGTTGGGCGCGGTACCTCCGCACCCGATCGTATTTGCCGCTCGTAACTCGTCGGTCGTCAGCAACGCGCTGGCGACCGACGAGTCGCTTGCGCGAGGGACCTCCGAAGCGCTGGCTCACGCCGCGTGAGCCACGGTGAGCCGAAAATCGCTCCGAAGCCGCCTTCTCCAATACGGCCGTCTTCGATGCCGCATTTCCCGACCCTCACCAGACTCCCTGATGACCCGACACACCTATGGACTGGCCCTCGCGGCGTCGGCGTGCGCGCTGATTGCCGCCTGCAGCGGTGATGCCACGCAGCCGACCTCGGCCGCCGCGACTGCGCTCGTCGACCACCACGGTGCCCATGCGAAGATTGCGACCGGCTCCCTGACCGTCGACCAAAAGCAGGGAATCGCGGCCGCTCGGAATGCCACGGCGCGCTTTCACAAATTCAGCGTGGCACAGGACGCCGGCTACACGGTGCAGTTCCCCGTGGGATGCGCGCAGCGTCCGGGTACTGGCGCTCAGGCGTACCACTACATGAACGGCGCGCTGGTCGACAATACCATCGATCTCGAGCGCCCCGAACTGCTGATGTACGAGCCGCAGCGGGACGGATCACTCCAGCTGGTTGGCCTCGACTATGTCGCGCCGCGACCGGACGGCACGATGGAGAACCAGCCGGCGCCCCTCCTCGGGATGGAGTTCGCACCGCTGGTCGTGCAGGGTGTGAGCGTCTGGGCGCTGCACATCTGGGCGTGGCGGCCGAACGCCAACGGGGTGTTCACCCCGTGGAATCCCGCTGTCAGCTGCCAGTATCAGTTCCAAGACTGAGATTCGGCCGCCGATGCGCTGATTTCGGCAAGTTCTCCGCCTTTGCATAGTGGAGGCACTGGACGCTGGCCGTCCGGTGCCTCCCATGGCAGTATAGCTACGGCGCGATTCCTCCTCCCGACGGACGTGACATGAGTACCACGGACACGAGCGATCAGGGCGACATCACCAAACTGCTCCAGCACGCCGGCAACGGTGACGCGTCGGCGCTACACCGCGTGCTAGGCCTGCTGCACAATCGGTTGCGGGGCATCGCCAGCCGACAGCTGGCCGGGGAAGGGGAGGGGCATACACTTGAAACCGATGGGCTGGTGCACGAGGCCTATCTGCGTCTCGAGGGACTCGATCGAATGCAGTGGCGTGACCGCCAGCATCTGTTGGCAATGGCGACTCGTACCATGCGCCGCGTGCTGATCGATTACGCCGACCAGCGACGCGCAGACAAGCGCGGTGGTGGAGTGGTGGCCGAGACGCTAGGGGCGGCCGACGCGGCCCTGGCCGCGGTCGATCGTCGCGCCGACGAACTACATGCTTTGGACGAGGCACTCGAGCGCCTATCGGCGCTCAATCCGCGGCAGAGTCAGGTTGTCGAATGTCGATTCTTTGTGGGACTGAGTGTCGAGGAGACGGCGGAGATGCTCGACCTGTCACCCGCCACCGTGAAGCGGGATTGGACCGCTGCGCGGGCGTGGTTGAACCGAGAGCTGAGCGCGTGAGCGAGCCACAGGAGGGCGGGTGGACATCGGTGGAGGCGCTCTTTCACAAGGCGCTGCAACAGCCGTCACAGGCGCGACGCACGTGGTTGGCTGACACGTGCTCGGACGCGCAGGTGCGGGCTGACGTCGAGGCGCTGCTGACTGCACACGGACGTCGCGGTATCCTCGACGAACTGATCGACGATGTGATGGCTCCGATGCTCGCGTCGCGCACGCCGTCGCCGATGCTCCTACACTCCATGCCCGCCGGCTCGCGCTACCGCGTGATCGAGCGGCTTGGCGGTGGCGGCATGGGCGTGGTCTATCGCGCTCGCGATGAACGGCTCGACCGCGATATCGCGCTCAAGTTCCTGTCGGCGCACCTGAGCGCGGACGTCACCGCGAAGAAGCGCTTTCTGATCGAAGCCCGTGCCGCCGCGGCCATCGAGCATCCGAACATCTGCACCGTGCACGAGATCGGTGACACGGCGGATGGGCTGCTGTACATCGTGATGGCCTGTTATGACGGTGAGACCCTCGATCGTCGAATCGCCCGTGGGCCGATGCCGTTCGATGACGCCTTGCGCATTGCGGGCGAGATCGCGCGCGGACTGTCGAAGGCGCACGAGCGCGGCATCGTGCACCGAGACATCAAGCCGGCCAACGTGATGATCACCGAGGATGGACACGTCAAGATCCTCGACTTCGGTATCGCCAAGCTCGCCGATGTGACCAGTATGCAAACGGTCGGAGCCATCGGCACAGTGGCATACATGAGTCCCGAGCAGGCCTTCGGCGAATCGGTGGACCATCGCACGGATATCTGGTCGCTGGGGGTGGTGTTTTACGAAATGCTTGCCGGTGTGCGACCGTTTCGCGGACGCGGCGATCAGGCCGTGCTGGTGTCGGCGCTTACCGCTGATCCGGTACCCCTCGCGAGCGTGCGCCCCGATGTCCCGGCCGCCGTGGAATCGCTGATTCGGCGCATGCTGGCCAAGCGTCCCGCTGACCGCGTGGCCAATGCCGCCGAGCTCATCGCCGCGATTGCATCCTGCGGCTTGGCGCCGGCAGCGCCGGCCATCGCCGCGTCTGCCAGCATTGCTACTGGTGAGCCTGAACGCGACCACGTGGAACGTCGTGACAGCGCGCTCACGCGGGGCGGCGAGCGCCGGCAGGTTACGGTGGTCGCCTGCACGATCGATGGGCAGGATGCGCTGGTCGAGCGCCTCGATGCGGATGAGTCGGAACGCGTCATCGCCCGATTGCATGAGGCGGCGGCCGAGGTGGCCACGCAGAACGGGGGCATCATCAATCAGTTCGCCGGCGACGATCTCGTGATGCTGTTCGGTGTGCCGACGGCGCACGAAGACGATGCCGTGCGCGGTGCGCGCGCAGCATTGGCGTTGCGCGAACGGGTCGCGGAGGTGGCCGCGACCCTCGACGCCCGATTAGCCGCGTCGCTGCGCCTGCGCGCCGGTATCCATGTAGGGGCGCTCGTCGCGCAGCGTCTGCGCAGCGGGGATCGTCGCTTCCGTATCAGCGGCGCGCCCGCCGACATGGCCGCGCGGCTCGCGGCGGCCGCCGATCCGCACGCGATTCTGGTGAGCCCGGAGGTTCGTCGTCTGATCGCGGCCTTCATGCTCATGGAGCCCTCGGCTCACGTCGTACTGCCGGGCGATAGCACGCCCGCTACGCCGCACCGCGTCCTCCGCGAATCCGATGCACGGTCACGGCTCGATGTCGCCGTGCGCGCTGGCCTGACACCGTTCGTTGGTCGTGCCCGGGAGCGCGCGGTGCTCGCGGAGAATGTCGAGAGGGCACAACACGGACAGGGTCATTACACCGTGCTCATCGGTGAAGCGGGCGCGGGGAAGAGTCGCTTGTTGCATGAGCTGCGCGGTGTGGCGGACGCGCAAGGTTTGCGCGTGATCGATGGACGTTGTGATGCCTATGGCGCGAGCACACCGTTCCTGCCGTTCGTCGACGCCGCGCACGATCTGCTGGGCCTACCGCGCGAGCAGAGCACGCCAGAGCGGCACGCCGTGGCCGTTGCCGCCGTGCGCGCGATTGACCGGTCGCTTGAAGAGTATTTGCCCTTCTATCTCACCCTGCTGGCGATTCCGAGCGAAGCGTATCCGGTGCCCGACGTGTTGCGTGGCGAGCGCTTTCAGGGCGCCATGCTGGAAGCGATCGCGGCGCTGTACACTCTCGGGTCGCGCGCGACACCGACCCTGCTCCTCCTCGAGGATTGGCATTGGGCCGACGAGGCGTCGCGCGCCGCCCTGCGGCAGCTCGCTGAGGTCGTGCCAGCGGCTCCACTCATGTTGGTCGTGACCTCACGCCCGGATAGCGCCACCGACTGGGGCAGCGCCGAGCATCAGACGCTGTTGCACCTCTCGCCGCTCGACGGTGCGGCCTCGGCGGCGATTGCGCTCGCGGTGTTCGGGGCCGATCGCATGTCGCCGTCACTGGTGGCGCGGTTGCATGAGCGTACCGGTGGGAATCCGTTCTTCCTCGAAGAGGTGTGCGAAGCGCTTCGCGAAGAGGGCAGCGTCACGGTGCGCGACGGCGAGGCGGTGGCCGCCGCGGACTCCGAGGCACTGCATGTGCCGGAAACCGTGCAGGGGGTACTGCGCGCGCGTATGGATCGCCTCGACGCCGAGACCGCGGAAGTGCTTCGCGTAGCGGCGGTCATCGGGCGGGAGTTTCCGCGCGGCGTATTGGAAGATGTCGTGGAATCGCCGACGGATATCATGCGCTCGCTCGAACGGCTCAAGTCGTCTGGTCTGGTGCAACAGATCGCGGTGGTACCGGAACCGGCGTTTCGCTTCAAGCATGCGCTCACCGAAGAGGTGGCGTACGATAGCTTGCTGGAACACCAGCGTACAACATTGCACGATGCCGTCGGTCGCGCCATCGAGCGGCGATACGCGGCGCGCCTCGACGAACATGTGGAACGGTTGGCGCACCACTTCAGTCGAGCTGATGCCTGGTCCGATGCCGTACGTTATGGCATGCAGTCGGCTGATCGTGCCATGAGACTCAGTCAGAACGCCGACGCGCTGCACACGCTCGAGCGAGTCGAGGCCTGGGTACAGCGGCTGCCCGACGATCACGCACGTCGCGATCTCCTGGCCGACACGTTGTTGCGGCAGGAGCGCCTGAGTGAGATGCTCGGCTTGCGTGCGCGCCAGCTGTCCATCGTGGATGCGCTGATTTCCGCGCTTGCACCGTTCGGTCCATCCGATCGACTGGCGCAGGTGTATCTGCGGCAAGGGGACGCGTACACGCTGCTCAAGCGCTTTGAAGCGGCTGATCGCGCACTCGAAACGGCGTTGCGGATCTCCCGGGAACGCGCGGACGCGCAGGGCGTGCGGAACGCACTGCGCAGCATCGCCTTTTTGCGCTCGCATGAAGGGCGTCATGAGGATGCGCTCGCGAAGATCGAAGAGGTCTTGGCGTTGGGCAGGGCCGCCGGCGACACACGGGCTCAAGCCGGCGATCTGGCCACGATGGGCAATATTCTGCGTGCACTCGGGCAATTGGAACGTGCCCTGGCCGTGCTCGAGGCCTCGTTGGAACGGACCGAGGTCAGCGATCACCCGGAACGGTACGGCGCGCTGCTGAACGTGATGGGGACCATTCATCGCGAACAGGGAAATCTCGACACGGCACTGGAGTTCTTCCGTCGTACCGAGGCGTATCTCTCGGTCACCGTGTACGCCTCATTCTCGCTGACGTCAATTGCCCATATCCAGCTACAGCAGGGACGCGTCGAGGAAGCGCTCGCGACGTATCAGGATTTGCTCCGCTTGAACCGAACGGCAGGCTTCGTCGAGGGGATCGCGCTTGGCTGTCGTTCACTGGGTGAGGTGATGGTGGCCCTCGACCGTCACGCAGAGTCGGTGCCATACCTCCACGAATCCGCCACGCTGTTCGCACAGATCGAAGATTACCGCAATGAGGCGCTGATGTGGCGTCGCCTTGCTGGTGTGTATGAACACGGCAGGGCACCGGAGCAGGCGCGCGCGGCATGGATCAAGTCGCGCGCGTTGCACCAGCGCCATACGAGTCTCTCGAATGAGGCCGAGGCCGTCGAAGGTATCGCCCGCGCCGAACGTCAGCTGAACACCGGTCACCAGCACGTGGTGGAGCGTTACGAAGAGGCGATCGTGCTGGCGGTGCGCGAGGACGATCGCCTTCGTGAATTGGCGATCCGCAATTCGCTCGGCATTGTGCACTGGCAACACGGCGCGTACGCGGACGCGGTGCGCGAGTATGAGGCGGCGCTTCGCATTTGCCGTGAAACCTCCGACCGGGTGCACGAAGGGCTGATTCTGAACAGCCTCGGCGCGTCGCTCAACAAGCTGCGTCGCTGGGATGAGGCGTTGACCACGCTCACCGATGCGGTGCGCGTCAATACGGCCAGCGGTGAGCAACAGCTGCTTGGTCACGCGCTCTCGGCACTCGCCGATGTGTGCATCGGCCGCGGACGTTTCAACGCCGCACTCGATTACCTGCAGTCGGCGATGACCATCCGGCTGACGTTGGGCGACGTTCGTGGCGAGGGATGGTTGTTCGAACGAATGGCGCGGGCGCACCGCGCGCTCGGGAATCACGTCGAAGCCGCGAGCGCGACGCAGCGCGCCGTGCGGATCGCGCAGGAGGTTGACGACGTCGCGTTGGGCGAGGTACTCACCGCGAGCCCGCAGGCCGCGGCGCACGTTGTATCGTAGGGACTCCCGGTCCTGTAGGCTCTCTTTTCACTCTCGCACTCACTCACCATGCCGCACTACATCATTGAGCGTAACGTCGGATCGCTCACTGCCGATCAACTGACCGCCGCCGGTCGCATGTCCAACTCCGTGTTGGCGGAGATGCCCGAAGTGGTGTGGGTGAAGAGTTATGTGTCCGATGCCGAAGGGAAGATTTACTGCGAGTATATCGCGCCGAACCCGGAAGCGGTGCTCGAGCACGCGCGGCGAAGCGGTATCCCTGCGAATAAGATTTCCGAGGTCTCCCTCGAGATCAATCCGGCGATGTTCATGTAGGGTCAGTCGTCAACGGCGGCGGGGCATGGTGCCGTCGCCGCGCGGGTCCCCATATTTCACGGGCACCCGCCAACCCTGACTCGTCCGCCCTATTCGGAGTTGCACGATGATTGCTCGTTCGACGTTCCGCGTGATCGTGCTCGCCACGCTGCTCTTGCCGGGACTCCTGCCTGTTCTCGTGCCGCGCACCGCTGGCGCACAGGATCGCTCGCAGTCGCGATCCATGGTGTCGTCGAAGCAAGGCGTGGTGGCCAGCGAGAGCGTGCTGGCGTCGCAGGTGGGCGCGTCGGTGCTGGAGCGTGGGGGCAACGCCATCGATGCGGCCGTGGCGATGAATGCGATGATGGGGCTCGTCGCCCCCATGAACGATGGCATCGGGGGTGATCTGTTTGCGATCATCTACGAGGCGAAAACGGGGAAACTCTTCGGACTGAACGCGTCGGGGTGGGCGCCCACAGGCCTCACGGTGGCGCATCTGCGCGCCAAGGGACGGGTCACGATGCCAGCGCGTGGGATCGATGCGGCCACGGTGCCTGGCGCGGTGAATGGTTGGGAGAAGCTTCTCACTCGCTTCGGCAAGAAGCGCTTCGCGGACGTCCTCGCGCAACCAATCGCCTACGCCGAGGCTGGATTTCCCGTGGGCGAAGTGGTGAGCGTGTTTTGGAAGGACAGCGAGAAGGTGCTACGCGAAGATGCCGCCACCACGAAGACGTTTTTGCCTGGCGGCCGGCTGCCGCTGTCCGGCGAGTTGTTCCGCAATCCCGAACTGGCGTGGACGTATCGCCAGATCGCGGCTGGCGGCGCGGCCGCCTTCTACAAGGGCACCGTGGCAGCCAAGCTGCTCGCCAGCAGCAAGAGCCATGGTGGCACGATGACCGCCGCTGACCTGGCCGAGTTCGACAGCGAATGGGTGGAACCGATCTCCACGACGTATCGTGGATGGACCGTGTACGAATTGCCGCCGAACGGACAGGGTATCGCGGCGCTCGAGATGTTGAATATCATGGAGACGTTTCCGCTCGCTACGATGGGTCACAACTCGGCGTCGGCGCTGCATCACATGATCGAGGCGAAGAAGCTCGCGTATGCCGACATGCAGCAGTACGACGGCGATCCGCGCTTCGTGAAGATCCCCGTAGGCGCGATGCGCTCGAAGGCGTATGCCGCCGAGCGCGCGACGTTGGTGAACGCGTCGAAAGCGAACTGTGATGTCAGCGCGGGCACACCCAGCGGCACCGACAATGGTACGACCTACCTGAGCGCGGTGGACAAAGAAGGAAACATGATCTCCCTCATTCAAAGCAATTACTCCACCGTAGGCTTTGGCGCAGGGATTTCCGTGGCCGACGCCGGGTTCGTGTGGCATAACCGCGGCGCCGGATTTTCCTTTGATCCCGCCAGTGCCAACGCGCTGGCCGGTCGGAAGCGTCCACTGCACACCATCATCCCCGCGTTCATGGAGAAGGGCGACACGCGCGTCGCGTTCGGCATCATGGGTGGCTGGAATCAGGCCCAGGCGCACGCCCAGTTCGTATCGAATATCGCCGACTTCGGGATGAACATTCAGGGCGCGCTCGATGCGCCGCGCTTCACGAAGGAAACGTTTCCCGGATGCGATGTGAACTTCGAGTCGCGCATCGCCGATGGCGTGCTCAAGGCACTGGCCGCGATGGGGCATGAGATCGTGATGCGCGGCGACTATTCGAGTACGCGCATGGGAGCCGGGCAGGCCGTGATGCGCAATTACACCACGGGCATCAACGCCGGTGCGTCCGATCCCCGCAAAGATGGGTCGGCCGTGTCGGAACTGCTGCCTCTGCGGTCGAGCACACCGGGCGCGGTAAAGCGCTAAGCGATTCGGCGACCGCACTTGACAGTCGGCACCCGCACCCGCACCTTCTGGTCGTGAACAGACCGATCGGTCTAGCGGCGGCAGCACCGGAAGAAATGCATGCAACCAAGCAGCGACTCATCCTCGCCGGCCTTGGGCTGATGCTCGCGCGCGGCTACAACGCTGTGGGCGTTCAGGACGTGCTCTCCGCGACGGGCGTGCCGAAAGGATCGTTCTATCACCATTTCGCATCAAAAGAAGACTTCGCGCTGCACGTGATTGATGGCTATCAGGCAAACGTGCACGCGCTGCTCCATGCCACGCTCACGAATCGGAAGCGTGCTCCGCTCGACCGGATTCGTGATTTTTTCGATGGCGTCCGGGCCGCCTACGCCGCCGAGGGCTACCTCGGCTGCTTCCTCGGCGCTCTCGGGCAAGAACTTTCGGGCGCGAGCGAGGTTTTTCGGCACAAGATCGAAGGCTGTCTTGCCCAAATCTCTGGCGGCATCGGATGCTGCCTCGATGAGGCCCGCACGACCGGCGACATCGCAGCGTCAACGGATACGACCGGCATGGCGGACTTGCTGGTCAACGCCTGGGAAGGTGCGGCCCTACGCTCTCGGCTGGCGCGCAACTCGCACCCATTTGACCCGGTACTGGATTTCTACTTCACGGCCATGACGAAGCACTGACTCATTTTTTTGGCGCCACGAATAGACCGATCGGTCTATTCAATGGTCGGCGCGATAGCAGTCCGGGATTCGCGGCGTGGTTCACATAGGAACCGCGTGTCGTGAGACGGCCCGGCTGAAGGTCCACCCCCGAAAACCGGAGGTTCGAATGAAGTACGTCCTTATTTGCACGAGCACATTGCTGCTTGGCCTGTCCAGCGCTGCCGCTGCTCAGGCTACGCATGCTGCGGCGGCGTCCACGGTGTCGGGCGATCGCGCGCTTATCGCCAATGCACTGAGAGCGGCGCCAGCGTCAATCGCGGCCGGCGCGACGGTCGTGGGACACGACAAGCGCGTGCTCCGAAAAGGGAGCACCGACTGGGTGTGCATGCCGGATATGCCGGACGTCCCGAATGACACCCCGATGTGCCTCGACGCGCCATGGCGCGCACTCATCGACGCGTGGATGAACAAGAAACAACCATCGGTCACTGCCGTCGGTTTCGGCTACATGCTGCAGGGAGACATGCCCGTGAGCAATACCGATCCATTCGCGACCGCTCCGACGGCCACCAATCAATGGCTGCCAAATGGAGCGCCGCACGTCATGATGCTTCTTCCTGACCCGCAGCTGTTGAACGGCATTTCGGCCGATCCAAACAACGGAGGCCCCTTCGTGATGTGGAAGGGGACACCGTACGCGCACGTGATGATTCCGACGTCCAAGCGCTTGAAATAATGTCGCGGCGTCGTGCTCGTACGGTGTGATGCTGGCGCGCGAGGTTAGAGGACCTTTCGTCCCTGAATCACCCGCACGAGTATGACGACGACGGCGATTACGAGCAAAATATGGATGAGTCCGCCCATCGTGTAGGCGCTGACCATGCCGAGCAGCCAAAGCACGACAAGGATAATGGCGAGTGTCATGAGCATGGTGCGTTCCCGAAAAAGGTGGCAAGTCGTGATGCGAGTCGGCGTACCCAAGTGTGGACGCTGAACCGTAAAGCGATCCCTACTGCAATGGTAGTGCCACGAACTCAGCACGACCCGTCGTCGTGTCCCATCTCGCTACGCCAGCGCAGCATCCCGCCAGCCACGGACGCCGCGCGAGGGAAGCCAGCCGCCTGCAGCCGGCGCACGGCATCGGCGCTCCGCGTACCGCTGCGGCAAATCACGACCAGCTCCCGCGCGGGGTCGAGCGAAGCCATCGCGCTCGCCAGCGTGCCGAGTGGAATCAACCGCGACCACTCGATCCGGGAGCGCAGCGCCTCATGCGGCTCGCGGACATCGATCAGGTCGAAGTCGTCTCCGCGTGCTCGCCGCGCCGCGAGCAGGGCGGGGGTCATTTCCGGTACGGCCTCAAAAGTCGCCACCGAAGCCGGGCCCGCCACGCCGCAAAACTCGTCGTAGTCGATGAGCTGCGTGAGCGTGCGTGTGCCGCACGCCGGACAGTTCGGATCGCGCGTAATTGTGACCGATTGGAACTGCATCGCGAGTGCGTCGATCATGAGCAGACGCCCGGCGAGCGTTTCGCCTACCTTTAGAATGATCTTGATCGTTTCGGTTGCCTGGATCGTGCCGATAAGTCCTGGCAGCACGCCGAGCACGCCACCCTCGGCGCAATTCTGCACCATGCCCGGCGGTGGCGGTTCTGGATACAGACAGCGGTAGCACGGCCCGTGCTCCGTCGCGAACACCGAGGCTTGCCCGTCGAACTGAAACACCGATCCGTGTACGTTCGGCTTGCGGAGCAAAACACACGCGTCGTTCACGAGGTAACGCGTGTTGAAGTTGTCGGTGCCGTCGATAATCACGTCGTAGCGACCGACCAGATCGAGCGCGTTCGCCGACGTCAGCCAGACGGCGTGCAGCTCGAGCTGGACATGTGGATTCACGTCCAGCAGCCGATCACGCGCCGAGTCGAGCTTCGCGCGCCCCACGTCCCGCGTGCCATGCAGCAGTTGCCGCTGCAGATTCGTCACGTCCACGACATCGTGGTCCACCAAGCCGATGGTTCCGACGCCAGCGGCGGCGAGGTACAGCGCGGTGGGCGAGCCCAGTCCGCCAGCCCCGACGATGAGCACGCGTGCGGCCTTGAGCCGCTGCTGCCCTTCGAGCCCGACGCCCGGGAGCGCCAAGTGTCTACTATACCGATGAAGCTCGTCGGCGCTGAGCGGCGGGAGATCGGTGTCGGGACGGGCGTGGCGGTGCGCTGGTACGTCCACGATGAATTCCGGGAGGAAGTGGAGTCAAACCTGAAACACACGTTGGTCACGGGCGCTGCCGATCGCAATCGTGCCGATTCCTGAGACGACCCGTATACTTGCGATTGTCTCTGCAAGCGAGGAGCACGCGATGAGCCGAGTTCGTGTACTGGTGGGCACGCGAAAAGGTGCCTTCATCCTGACGTCGGATGGCGCCCGGAAGTCCTGGTCGGTGGATGGTCCACATTTTCCCGGATGGGAGATGTACCATCTCAAGGGTTCGCCGGTCGATCCCGATCGTTTGTATGCGTCGCAATCGAGCGGCTGGTTCGGACAGGTGATACAACGCTCGGACGACGGCGGCACAACGTGGGCGCCGGTGGGCAACGCGTTCGCGTATGACGGCCTGCCCGGCACGCACATGTGGTACGACGGCACGCCACATCCGTGGGAGTTCAAGCGGATCTGGCATCTCGAGCCGTCGCTCACGGATCGCGACATCGTATTCGCCGGTGCCGAAGACGCGGCCTTGTTCAAGTCCGCTGATGGCGGTGTAACCTGGCATGAATTATCCGGGCTGCGCGGACATGGATCGGGTGCGCACTGGCAGCCGGGCGCGGGGGGGATGTGCCTGCATACGATCGTGCTCGATCCCACCGACGAGAACCGCATGTACGTCGCGATCTCAGCCGCCGGCGCCTTTCGGACCGTCGATGGCGGTGTCACGTGGACGCCGATCAACAAGGGGCTGCGGTCGGGTCAGATTCCCGACGAGGACGCTGAAGTGGGGCACTGCGTGCATCGTATTGCCATGCATCCGTCCAATCCGCAGCGCCTTTACATGCAGAAGCATTGGGACGTGATGCGGAGCGACGACGGCGGCGATCAGTGGCACGAGGTGAGCGGCAATCTGCCCAGCGATTTCGGCTTCCCGATCGCCGTGCACGCGCACGAACCGAATACGATTTACGTGGTGCCGATCACGAGCGATGCACATCACTTCCCGCCCGACGGCAAGCTACGCGTGTATCGCAGTCGCACCGGTGGCGATGAGTGGGAGGCGCTTACCGACGGGTTACCGCAACAGGACTGCTATGTCAATGTGCTGCGTGATGCGATGGCGGTGGATACGCTCGATTCCTGCGGCATCTACTTCGGCACCACCGGCGGTCAGGTGTACGTGTCGAGTGATTCGGGTGATCACTGGGATACGATCGTGCACGATCTGCCGGCGGTACTGTCGGTCGAAGTCCAGACGTTGCCATGATCCGTGTCGTGTTGCCATCGCCGTTGCGGGTCTTGGCGCAGGTCGGCGCCGAGATCGCGGTGCCGGTACACGGCGAGGTCACCCTCCGCCGCGTGCTCGATGTCGTGGAATCGCAGTATCCCGCCTTGCGCGGGACCATTCGCGATCAGGTGACCCAGCAGCGGCGGGCATTTGTGCGGTTCTTCGCGTGCGAACGCGATCTGTCACATGACTCGCCCGACGTGCCGCTCCCGCCGAGTGTGGCCGCGGGGGAAGAGCCACTGCTGATCGTTGGCGCGATGGCTGGAGGGTAGCGAGTGGCCGTGCGCCTTACTCGGTGTGTGCCTGCTGGCTAACGTTGGATATGTCCAACTTCAGTTTCGAAACGACGCCGCGAGTGATCTGCGCAGACGGTGAGAGCGAGCGGCTGGGCGATCTGATCCGTGAATTCGGAGTCAATCGTCCGCTCGTGGTCACCGATCGTGGCCTCGTCAACGCGGGGCTGCTCGAGCCGATGCTCGCGTCGCTTCGCACGATGGGATTCGACGTCACGGTGTTCGCCGACGTGCTGCCCGATCCGCCCGCGTCGTGCGTGGAGGCGGCCGTGGCGATCGCCCTGGCGTCGCAGGCTGACGGCGTCATTGGCTTCGGGGGAGGCAGTTCGCTCGATGTCGCCAAGCTCGTGGCCCTGCTGTCCCGCTCCGGAAAATCACTCGACGCGATGTACGGCGTCGGATTGGCCGTTGGGCCGCGTTGGCCACTGATCCAGGTGCCGACTACGGCGGGCACCGGCTCCGAGGTCACGCCGATTGCGATCGTGACCACGGCAAGCGGCGAGAAGCAGGGCGTCGTGTCGCGTGTGCTGTATCCCGATGTCGCGGTGCTTGATGCCACGCTCACGGTGGGACTTCCCGAGCGGGTGACCGCCATGACCGGCATCGACGCGATGGTGCACGCCATCGAGGCGTACACCAGCCGTCATCGCAAGAACGTGCTGTCCGATACGCTCGCCATGCGCGCGCTGCGGCTGCTCTCCGATCACCTCGGCACGGCCATCGAGCACGGCGCTGATCTCGCGGCGCGTCGCGCCATGCTGCAGGGATCGATGCTGGCTGGTATGGCCTTCGCCAACGCGCCGGTGGGCGCTGTACATGCGCTGGCGTATCCGCTTGGCGGACAGTTTCACGTGCCACACGGGTTGAGCAATGCGCTGGTGCTGTTGCCCGTACTCGAATTCAATCTTCCGGAGGCCGAGGCGTCGTACCGTGAACTGTCGGATGCTATACGGGCGAGTGAGCGCACGTGGCATCGCAGCGCCAGCGGACGCGCCTTCGTGGATGCGATGGCCACCATCGTGGGTGAGCTCGGTCTCGAGCGCACACTCGGTGAGGTGGGCGTGATCGAAGCTGACCTTCCGGGGCTCGCGACAGACGCTCTGAAGGTGCAGCGGCTGTTGGTGAACAATCCCCGCGACGTCAACTACGACCAGGCGCTCGCCCTCTACCGCGAGGCATTGTGACCGGCACGACCGAGATGCGCGCACACTATGCGCACCTGACCGCGCTCGACACGCGGTGGATGGACAATGATGTGTACGGTCACGTGAACAACGTGGTGTACTACAGTTTTTTCGACACCGCAGTGAACCGGTGGCTCATTGAGCGCGGAGTGCTTGACATCACCGGCAGCGCGGCCATCGGTCTGGTCGTGGAAACGCAATGCCGGTACGCGTCGCCGATCACGTTTCCCGATCGTGTGACCGCCGGTATCCGGGTGGTCCACCTCGGACGATCGAGCGTACGCTACGAGTTGGCGCTCTTTCGCAACGACGACGAGTCGCCAGCGGCCACTGGCCACTTCGTGCATGTGTATGTTGACCGCGTATCACGCACGTCGGTGGCTATTCCTGATACAATGCGGCAGGCGCTCGAGACCCTACGCGTGTCGCCTGCATCAACCATGTCGTCTTCGACCAGCTGATTTCTATGCGCGCGGTTATCTGCAGTTCCTTCGACCAACCAGAAACGCTCACCGTCGAAACCGTCCCCGATCCCGTTGCCGCGGCCGGCGAGATCGTCGTCGAGGTGCATGCGGCCGGAGTGAACTTTCCTGATGCGCTGATGGTGATGGGGCAGTATCAGGTCCGTCCTCCGCTACCGTTTACCCCCGGTGGCGAAGCCGCCGGCGTGATCAGCGCGGTCGGTCCCGGTGTGAGCCATCTGCAGGTCGGGCAGCGAGTGGTCGTGTTCACCAGAACGGGCGCGTTCGCCGAGCGACTGTGTGCGCCGGCGTCGTCCGCGACACCAATTCCTGAATCGTTGTCGTTCGAGGTTGCCGCCACGTTGCCGCTGGCCTTCGGGACCGCGATGCACGCGCTGATCGATCGCGCGAAGATCGCCAAAGGGGAAACGCTGCTCGTGCTCGGCGCATCCGGCGGAGTGGGACTGGCCGCCGTGATGATCGGCAAGGCGCTCGGCGCGCGCGTGATCGCCGCCGCCAGTACCGACGAGAAGTTGGCGCTGTGCCGAACGCATGGCGCCGATGACGTGATCAACTACACCACCGAATCGCTGCGAGATCGTGTGAAAGCGATCACCAACGGGCTTGGACCGGACGTGATCTGTGATCCGGTGGGTGGTGACCTCACCGAGCTCGCATTCCGCAGCATCGCGTGGGGTGGGCGCCACCTTGTGATCGGCTTTGCCGGTGGAGCGATTCCGTCGCTGCCCCTCAATTTGCCGCTGCTGAAGGGAGCGTCGGTGGTGGGTGTGTTCTGGGGATCGTTCGAGCAACGCGAGCCGGTGGCGAATGCGCGCCATCTTTCGCAATTGATGGACTGGGTGGTGAACGGCACGATCTCGCCGGTGGTAAGCGCACGGTACGCGCTCCATGAGAGCGCGTCGGCGCTGCGCGCCATGCTGGAGCGACGGGTGGTAGGGAAGGTTGTGGTCGTCGCAACGCACTGATCATAGAGGCCCATCTTGGCTCAAACCGCCGTCATCATCCGCGCCGCGACGCCGGCCGATCTCCCGGCTCTCGGCCGTCTGGCTGTGCAGCTCATGCAGACGCATCACGACTTCGACCGCGCGCGCTTCATGGCGGTCACGTCGCAAACCGAGCGCGGGTACGCCTCGTACCTCGGTCGTCAGCTCGGCCAGTCGAATACCGTTGTGCTCGTGGCCGTGCACGATGGCGACCTGTGCGGCTACGCGTGGGGGATTACGGAAGGCGTGGACTACATGGCGCTGCGTGGTCCGGCCGGCGTACTGCACGATCTCATCGTCGACGCAGGATATCGCGGGCGCGGCGTAGGTGGGTTGCTGCTGAACGCTGCGACGGCGGCACTCCAGCAGATTGGTGCCACGCAGTTGGTGCTCTCGACCGCCGCGCGCAACGAAAGTGCCCAGCGTTTGTTTTTGCGTCACGGCTTTCGGCAAACCATGATCGAGCTGACGCGCGACCTGTAGTACGGGTCGTGCGTGGTATGAATCCGATAGTCGCGATGAGGCGTATCCCTCGCACAACGCAGCCGCGACGGCTGCCACCTCAACGTGACTTTACGGAGACCGTTCAATGCAAAGCGCACTCAAGATGTTTGTCGTTGCCGCCATGGTCGCCTTGCCGGCTGCCGTTCAGGCGCAAGGCATGATGGCTGGCACCAAGATGGTGGGCGGCGCCGCGATGTATCCGACCAAGGATATCATCGACAACGCGGTCAACTCCAAGGATCACACCACGCTCGTGGCTGCCGTGAAGGCGGCCGGACTGGTCGAGACGCTCAAAGGCAAGGGTCCATTCACGGTGTTCGCCCCGACCAATGCGGCGTTCGCCGCGTTGCCCGCCGGCACGGTGGACAACCTGCTCAAGCCCGAGATGAAGGCAGCACTCACCGGAGTGCTCACGTACCATGTGGTCGCCGGAAATATGACCGCCAAGGCGATCGTGAAGGCCATCAAGGCCGGCAAGGGGACGGCCACGTTGACCACCGTGAATGGTGGCAAGCTGATGGCCATGATGCAGGGCAAGAAGGTCGTGGTGAAGGACGAGAAGGGCGGGGTGGCCACGGTCACCATCGCCGACGTGAAGCAGTCGAATGGGGTGATCCACGTGATCGACCACGTCTTGCTGCCGGCTAAGTAGTCCGAGAGCAGTTCGCTTGATTACGTTATGGGGAGGATGCACACGAAAAGCTCCTCCCCATCTCGTACTCCCGAAGGCGTCCTCCGCGATGTCTTCGGGTTCGATGCGTTTCGTCCAGGACAGCGCGAAGTCATCGACGCGGTGTTGGCCGGCAAGGATTGTATTGCCTTGATGCCCACGGGCGCGGGAAAGTCGCTCACGTATCAGCTTCCGGCGCGACTGCTCGAGGGGACGGTGCTGGTGATCTCGCCGCTCATCTCGCTCATGAAGGACCAAGTGGATGCCGTCGCCGGTCTCGGGTTCTCTGTGACTGCGATCAACTCTACGTTGGACTTCGACGAACGCCGCGCCCGGATGGACGCGTTTCGCGCGGGCGAATATGAACTGGTGTTCCTCGCCCCCGAGGCCCTCGACGGCTACCTCGGCGAGTTCGTGGGCGACTGCCCGATCTCGCTGCTGGTGGTGGACGAGGCCCACTGCATCAGTCAGTGGGGGCATGATTTCCGCCCGTCGTATCGTCGGCTGCAGGGGCTCAAGGAGCAGCTTGACGTGCCGGTACTGGCGCTGACGGCCACCGCGACCCGTCGGGTTGCCCTCGACATTCTGCGACAGCTGGGCATGCGCAAGCCAGCTGGCTTCAAGGGTTCGTTTTTCCGGCCGAACCTACAGATTGCCACGCGCAAGAAGGGGCAGGGCGGTAATACGCGCGCGGAGATTCTGGCCCTCATTCGTGCCCACGACGGTGAGAGCGGCATCGTGTACTGCCAGAGCCGCAAAGGGGTGGATCAGACGGCCGAGTTTCTCTCCACGCAGGGAGTCCGTGCGCTGCCGTACCACGCCGGTCTCGAACCGGAGGAGCGGGCGCGCAATCAGGAACTGTTCAAGCGCGACGACATCGACGTGATTGTGGCCACGGTGGCGTTCGGGATGGGGATCGACAAGTCCAATGTGCGGTTCGTGATCCATCGCGACATGCCGAAGGACATCGAGTCGTGGTATCAGGAGATCGGCCGCGCCGGTCGTGACGGACTGCCCAGCGATTGCGTGATGTTTTATTCGTGGGCCGATGTGAAGCTGCACGAACGCTTTCTCGACAATCTCGATGATGAGCAGGTGCGCGAGCGGACGCGACTCGCGACGGTGGCGTTGTTCGATCTCGTGGAACGCTCGCGGTGTCGCCATCAGGCGCTCGTGGCACACTTCGACGAAGCGATCGCGTCGTGCGGGAGCTCGTGCGATGTGTGTACCGGACATCGTGCCGACGAGCGCATTGCGGAACTGGTGGAGTCTCAGGTCGGCACCACTCGTGGTCGACGCGCGGCCGTACCCACCGGCGGGCGCACGTCGCGCGGTCCCGATGCTGCGATGCTCGACGACCCTGAGCGCGAGTTGTTCGAGCGATTGCGCGCGGTGCGACGCGAACTCGCCGACGACGCGGGTGTGCCGGCGTATATCGTGTTCGGCGACAAGGTGCTGCTCGAGATGGTGGCGCGTCGGCCGGGTAGCCCGCGTGAGTTGCTGCAGGTGCCGGGCGTGGGCGAAGCGAAACTGGAGCGCTATGGATCGGCGTTTCTCGAGGTGCTGCGTGGCGGTTGAGCGCTACGCAGTGGCTACGCGCGTACGGACTCCCACGCGCGCCGCACACAGAGCACGTCTACCCAGCGTTCGATGTACGTCATGTCAACGTCGCCCTCATTGATTCGAAGCAGCGCTCGCACGTCTTCCAGTTGGCGTGACGAGGCGCCGAGGGTGGCCCACTCCAGCTTCGACAGCACGATATCCTCGAGGGTGGCGACGGCGAGCTCGACCCCGAGAAAGTGGACGAACTCACGGCGAGCGAATTCCCCTTCACTGAATGTCCGATCCTTTCGGACAATCAGGTCGGCCTTCCAGCCGGTGTTGGGATCCACCACGTTGAACATCCCGCGAAACGCGAGTGCATCACTCGCCGCCTCTTCGGACACATACAATCCGGCGTCGAGAACACACTGGAGGAAATCGCGAAGCTGAGGCGCCGTTGGATCAATCACGGCGTCCACGTTCATCGTTGCGCGGCTCGCGCCACGATAGCCGGCGGCGACCGACCCAGTCAGCATGAACGGGATACCCGCGTAGTTCAGCGCGCGACTCAAGAACTGAACAAGACTCTCGAGACTCACGTGGATCGAACCACGATGGGACCATGGCGCGCCGCCGGCAACAGCGATTCACCGGCGAGTAACTCCACGAGCTCGATCACGGATCTGTCAGGATACCGTCGGCGCAGTGTGGACAGCGAGACGGCCCGCATCGATTCGCTCAGCGCAAGTGTGGCTCGCAGACGCTCAAGCGGCGTCTGGCGTCGCAGAGCGTCTTGGACCACCTGTACTGCGGCAACGGACGTGTCGTGCATTGAGGGAATATACGAACTGCGCTATGGGATGGCGGGTAATTCGCGTGAGCTCCTGCCGGTGCCGGGCGTGAGCGAAGCGAACCGGGAGCGCGATGGATCGGCGTTTCCCGAGGTGCTGCGTGGCGGTTGGGCTCGGCGTGAACGGCAAAGCTGAGCTGGCTCGAAAGCTGCGGTGTATGAGTCTGTCACTCGGGTGATGTATCAACCTGAGATGATATTCTCTTCAGGAGGTCCAGTATGCGGCAGTCCATTCGTCAGCTCATCACGCTCTCGGCGATTACGCTCAGCGTAGCCAGCACCACAGCGCAGGCGCAGGGAGCGAGCCAAGGCAAAGCCAAGAGCGGTCAGCGCGCGGTGAAGCAGGTACCGCCAGGTCTCGCCAAGAAGCCCGGCGGCATGCCTCCCGGTCAGTACAAGAAGCGCTACGGCACGCGCGAAGGCGCAACGGTGCTGGGCGATATCTTCGGGCGGAACGGATATCCGGTGCGCCGCATCACACCGTTTGGTGAGTCACAGTACGTGTACTACCGGATGCCCGACGGCACGGAGCGCCGCGCCATCGTGAGCCCGGGCACAGAACGTCTGCGTTTCAGCAACGTACCGAGCACGCTATTGGAGCAGGTCATTGCGCAGCTGTATCGATGAACATCTGCTGAGCAGCGTTCATCATTGCTGGCTTCGTCCCGTGTCACCGCCCTCGCGGTGGCCCTTCTCTCGCACCCGCCGCGGCATCGGCAAAGGTCGGGTCTGTTCGCAGGCGTTTATCCATTACGGGAGGCACGGCGTGGCACAGTGGAGCATGGGGAACGGAAGCACGGTGCGGCGAGCACGTGGCTTTACCACACGTCAGCACGGCAATCTCCGCACGTGGTCTGTGGTGTTGCTCCTCGTTGTCGGCTGCAAGGGCCGCCGCTCAGAACCGGACGTCGCACAGGGGTGGACGCCGAGCCGTGGCGATATCGTAATGGGCGTGCCATCGAGCGCGGTCACGTCGTCGATCCAAGCGCAGCTCACGACTCGGCCGGCAACGATACCCGCCGGTCGTTGGAAGAACATGCAGCAGCTCTACGCGACCTACGGCAACGTGCCGCTCTGGCTGGAAGAAGACGGTTTCAATCAGGCGCGGAGCAAGGCGCTGTTGCGTGCCGTCGTCGATGCCGGCACCGACGCGCTCAATCTCGATGCGTATCCGCTGGAGGAATTGGTCACCACGGTAGGCGCGGTCCGCAATACGAAGCAGGCCACGGCCTCCCAGCTGGCGAGCGCTGACGTACTCCTGACCTCGGTCTACGTGGCGCTCGCCGAAGATCTGTTGATCGGGCAGGTCGACCCCAAGTCGATCGAACAGGACTGGCATATCGCCGTGGGCCACGAGTCCATCGACAGCGCCGTGGTTCGCAGTTTGCGCGATCCGCTTCTCGACTCGGCCATCGCGCGCATGCGTCCGCGCGACCCCGAGTACGACGAACTGCGCCGGTCGCTGGTGACCTTCCGCGGCATCGTTGCCGCGGGCGGTTGGGGATTGGTGCCCGCAGGAAAGGCGCTAAAACCGCGTCAAACGGACACCCCACGCCGACTCGCCGCGCTGCGCGAGCGACTGCGTATCGAGGGCTTCGGATCCTCGCCAAGCGTGGCCGGGAGCACCGCTGGTGCCAACGCGTACGACGTGGGGCTCGCTGGGCTCGTGGCCGACTTTCAGGCGCGGCACGGCATTGCGGTGGACAGCATGCTCGGCGCGGAAACCGTCGCGTCGCTGAACGTCACCGCGCAGTACCGACTGGCGCAGATCGCCGTAAATCTCGAGCGCTATCGCTGGATGCCGCGATCGTTCGCGGGACGCTACATCATCGTGAATGTCCCTGCCTTCCGGCTCGAAGCCCACGACTCGACCGGCGTGCTCGACATGAAGGTGATCGTCGGCGAGGAATTCGATGGCAAGACCACTCCGGTATTCGCCGACTCCATGGAAACGGTCGTATTTCGTCCATTCTGGAACATCACGCCGGATATTCAGGCGCAGGAAACCGCCCCCAAGATCGCGGCCGATTCGAAGTACATGGAATCGAACGACCTGGAATACTTCAAGGATGGTGGCGAGACTCGCATCCGGCAGAAGCCGGGACCGAAGAACTCGTTGGGGCTGGTGAAGTTCATGTTCCCGAACAAGTTCAACATTTACCTGCATGACACGCCCGACGGCGCCCTGTTCGAGAAGGATGTGCGCGCGTTCAGTCACGGCTGCATTCGTCTGGAAAAACCGGACGAACTGGCGCAGTGGGCGTTGGGTTGGGAGCCGGCGCGCGTCGATTCCGCGATGCAGCAGGGGGGGGACAACCAATCCACGAGGCTCTCGAAGAAGATTCCCGTGTACATCGTGTACGCGACGGCCTACGAGCGCGACGGACAGCTGTACTTCGGCAATGATCTTTATAGCCGTGACGCTGACCTCGTGAAGGCGGTGTCGTCGAGCATTTCACCGACGGCGGGTGCCCTGCAGAGTCTCGACGCGCTGCGCAAGCTCGTACAGGAGTGATTCGTGATTGCCGACGTTCGCGCTAATTCGTTCGGAGGGCTGTGCTGTCGAGCGCGGCACGCAGGCCGCGTGCGAGCGTGACCGCGTCGCCGTTCGCCCAGAAATGCATGAAGAACAGGCGCGGGTCGTCGCTCAGCATGTGGTTGTGCAGGCTGGTCACTTCGATACCCGCGCCACGCAGCGCACGAATCACCGGGTTTACCTCGGTCGCGAGCAGCACGAAGTCGCCGGTGATTGCCGCCTTACCGCCGCCAGTGGGTTGGAAGTTCATCACGGTCCCCAAGCCCATTGCTCCCGGCACGACCATGCCTCGCTCGCGAATGGTCTCCGGGCGCGGCGCGTTCACCTGATACACGCCGCCATTCGTGCGACCGGTGTATCGGAGTGCTTTTTCCACGCCTGCGGTATCCAAATCGATGCGCGGTGCGCCGGCGCTCTGGGCGGGGGCGGGCGGGGCCGGCGCGGGCGCGGGCGCGCTGGTGAGTGCGATCGCGGCCCGCACCGTCTCGGCGATCTTGACCGCGTCACCGTGCGCACTGACGTGCAGGTACAGCACACGCGGCGTTTCGCGTATCACATGGTGGTGCACGGCGGTCTGCTCGATGCCGCCTTGCTGCAGGCGAGACATCACAGCGGGTAGTTCAGTCTCGGTGACCACGAGGTCGCCCATCGCCATGACGGCGTTGTCGGCTCCCGTGCCGTGCATGGCGATCCAGCCCCCCAGAGCCATCGCGGGGCGGAGCACGACGTCGCCAAGCGGGTCGGTGACGACAACGCGTAAATCACTGCGCGGGAAATTGTACCGATGCACGTCGCCCGGCTGCGCTAGGCCGGCGCGGCCCATCGCGACATCGACGGTCTTCCAGTCGGGCGCCGCGGCGCGGGAAGACATCGTTTCACGCTGAACCGAGCTGCAGCTGACCACGCCAACCATAAGCAGGGTGCCGAGCACGGCGGTCACACTTCGTGTCGGACGCGGGGCGAGGAAATTCGAGCGGAAAGTGCGCAAGGTCGCTCAAGGCAGAGGGTACAGTCGCGTAGGGGCGTGTGAACTTATACTCGCACCGCGATGCCGGACGACGCCTGAGCGCAATATGACCCACCGCGTTTTTGGGATCTTCAGCTCACTCGGCGACGTTTAGTCGCGTGAGCGCGCGAGGCTTCGAGGCACGCGCGTACGGTCGCGGCGCGGCCCGCCCGTGTTCGTCGCCCGCCGCTATCCCTGACTGGAGTTGTCGTCGATGTCGTACACGATTGGCCTGCTGGTGGTCACCTTTGTGGCGTCGCTGGGTGGGCTGATGCTGTTCATCTGGTCGATGTCCAAGGGGCTGTTTGGTTCGGCCGACGCCGCGAGTCGCGTGATCTTCGGCGCCAAAGAGGTCGGACTGATTGAAGACCCGGCGGCACGGACCGCGGGGGCGCAGGACGATCTCCAAGAGACGATGAACCGCACGGGGCACACCGGCGAGTTCTCCATTCTCTCCGTGGAAGAAGCCGACGAGCGCGCGGAGCAGGATGCATCGGGGCGTTGGCCGGTGCTGCTGTCCATCGGATTCGCCGTGCTCTGGCTGGTGTTGGCGTCGATGTTCGGTTTGATCGCGTCAATCAAACTGCACGGTCCGGACTGGCTGGTGAGCAACGCGTGGCTGACCTTCGGACGGATCCGCCCCGCGCACCTGAATGCCGTGGCGTACGGCTGGTGCAGTCTCGCCGCGTTTGGCGTGGCGTTATGGCTGATGCCACGGCTGCTACGTACGCCACTGGTTGGGGGAAAGACGGCAGCCGTTGGCGCCGTGTTGTGGGGGCTGGGCGTAAGCGCAGGAATTATCGCCATTCTCACTGGCCACAGCGCCGGTCTGGAATGGCTCGAATTCCCGTGGCAATGTGATGTGCCCATGGTCATTGGCGGCACCATGATGGGCGTCGCCCTGCTGCGCACGCTGCGCAATCGCCGCGTGGAGCACCTCTATGTGTCGGTGTGGTACATCGCGGCTGGCCTGATCTGGCTCCCGATCCTCCTGATTGTCGCGAACTGGCCCGGCTTGCACTTCGGCGTACAGCAGGCAGCGATGAACTGGTGGTACGGTCACAACGTGCTCGGCCTGTGGTTCACACCGATCGGCCTCGCCGCGATCTACTATTTCATTCCCAAGGTGTTGGGAAAGCCCATCCACTCGTACAACCTGTCTCTGATCGGCTTTTGGACGCTTGCGTTTTTCTATAGTCAGGTGGGTGGTCATCACCTGATTGGCGGACCGGTGCCAGGCTGGCTGATCTCGCTCTCCATTGTGCAGAGCATGATGATGATCGTGCCGGTCACGGCAGTGGCGATCAATCAGCATCGTACCTCCTGGGGACATCTGGGCGCGCTCCGTCACTCACCGACGCTTCGTTTCGTCGTGCTTGGCGGCATGATGTACACGCTGGCGTCGGTGCAGGGGTCGATTGAGTCGCTGCGCATGGTGAACACCGTCACGCACTTCACGCACTACACCGTGGCGCACGCACACCTTGGCTTGTACGGATTTTTCTCGATGGTCATGTTCGGGTCGATCTACTTTATTCTGCCTCGCGTGCTCGACTGGGAATGGCCGTCGGCGCGCCTGATCAGTGCACACTTCTGGCTGGTGATCGGTGGCTTCGCGACCTACTTCGTGGGACTCTCTATTGGCGGTTGGCTGCAGGGGCTCGCCATGCTCGATGCGGCGCGACCGTTCATGGATAGTGTAAACATCACCAAGCCGTACCTGCTGGTGCGCACGATCGGCGGAACGCTGATGACGCTGGGTCATTTGGTTTTTGCGGCGCATGTGGCCATGATGCTGATGCGGCGTGGCAGCCAGCGGAATGGCGCAACGTTACTGCGTCGTCGGTCCGGCCCGCCGATATCCAGCCCGGCGATTGCGGGCGGTGCCGTATGAAGCGCGATCAGGAACTGGATGTCACACGGCTCATTGCCGGTGCGCTTGCCATTGTGGCGTTTTCCATTCTGGCGCTGGTGGTGATGCCCTACGTACTCACTGAACGCACGCCCAGATCAGGCAAGCCAGCCGCGTACACGGATGCTCAGGCCGCGGGCCGCGCGGTCTACATCGCCAACGGGTGCGTCTATTGCCATTCGCAGCAGCCGCGTGATCCGAGTATCGCTCCCGACGGTCAGCGAGGATGGGGGCGCCCTTCGGTGCCCGACGACTACGTCCGCGACAAGCCGCACCTTCTCGGCACTATGCGGACCGGTCCGGATCTGTTCAACATCGCGGTGCGGCAGCCCAGCCGCGATTGGCACCTCGGGCATTTGTATCAGCCGCGGGCGTATTCGCCCGGGTCTATCATGCCGGCGTTTCCGTTTTTCTTTGCCGAGCGTCGCGGGGCGCTGCAGTCGGGCGACATCGAGGTGTTGCTGCCACCGGGCGTGGCCCCCGCCGGCGTGCGTATCGTTGCGCGTGAGGAGGCGAAACGACTCGTGGACTACTTGCTGTCGCTCGATCACAGCTATCCGGTTGACGCCTCGGCCGGTAAACGGAGGATGCGATGACAGGCGACGGATTGCCGCCGCGCCAACGGGAAAATCAAGACCCTGATGAGCAGGTGCGTCCGATCCCGCGATTAGTGATTGGCATGCTGGTGATCGGTGTGGCGTGGGGTGCGTGGTATCTCACCCGCACCAGCACCGACGTGAGCCCGCTGTTCGGGGACGCGCGCACCGTGGCCGCATTCAACGCGGCTCCCGCATCGGATCGGGTCGATGGTGCGCAGGTGTACGCCGGCAAGTGTGCGGCGTGTCATCAGGCGTCGGGTGCCGGACTTGCCGGCATATTTCCGCCGCTCGCCGCTTCGCCGTGGGTGACGGGCAGTGAGCAACGCGTCGTGCAGATCTTGCTGCATGGTATTCAGGGGCCGATTGATGTGTTGGGCACCACATACAACGGCCTGATGCCGTCGTGGAAAACGTTGTCTGACGCCGAGTTGGCGGCTGTCGCGAGCTACGTACGCGGTGCCTTCGGCAATCAGGCACCCGCAATTACTGCCGAGTTGGTGGCGGCCGAGCGCGCGGCGACGGCGTCGCGGGTGACGCCGTGGACCGGCGGCGCCGAGCTCGAGTTGGTGAAGTAATGGCCGCGCGCGCGGCGATCGGGTTCGCTGTATCTGCCGCGTTGGTGGTGGCCATGCTGGGCGCGGCCACGCGCGGCTTCTCGGCCCTT
Source organism: Gemmatimonas sp. (assembly GCF_046594945.1). GTDB lineage: Bacteria > Gemmatimonadota > Gemmatimonadetes > Gemmatimonadales > Gemmatimonadaceae > Gemmatimonas. The sequence goes on along the minus strand of NZ_JBKJRB010000162.1, from coordinate 26,219 downwards.
ACCACCGATTCGGCTCGTGCCCTCGATGTTGCCGCGACACCGGTGACCGTGCCAAGGATTGGACTGCTGGACATGCATCGGGCAGCACACACGTGGCGCGATGGCCAGCGCAGCACGATTGTCGATTTCATCTACACGCGCTGCGTCACGGTGTGCAGCGCACTAGGTGGCGTGTACCGGACGCTCCAATCGGATATCCGTGCGCGCGGGCTGCAATCGCAAGTGCGCTTGCTGTCGGTGTCGTTCGATCCGGTGTGGGATACCCCACGGCGACTGGCGCCGTACGTCCAGCTGATGCGTGCCGATCCCACGATCTGGACCATCGCGACCGTCGCCGATTCGAGCACCCTCACGGTGGTACTGCAGGCCTTCGGTGTGCGCGTGATCGAGGATGGCGTAAACGGCTACGTGCACAATGCGGCGTTACACGTGGTCGACCCCGATGGGCGGCTGGTGGCGATCCTTCCGTTTGACGCGATCGACGAGGCGCTTGACGTGGCGGCGAGTCATTCGCGCGCGCGCACGATCCGCCGATGACTACGGGGCGCATGGTCGTCGCCGTAAGTGTCGTGGCGGTGACCATCATCGCGCGCAACCCGCTCGAGCAGACGATGCAGCGTCATATGTTGATGCAGCTGCCGATGCTGTTCGGGGCAGGGATGCTATTCGGGTACGCCGCACCGCCGCGGAAGGACGTCCCTGCGATGGGGCGCGGATGGAATGTGCAGGGCGTGGCCGGGTTGCTTTTCGCGAGTGGCGTGCTGGCCACGTGGATGGTACCTCGCGCACTCGACGCCGCGGTCGAGCATGTCGCCATCGATGCGCTCAAGCTGCTGTCCGTCGTCGCGGCGGGAGCGATCGCGTTGCACTCCTGGCACGTCGCCAGTACGATCGTGCGGACTTTCGTACTCGGCAACATGGCGTGGATGACGGCCACGATCGGGATGCTGTTGCTGGATACGCTGGTGCGGCTGTGTACGAGTTACGGCTCGTCGGATCAACACGAGACGGGCATCGCCATGATCGCGCTCACGGTGGCCGGGGTGGCCGGGGCAGCGGTGTACGCGTTGTGGGTGCCCCGCCGGCAACCGGCTTGATCGCGGTGCCGGCGCACAGAATTGACGGCGTGTTTGGCATGCTGTTCGTGAGCTACATGTTCATGCAGGGTGTCAGCTGCTGGCATCTGCTGGCATCTCGAGCTGCAGATCGTGCGGAGGGCCAACAGCGGCTTGGCCGCGTGGTTCGCTCCGGTCTTTACCTGGCGGCGACGCACGAACCCATTGGTCATTCGAGGGGCTGCTCTGGGCGTTGTGGTCGGACACCATGAGGCTAATACCGCCGACCGGGCGTGGAGCCTCGCCATCCTCGCATTCGCCTCTGTCGAGCACGTCAACTATTGCGTCCGGCAGCTCATGCACGACACAGCGGCTGATGTCGCATGCCTGCGGCGGTACCGTCGACTCAGGCACGCGCTCGCTTGCTTAGTCGCCTTGTCGACGCGCCGATGCCCGCCCTGTACGCGCGCTTGTGCGCAGCGAGAACCCCGAGAAGGCGGTGGCGTAGCTGCGGCAACATTCCCGGTAGGGCATCCCGCGACGCGCGTGAGGAGTTTCGTCAGGGCAATACGCGGGCGAGATGACACTGACGCCGCTCCTAGGTAGCGTACGTCATGCTCGATACCCCTGTGTCTCCAATGCCTCGTGACGCGGTACCCGCGATGACCCTGGCCGAATGGCAGGCCCGCGCACTGGCGCACTTCGAGCGTGTGCAACAGTGGACGCGGCCACGCCGAGCACGGCGTGCTCGCGGGGAGTCGCATCCGGTGTACGACTTCCTCTTCCAATACTACTCGTATTCGGCAGGGCACCTGGAGACGTGGCACCCCGCACCGCATGAGGCCTTGCTCGACACCCCAGAGGCCCGCGAGCGCTTCAACGGGCCCGTATATCGTGTCACCGACGGCGTGATCGTTCGCGACGCACGCGCCCTGTCGTCTGGCGGCCGTGAGAAACTCAAGGCCGCCATGCACATCCTGACGGCCACGCGCGATCGGCCCGCCAACTTTGGCTGTTTCGGAATGCACGAGTGGGCGATGGTGTACGGCGGTCATGACGTGCGCCATGCGCAGATCGCGCCGCTCCGGCTTCCCCAAGAGCAGGTAAACGCGTTGGTGGAGAGTCGCCCTGTGGCCTGCAGCCACTTCGATGCGTTCCGTTTCTTCGCACCGGACGCGAAGCCGATGAACCGCGTGCAGCTCGAGTGGGACACACGCTATGACCGTGAGCAGCCCGGCTGCATTCACGCCAACATGGATCTGTACCGCTGGGCGTTCACGTCGATGCCCTGGATCGGGAGCGATCTGCTCTGGCAGTGCTTCGAGCTGGCGACGGAGCTGCGGGTACTCGACATGCAGGCCGGTCCATACGACCTCCGCGCTATCGGCTTCGACCCGGTTCGGGTGGAGACGTCCGAAGGGAGAGACGAATACCAACGGCGTCAGAGGGACCTGAGCGCGCGCGCGACGGTGTTGCGGGAGCGGTTGATCGAGGTGGTTGATGCGCTCGGTATCACATCGGCCTAAGGGCCGGTGCGTTACGCCGCCGAGCTTGGTGTGACCACGGTCAGTGTCTGCACGGTAGCGGACTATTGGCGCGTGTTCAAGCAGTTGGTGAACACGTTTCACTTCCCCCCCCCGCCGATCATGCGCAGCAGGCTCCGCAACTTCTACACACGGCTCACCGACACGCTTTGGTTCATCCCGAGCATGATCGCCTTGTTCATGTCCGCCCTGGCCGTGGTCATGGTCGAGCTCTCGTCGCTGGTCGATGCGGACGCGCTGGCGCGATTCCCTCGTGTGTTCGGAGCGAGTGCCGACAGTTCCCGGGCGCTGTTGTCGGCAATCGCGGGCGCGATGATTACGGTGGCCGGACTCACCTTCTCGCTCACCATGGTCGCGGTTACACAGGCGTCGACGCAGTATACGCCGCGCATTCTGCGCAACTTCATGCGCGACCGCGGCAATCAGACGGTCCTGGGCGTCTACGTCGGGATGTTCGCGTACTGCATCCTGGTCGTGCGCACCATTCGCAGCGGCGACGACGGCCAGTTCATCCCGGCACTTGCGGTCGTGCTCGGCATCGCGCTCGCGATCGGGAGCGTCGGCATGCTGCTCTTCTTCGTGCATCACATCGCCAATGCGTTACAGGCCTCTACCATCATCCACCGGATCACGGTTGAGACGCTGGTGGCCGTTGGGCGTGCCTTTCCCGCGAGACGTGGCGAACCGTTGGGCAACGGAACTCCCGACCACGCGGACATTGGCGGCATACCCGCGAATGCATGGCAATCGGTAGCCACCCGCGCCACGGGCTATGTGCAGTCGGTCGACAACGACGGACTGTTGGAGATCGCCGAATCGATGAACATCGTGGTGCGGCTCGTGCCCGCCGTGGGGGATTTCGTGATTGAGGGCCATCCGGTCGCGTGGGTGGCGTCGTCACCCGTTTCAGGACAGGGTGTGCGTCTTGCGCCCTCCGCCCAGCGCGATGTGGCGGGGACGCTGACCATCAGCAGCTATCGCACGGTCGATCAGGACGCCGCCTTCGGCATCCGGCAACTCGTCGACATTGCGCTCAAGGCGCTTTCTCCCGGCATCAACGACACGACGACGGCAATCACCTGCATCGACCACCTTGGCGCCATTCTCGTCAGCGTCGTGGGTCGGCCAGACGTCTCGGGGACTCGCGCTGTACGCGGCATCGTGCGCGTCATTGCCCCGGCGCCGACGTTTGCGTCCCTGCTGGCATTGGCATTCGATGAAATTCGTCAGAGCGCGACTACCAACGTCAGCGCCCTGACCCGCCTGCTGACCACCATCGCCACCGTCGCCAGCTGTCCGATGGAGGACGAGCGCCGCGCTCATCTTGGTGATCAGATCGTGCGAATTGCCGAAGCGGCGCGGCACGTGCCGTTGCAGTTCGACCGCACGCGCCTGCTTGCCCTCGTGGAGGAAACGCGCACGACGCTCCGCTCGGGACCGCGCTGAACTGAACCATTCCGATAACCGTCGGCGCATGGCAACGAGCACATCTTCTGTGACATGTGTGAGACTGCGGCCTGTTCCCACTGAACCAGGCGTTGGCGGTTTCACGTGGCCCGGATTTCGCACGGGGTTCGGCACACTGAAGGGACCACTGCTGAGGAGACAACCTTGTGAAACCGACGTTCACCGGCGCCCGGGATGCACCGCTCCGCCGCGAGCAGGCGACGACGGATGGGCATGAGAAGGACCAGATGAGGCATGGCTCGTACGGTCGATTTGCGGCGATGATCGTGACGTCCACTGCGATCATGTTCGTCCTGATGTACTCGCTGGTGTACCGGCCGGAGCATCTGTGGTTCGCTGACACGCGCTTTCTCATGGCGCTCTACATGGGCGCCATGATGGCGGTGGTCATGTTGGCGTTCATGCAGGGCATGTACCGCAACAAGACGGTGAACGGGGCGATCTTCGGAGGGGCAGCCGTCGTCTTCGTGGTCGCACTCTACCTCGCGCGCAGTCAGTCGACGATCGGCGACGTTGCCTACATGAAGGCGATGATTCCGCACCATTCGATCGCGATTCTCACGAGCTCGCGTGCAGCGATCAGCGACCCGCGAGTGCGCGCGTTGGCCGACAGCATTATCGTGGCGCAGAACCGGGAGATCACCCAAATGGCAGCACTCATACGCGAACTGGAGCAGCAATAGCTTCGCGCCCGCCACCCAAGCCATCCGAGCCGGGCGAGGGGCTCGCGCACGAGCGCTTCCAGCTGCTGAGGCAGATCGGGGAAGCTGTCGAGCGTCCAATGACGCTGCTGGCGTTCGTGTGGCTCGCGCTGATCATGGTGGAGCTGACCGCCGGCCTATCGCCGGTGCTCGAGACGCTCAACATCGTGATCTGGGCGCTCTTCGTTCTGCAGTTCGTGATCGAGTTCATCATCGCGCCGCGCAAGGTCGCCTACCTGCGTGAGAACTGGCTGACGGCGATCTCGCTCGTACTTCCCGCGTTCCGGATCGTGCGGCTTGCGCGCGTGGTGCGCGCGATGCGCGCGGCTCGCGGGGTACGGCTCGTTCGCGTCGTCAGCTCGGCAAACCGCGGCATGCGAACGCTCGGTCGCGTGATGGGCCGCCGCGGGCTCTCTTACGTTCTTGCCCTCACGCTGCTCGTGAACCTGCTCGGCGCCGCCGGCATCCTCGCCTTTGAACGGGAGAGCGTCGGCGGCGGGATCGACGGGTACGGCAGTGCGCTGTGGTGGACGGCGATGACGCTCACCACCATGGGTGCAGACTTTTTCCCGCTCACAGCTGAAGGGCGGTTGCTGGGCCTCCTGCTCGCGATCTACGGATTCGCGGTGTTCGGTTACGTCACGGCGTCGATCGCGAGTTTCTTTGTGGCGCGCGACGCCGAGGAGGGTGATGGCGAGCTCGCCGGCGCGGCGCACATGGCGTCACTGCGCGACGAGGTGGCCGCACTTAACCAGCGGGTGGAGACGCTGCTGGAGCGCCTAGCGGCGCCGGCGCGTCTCTCGTCGCCAGAAGAGCGACGCCCCCCACCACGTCACAACGAGTGACAGCCCGTCGTGTCGCAGCGCGCCCCGCGCCCAGCTTGCACGCACTTACGCGTGTGGACGGGCGTGCGCCCCCTCGGAGAATTCCTCGACCATTTTAGCGTTGAAGTCGTCGAGATCCTTTGGGCTGCGGCTGGTTACGAGACCCTGGTCGGTGACCACCGATTCGTCTACCCAAGTTGCCCCGGCGTTCGTCACGTCCGTGCGAATCGAAGGATATGAGGTCATGCGTCGACCGCTCGCTGCACCAGCCTCGACAATAAGCCACGGCGCGTGACAGATCGCGGCGACCGGTTTACCGGCCGAAATGAAATCACGCACGAAGGCTACGGCATCCGAGTTGGCGCGTAACATGTCAGGATTCATCACGCCACCTGGCAACATCAGCGCGTCGAAGCTGTCGGCTTTCGTGTCCGGTACCGTACCATCCACCGTGACGGTGTTCTCGGACCACCGTCCCTCGGTCCATCCGCGTATGCTGACCGCAGATTTCTCAATGGAGATAACGCTGATGTTCGCACCTGCCGCCTTGAGGGCCGCGAGTGGTGACATGAGCTCTGACTCCTCGAAGCCGTCGGTCGCCAGAATCGCTACCTTTCGATTGGAGAGATTGTACTGATGTTGGTTGATATCGAGCACTGCCATATGTTGTCGCCTGAGTGAATGTGTGGAGCGTGCACTACGCTGCATGACGACAGTTGTACCGGTGCAAAACTCATTCCCGACTTCATGTGACCCCGTGACACACTCCGCCGAACGCCACAACGACGAGCTTATTCCAGCCGACGAACAGGAAGCCACCAAGCCGGCCGGGACGATTCTTCGACAAGAAATCGCGATCGGCGAAGAACAGTTGGAGCGTAAAACATCCGGACTGTTGCTGTCGGCGGTGAGTGCCGGACTCGACATCGGGTTCGCGCCGCTGATGGTCGCGTCCGTGCTCGCTGCGAGCCCATCGGAGACGCTAGCGTCGCGACTCATCGGTGCCATGGTGTACGCCATTGGCTTCATCATTGTGATCATCGGTCGATCCGAGCTCTTCACAGAACACACGACGCTCGCGGTTCTACCTCTCCTGTCGGGCCGCACCACGGTGTCGCGCGTCGCGCGCCTCTGGTCGCTCGTGTACGTCGGCAATATCGTGGGCGCTGCCAGTTTTGCCGCCGTGGGAGCACCGCTGGGCGTCGGTCTGGGTCTCTTCATGCCAGCGGACGTGGCACGCATGAGCCATCATCTCACCGATTTCAGCACCGTGGTGATTTTCGGCAGCGCCATCGCCGCGGGCTGGATGATGGGCCTCGTGTCATGGCTCGTAACGGCCTCACGCGACACGATGGCTCAAATCCTGATCATCCTGCTTGTTGCCGGATCCATTTACTTCCTGCACTTGCATCACTCCATCGCGGGGAGCGTGGAAGTGCTGATGGGCGTGTTCGTGGGCGGTGTTCCCTTCGCGGAGTACCTGCGGTTTCTTGGCCTGGCGACCGTCGGGAACGCCGTTGGCGGCATAGTGTTCGTGGCGCTGGTGAAGTACGGACGCGTGTCGGCGTCGGAGACGGCGTCACCACGGCATAGCTAAAATTCGCTGCGCTGCGCGCGATCCGATTCGACATGCTGGTGGGCACGGGCATCACACGCGACGTCGAGGAGAGTCGCAGCACCAAACCGTACGCCAAGGGGCGGCCACCAGCCGAGTACGAACGAGGATGGATCACCGGACCGTACAACGCGCCGCCGATCGCACCCTAGACCACGTGCATCATGACGAACGCCACGATTCCCATCATGCCCAGGTTGGACAGGAAGGCTCCGGGTGGCGAAATCGGCTTCGGTATGCGGGGGGTGCATCATCGGTATCATGCCCATCGTACGGTCACCAGCGTTCCCAGCATCGAGTCGAGGTTGGCTGCCATTCGGCTCCGCATAACACAAGCCGTGCTGGAGATGCATTGGCACCACCGTCACGCACTTCGAGTCCACGCCAGCCGAACGGTCAGTTCGGAATAGCGGCTCAAGGACCGTGGCGAACTGCGCCGACGCGCTCCATCGACTGTTCCGTGTGCAAACTCAATTCGTCGCGTTCGACCGTGGCGAGCGCCAGCAGCTGGCCGTCGCGTTCGAAGGTCACCGCGATCGCAGGGTCGTCCTCAGTGCTTTCGACTCGTATCGCGTCCCAAGCCTTGGCGTGTCCGACGTAGCTGATGGACATGTCGTAGTGTCTACTCCAGAAGAACGGGACTGGTGCAAATCGCTCGCGCGCACCGAGGATGTTACGCGCGGCGGCCTGTCCCATACGCTGTGCCAGCGCCCAGTGCTCCACGCGTATGCGCTCGCCGCTGTGGGGGTCGGGCCACCGCGCGATATCGCCGGCGGCGAAGATGCCAGGCACGCTGGTCTCGAGGTACTCGTTCACGAGGACGCCGCGATCGAGCGCGATGCCCGCGGCGGTGGCCAACTCGAGCCGCGGATGAACGCCGACGCCAACGACCACCAAGTCGGCCAGGAGACGCGTCCCGTCATCGAGCACCACGGCGTCGTGGTCGATTCGGACGGGCGTGTGCCCAAGGTGGAACGACACTCCATGCTTCTCGTGCAGATCGCGCACGACGGCCCCCAGCTGCGGTCCGAGCACACGCTCGAGCGGAAGCGCATCGGGCGCCACCACGTGCACGTCCAAGCCCCGGGCACGCAAGGACGCCGCCACCTCGAGTCCGATGAAACTCGCCCCGACGACCACCGCGCACCGCGCCGTCTCCGTGGCGGCAATCACGGCACGGCCATCCGTCAGCGTCCTCAAGTAGTGCACATGCGGACGGTTTTCGCCCGGCACATCCAACCGAATGGGCTCGGCGCCGGTCGCGAGCAGCAGCGCGCTGTAGAGCACATCGTCGTGTCCGGCAACGCTGACCGACTTGTCGTCCGGGTTGATGGACGTGACGCGTCCACGCATGATGTAGATGTCGTGCTGCGCGTAAAAGCCCTCGGGACGCAGCGGCATGTATGCCTCCGGCGCGTTGCCGGCGAGAAAATCCTTTGAGACATTGGGGCGATCGTACGGGGCCTCCTCCTCGACATCCACCAACGTCACTTCCCCGTCGAATCCCGATCGGCGGAGCATTTCGGCGGCGGCCGATCCGGCGGCGCCGGCGCCAACGATCACCACGCGCTCGAGCTCGGTGATACGGTCGTCGTTCGCGGGCACGCGCATGGTGGGGGCGAGCGGGTCCCGTTCGATCTTATTCGTTACCATCACCTTGCCGCCGTGCTGTTCAACCTGCCAGCATGCGACCGGCGACAGGGCCGGCGCGCGCAACGCCTCGCCGGTGCGCACGCTAAAGCAGGCGTGATGCCATGGGCAGCGAATCGTCTCGCCGTCGAGCACGCCTTCGGCCAAGGGGCCGCCGTAATGTGAGCAGTGCGCGGAAATTGCGAACACGTCATCGCCATTTCGCGACAGGAGTACGGCCTCGCCGTTGGCGTGCCCCAGCAGCATGCCATTCGGTGCCAGATCGCTGAGCGTGATGCCACGACCGAGATCGGGCCCGGTAAGCGTCGAGTGTTCGATGGTCATCTGCCCCGAAGTAGAAGAAAATTACGAAAGCACATGCAGGAATCTCGCCGCAACGCAGCGGAATGGCCGATAACCTTGCTCCGTATCGAATGGGCACGGTGACTATGGGGTATGAGCCCGTTCGCGAATCCAGTGGTCACTCATCACTGTTGCTGCGTACTGATGCGCATCGCCCCCGCGAGATGCCGATCGTCTCGCCCTGCACGCGTGCGTGAAGCACGGGAGTTCATCATGATTCGCACAAGTCGACGTACGTTTCTGTTCACCGCCGCGCCGCTCGCCTTCTTTCCGAGCACCGCACTTGCCGCATTGAACGCCTGCTCCGGAGATGTCGCTATGTCCAACGCAATTGAAGGCACGCTCCAAAATGGGCAGGACGTCGTTCGCAAGCTCGACAAGCCTCACATAGAGTGGAAGAAGGAGCTCAGCAACGGTCAGTACGACGTACTGTTCAACGAAGCAACCGAACGCGCGGGCAGCAGCCCGTTGGATGGCGAAAAGCGGTCGGGCACTTTTGTGTGCGCGGCGTGCTATCTGCCACTGTTTACTTCAACTGCGAAGTTCAACAGCGGAACAGGCTGGCCGAGTTTTTATGAATCGATTGCCGGGCATGTGGAAACGAAGCGAGACTTCAAGCTCATCTGGCCACGTACCGAGTACCATTGCGCTCGTTGCGGAGGGCATCAGGGGCACATCTTTGACGACGGCCCAAAGCCCACCGGCAAGAGGTACTGCAACAACGGCATCGCCTTGCGATTCGTGCAGACAAGCGAGAAACTTCCAGAACTGAGAGGCTAACGCATGCGACGGCTTTTTGCTCCAGTTGCGCTCTCGCTCGCGTTGGTTGGCTGCGGCCCGAGCGACAGTGATGCGCGCACCGGCCGTGCGCCGTCTGATGCGGTGCAAGGAAATGCAGCAGCCAGTTTGACGATCGCCACCACGGCTGATGTCGCGAAGAATGCACCGTCTGCCGAGATGTCGGCAAAACCTGCTTCCCGCTCGACGCCTGCTGGCGCAATCGACACGGCCATTTTCGCCGGCGGGTGCTTTTGGTGCATGGAGCCGCCGTATGACAAGCTCGATGGCGTGCTCTCTACCATCAGCGGCTACACCTCAGGTTCGGTGGTGAACCCCACGTACGAACAGGTTTCGGCCGGCGGCACCGGACACACGGAAGCGATGCAGGTGGTGTTCGACCCTTCGCGTGTCACTTACGATCGTTTGCTGCACGTGTTTTGGCGTAACATCGACCCGTTTGCACGCAACCAACAGTTCTGCGACCGCGGCAGTCAATACCGGAGTGGCATTTATCCGCGTACTGCGTCGCAGAAGGCAGCGGCCGAGGCATCGCTCCGTCTACTCGCCGCGCGCTTTTCGCCGCCAATCGCAACCGAGATCGTTGCCGCGACGCCCTTCTACGCCGCCGAGGCTTACCACCAGGACTATTACGCCAAAAATCCATTGCGCTACAAGTTCTATCGGGCCAGCTGCGGGCGTGATAAACGGCTTGAGGAGATATGGGGAGACGAAGCAGGCAAATGACCGCACCGCGTCACCGTCGGCTGGTCCTGCTCGGCGGCGGCCACGCGCACATTGAAGTGCTGCGGTTGGCTGCGCAGCACCGATTTACAGGCGGCGAGATACTCGTGATCTCGCCGTCAGCGCATTCGCACTACACCGGCATGATTCCGGGCTTTGTGCGCGGCTCCTATGCGGAGTCGGCGCTGACCATCGATGTCGACTGGCTCACGCGTGAGGCGGGAGGAGCGTTCCAGGAAGGATGCGCCGCTGCCGTGGCCGCCGACGGGCGTTCGGTGACGCTCGAGAATGGTGACGTGCTCGAGTGCGATCTGGTGTCGGCGGATGTAGGGAGCGAACCGTCTGGCTTACGCGACGTACCAGGTGTCGCCGACCACGCCTTCACGGCGCGTCCTATCGATCGATCGAGGGCGCTCGCTGGGGCCATCGAGCAGGCTATTGCGCGTGCTCGGCGTCGCGGCACTTCCGAAGACGCCGTTGCCATTGTCGGCGGCGGTGGCGGTGCGGTGGAGATTGCGTTCGCCATTCGTGCTCGCGCTGAGGCCGCCGGCGTATCGCTTCCGTTGACAGTGATCGAAGCCAAACCAGACCTGCTTCCTGAGTTCGAATCCGCGATGGGGCGAACGGCAGGCCGGGTGTTGCGGAACCGTTCGGTCGATGTACTCACGAATGCAAAGGCGACATCGGTTACCGCAACGGAAGTGCTCCTTGCCGACGGACGACGCGTGCCGTCGACGGTCACCGTCTGGCTCGGGGGTGCGGCACCGGTTGCGGTCACGCGCAACAGCAGTGTGCCGAAAAATGCACACCACTTCTGGGCAGTGGATTCGACCTTGCGTTCGACTAGCGGCGCGCCTGTGTGGGGGGCAGGCGATTGTGTTGCGCTTCGAGACTTTCCGTGGGTGCCCAAGGCGGGTGTGTATGCGGTTCGCGAAGGGCCCGTGCTCGCGGCGAATCTGCGCGCTGCCATGGCGGGCGACACACATCGTGGCTTGGTGTTGTACCAACCGCAGTCGAGTTACCTATCCATTCTCGACACGGCGGATGGTCACGCGATCATGCGATGGAAGGGACACGTGTTTCGCGGCCGCGCCGCGCTCTGGCTCAAGGTGTATATCGACTCGCGATTCGTTGACCGCTATCGGCAGCGCTGATGAGTGTCTAGCGATCGCCCTCGTCGGAGGACGTGCGTGAGCCATCGGCGGGCAGCCAGCATAAGCAGCGCCGCGAGATAGGGAATGCTCGGGGGCCTGGATCGCGACCAGCAACACGACCACAATCGTCAGCATGTCCGCGCGCACTCGTCGCGTGCTGGGCACAGGACGCCTACGGCGCGATCACCGTCCACCGAGGAGCGGTTACAAAAGTATGCGGCATGCTCGGCCAGATGTAACGCCGCGTATGTCACGGCGGCGTCGTCGAGACGCGGTGCATACCAGAGCCACCTGACAAGCGAAGGTAGCACACAGGAAGGTGCGGCAATCCGCCGTACTGAATCGACAACAACGAACTCGCGTTACCGTTTGCGATCGCCATGTCCGACGCGCTGCGGCGTCGGTCTTGCATCGCGGGTGTGTGCGCGATCACGACGGACACGTGTCATGCCACGCGACTCGTCTCACACCCGAACCTGTCTATGCAAGATGACCTGAAACCCGGCGTCGACCGGCCTCGACGTGGTCAGTACGTGATAGCGGTACTCATCATCGCGTTGTTGACGATCGCCGCTTACGTCTACCGTCGATCGGGCGCACAGCTTCCACAGCATCGCGCAAGCGACGTGACCGCGCTGGTGCAATGGCCCGGTCGTTAAACGGGGATAGTCGAGGCCCTACGGCATTGCCCCTGCCATGGATCGTAAGACCGCACTCGCCGATGTTGCCGCCGAAATCCCACCGCTTAGAGCGTGCTCGGACCAATTCGAAGAATCGCGCTCGGTGAGCATGGTCCCCGCAGCTCCTTGCGGCGCGTGTTGCAGCAGCACGCGCCGCGACGAATCCGAGCAGGGCCGTCGTCCCGATCCTCACGTGAAAAGTGACTATGCCGGCGCTGCCCGACGTCGCGCCGGGAACGACGGCGCCGTGCTCAGGCACCACCGCGCATCGCGCGAACAGCATCGGCGGCGTCGGAAAAGAACCGGTTGACCTCCGCACGCTGCTCCAGCAGCGGCCGCTCCTTGCTGATCGCGCTGGCAGCCTGGCGCACCGATCCCACCTGTGCGCTCGCGTTCGGGAAACTGCGCTGCTGCACGTTCAGGAGAAGCTGCGCCGCCGAGCCGAACGCAGCGTTGGCGAGGTCGGCGTGCTTAAGCGATTGCGGTTCCGTCTGCAGTCGGTCGGCGAGCATGTTGAGGGCGCTGACTTGTTTGTTCACCTCACTGCCCCCCAGCGAGTCGCCCCGCGCGATGGAGGCGATAGCGCCTGCGAGCTGCCGGATGCCGGTCGCCGTGTACTCGTGGCTCAGGTCGCTCGCGGCAGCAGAGTTCGTGGTGTCGATGTTCCCGACCCAGGAGAGGAAACCATCCACCGCCGCGCGGTCCGCCGTGACAGCTGCCGGCACGCGTGTGCTGTCGGACGCGCCGACCGCCGTGCTGTCATTGCGCCTGCCGAAGAACCACCATACCAAAAGCGCCAGTACTAGCAGTGCGAGCACTACCCACAGCCACCCCTTGCCTTCCTTCCGTTCAACTCGAATCTCGGCCATCTCGTTGCTCCTCCTCCCGCCATGCGGGACGTTGCATTGCATTTCCGTAGAGCGCTGGTGCCCGAAGGCGCTGCCACGAGTTGTGTGAACTTTGTAAGGGCAAGTACCAGAAACCCGCCCGTGTCTAATAGCAAACGGCCGCAACATCTGTGCCGGGCATGTCGAAGCGACGGATTGGCGCCGCCGCGACGATGATCTACTACTTCTTCCTCTCGCAGTGTTTGGTTGTGCGTCGACTGCGCGCGCTACCGCCGCGTGTACGGCGTGGTCGGTGCCGTGATCGTGCTGCTGATCCGGTTTTACATTGCGGCGCTCGCGGTCCTCGTCGGCGGCGAATTGGCTGCCACGCTGGAGTCGGGCGGTGCAGCGCGCGGGGCGGCGCGCGGCTCCGGCACCTCGCCGCTACCGGCGGGCCATCCTTCACGCTGACGGCGACGGTCGCCGTCGATGCGTTCGGTCTGATCGTGAAAGAGGATCTGCTGCGTCGGGAATGGTAGATCGATACCCGCGTCGGTCAGCACCTGCTTGACGCGCGTGAGCACGCGGTCCTGCGCCTTCAGTCCGTCCGTCATCTGCGACCTGGTCCACCAACGCGCACGCAGGTTGACGGTGAAGTCCCCAAGCGCCACGAGGATCACGTCGGCCTGCGGATCCGGAGAAACCTCCTCTGCCTCCCGCAGCGCTTGCAGGATGATGCTCCGCGCCTTCTCGATGTCGTCGCCATACCCGATACCGACGTCGTATTCCCAGCGGCGCTGCGGAAACGCGGTGTTCACGAGCACCGAGTTCGTATACAACTCGCCATTCGGGATGATGGCGCGACGCCCGTCGTACGTCTTGATGAAGGTGGCGCGGGTCTGAATATCCTCGACGGTCCCTTCGTACTCCTTAAACCGGATCTGGTCGCCCACACGGAACGGGCGCGTCACGAGAATAAGAATGCCCGCGAGGAAGTTCTGGAAAATGTCTTTGAAGGCGAAGCCGATCGCGACGCCACCAATGCCCAGCGTGCTGACGAGATTCGCCGGCGTGAAGCTCGGGAACGCGGCCGTTACACCGATGAGAAACCCGAGGATGATGATCCCCACCTGCGCGAGCCGGCCGATGGCCAACTCCAACGTGCGAGCCTCGCCGCGGCGCATCGCGTTGCGTCGAATGAGCGCGCGCGCGAGTTTCGCGAAAACGACGAACATCGCCACGATTGCCGCGGCGATGAGGAGCCGAGGCACGGTCGCGAGGAAGTCAGTGCCGATCCGCTGTACGGTTTGCCATGATGCGGACCAATCGAATTGCATTCAGCCTCCACGGAGTGACGACGGCGCCGTGACGATCATGTGTTAGTTCATGCTCGAACCAATACGTCAGTATAGTGTAGAACAACGGGTGCGTTAGCCAACCGGGTGACATTGATCTCTGCATCATGCGATGCGCGAATGGCACCACTCGTGCGCTGTGAGTCTCGCAGAGCAGTACGCCTGTATGCGCTTCACGCTGAAACGCTCGTTCGCACGAGCCCTGCGAGCAGGCTCATCCGCCGCACGCAACAATCGATAAGGATTAGGTACGGTGGAGACGGTCACATACACGAGACGTCGCGCGAGAATGGTGTGTTGCTTCATTGTCGTGACGGCCCTGTTGCTGGCGCCTGCGCTTTGGGATGGCGCCAGCGCGTTGGCCGGCACGCTTCCCGAAGGCGGGCGAGTCTTCACCGAGGGCTCACACGATGCATCCGCCCGGCCTCGCGTCGATTCCCTCTCCGCCGAGATACAGCGGATCCTGTCGGCGCGACGGGGGGCAGAGGTTTACGGCAGCGGTGACTGGAAGCGCGTCCAACGGATCTATGCCGCTGGTGGTCACCGGCCCGTATGGATCGACAGCACCGGTGACACGTTACGATTTCAGCACCGGACCGCATCGCTGGTCGATGCGTTGGCTGCGGCCGGTGATCATGCGCTTCGTGTCGGCGCCTATGAGAGCGCCGCGTTGCGCGAGTCGCTCGAGGCGCTGCACGCCGGCGGCACTATCACTCCCGGGATGGAGGCGCGCGCCGATGTCCTGCTCACCGCATCATTCGTCGCGTATGCAACGGACTTGCTCACCGGACAGATCGATCCGCGTTCGGTCAACCGGGAGTGGCACATCGACTCACGCAGCGTAGACCTCGACAGCGTCTTGACCAGTATGCTGCACCAGGAGGTGCTTTCGGATGCCATCGCAGCGCTCCAGCCGCGGGATCCCGAGTACGCGATCCTCATGCAGGAGTTCTCGCGATACCGACAGCTCGTCGCGTCGGGTGGATGGACGCAAGTAGCGTCGCGCCGCGTCTTGCATCCGGGGGACACCGCCACGGCACAGGTGCTGGGCGCGCTGCTCGGACGCTTGCACGCCGAGGGTTACACGCTCCTCGTGCCGCTGGTGTCGGCCGACACGGGTCCACCCGCGCTACCACGCGAGACCAGCATCGCGCGCGGCCCCAGTGGTCCGGCGGTGTACGATCTCGCGCTCGCGGGCGCGGTCGCGGCGTACCAACAGCGTCATGGGCTCACGGTCGACAGTGTGGTGGGACCGAACACGTTGCTGTCGCTCAATCGCCCAGCCGAATTCCGGATGCGCCAACTTGCGGCTAATCTTGAACGCCACCGCTGGCTTCCGCGCGAGCGCGGCAATCGCTTCGTGGTCGTCAACGTTCCCGCATTCCGTCTGATCGCCTACGACGCCGGACGTGAGGCGCTGTCGATGAATGTCATCGTCGGTGCAGAATACGGTGGCCGCAGTACACCCGTGTTCAGCGACTCGATGTCCTACGTGGTTTTCCGTCCCTACTGGAACGTGCCGCAAGGCATCGCGAGCCGAGAACTGTGGCCGATGCAGCGCAAGGACCCGAGCTACTTCCAGCGCCACGGCTACGAGGTGGTGCGCGCGTCGTGGGGTACATACGTGCGTCAAAAGCCGGCGTTGGATAACGCACTCGGCCGGGTGAAGTTCATTTTCCCCAACGAGCATGCCATCTACCTGCACGACACGCCGGCGCAGGCGTTGTTCGCGGAGAATGTGCGGGCGTTTAGTCATGGGTGCATCCGCGTGGAACATCCCGATCAGCTCGCGCAGTTCGTGCTTGGGCCGCAAGGATGGGACATCGGTCGTGTGCGCGAAGCGATGACGAGCAGTGGAGACGATCATCGCGTGAATCTCGAACACACGCTGCCGGTGTACATCGTGTACTTCACGACCTACGTGCGAAATGGTACACTGCACTTCGCCAACGACATTTACGACCGGGATGATGCGCTGGTGCGTGCCATGGGCGCTCCTGACCCGCTGCACTCGAGGATGGTCCAGATCCCGCCGCATTCTGCTTCACGACTGGAGCGCCACTTCAAATGATCACTGACGCCGCCGCGTTTCCACCGCACTTCAAGTTTGGGGTTGCCACCTCCGCGTACCAGATCGAGGGCGCCATTGACGCCGATGGCCGTGGACGCTCGATCTGGGACACCTTCTGCGACACGCCGGGCGCCGTCGAGCGTGGCGAGAGCGCCGCCGTGGCGTGCGATCACTATCACCGTATGCCTGAGGATGTCGCATTGCTTCGCGACATGGGCGTGAGTAGCTACCGCTTCTCCATCGCCTGGCCACGCATTCAGCCCACGGGCACGGGACCGGCAAACGCCAAAGGCATGGCATTCTACGACCGGCTGGTCGATGAACTGCTACGCGCCGGCATACGTCCTTTTCCCACGCTATACCACTGGGATCTGCCGCAGGCGCTGGAAGACGCGGGTGGCTGGCCGGCACGCGATACGGCGACACGATTCGCCGACTATGCCGCCCTGATGGCGACGGCGCTCGGTGACCGTGTGCAGGACTGGGCGCTCTTCAACGAGCCGTTCATCTTCACCTCACGCGGCTATCTATTGGGGCGCTACGCGCCGGGCAAGCGCGACCTTGGTGCTTTCCTGCGGTCGGTTCACACGGTGTCGCTCGCACACGGCGACGGCTTTCATGCTATCAAGGCCGTGCGTCCACAGGCGCGCGTCGGCTCCGTGTTCGCGCTCGCGCCATGTGAGCCAGCGGTGGACACGCTTGCCGACCGGGAAGCGGCAGTCTATGCTGATGCGCTGTTCAACCGACTGTTTCTCGACCCGCTTTTTCACGGCACGCATCCCGCAGAGTTTCTCGAGTCCGTGCCGGAGAACGTCTTGGGCCAAGAGTCCGGCGACGAGCGCCGCATGCGCGCGCCGCTCGACTTCATCGGCGTGAACTGCTACTACCGCCTGATCGTGAGCGCCGGCGGTGAGCGGCCCAATCTCCCATTCTTCCTGTTCAGTATTCGCAACGATGCTCGGTCCACCGGCGGACATAGCGATTTCAGCGGACGACGCGCGACCGACCCGCATGAGAACCCGCATGAGAACGGGTTTGGGACGCCGTATCGGAACCCGTCTGGAACCGGCCTCCGCATCGAGAACGCGTTTGGGCGCGATCAGGGGGCGCGCACCGAGATGGGCTGGGAGATCTGGCCCAACGCCCTCCGCGACGCGTTGCTCCTGCTTACGGAGCGCTATGGCCCCATCGCCATCGAGGTGTGTGAGAGCGGTTGCGCGTTCGCCGACGTTCCGGATGCGGATGGGGTGGTACGCGACAGCGCACGTGTTACCTACCATCAGGATCATCTCGCGGCGGTGGCCGAAGCCATTGCCGGTGGCGCCGACGTGAGGAGTTATCACGCCTGGAGCCTGTTCGACAACTTCGAGTGGGCCTCCGGCTACCGACCGCGATTCGGGCTCGTCCACGTCGATTATGCAACGCAGCGTCGCACGCTCAAGTCGTCGGGCGCGTGGTACCGGACGCTTTGTCAAGCGGCGCAGCAACGTCAGCCGTGGCGGCTGCCTCGACCGTAAGCGGTGGTGCGCGTTGCCTCTTCGGTCAGAGCGTCCGGCGTCGTCCAGCGATCACGTGCAGCAGGAACAGCAGCACCACAGCGCCGATGAAGGCGGTGAAGATCACGCCGGCCAGCCCGGAAAAGGGTGTGCTCACGCCGAGCTGACGGAAGATCCAGCCACCGACAAAGGCGCCCACGATACCCACGATGATGTCGCCGATAAGGCCGACACCGCCGACGATGAGAGATGCGAGTACGCCGGCCACCAGCCCGACGATCAGCCAGGTCACGAGGTCCATGAATACGCTCCGATTAAATGATGGATCAGCTGCCTGCCACGGTGATGGCAAGCTTCACGCCAGTGCTCCGGCCGACGCGAGGTAGCCAGCGTCACAGCTGTGAGCGCAGCAGCGCGGCCGCATGCTCCACCAGCTTCTCTCGCCACGGACGTTTCTGCCACATCTCGAACGTGATCGGCCGGGATTGTGCGCGGTCGGCATCAAAATCTGCGATCTGCGTGGCGGCAAAGGCGCGGTCGTACACGTTCAAATTCGCCTCGTCATTGAGCCGGAACGAGCGGTTGTCGAAGTTCGTCGATCCCACCGACGTCCAGATATCGTCCACGATCATGATTTTGCAATGGTACATCGTGGGCTGGTACTCGTGGATGATGACCCCGGCTGCCAGCAGCTTTCCCCATCGCGCGCGCGAGGCGCGGCGCGTGAGCTCGGTATCGACCAACGGTCCCGGAACAATGATCTCCACGTGCACGCCGCGTCGGCGCGCGGCGACCAACGTCTCAATCGAAAGGTCATCGGGTACAAAGTAGGCGGCGGCAATGCGCACGCTCTGCTTCGCGCTGGCTATCGAGAGGAGGTACATGAGGCGCACGCTTTCCCCGCCTTCGCCGGGATCGCTGCGAAACAGCTGCGCGCTCACGTCGCCCTGCGACGGCAGGGCCGGGAAGTATTCTTCCCCATGCAAGAGTTCGCCAGACGCTTTCATCCAGTTGTCGAGAAACGCGGCCTGCATTTGCGCCACCGCCGGTCCGTCGAGCCGGTAGTGCGAATCACGCCAATGCTCCTGGTCCTGCGCATCACCCAGCCACGGATCGGCGATGCCGACCCCACCGGTGAAGCCGACGGTGCCATCGATGACTAACAGCTTCCGGTGCGTCCGGTTATTCATCTTCGACAACGTATACCAGCGCGGTGGATGATAGCGTCGCACCTCCACGCCGGCGCGCTCCAAGCGTTCCAGCAGTTCCGGCTCCATTTTCGTGCTCCCCACCCAGTCCAGAAGCACATGGACTTTCACGCCGGCGCGGGCACGCTCGCTGAGAGCGTCCGCGACGTCGCGGCCGATACTTCCCGACCAGTAGATAAAGGTTTCGAACGTGATCGTACGCTTTCCCGCCTTGATGGCTTCGAGCATGGCCGGGAAGATCGCCACTCCGTTGCGCAGCGGGGTCACGCGGTTTCCACCGATGATCGGCGGACCGAGCAGTGTGCCCATCGATCGCAGGAATTGGGCATCGCCGACGTGATACAGCGCGCCAATCCGCTCCTGAATCTTCTTCTCGCCGGAAGAGAGATTGAGCACAAGAACCGTGATCAGCGCGGTGATGAGAACGGTAGCGAGAACGGTCACGACTGGGTGCCGGCGGAAGTACGTCATGAAACGAAATGGGAAGGGGTATGTAACGCCTCTGCACAATGAGTGCCAACGGGCTCGAGCGTACAGCCGTCGACTGAGAACCCTCATGGTCGAAGCGCGTTGGTAGATTGGACAACGCAGAAGTGAGGTGGGTAGCTACCGCGCGCGAACCGCTTCCGGAGAGTGGCATGCAGCTGGGAATGATCGGACTTGGGCGGATGGGGGCGAACATGGTCCGCCGTCTGCTGCGTGGTGGTCACGCCTGTGTCGCGTACGACGTGTCTGCCGCCGCCGTGCAGGGGATGGCCGACGAGGGCGCGACCCCGGCCACGACGCTCGACGCATTTGTTGCGGCGCTGACGACGCCGCGCGTGGTGTGGATCATGGTGCCGGCCGCCGTGGTGCAGTCCACGCTCGATGGGTTGGTGCCGCATCTCGACGTCGGTGACATCATCATCGATGGTGGCAACAGCTACTATCGCGACGACATCGATCGCGCGCGTCTGTTGGCGGAACGCGGCCTGCACTACGTGGACTGTGGCACGAGTGGCGGTGTGTTTGGACTCGAACGCGGCTACTGCCTCATGATTGGCGGTGAGGTCGACACGGTAACCCGTCTCGACTCGCTCTTCGCGACACTCGCACCGGGTGAGGGCGCGCTTGCCGCGACGGCGGGACGCGATGCCTCCATTGGAACGAGTACCCGCGGCTACCTGCATTGCGGGTCGCATGGTGCCGGCCACTTCGTCAAAATGGTGCACAACGGCATTGAGTACGGCATGATGGCCGCGTTCAGTGAAGGGCTCAATATCCTCAAAAACGCAAACATCGGTACACGCGATCATGCGCAGGACGCCGAAACGACACCGCTCAGGCACCCCGAATATTATCAATACGATTTCGACTTGGCGGACATCACGGAAGTGTGGCGTCGGGGAAGCGTGGTCACGTCCTGGTTGCTTGATCTCACGGCGGCCGCACTGGTGCGCGATCCGACACTCGAACAGTTCAACGGGCACGTCTCCGACTCTGGTGAAGGGCGTTGGACCATTCAGGCGGCGATCGACGAAGCGGTGCCGGCGCATGTGCTCACCGCGGCGCTCTTCGAACGATTCAGTTCACGCGGCGAAGCTGAATTCCAGAATCGCGTGCTGTCGGCAATGCGCTTCGGATTTGGCGGACATCTCGAGCCCAAGAGTCCCGCATGACGGTATCACAATCTGCGCCGACATCCGCCCTGCCGCACGCCGATGCGATGGTGTTCTTTGGTGGCACCGGCGATCTGGCACGCAAAAAGATCTATCCCGCGCTGCTGGCGCTGTCGCGAAACGGTCGACTCAATCTTCCGGTCATCGTCATCGCGCGTTCCGGGTGGAGCATCGACCTCCTACGGGAGCGTGTGAAAACGGAACTCGAGCAACGCGGCAACGTCGATACGGTTGCGCTCGCAAACCTGCTCGCGCGTCTCGTGTACGTCGAGGGCGATTACAGCGAGCCGAACACGTACGTGGCGCTTCGCGCAGCGTTGGGTGATGCGAAGTACCCGCTGCACTATCTGGCGATTCCACCCGATATGTTCTCGACGGTTGCCACTGGACTCGGTGTGTCCGGTTCGTCCGTGAACGCCCGCATCGTGGTGGAAAAGCCGTTCGGGCGTGATCTGGCATCGGCCAGGCAACTCAACGCCACGATCCATGCCGTATTCGACGAACACAACATCTTCCGTATCGACCATTTCCTCGGTAAGGAAGCGGTGCAGAATCTGCTCGTCTTTCGCTTTGCGAACACGTTTCTCGAACCGATCTGGAACAGCGAGTTCGTGGACAGCGTGCAGATTACCATGGCGGAGTCGTTCGGCGTGAACGGCCGCGGACGATTCTACGAGGAAGCTGGCACCATTCGCGATGTGATTCAGAATCACCTGCTCGAAGTGCTCAGCTTTCTCACCATGGAGACGCCCCACTCGGGCGAGTGCGGCGACTTGAACGACCAACAGGCGCGCCTGTTTGCGTCGGTGCGGCCGCTGGCGCCCGTCGATGTCGTGCGTGGGCAGTGCCGTCAGTATCGCGACGAGAAGGATGTTGCAGCAGATTCGACTGTAGAAACCTTCGCGGCGGTGAAGATCTACATCGATTCACCACGATGGAACGGCGTACCCTTTCTGATTCGCGCCGGAAAGTATCTTGCCGTGACGGCGACAGAAGTGCTCGTCACGCTCAAGCAACCCACGCATCAGGCGTTGCCGGCCGGCGCGGCAAACTTCATTCGCTTTCGTTTGGGGCCCGATGTGAAGATCACGATCGGCGCGCGCGTGAAGCGTCCCGGCGAATCACTCGATTCCGACCCGGTCGAGTTCACCGTACTGCACACACCAGGCACGAACGAAATGGATCCGTACGAGCGGCTGCTTGGCGACGCGATGGAAGGGGATGCGATGCTCTTTGCACGCGAAGACTTTGTCGAAGCCGCATGGGCGACGGTCGGACCGGTGCTGGGCGACACGACGCCCGCGTATTCGTACGAGCAGGGGCAGTGGGGGCCGCGCGAAGCGGACCGGCTGGCGGAGAGTGCCGGCGGCTGGATCAATCCTGCCGCATCAGTCTGACTTGCAGAGATTCGAGAGTGACGGAACGGTGAAGCGAGAGATTCAGGTGGTCGCATCAGTTGATGCGTTGGCGCAGTGCGCCGCCGAATTGATGGTCGTGCGTGCGGCCGATGCCATTCGCGAACGCGGTCGCTTCATCGTGGCGCTCTCTGGTGGATCGACGCCTCGGTCGCTCTTTCAGCTGTTGGCGTCACCATCGTTTTCCACGAGAATCGACTGGCCGCACGTGCACGTGTGCTGGGGCGATGAGCGTTGTGTCCCGCCGGAAGATGCGCGCAGCAACTATCGCATGGCGTGCGAGGCGTTGCTGGATCATGTCCCAATTCCCGACGCGCACGTGCATCGTATGCACGGCGAAGCGGTGCCTGCGGTGGCGGCCACGGCGTACGAAGCAGAGCTGCGGGCACTGTTCGACGGGCATGAACTGCACGACGACTTCCCGTGGTTTGATCTCATACTGCTCGGACTCGGCGACGACGGGCACACGGCGTCACTGTTTCCTCATGGACGCGCGCTCCATGAACTGTCTCGATGGGTGGTCGCGGACGATATCGAGGTCGTGTCGATGTGGCGAATCACGCTCACCTTGCCACTCATCAACGCTTCGCGCTCCGTGCTCTTTCTGGTCGCCGGTGCGGACAAGGCGGACGTCGTGCAGCAGATTCTCGCCATCCCTTCCCACGCTGATGTGTCGCCCGCGGCACGTGTGGCGCCGTCACGTGGCACGGTGCAGTGGATTCTCGATGGTGCCGCCGCTGCGAAGATGCCGAGTTCGGACGCTCGCGACTCGTAGCGTCGGTGGCATCTATCCGCGCCCGATCGGGCGCGATGCATACATGACGACGATCTCCAATGTTGCGCCTTCAAACCTGTCCCTCGTATCGACGTAGGGCTCGAGCGCTACGCTACGGGTCCCGGTGATCGGCAACCGAGGCGCGACCATAGGCTCTGTCTCCCAGACGTCCGTCGCGAATCCAGTCGACGGACATCGCCAGAAAGCCCTCCGCGAAGCGGGTGCGAATTCGCTGCCCGACGCGCGGCTCCACGAATTCGACAATGCCGTGGTCTGTGTCCGGGAATATCACGGTGGTGATCGGGCGCCCCTCGGCGGCGAGCGCCTGTAGTCGGCGTTGCGTTTCCGCCGGCGGCGCTTCGCGGTCGTCGGCGGCAATCATCCACAGTTGTGGCGCTTGCACCGACCGCAGTACAGGCACCGGATCGTGGTTCCACGGCGTGCCGACGTCAACGAATGGGAGTGCCAGACGCGTGATCCACGTTGGGTAGCGCAACACGCTGCCCGTGTACTCGCCTCGCATCGCTTTCCACCAGGGCTCGCGAGAATACCGGCGCGCGGCGCGGATTGCTGCGCCGCCTTGACGTCCGCGAGTCGCCATGAAAAGCGCGGTCGCGTCGGTCACCTCCCGTGCTTTCGCGAGGACGTCGGGACCGTACCCCGCCATGCGGAGGTCGGACATCACCTGCTCGCGGTCTTCTGCCGCCGGACTTTCGGCGAGGCCGTAGGCAATCTGTACGAAATCCACCGTCGCGCGCGTGGCGGCCAACGGTGCGACCCAGCCACCTTGGCTGCTGCCGCGAAAGCCGATCCGCGCGGTGCGGGAGCCGGCCAGCCGCCGGGCCTCCGCCAACGCCGCGACGGCATCGTTGGCGAGCGCGTTGAAGTCCTGGGTATAGCGTCCGCTCGACTGACCCGTCCCGCGTTTGTCGTAGACGAACACACCGACGCCGTGAGCAGGGAAGAGGTGCTGCTCGTGGTAGAAGTCGACGCCCGAATACTTCTCGGAGCCGTGGACCAGTATCACGATGGGCGCGCGCGCGTCGCCAGGCGGCATAACCAGACGGCCGCGCAACTGTTGCTTCCCGCTCGCAAAGCGCGTGTCTACCACGTGCAACGCGACCCGGTGCGCTGGGCGCCCGTCTACCTCGATCGCGGCCACATGGCATTGGTCCATGCGTACCACCGTCGGGTCGATCTCAGCGGTCCATCCGCGGTTGCCCCGCCATAATCCATCAGGCCCTGCCACAAGCGTACCGGTTCGCCCGTCGAGGCGATGCCAGCGGAACGTCCGTGCCTTTGCGGTGCGTTGGATATCGATGACACTGCCGTCGGCAAGCGAATACGCACCGGCGTAGCAGCTACCATCGGAGGCGACGGACGCCGATGCTGACGCCGCGGTCACGCCAGCGGGAACTACACCGTCCACCGCAAGAACGCGCGTGGACGGTGTTGCCTGCGCACAGCCCACGATGAGAGCGATGAAGGCCGACGTGGTGCAAGGCTTGGCAAAACGATGGACCACAGTCACGAGCAGCATACGTGATGGAAGCGTTGAGGGCTCGAAATCCTGGTTGGCCACCGGTCCCCAAGGAAGTCTTGGGGCCGGCATAATGGGAAGCGGCTCTGGAAATGGCTGAAGGGGCGGCTACGGCGGACCAGGAATGCTCGTCGTGGTGCTCCTTGTCGCTGGTCTCGTGGCCTGGCTCGTTGCGCGTGCGAACAATAGAAACTAAGCTGCGCCGAACGCCTTCGTGAGCGCGTCGGAGGCCATGCGTTGCGCTTCCTTCGCCTTGCTCACCACGGGAGCCATTCCGAAGAACTCGTGCGTGACGCCACCGAAGGTGCGCTGCGTCGCCTCGACGCCTGAGTTCTTGAAGCGCTTCGCGAGTAGCTCGCCATCGGACCGCAGTGGATCCAGCTCGGCGTTGATAATCGTGGCCGGTGGAAGGCCGGAAAGATCGGCTCGGTCGAGCGAGATGGCCGGCTCCTGCCCGTTCGCAGGATTGTTCAGGTACTTGTCGAAGAACCAGTGCATCATCGACGTGTTGAGTGGCATGGCGGCGTTCATCTCACGATACGACTCGGTGGTGAAGTCGTAGCCGGCGATCGGGTACACGAGCACCTGATGGACCGGAAGCTGAAAGCCTTCGTTGCGCGCCGTCAGGCAGATCGAAGCGGCCAAATTTCCGCCAGCGCTCTCGCCGACCACGGCAATGCGTGAGGCATCGACGCCGAGATCACGCGCGTTTGCGATCAACCATTTATAGGCGGCGTACACGTCGTCGTGGGCGGCCGGATATCGGTTCTCGGGGCCTTGGCGATAATGCGTGGATACGACGAGGCAGCGTGCGGCGTTGGCGATCGCGCGTGGACTGGCGTCATACACGTCGAGGTCCGCGATCACCCATCCGCCGCCGTGGATGTAGAGCACGGCCGGGAGCAGTTGATCGCTGGTTGTCGCAGCGGGCTGGTAGAGGCGGATCTTGATTTCCCCGTCTGGTCCAGCGATCGCTCGATTTTCGATGTTGCCGACGGCTTCCGGGGCGGTGCTCTCGCCGCGCTGCTTGAGCACGGCTTTCACGGCATCGGCCGGCGTGGGCTGCTTGCGGGCCTCCTTTGCGTTGAGCGTTTCGATCGGCTTCGCGCCCGAGGTTTGCATCACCGCAAGGACCGCTGCCATGTCGGCGTCGGGCGTCCGCCCAGCGAACATCGAGGCCATCTGAGCCGCGCTCTGGGAAGCGTGCTGCTCCGTACCAGCGCCCATTTCCGTGGTGCCGTTTCGCATCTCGTCCATATGCATACTCCTGCGCCTCGCGCATTCTAACGATGAATCGCGGCACGCCGCCGCGGGCCAATGC
>NZ_JBKJRB010000025.1:0-8754 GCF_046594945.1 Gemmatimonas sp. | reverse complement strand
GCGTGGTGCTGCTCAATGAGCAGCTGACCGCCAAGATCATCGACCATCGGCTGTACTTCGTAGTGAGGCATTTCTCCGGCTACATGGTGTCGATGGATTGAGGCGCTCGGCGCTCGGAGCTCGGCCATTGCTCCCGCGTTCACTTCTCACACAGATCGGATTTCCTGTCATGATCAATATCTTCCGCCGTCTCGCCGTCCTTCCACTCGCCACGCTGCTGCTGGCCACGGCCGCCTGCAGCGAGATCTCCACCGCCCCGGCGGCTGCGCCAGCGTTTGGCCCGCGCCTCGCGGCCTCCGCGAACGACACGGCAATCACGATCATCAAGGTCGGGCCAACGAAGTCGACCACCTATCCCATCAGTGGTGGCCACAAGGTGCAGATCGCGGCCTACTCGGTCTGCAATCCTGCGGTGTCCACGTACGGGCCGACTGAATGGGACAAACCGTGCGTGACGATTGCCACCACCATCACGGTCACCGTCAAAAGCTGGATCAATGCGGCCGGTCGGCCACAACTGCACTTTTCGCCCGACTTGCGCTTCGCCCCCGGCACGGTCAACACGATCTGGGTGAGCGACAAGGCGGCCTCGTCGAACCCGCTGTTCCGCGTGTCCGGTACGAATGAGGCCGTCACCGACCCACGCGTGACCACCAACTCCGACAGAGTGAACGGCTACCTGTACCGGCGCGTCAAGTACTTCAGCGGTTATACGGTGACCGCCGACTGACACTACGGGCGCGCACGTTCAGCGCAACCTCCCAGAAGCACCACTCGTCGCACCGGCCGCGACGGCTTCCCCCGACTGCGGCAAGTGGAGTGCCGGCGGGTGTTGCTCGAACATGGTCTGATCGTCTGGCAACTACGATATCATGACCATCTCACTCGTCGCGCACCGATTTCCGAACCACGCGTTACGGTTTCGGAGTGCATCGCCAGACTCTACGGGGAACGCATGCCGCCACTGCATGCGGGTTTCGGCGTGCATGGAGTCACGGTGAGCCGCAGCGGTGGTGTGCCGGTGAAACGCGCCGGACTGGCGTTGGTGTCGTCGCCCGAAAGCGACGTGGTACACACGGTCGAACAGCTGATCGCTGAGGGCCAGGCGGCGGAAAAGGTCGGCAATCGGACCGAGGCGCGTCGTTGTTTCGAGCGGGCGCTCTACCGCATTCGGGACTCGACCGACGGAGCGCGCGCGTCGACGATTCTGCGCTGGATCGCGCGCACGTATCTGGGTGACGTCCAGATGGACGCCGCGCTGGATTGTCTCGCCGCCGCCGTCGCGGTGGCGGAGCAATGGGGCGACGAAGCGGCCGCCGGGAGCGCCCTCAACGTGGAAGCCGTTATTCGCTGGCAACTCGGCGAAATTGACGAGGCCGAACGGCTCTATCTCGTGGCACGGTCTTACGCCCTCCGTGCCGGCGACGCAAAGCTGGCCGCCATGACGGCGCAAAACCTTGGCGTCATCGCCAACGTGCGTGGCGACACCGACGAAGCGCAGCGCCACTACGAAGCGAGTCTCGGGGAATATCGCGCGCTCGGGCTGGCCAAGGACGTGAGTGTGGCGCTTAACAACCTCGGTCTTCTGCACACGCAGATGGAACGATGGGGAGATGCCGAGCGCTCGTTCAATGAAGCGGTGCAGATCAGCGATGCCATCGGCGACCTCTCCGCGCGCATGCAGCTGGACGTGAATCTGGCCGAGATGTGGGTCACACGACAGGACTTCGCCAAGGCGCAGCAGTCCGTGCGACATGCGTTGGACCTCTCGACCCGCACCGGCGATGCGACCGCGGTAGGCCGGGCGAGCAAGCTGCTGGGCGTCATTGCCAGGGAGACTGGCGATCCGGCAGAGGCCGAGGCGCAATTCGGTCGAGCCGAGGAAATTGCCGCTGCCCGCGGCGACGTTTTGCTGGCGGCCGAAGTCGCACGGGAGTCGGGTGAACTGGCTCGCCGTCAGGGCCGGAACAGTCTGGTGCTCCAGCATCTCAATCGCTCGCATCGCCTGTTTACACAGCTCAGGGCGCGTCGCGATCTGGCAGATATCGGGAAGCGGACGGGACGCCTGGAGGACGAGTTCCTTCAGGTGGCCCGGCGTTGGGGTGAATCGATTGAAGCCAAGGACCGCTATACGCAAGGTCACTGCGTGCGCGTATCCGATTTGGCGTGCACAATTGCGGCCGACATGGGTTTTGCCGACCAAGATCTCTTCTGGTTTCGGATCGGCGCCTTGCTGCACGATGTGGGGAAGCTGGTGATTCCCGAGGAGGTCCTCAACAAGCCCGGGAAGCTCACCGACGAGGAATGGACACTCATGCGCAGCCACACCACGGCCGGTGTGGAAATGCTGTCGGGTATCGACTTTCCGTGGGATGTTATGCCCATCGTGCGCTCCCATCATGAGCGTTGGGACGGCAAGGGGTATCCTGACAGATTGGCCGGTGAGGACATTCCGCTGGTTGCGCGAATCCTATGTATTGCCGACGTCTATGATGCGTTGACATCCGTTCGCAGCTACAAGATGGCGATGACACACGCGCAAGCCGTGGAGATAATGCATCGCGACATCGGCACCATGTTTGATCCGCTGGCATTTGCCGCGTTCGAGCGTATCTCCGGTTCCTGGGTCCAACGTGAGACGCGCCAGCTCGTCGACGACAGTGCCCCTGCGGCCGCTGCACCGCCGCATCAGACAGCGTCGGACAACACCAGTGCGCCAATCTGGGAGCTGGATGACCTGACGCAGATGCCGCTTCGTCGGGCCATCCGCATGACGACTGAACGCGTGCTTGAAGCGCGACAGACGACGGGGCGTCCGGTCTCGCTGCTGGTGATCGATGTCGATCATTTCAAACTCGTGAACGACACGTTCGGACATCTGCAGGGCGATGACGTGCTCCGGGCCGTCGCTGACGTCGTGCGCGCTCAAACGCGCCCCAGCGACTTCATCGCACGATACGCCGGCGACGAGTTCGTGGTGCTGCTCCCGGGCACGGGGTTGGAACAGGCCATGGAAATTGCGGAACGTCTTCGTGACCACGTGGCGCGCGCGCAGTGCGCGCGCCGCGACGGCGCGGCAGAGCCTGTTCGCGTAACGCTTTCTATTGGTGCGGCCACGGCGCCGGCGCAGGGCGAAACGTTGGACGCGCTGTTCGCGGCCGCCGACGGCGCGCTGTACAGCGCGAAGCGTCGTGGACGTAACGCTGTGGGCTCCGCCAGCGGCGCGGGCGCACTGCGTGACGCGACGCTTCTGTTGGACACGTTTATCGGCCGTGCCAGCGAACGTCAACGGATCACGCGGCTGCTGGACCTCGCGGCACGGGGAACGCCACAAGTTCTCTCCGTCGTTGGCGAGGCTGGTGTCGGCAAGTCGACGTTGCTCAGGCAGCTCACACCGGAAATGGGCGTCCGGGCTGGCTCGCTGATCGTCGGCCGCTGTCTGGACTCCAATGTGCGCCCGCCATACGGCCCATGGGTTGAGGTCATCAAGGCCATCCATCACATGGGATTGGTGCCGCACCGGGAATGGCGTGAACTGGGTCGGCTTGTGCCGGCACTCGGCGCGGGGTCGGCGACTGCGGACACAGTGGCTGGTTCGACGAGCGCTCGGTTTCCACTGTTCCAGGAGATCGAGGAATACATCACCGCGGCCACGCAGGCGCGGCCGCTGGTCATCATTCTCGACGACATGCAGTGGGCCGATGGCGAAACGTGGGACGTCTTGGATTTGATGGTGCCTCGACTCAGTGGTCAGCGACTGTTGCTGGCACTGACCGTACGGAACGAAGATCTTACCGAAGATGGCAAGCACCGCTGCAGGAGCATGTCGCGCCACGAATGTTTCAGCGAGATGGAACTTGGCCGATTGTCACAGGTTGAGATCGAGCATTGGCTCCGGGTGGCGCTGAGCGGACAGGCGCCCGAGTCGGCGTTGATCGAGTACATGGTGGCGCACACGGAAGGCAATCCGCTGTTTGCCCTCCAGACGCTTCGCATGATGTCGGAGGACGGCGTGGTGCGGCACGAAGATGGCCAGTGGCGGTATTTCCCGTCGCCGGAGACGACGTTGCCAACGGCCGTGCGCGACCTGCTGTCCCGTCGACTGGGCCGCCTGTCCGAGCCAACACGTGAAATACTCACGGCCGCGGCGGTATTCGGCTCGCAGTTTGACGCAGACTTGTTGATCGGCGCGTCCCCGCTTGGAGAAGACGTGGTTTTCGATGCGCTGGACGAGGGTGTTCGCGCCGGCGTGCTCGCGGCACGTGAGAACGATGGTCCGGCCGCATTCGAGTTTACGCACGGTCTACTTGCCGACGTGCTCCGTCGGAGCGGAAATCCATTGCGCTTGCGTCGGGTGCACGAACGGGTGGCGCGTGTCCTGGAAAGACAGCCACACGCCGATCCCGCGCTCATCGCGGCCCATTTTGATCGTGGCGGGAATCGCGATGACGCCCATCGGTATGCGTTGATTGCCGGCGAGCGCGCCATGAAGGTGTATGCCTACGACGCAGCGTCCTCGTGCTTCGAGATGGCCAGCAGGCATGCACGCGCCCTCGCGGAACACGCGAACGCGCAATGGCGGTTGGCGACTCTCGATGAAATGGTCGGGCGATACGGTGAGGCAGAGCAACGTTGCGCGCTGCTGCTGTCAACGTATGCGGCAGGCGTTGGCGAGCTCGCGCTGACCAGTGGTGTAAAACGGATGCGGGAACGTCTGCGCCTGTTGCGGGGGGCACCGGCCTCCGATGTGTTGACCGACAGTGAAGCGCTGCTCACCGACGCGCGTCGTGCGGGAGACCGTCAGGAAACGGTTGCGCTGTTGCTCATGATCTCGCAGGTGCAGGCCAGACTGGGTGATAGTGTCGTAGCAGAGCGAGTCGCCCGGGAAGCGATTGCGGAGGCGTCGCTGACGGACGATCCGTCGCTGAATGCCGATGCGATCATGCGTCTTGGCTCAACGCTGTTGGTCGCAACTCCCGCTGATGCTGTAACGTACTATCGCCAGGCGCTCGATATCTTCCGACATCTTGAAGATCGCCGGGGTCAGCTCCGATGTCACATCAACATTGGCGTCGCCTGCGATCGGGCGGGAAATCATCATGCGGCCGAGCTCTCGTACGCCACCGCGCTGGACCTTGGGCGCGAGATCAAGGCAGCCGATCTGACGGCGCTTGCGTCCATGAATCTGGGCGTGTTGCTGTCGAAGACAGGACGCTTTGCCGAGGCACGTCACCGACTGGATGAAGCGCTTCGAATCTACGCGTCGGTCAACAACGAGCCCCTTCGCCTGTCAGCGCTCTACAATGTCGCGCACCTCGCGCGTGAGCGCGGCGACGCGGCGGGTGCTACCGAACTGTATGCCGCGACGGTGTCGCTGGCACAGCAACTCGGCCAACTCGACGTGCATGTGGGTGCGCTGTGCGGCATGGGGCTGGCCGACCTGGTGCTCGGACACTTTGCCTCGGCGGTGGCTCGGCTGAATGAATCGGTGTCGCTCCTGGCCGGGAGGGAGTCGCACTGGTTTCAAGGGCGTGAGCTGCTGGAAGCGCTGCACGTGCGCGTGCTGACTGGACGTGGTGATCGTCGATCGGCGAGACAACGTCTGTTCGCTGGGCTACGGGCCGCCGAGCAACACGATCAATACGCCGCGGTATGGCTGGCCGCTCAGTGCGTAGGTGGACTGCCGGATTTAGGGGACGACTGGCGGGAGATGGTGCGCAAGCATGCGGTACAGGCGCGGGCGCTTGGATACGCGCCACTGGTGGCGCAACTCGCCGCCGCCGCATTCGTCGATGATGCTGCCACCACGGGCGCATCGGAGATTATTGCCGCGTAGACCAGCGTGTGGCGCTTCGAGCAGGATTAGTGGAAGTCGATTGAGGTGAAGCTCCCCTGACGCCTGTATACCCGGTACCCGGGAACGCTGTCGGCTGTGATCGGTATCACGCTGAATACGCCCCGATCCGTTCATCCGTTTGCCGTTGCGAGAGGCCGCATTGGTGTACATCGCCGGGCGGATCGCGGCCACGTTTCCGTTGTGGTTCGCCGCGAAGTCAACGGCGGATCTTACCGGACTCTGGATCGGCCTCGGCCTCGTTGGATTGACGGTGCTGCGGGTGACGATCGACCAGCGTCGGCCCACCGGTGCTCGAGGCCGACTGTGTGGTGAAGCGCTACGGCGAGCGTCCGGTGCTGAAATCCGGCTCGGTACGCGCGATTCCCGGCGTGGTGATCGGGCTGCGTGGACGTAACGGACCAGGGAAGTCCACGCTGCTGCGCATCATGACCGGCAGTCTCGCTCCTGATTCCGGCGTGCTGCACGTTGATGGAGAGGGCAGGCTCGCGGTGTCGCTGCCGTGGCTCGCCACTCGTGGTGCTTTCGTCCTCCTCGACCGAGACCTGTTGCATCCGCGCGTTGCGGTTGAGACGCAGCTGTTGTGGATCGGTGAGCGCTTCCATCGCGCCGCGCGTGCCTATTCTCGATGAACCACTGCGCGGCATCGCGCCGTTCGACGCCGAGCAAATTATGGTGGCATTGCGCGCTTTTGCGCGGGCCGGTAGAGCCGTGGTGTTCACGGGCCACGAGCTCCCGTTGTTGCTACTAGTCGTTGATCGTGTCACCTGGTGCACTGCCGGTACGACGCGCGAGTTCGCCAGCGTGCCGCGCGCGATGGAAGACTTCGGTTGCCGTAGTGCTGGCAGGCTTCTTCGCATGGTTGCCGGCGGTTCCAGCGGCGGCTGTGGCGGCGTTCCTCACGTTCGCGGGCTGCCGCACAGTCGAAGCGGTTCGTTGGCAGGATCGGAAGGGGTGGGACGACTTGCTATCGCGCGAGCATCCCGTGGGGCGCTCGAAGGCGCACGTTTTCGAATCCTTCGAATTCACGCGCGCGCCGCCGCCGCGTCAGTGTTCGGACAGAAGAATGCGGTCTGTGGTACTGTTCACGGTCCGTCCGGCGAGACGGCGCTCGTGGTTACGGTCTGGATTTTTCTAACCGGCGAGACGCGACCTCGGTTCGTCACCGCGCACGCAGGGAACCTGCGATGACTGCCTGTCGAGAACTCGATGTCGTCGTGCCGACGCATAATCGACCTGACGTTGGCCTCTACGCCGGCGCCATCGCGCAGCTGTATCCAACAGAAGCCGTGGAAGTCGAGTTCGTCACGGCCTTGGGTCCCACGCAGGCGCTCCTGATGCTCCGCGGAAGTGATGTGCGCGCCGTGCGTGATGACGATCTGCTTGCAGAAGCCAGCGCCAGTCACCCAACACTTGATGTGACCTGCAACGTCCGTTGATGCGGCGGGATGGATACCGCGCCAGCTTCACCGCTTCGCGCTGCACGTCGGATCCTTCGTTCCCGAGGGATTCGAATCGTACGCGCGAATACTCCACCCGTGCTTTCAACAGAAAGCACACCCTACAGACGCTCCAGTCCGTTGGCGAGGCATCGCTGCGGCAAATGGGCGCCCGGTGGACGAGGAGCTGCTCCTCCTTGACGTGTCGGGTGATCCGGCGAGCATCGGCCGGGCAGGTGAACTGCTGTGGGATCAGCAGTCGCCAGAGGGATCGCTATCGCTCGATAGTGCCGAACAGCTGGTCCGCGCGCTGACGTTGCACACGCAGTCGCCGGCGGTATGCTGGTTCGCAATATGGGAAGGGTGGGGCGACCGGCGCCCGCGCCAGCGTTCAGCGCCGACCTTCGCTGTTCCTCAACGCGTGCTTCACCTCTTCGAAGGCCAGATTGACGACGCGCTGCGCACCTTCGACCTCGAGGATTGCATATTTGGATCGGCCAACATGTGGTGGCCCGATGATCGTGCATGCAGAGTGCCTACCGAGGTTGACTTCAAGTGGACGCACGTGGGCGCTTCATCCCGCTGCATTCGCCGATTGCTCGGAGATCCGTCCCTTGAGGCATCGAAGTTGCTCTCACGACAATTCGATAGGCTCATCCACTGGCGAACGCGCGCTGCCGCCACTTGTTGAAAGCCGACGCCGCAGAACGCTGAGCGCAAGCGCGACTTGACGACGAGTCACTTCGAAGGCAAGCGTCGTTCGTGAGTCACTGGCCGGCAGTGGGGCGACCATATCGAGCGTCGCAGGCCCTCCTCGCCTGCATGATCGTTGGCATGCTCACGTGCGCACCCGAGGGCGACGGCGGTGCCACTGGAGCCAACCGCCTGTCACCGCGGCCCCACTATTGGGGCGAGTCGGGTGTCCACGAAATCGGGTCAACTCCCAATGCTGTTCGGATTGCGCATTTCTTGGGTCTGCCGGAGCGCTTCCTGCCTCGACAAGGTGCGGGTGAATGCACTGACTGATCCATGCAACAAATAGGTCTGGAGTGTATGCCGTAGCATCGCAACGTGTTGGCATGGAAACGGCGTCAGTTGCGGATGCCCGCGGGGAACGAGGTCGTGGCGCCTGGTACCGACACGAGCCCATCTCCATCATTTTGCTTCGCGGTTCTTCGCGTCTCGTCGCGGTCGTCGCGAGATTGGCGTGAACCAGCTGGCGGTCCGAGCGCACCGAGGCAACCGAAAGCACCGCCGTTCGCGCGACGCTCGCGACGACCGCGAAGGCCCGCGAAGAACCGCCACAGCAGGAGTGGTGGTTCGGCGCGCCCCCGTTCGCCGACACGATGCCCTGATCCATCATGTTGCTGTTGTTCGCGTCTCTTCGCGAGCTTCGCGCGAACCAGCTGGCGGTTGCCTCGGTGCGCTCGGACCGCCAGCTGGTTCACGCGACGACCGCGA
>NZ_JBKJRB010000019.1:0-4646 GCF_046594945.1 Gemmatimonas sp. | reverse complement strand
GCGTGGTGCTGCTCAATGAGCAGCTGACCGCCAAGATCATCGACCATCGGCTGTACTTCGTAGTGAGGCATTTCTCCGGCTACATGGTGTCGATGGATTGAGGCGCTCGGCGCTCGGCGCTCGGCCATTGCTCCCGCGTTCACTGCGTTGTTGGTGACGCCGGTGCTGCGGGATCCCCGTGATGCACAACTCCACCCGTGAACCCGTTGGGACACGACTGATGTGATGGCAGATCTTCGCGAGCTTCGCGCGAACCGCAGTGTGTGCAGCTGCCTCGGCGCGGTCGAGAGCCCAGTGGTTTGCGCGAAGCTCGTGGAGCACGCGAAGAGATGTAGTATGACGCGAATAACGGCTACCTGTACCGGCGCGTGAAGCACTTCAGCGGCTACCACCGTGACCGACGACTGCCACGCTGAGCACCAGTGTGGCACGCGCACCGGCCATGCGCACGTACGTCCGTCCTCGCCTCTCGATCGAAAGCGCCGACTGCCCTTAGGCGGCCGGCGCTTTTGCGGCACTCGATGCATGGACCGCATCGGCTATCCGCGCAATGCTCAACACCGTGAGCACCAGCAACACGCAGGGTGTGGCGGCAATCCACCACGCGCTGGCCAGGTACGGCACGCCATCCTGCAACATGGTGCCCCAGCTGGCGTGCGGCGCGCGCACGCCGAGTCCTAAGAACGACAATCCGGCCTCGACCGCAAGCATGTCCGCCAGCAAGAGCGCACTGGCGGCAGTCATCGAACCAATCAGCTGTGGTCCAATATGCCGGAGCATCAGGCGCGTCGGTGTTGCGCCAATCGACCTGGCGGCCGTGACAAAGTCGCGCGTCCGCAACGAGCGCACCTGCACGCATAAGACTTGGCTGAGCGCCGTCCAGCTGGTGACCCCAAGGAGCACGGCAAGCATCATCGCGGACGCATGCGGCACCACCATGACGGCTGCCAACAACACGACCTTGCGCGGCACCGCACGAAACGCATCAAGCACACTCATCATGCGATCGCCGATCTGACGGCGCACAAAGCCGGCCAGAAGCCCCCACGCCAACGCGATCGTCGCCGCAATGCCGGCGCCAACCAGTCCAATGATCAGCGAGGTGCGCGCACCGAACAGCGCACGGCTCAGCAAGTCGCGCGAATACGGATCCGTCCCCAACGGGTGCGACCAGCTTGGTGCGGCATTCTTGAGCCGCACCACGTCTAGCTGCGCCGCCGGATCGTGCGGTGCCAGCCACGGCGCCAGCAGACTCGCGACCGCAACCACGGTGACGATCACGCATGCGGTGAGCGTGAGCCCGGAGATCGCACGCACCCGTTGAACGCGCGCGGTCATTCCGTCGCCTCTGCCCGGGTGCGCGGGTCCAACCACCCAACTACGGCGTCCGTGATCAAGGTGCCCATGGCGATCACCAACGCCATCACGATCACCGCACCCGCAACGACGGGAGCGTCCCGCAACGCCACACTGCGGACCAGCAACGATCCCATACCAGGCCACGCGAACAGCGCCTCGATGATCACCGTGCCGCCCGCCAGTGCGGGAAGCATCGTACCGATGACCGCGACCGTTCCCGGCAGCGCCGACCGCATGACGTGCCGACGCAGGACGCGGGCATCACCAAGCCCCTTGGCATGCGCCGTCCGCACGAACGCAGCTAACGCTACTTCACGGACCGCGGTCCGTTGCTGGCGCGCGATCGCGGCACTCCACACCAGCGCCAAAGCAAACGAGGGCAGGGCCAGGTGACGCAAGCGGTCCACGAACTGGGCGCCGAAACCACCGGTGAGTTCAACCAGCGGATCCGTCATGCCCCCAACAGGCAATACGCTCCACACCAGTCCGAACACGGCCATGAGCGCAACGCCAACGACCACCTCGGGAAGCGTATAGAGCAGCGTCAGCGCGGTGCCCAAGGTCGCCGCAACCCGGTTGTTGGGTCGCCACCCTTGTGCGGTGCCTATGCCAACACCAAACACGCAGGCCAGAACCAACCCGGCGCCGGACAGCATCATGGTGGCCGGCAACGCGTCCGCCAGCACCGATCGCACGGAACGCTGCTCGGCGAACGACACCCCAAGGTCACCTCGCGCGACATCCATGACGTAGGCCAGTGCCTGCGCTGGAACCGAACGGTTTAGCCCCAAACGCTCTCGCATAGCCGCTTGGGCCGCCGAGTTCCGTCCCGGCCGATCGGCAGACTGCGTCGCCGCGTCTCCCGGAGCCAATTGCAAAAGCACAAAGCTGGCCAACGCGGCAAATGCCACGATGGCCAACGCATGCATGGTGCGCGGAACCAGGTATCGAAACATGACGGGGAACGAGGGAACACCAGTGCCCGATGGGACCGCGTGAAGCTACCGCAACGCTGCCAACACAAGTATCGGCCCGACCGGCCGATGCTCCAAGCAACGGTCTTCCTCCTCCAGCACCAGTCGAATGACGCGCTCCTTCCTGTACCGCCTGATATCGCTGTCTCTTCGCTCATTATGCGCAGTGCTCCTGTTGGCCACGCTCTCGGCATGCGACCGGGAAAACACATTGGCCAGCGACGCGGAACGCAAGGCTGCCACGGCAGGCATCGTCATCACCACCGCCGCCGATGCCGATGCGCTCGTCCCCCCACTCGTGGCGACGACGGCCGGCAAGCAGGTCGTCGACCTGCTGTTCGATCACCTCGCCGACCCCAAGGACGCGCAGGTACGCACCGATGGCGATCAGGGCTTCGCGCCGCGACTCGCCCGGAGCTGGAGCTGGGCGTCGGACTCACTGTCCATCGCATTTGAAATCGACTCGGCCGCCCGATGGCACGATGGGATGCCGGTCACCGCGTCAGATGTACGCTTTTCCTGGCGCTTCTACACCGACCCTGCGGTGGGTTCAATGCATGCCCGCGGTTTTGCCGGTATCGACTCCGTTAGCGTGCGCGACCGGCACACCGCGGTGGTGTGGTGGAATCACCGGCATCCTGAACAGTTCTTTCAGATCGCGTACAATCTGGCGGTCATGCCAGAACATTTGCTGGGTGCGATTCACGTCGACAGCATTGCCTCCTCGGCTTTTGCCAGCCATCCGATCGGCAGCGGGCGGTACCGCTTTGAGCAGTGGGACCGCAAGCGCCAGTTGGTGCTGTCTGCCGACAGTATGAACTACCGTGGGCGTCCCACGTTTGATCGCGTGATCTGGTCCATTGCGCCAGACCCGAACGCCGCGACCGCGGCTATTCTCGCCGGTCAGGCCGACGTGCTGGAAGTGTTGCGCGGCGACGCCGTGGCCCGCGCCGGTCTGGTGCCAACACTCAGAACGATCGAATACGGCAGCCTCGATTACGGATACTTGGTGTTCAATCAGCGGCCAAGTAAACAGCGCGTGGTAGCCTTTGCCGATCAGCCCCTGCGAGTGGCCCTCTCCGCGGCGGTGGACCGCGCCGCCATCGTGCACAACGCGCTCGATTCACTCGGTCGCGTGGCGCTGGGTCCGGTGACCCGCTCCGAAGCAACGGCTGATACCACGGTGCGACCGATCGCGTTCGATACGGTCGCCGCCGCTCGTACCTTGGACTCGCTGGGTTGGCGATGGGACGCGAAGAAGGCCGTCCGCCTGCGCGACGGGAAAGCGCTGGCATTCAACATTCTCGTTCCCGCGTCCAGTGGCACGCGAAAGAAGCTGGCCGTGCTGCTCCAGGCGCAATTTGCTCGCATCGGCGCGACGGTGGAAATCGATGCCGTGGAGTCGGGAGTGTTCGCCGCCCGCTTGCACGCCGGTGACTTCGACACGGCCCTCAATGCATGGCGCAACGATCCGAGTCCGACGTCGATTCGCCAATCGTGGGGATCGGTACGCGGCGACGATGTGGGCGCCAATTTCGGACGGTATTCCAGCACGACGTTCGATGCCACCGTGGACAGCGCCATCGTGACGTTTGACCCGCGTCAACGGACGGCACTGTTCCGGCGTGCCTACCAACGTATTGTCGATGACGCACCGGCCATCTGGCTGTACGAGCCGCGGAACCTGGCGGCGATACGCACCCGACTCGTGCCGAAGGGCCTGCGTGCCGACGCCTGGCTGGCCGGGCTGGCCGACTGGGACGTGCAGAGCGTCCACGCGCCGGCGACGGTAGCCCGGACGTCGGTACCGTAAGCGAAGGCTACCTCCGAAGAACTCATCGCACCGCCCCTGTCGAGGTCACTCGGCAGGGGCGTTTGCTTGGTGGCCAATGCGCCGCCCCGTTCACGGTGCGGCACAAGGCGTTTCATGGACGGCCAACGCGTGCCTGCCGCCCGCCGCCCGCCCACGAGGTCGCGCGCACGCCACGGGTCCCGGCGAGCCTCCCCGGCGACGGTCTGCGCCGTCACTGAAACGCGTGCTCGCGATTGTGTTTTGCGCGGAGCATCGTTCGTCAAGACGTCGGTGCGGATGCCGGTAACGTAACGCTCCTGGGCTGACCGCACCGCTAGCATACCGTCCATGTGATGACGGGGCCACGACGGAAACATTCGCCGCGCGGCCCACCTGTGACACCGCCGGTTCCTCTCTCCAGGAATTCTCCATGCACGCCTTCGTTCGCTTCGCCCTCGTGCGCCGCGCCGCCGCCCTTTGTGTCCTTGCCGCCGCGACAACGCTGGCCGCCTGCAACAGCG
>NZ_JBKJRB010000130.1:0-7006 GCF_046594945.1 Gemmatimonas sp. | reverse complement strand
CAGAGCACGTTGCCCTTCTTCCCGCTCACGGTTGAGTACAAGGAGAAGACCTACGCCGCCGGCAAGATTCCGGGCGGATTCATCAAGCGCGAAGGGCGCCCGCATGATCATGAGATCCTTGCGTGCCGCATCATCGATCGCTCGATCCGTCCGCTCTTCCCGGAAGGCTTCAAGAACGAAGTGCAGGTGTTCGTCTACGTCATCTCGGCCGATCAGGAGAATGACGCAGACGTCCTGGCACTGCTCGCCACGTCGTTCGCACTGAACGCGTCGCGGATTCCGTTCATGGGCCCGATCGGCGGCGTGCGCGTCGGCCGCGTGCAGGGACATTGGGTGCTCAACCCGACGTTCCAGCAGCTGGCCTTCTCCGACCTGGAGTTGATTGTCGCCGGGTCGCAGGATTCGATCGTGATGGTGGAAGGCGGGGCGCTCGAAGTGTCGGAATCCGACGTGCTCGAGTCGCTGCGCCTCTCCCACGATGGCATCCGCGAGCTCATCGCGATGCAGAACGAATTGC
Source organism: Gemmatimonas sp. (assembly GCF_046594945.1). Taxonomy (GTDB): domain Bacteria; phylum Gemmatimonadota; class Gemmatimonadetes; order Gemmatimonadales; family Gemmatimonadaceae; genus Gemmatimonas. The sequence goes on along the minus strand of NZ_JBKJRB010000130.1, from coordinate 6,489 downwards.
TGGCCAAAGTGCAGGTGCCGAAGATGGCGTGGACGAAGTCCGTCTCGCCCGACACCGTTGTCAGCCGCGCCACGGCGCATGCCTCGGGTCGCATTCGCGAAGCGCTGAACCAGAAGGACAAGCACACCCGCATCGAAGCCATCGAAAAGGTCAAGAAGGAAGTGGCGGCGGAACTGCTGGTCGAGTTCCCCGACAACGCCAAGGACATTCACAGCGTCCTGGGCGATGTCGAGTACAACGAACTGCGCGCGCAGGTGCTGACCACGAATCTGCGCGTCGACGGTCGCAAGCCCGCCGAAGTGCGAGGGATCAGCATCGACAACAGCCTGCTGCCTCGTGCGCACGGCTCGTCGCTTTTCACGCGTGGCCAGACGCAGGCGCTCGTCGCCGCGACGCTCGGCACCGCGAAAGATGCGCAGCGTCTCGACACGATCAACGAAGCGGGCGAGACCACGCGCTCGTTCATGCTGCACTACAACTTCCCGCCGTTTTCGACCGGTGAAGTGCGCCCGATGCGCGGCACCAGTCGTCGCGAAATCGGCCACGGCAACTTGGCCGAGCGCGCGCTCCAGGGTGTGCTCCCCGACTTTGCGGATTTCCCGTACACGATCCGTATCGTGTCGGAAGTGCTCGAGTCGAACGGTTCGTCGTCGATGGCCTCGGTATGTGGCGGCTCGCTCGCCCTGTTTGATGCCGGTGTGCCGATGAAGGCGGCCGTTGCCGGCGTGGCGATGGGGCTCATCAAGGAAGGCGACAAGTACGCGATCCTCACCGACATCCTCGGCACCGAAGATCATCTCGGCGACATGGACTTCAAGGTCGCGGGCACGAAGGACGGCATCACGTCGATCCAGATGGATATCAAGATCGAGGGGCTCGACCTCAAGATCATGGAAGAGGCACTGCTGCAGGCCAAGGAAGGCCGCCTGCATATCCTCGCCGAAATGGACAAGGCGCTTGCCGCGCCGCGCGCTGACCTCTCGAAGTACGCGCCACGGATCGTGACGGTGCAGATCCCGGTCGACAAGATCGGCGAGCTAATCGGACCGAAGGGCAAGAATATCCGTGGCATCCAGGAAGAGACGGGTGCCGAGCTCACGGTCGACGACGATGGGACGGTGACGATCGCCGCTGTGGGTGCCGAAGCAATGGAGCGCGCCCGCAAGATGGTCGAAGGTATGACCGCCGAGGCGGTGGTGGGCGATACCTACGAAGGCACGGTCAAGACCGTGACGGCGTTCGGCGCGTTTATCGAAATCATGCCGGGTACCGAAGCGCTCCTGCACGTCTCCGAGATGAAGTGGGAACGCGTCGAGAAGCCGGAAGACGTGGTCAAGAAGGGCGATCGGGTGACGGTCAAGCTGGTCGATCGCGACGAGCGTGGACGTCTCCGTCTGTCCATGAAGGCGCTTCTTCCGCGCCCCGAAGGCATGCCGGAAGAGACGCCCGGTGAGCGCCCGCCGCGCCGTGAAGACAGTGGCGATCGGGGCAGTCGAAGCGGTGGACGGAGTGGTGGTGGCGGTCGGGATCGGCGCTAATACGGCGGGCGCTCAGGCGCCCACGTTGCAACGCACGGACCTACCTAATGGACTGACCGTGCTCTCGGAATCCGTTCCGGGAGCGCGGTCGGTTGCTTTCGGAGCATGGGTTCGCGCCGCAACGCTTCATGAACGACCGGAACAGATGGGTGTCTCGCATCTGCTCGAGCACATGGTGTTCAAGGGAACACGCACGCGTAGTGCTCAGCAGATTGCCCTCGCGCTCGAAACGCTCGGTGGTTCGCTCGATGCGTATACGGAGCGTGAACACACGTCGTATCAGGCACGCGTGCTCGATGAACATCTTCCGGAGGCCGCGTCGGTCATCGGTGAGTTGATCTTCGAGCCGTTGTTGCGTCAGGCCGATCTGGCCCTCGAGCGGAAGGTAATTCTCGAGGAAATCAGCATGGTCGACGACACGCCCGACGACATCATCTTCGACGTGCACAATCGTGCCGTCTGGGGTGATCATCCGCACGGCTTCCCGATCCTCGGTACGCGCGCCACCGTGAAGGCGCTCTCCGTGGCCGATCTCCATGATCTGCATGAGCGCGCATACCATCCCGGCCGTCTGGTCGTCGCCGCATCGGGGCGAGTCGAGCACGAGCAGCTGCTCGAGGCGCTGCAGACTGCTGGTTGGACCACGAGGGAACGCGGCGACATGTCGCCGTTTCCGCTCGACCCCGTCGAGGCCGCCGGTCCGCATGCGGAGCATGTGTCGCGCAAGGACATTGCGCAGACGCACATCGTACTCGGTGGACAGGGCATCGCCTTCGGCGACTCCCGCCGGTACGCGTTCGCGTTGCTCGACATGCTCATTGGCGGGGGCATGAGTTCACGCCTGTTTCAAAAAGTGCGCGAGGAGCTGGGGCTGGCGTATAGTGTGCAGACCTTCAGCAGCTCGTACGCCGACACCGGCGCGCACGGCGTGTATCTCGCGAGTGCGCCGGACACGGCGCAGGAAGCGTTGGATGCCGTTCGCGATGTGCTGCGTGATGTCGCGGTTAATGGCCTGTCGGAGGCCGATCTCGTTGCCGGTAAGCGCCAGCTACGCGGGCAGCTGGTGTTGTCGATGGAAGGCGTGTCGTCGCGCATGTATCGGGCGGCACTCACGGCGTTGTACGGCGAACCATACCGCAGTATCGACGAACTCAAGGCGCTGGTGGATGCCATCGACCTGGAGCAGGTGCGCGACGTCGCGCGCGACTTCTTCGACCCAGACCGTCAGATTCTCGTCAGCCTCGGCCCCAAGGCCGTTCGCTGACGTTTCACCTTTTCCGGAAATCGCGACTATGCGCATCGGTGTACCCAAAGAGATCAAGACCAACGAAAATCGGGTGGCCCTCGTCCCGGCCGGCGCGGAAGCGCTGACGGCGTCAGGCCACCAGGTATTCATCGAGACGGGTGCCGGAATCGGCAGTGGCTTTGATGACGACGCGTACCGCGCCGTTGGCGCCGAGATCGTGTCTGATGCCGCGACGGCCTGGGGCAATGCCGAGTTGCTCTTGAAAGTGAAGGAACCGATCGAGGCGGAATGGGGCTTCCTGCGTCGCGACCTCACGCTCTTCACGTACTTCCACTTCGCGGCCGACGAGAAGCTCACCAACGCCCACCTCGCCAGCGGCGCCACGTGCATTGCGTATGAAACGGTCGAGCTGCCGAATCGCGATCTGCCGTTGCTCATCCCGATGTCCGAAGTGGCCGGTCGGATGGCAGTGCAGGAAGGCGCCAAGTACCTCGAGAAGCTCTACGGTGGCCGTGGCGTGCTGTTGGGTGGCGTGCCGGGCGTCGCGCCGGCGAAGGTGGTTATCCTCGGTGGCGGCATCGTCGGTGTGAACGCGGCCAAAATGGCGGCTGGGCTCGGTGCCATGGTCGTCGTGCTCGACCTGTCGCTGGAGCGTCTGCGCTACCTCTCCGACGTCATGCCGGCCAATGTGCAGCTCGTGCACTCGAACCGTCATAATATTCTCGAGCAGATCAGTACCTGCGATCTGGTGATTGGTGGCGTGCTCATTCCGGGGGCCAAGGCGCCAAAACTAGTGCGCCGTGCGGACCTCGCCCTCATGCGTCCGGGAGCGGTCATCGTGGACGTGGCCGTCGACCAGGGTGGCTGCATCGAGACGATTCATCCGACCACGCACGAGAACCCGACGTACACGGTGGATGGCATTATTCACTACGGGGTAGCCAACATGCCGGGAGCGGTGCCGCGTACCTCCACGCTGGCCCTCACGAATGCCACGCTGCCGTACACGCTACTGCTGGCCAACAAGGGCTGGAAGAAGGCGCTGCGCGAGAACAGTGCGCTTCTCAAGGGGCTCAACATGACCGACGGCAAGCTGACGTATCAGGGTGTTTCCGACGCCTTCGGTATGGAGTGCACCGACCCGGCTACGTTCGTCGCTTAGCGTGACCCGTAGGAGCAGCAGAGGCCATCGGGACGATTGTCCGGTGGCCTCTCTCCGTTTCCATCCCGGATCACGTATCGTGTCCTAGGTCACGCTGCCGCAACAGCTTGTAACTGCTCTGGCGCGCACGTACCTTACCGATCACTGCTGCCGCAGCATGCCCTTTCCCGGCGCCCCGCGCCGTCGAGCACATACCTGGATGTTCTGGCCCTTTAATAAGTCCAACTCGTTCTTCCCGGCGAATGCCATCGCAGTCGATCTCGGCACCGCCAACACCCTGATTTACGTAAAGGGCGAGGGGATCGTGCTGAACGAGCCCTCGGTTGTCGCGCTCGATCGTGAGACCAAGAAGCTGAAGGGCGTCGGTCTGGAAGCAAAGCGCATGCTCGGTCGTACGCCCGACGGTATCATGGCCGTTCGGCCCATGAAGGACGGCGTGATCGCCGACTTCGATGTGACCGAGAAAATGCTGCGCTATTTCCTGACGCTCGTGATCGACAAGCACGTGTTCAAGGTGAAGCCGCGGGTGATCGTGTGTGTTCCGTCCGGCATCACGGAAGTGGAAAAGCGTGCGGTGCGTGACTCGGCGCTTGGCGCTGGGGCGAAAGAAGTTTTCATGGTGACGGAGCCGATGGCGGCGGCCATCGGTGTCGGACTTCCCGTGGAATCCCCCACCGGCAACATGGTGATCGATATCGGTGGTGGTACGACCGAAATCGCCGTGATCGCGCTGTCGGGCATAGTGAGCGACACGTCGATTCGCACCGGCGGCGACGAGCTCGACATCAGCATCGTGCAGTTCATGCGCAAGAACTACAATCTGCTGATCGGTGAGCCGACGGCGGAGCAGATCAAGATTCAAATCGGATCGGCATATCCCGTGGGCGACGAACGCGAGATGGAAGTGAAGGGTCGCGATCTGGTATCCGGAATTCCGAAAACGGTGCGCGTACACTCCAGCGAAATCCGCGAGGCGATTCAGGAACCGATCCAGCAGATCGTCGACGCCGTGCGTCGCGCGCTGGAGATTACGCCACCGGAACTGGCGTCGGACATCGTGGATCGTGGCATCGTGATGACCGGTGGCGGTGCCTTGATCCGCGGGCTCGACGTGTTGCTCAGTCAGGAGACCGGGTTGCCGATTCACGTCGATGAAGATCCGCTGACGTGTGTGGTGCGCGGTACCGGCAAGATCCTCGATGACGAGGAGAAGTACTGGTCTGTCCTCACGACCTGACCGCGCGGTGGCCCGAAGCGTCCGATCCGATGGGCGACTCGACACCGGTCTTGCGCTGGTGTGTGTCCTGTTGGCTGTCCTTGCCCTGATCCTTCCGCGGCGTACGCGCGAAGGATTCGCGGCGACGTTGCGCACGACGGTGCTGTCGCCGCTCGTGGCGCTCGAAGGGCGAGCCTCGTCCGTTCGGGCGGCGATTGTCGCGCGCAACGATGTCTTGGTCACGCGCGGGCAGGTGGCCACGCAGGCGTTACAGGTAAAGGCTGTGGCCGACGAGAACCGCACGTTGCGCAAATTGCTCGGGCTATCGGCACGACTGCAGGATGGATTTGTGCCGGCCGAGTTGTTGCCAGCTCGCGGCGCCGGCGATGAATTCACCATCGCCTTGGCCACCGGTTCCGATGCGGGCGTCCAGCCGTTCCTTCCCGTGGTGACAGCGGATGGTCTCGTCGGCATGGTGCAGAGTGTCGATCGCGCCACGAGCTTCGCCATTACGTGGGCGCACCCGGACTTTCGGGTGAGTGCAATGAGCGTGGACGAAGGCGCGTTCGGTATCGTTCAGCCGCATCTCGGCGCTGGCGCGGAGCGCTGGCTGCTCGAAATGCGTGGCGTGCCATTTCGCGCTAAGCTCGAACCGGGCACCTTGATCGTGAGTTCGGGACTGGGCGCCACATATCCGCGTGGCATTCCCGTCGGAACCGTGCTTGGCGAACTCTCGACGCCGGAGAAGTGGGCACGCACGTATCTGGTCAAGCCATCGGTGCTGCCGGCAGCGATCGGTCCGGTGCTCGTGCTGCTCTCCTCGCGCACGCAGCGGGGGGTGAACGGCGTGTGGACGACGGTCAGTGCGTCCGATAGTGCGGCCCGCGCGGTAGCCGCCGCCGGCGATTCGCTGGCACGCGCTGCAGCGCTGGACGAACTCGCTGCACGTCGTGCCGCGCTCGATGCGGCGGCCGACACGTTGACCGATTCAACGCTGGCGTTCGTGGCCGGAGGTCGCGGCACGGCAGCCGACAGTGCGCGTGCCGACAGCGCGCGCCTTCGCGCCCGCGCCGACAGCGGTGCTCGTCCGCGCGCGCGCGCTGATAGCAGCAAGCTGCGCCCCACGGTGCCGCCGCCGGCGCCCCGCACCGGCCCGCCGCCGGCGGGCTGGTAACGGTGCAAACGATGTGGAGCGTCGCATGAGTCGGCCGCAGCAACAGTCGCCCGGAATGGGGAGTGCGCTCCGCGCTTGGCTGGGATTCGCGATTCTGTTGACGGCGCATTTCTCCGTGCGGCCCCTATTCAGCGGCCGCGCAAACATCGACTT